>NZ_JAHYSG010000060.1 GCF_022095675.1 Dactylosporangium sp. AC04546 | reverse complement strand
GCGCAGAACCGCTGCGCCAGCGGTGCGTCGCACGCCTCCTCGGACGGGGCGGGCACGCTGGCGTGCTGCGGCAGCCGGTCCCACCAGGGCAGCGCGCCGGGTGCCGCCTGCGCGACGGCGAACAGCGCCAGCAGGGAGACCGCCACGACACCGGCGACCAGACCGGCCCGCCGCGTCCAGCGGTGCCCTACCGGCTGCCCACGCTCCGGCGGCGGCGCGGGTTCGGCCGGTACCGCCGCCGGCGGTCGCACAGCCGAGGCGGCCAGCCGGTCGAGGACCACGGCGGCGTCCTCGGCGTTGGGCCGCCGGGCAGGGTCGTCGTGCAGGCATCGCCGTACCAGTTCGGCCAGTTCCGCCGGCGCACCCGGGGCGGCGGCGGGCGCGAGCAGCAGTCCGAGGGCGCGAACGTCGCGCGCCGGCGCGTCGTGGTCGTCGGCGACGTCGGTGCCGAAGCCGATGAGCTTGACCCCGACGCCGGTGAGCAGGATCTTGGTCGGACCCAGGCTGCCGTGGGCCAGCCACCGACCGTGGGCGTGGGCCAGCGCGACCGCGACGTCGGCGCCCACGTGGACGGCCGGCCACCGGCCTGCCGGCGCCGGTTCGGACAGCGCCGGACCGTCGGCGAACTCCATGACGACGTACGGCGTGCCGCCGCGGCCCGGCACGTCGGCGATCCCGACGTCGTAGACGGCGGCCACCTGGGGATGCGCGAGCCGGGCGCCGAGGCGTCCGGCGGTCAGGAACCGCTCGGCGTGGCCCGGCCGATCGGGTCGCAGCAGCCGCACGGCGACCCGTCGGCGCAGCAGTTCGTCGTGCGCCGACCAGACCTCGGCGGTCGAGCCCTCGCCGACCTGGCGGAGCAGACGGTAGCGGCCTTCCAGCAGCATGGGTGGTGCGACGTCTCCTCTGGTCAGCCGCTCATCCGGCCTGCGGCGGCACTGGGCTCGGGTGGCCGCGCTGCGCCGGCCCGGGGTCGACGTCGAACACGTGGTCGACCCGGGCCAGCACGAACATCCGCCAGACCTCCGGCGGCACCGCCCGCAGCGTCAGCTGGCTGCCCTGCCGCCAGAGCGCCCGGTGCGCGTCGAGCAGCACGCCGATGCCGGTGGCGTCGACGCCGGGACAGTCCGACAGGTCGACGATCAGCCGGGCCGGTTGCCGTCGCAGCGCCTGGGACAGGATCGCCTGGCACCGGCGGACCGACGCCACGTCGAGCCGTTGGGCGACGTACACCTCGATGACACCGGCTGCCCTCGCCGCCGCGGCGCCTGGCGCGGCCTGTTCTGCAGCCATACCTGCAGCGTCGGCCCGGAGTGTGGCGGACGTCCCGCGCTTTCATGGCGATCACGTGACGAAATCCGGGGGCGCCGCGGTGACGGCGACCTGCCGGTCGGCAACCTGCTCGGTAGCACCCTGTTCGACAGCGTCGCCGGGCAGCGACCCGCCGGAGACGCCGGGCAGCGGCAGCGGCAGCCGCAGCGCCCCGAGCGTCGTGCCCGCGGCCGTCGCGGTCAGCACGATGCCCCAGGCGACCGGGCCCAGCGGCCGGCAGCCGAAGAACTGGCTCAGGCCGGGCGTCTGCACGACGCCGACCAGTGCGGCGGCCGAGGCGCCGGCCGCGCCGAGGACGATCGGGTCGCCGCCGGACAGCAGCGCGGTCTGGCCCAGCTGCGCCCCCACGAGCGCGGCGAGCGCGACCGTGCTGGCGCGGGCGTTCGTCCCGGTCGCCTTCGCCACCAGCCAGGCGCCCGCGGCCGCGGCCGAGGTCGCGACGGCGCGGCGCACGACGTTGCCGGTCAGCGTCCGGCCCAGCGAAGCCTCCGGTCCCTCGCGGGCCAGCTGCTCGGGGCTGACGTGCCGCGGCGGCCGGGCGGCGACCGTGATCGCCGGCAGCAGGTCCGTCATCAGGTTGACGAACAGGATCTGCCGCGTGTTGAGCGGCGGCGTCGCCGAGACGAGCGAGCCGCCGACGGTGAAGATGATCTCGCCGAGGTTCCCGCCGAGCAGCAGCGCGAGCGACTCGCGGACCGACGACCACATCGCGCGCCCCTCGACCACGCCGTCGACGATCGTCTCGATCCGGCCGTCCAGCACGATCATGTCCGCCGCCTGGCGGGCCGCGGCCGTGGCCTGCTCGCCGAGGGCGATGCCCACGTCGGCGAGGCGGATCGCCGGCGCGTCGTTGGCGCCGTCGCCGGTGACCGCCACGCTGTGCCCGGCCCGGTGCAGCGCCTCGACCACCGCGACCTTGTGGGCCGGGCTCACCCGGGCGAACACTGATGCCTTGGACAGCAGCGCGTCGACGATCGCCTCGTCACCCTCGGCGCCGTCCAGCTCCGGGCCGGTGACGACCGTGCCCCCGTCGAGCAGGCCGAGCTCGGCGGCGACGGCCGCCGCCGTGCTGGGATGGTCGCCGGTCAGCATGAGGACCTTGATGCCGGCCCGGCGCAGCCGATCCACCGCCTCGGCCGCGCTGGGGCGGCTCGGGTCGGCCAGCCCGAGCAGGCCGAGGAACTCCATGCCGTCGACCCGCTCGTTGTCCAGGCCGCGCCGCTGCGACGCCGCCCGCTCCGCGATGGCGAGCACCCGCAGCCCTTGCCGGGCCATGCGGTCCACCTCCGCTTCGATCTCGCGCCGGCCGGCCGCCGTCAGGGGCTGGGCCCCGCCGTCGGTCCGCCAGGTCACACAGCGCGGCAGCGTGATCTCCGGCGCGCCCTTGACGCTGATCACCTGACCCGCGTCCGCGGCGCCGAGCACCGCGTGGAACCCGCGCACCGGCTCGAACGGCAGCTCCCGGACGGCCCGCCAGCCCGCGGCGGAGACGTCGGTCCTGACACCGGCCGTCGCGGCGCCGGCCACGACCGCCTGGTCGGTCGGGTGCGGCAGCGCCTCGTGCTCGTTCGGTGCGGGGCTCGCGCGCAGGGCCGCGGCGAGGATGTCGCGGTGCTGCGGGGTCAGCTCGTCGAGCGGCACCCGCGACCGGCCGTCGGAGACGCTGCGCAGCGCGATGCGGCCCTCGGTCAGCGTGCCGGTCTTGTCGAAGCAGATCAGGTCGATGCGCCCGAGCGCCTCCATCGACCGGGGATCGCGGACGAGGATGTTGCGCCGGGAGAGCCGGCGGCTGGCGCTGAGCTCGGCCGCGGTCGCGATGAACGGCAGCCCCTCCGGGATGGCCGCGACCGCGAGCGCGACCGCGTTGTTGAGCGACTCGGCCAACCGGCCCCGGACCAGGCCCACGGCGAGCAGGGCCGCGGCCGACGCGGCGGCCGCCGGCAGCGACGCCTTGGTCAGCTCGCGCAGCCGCTGCTGGACACCGCTGCGCGGCGGTTCCCGCAGCGCGATCAGCGCGTTGCGGCCGGCCTCCGTCTGTGCGCCCGTCGCCACCACGACGCAGGTGGCGGACCCGGCGGCGACGGTGGTGCCGGCGTACACCATGCTCGTGCGATCGGCGACGGCGTCCGCGCGCACGGCGGCGGTGCCCTTGGCGACCGGCACCGACTCGCCGGTGAGCGGCGACTCGTCCATCTCCAGGCCGCCCGCTTCCAGCAGCCGGCAGTCCGCCGGTACCGCATCCCCCGGCTCCAGCAGGATGACGTCGCCCGGCACCAGCTCGGTGAGGCCGCCGACCCGGCCGACGCCGCCGCGACGCAGCCGGACCGGCGGCGTCGCCTCGCTCACCAGCCGGCGCAGCGCCCGGCGGGCCGTCGCGTCCTGCACGCCGGAGAGCACCGCGTTGGCGAGGATGACGGCGAGCACCAGCGCCGCGTCGCTCGTCGCCCCGGTGGCGGCGGAGACGCCGGCGCCGGCGGCCAGGGGCAGTGTCAGCGGGGTGTCGAGCTCACCGACGATCGTGCCGAGCACCCCCCGTCCGGCCGGCGCGTCGGCGGCATCCGTCGTGGCCGTGTCCAGGCGGCGCCGCTCGGCGTCGTGCTCGTCGAGCCCGTGCGGTGTTGTGCCCAGCGCCCGCATGACCTCGGCGACGGGCAGGGCGTGCCAGGCGACGTCGACCGCCGCCGCCGGCGGCGTGCGGCGGGACAGGTCGCGTACCGACCACATCCCGCTGACGACGTTGGCCCCCTGGGCGAGGGCGGTGGCGAGGGAGGTCCGGCGGGCGCCCTGCTCGGAGGGCTCGGCGAGCCCGAGCAGCGCGCCGGCCACCGAGCCCTGCAGCGCCACGTGGGTGCTGCGCCGGCTGACGGCCCGGGCCACCGCGGCCGCCTCCAGCATCAGCCAGGCCGTCTCCAGCCCGGGGCCGCCCATTAGGTGGGCGCCCCACGGCGGCCGGCGGTCCTCACTGAGCACGCCGAACCCGCAGTCGGCCGCGGCGAGGGCGGCGTCGTTGCGCCCGGCGATCAGCGCCACCACATGCCCGTCGGACTGCAGCGCCCGCACGGAGCCGGCGAGGCGCGAGCCACCGGCGACCGTGCCGTCGGCCGGGACCCGGCGGCGCAGGTCGGGCGGCGCGCCGGCGAGCAGTACGGTGCCGACGCGGCGGCCGGCCGCGATGACGGCGGTGGTCAGCGGGTCGAGCGCCTCCTCGACCAGCACGACGGCCGCGACGCCGCCGTCGCGGGTCAGTGCGTGCAGGGTTCCGCGCCTCCCGTCGTGCGAGCGCGCGTCCTGCAGGACGGCGTCCGGGATCGCGTGCTCGACGTGGCGCAGGTCGGTGAGCGCCCAGCCGTCGGCCGCCCCGTCGGGGCCGTCGACGAGCCGCGCGGCGCGCTCCCAGGCCGCCTCGACCGTCCCCCGCACGGGCGCCACGTGGGCGATGACGCGCCGGCCGCCGGTCAGGACGGCGGCGTCGAGCACCACGGTGTCGACCCGGTCCAGCCGGCGCAGCGCGGCACGGTCACGCACGAGCACGTCGCGGCGGGCGAGCAGCCGGCCGAGGCCGGCGGCGAACGCTTCCGGCCCGGCGTGCGCCGGAACCGGCGAACCGGCCATCAGCACCCGGGCCGCCCGGCGCAGGCCGACCGGCAGCTGCGTCGCCGCCGCCGCGGCCAGCAGTGTCACCGTGCTGATGCGTCGCGCGTACCGTTCGACCGGTCCGTCGGGCAGCTCGGCGGGTCGCTCCCCGCCGGTGCTCGCGGCCCGGCTCACGGCGGCGCTGCGCGTCAGCCCGGCCGAGCGGCGCTGCCAGGTGTCCCGCTGTGCCGAGGCTTCCCGGAGCTGGACCGCGCGCAGGCCCGCGTCGGCGAGCAGGGACAGCTCGGCCTGGCCGGCGGCGTTGATCGTCGCGTTGACCGTGGAGACGAGCAGGTCGGCCTCGTGGCGGCCCAGCGCCCGGTGCAGCCTCGACCGGACGCCCGGCAGGTGGTCGACCAGTGCCACGACGGCGGCCAGCTCGCGGGCCGCCGCGGGCAGCCGCAGCCGGCGGGCCACGAACGATGCGGCGGCGCCGAGCACGTCGGCGGCCAGCGTGACCCGGTGCCGGGACTCCGCATCCAGGCTGGAACCGTCCTCGAGGAAGCGGGACTCGGCCTCCGAGATGGCGTCGACGAGGTCACCGAGGTCGACGCCACCCGCGTCGTAGCTGACGATCAGCCGGCCGAGCGCCGCGTTCCATGCCGCCCAGTCCACGCCGCGCAGGGCGCCGACGGTCTCCTCGACCAGCCGGCCGTGCTCGGCGGTGACCAGGCCGCGCCGGGCGCCGCGGACCTCGATGTGGGCCAGTCCGTCGCGCGCCCAGGCGTTGCGCCGCTTCGCGGTCCGTGCGCTCACCCGCCGGTGGCGGCGGCGGTGCGGCGGTCGTGGGTCGCGACCCAGACCCCGGCCGCGGCGGCGAGAGCAACCGGCCATTCCAGAATGCCGAGCGCGGCCAGCGCGCCGACGCCGCCGTAGTACATCAGCTGGCGGGGCCGGGGCCTCGGTACCGCGGCCGTGACGGTCCGGGCGGTCCACCCGGCGCGCTCGACGGCGGCACCGGCCGCGCCGCCCATGTGCACGACCGGCACCTTGAGGTGCGGCATCGGCACGTCCTGCCAGGTCACGAGATCGGCGCCGGACTCTTTGGGGTGCTGCTCGGCCTGCACCTTGGTCGCCGGCTCCGTCGCTTTCCGCGTCCTGGCGGGTCGCCGCGGGGCGGCAGCCTTCGCCGGACCGGTCGCCCGCGCCTTAGGACGGCTGCGGGTGCGTGTCTGTGTGGTGGTCGTCATTGGTCAGCACCTCCCAAAGGCGACGAGCTACCCGGAGGGCATGCGGTCAACCCGAGGATCCGGCCGGGATCGGGTGACCTTCGGACGGTGTGTGGCTCAGGCCGTCGCGGTGCGGTTGACCAGCCGACGAACCGCCATGACGACGAGCGAGACGAGCAGCGCGCTGATCACTTCGACCGCGATGGCGGACAGCAGAGCGGACATCTGGTTCCCCTTCTAGTTCGTTGCCCGCGGAAATGTAGGGGGGCCGGGTGAACGCCGGGTGAACTGCCGCAGGTCAGTCCCGAGGAGACTTCGCCGGTCGGCCCGGACATCCGGGACTTCCGGCATTGCGGGGCGGCACGGCACCGAGAAACGGTTGAGCTGGAGTCATGGTTCCACGCAGCTCGTTGGAGGTGAGTCCGATGCGCACCCCGAGGGAGATCCTTGCCGGGGCGCACACCGTCGCGATCGTCGGTGCGTCCCGTGATCCGTTGAAGCCGGCGCATTGGGTACCGAAGGGACTGCAGGAGCACGGATGGCAGATCATCCCGGTCAACCCGTTCGCGGGCCGGGTGCTGGGCGAGCAGGCGTACGCGCGGCTGGCCGACATCCCCGTGCACGTCGACGTCGTGAACGTCTTCCGGCCCGCACGGGAGGCGCCCGAACTCGTCCGGCAGGCGGCCGCGATCGGCGCCGGCGCGGTGTGGCTGCAGCCGGGCATCACCAGCCCGCAGGCCCGCCGGCTGGCGTCCGAGGCGGGTCTGGACTACGCCGAGGACTGCTGCATCGGCACGGAGCGCGCACTGGCGCAGATGGTGGCCGGTGGCGTGACGCCGCGTCCGGTCGTGTACCGGGGCGTGTTCCCGCCGCGGGCGCAGCCGGACACGCGCGTGCTGGCCCGGCACTTCCGTGTCGTCGCGGCGGGCGGGGCCACGCGTGCGGTGCGGCTGTCGGCCGCGGCGCCGTGGTGCGTGCCGATGCACCGGGCGGGCGGCCGCTCGGCGCCGGCCACCCGGACCGGCGGCCATGTCAACGCTCTGGTGCGCCGCGTCGGTGGACGTCGCGGCCCCGGCGTGCCGGAGGGGGCCTAGCCGCGGCGCCGGTCCGGGCGCCCGGGGGAGGTCAGGATGACGTCGAGCTTTCGGTTGGGTCGCGTCGCGGGCGTCGAGGTCGGCGCGAACTGGAGTGTCCTGATCGTCCTCGCGCTGATCGCGTGGCTGCTGGCGGCCGGACGGCTCCCGGCCGGGTACCCGGGCCGGCCCGCATGGGCGTACGCCGTGGCGGGAATCCTGGCGGCAGTCGTGTTCCTGCTGGGCCTGCTGGCGCACGAGGCGTCCCACGCCGTGTTCGCGCGCCGCAACGGCCTGGACGTGGAAGGGATCACGCTGTGGGTGTTCGGTGGTGTGGCCCGGCTGCGTGGGGAACCGTCCACGCCCGGCGCCGAGGCGCGCATCGCCGGTGCCGGCCCGGCCGTCAGCCTGCTGATCGGCCTGGTCTTCGCGGCGGTCGCCGCGGTCCTGGCGGCGGCCGGCCGTCCCGGCCTGGTCCTCGGCACGGCGCGCTGGCTCGCGGGGATCAACCTGTTGCTGGCCGCGTTCAACCTGTTCCCGGCGGCGCCGCTCGACGGCGGGCGACTGTTGCGCGCCGGGCTGTGGAAGTGGCGCGGCGACCGCGTCTGGGCGACGGTAGCGGCCGCGAGGACGGGCCAGGCGTTCGGTGTGGCGCTGATCGCGTTCGGCCTCGGGCAGATGCTGTTGGGCGCCGCGATCGGCGGGCTGTGGCTGCTGCTCATCGGCTGGTTCATCGTGTCCGCCGCGGCGGGCGAGCAGCGCCAGGCCCGGCTGGGCAGCGCGCTGGCGGGGATCCGGGTCGCCGACGTCATGACACCGGATCCGGTCACGGTGCCGGCCGGCCTGACCGTGGCCGACTTCGTCGACCACCGGCTGCGCGAGGCGCGGCACTCGACGTTGCCGCTCGTCGACGGGGCCGGGCCGGCCGGGCTGATCACGCTGGCCCGGATCGAGCGGGTGCCGCAGTCGCAGCGCGCGAGCACCACGCTGCGTGCGGCGGCCTGCCCGATGAGCGAGGTACCGGTCGCCGGCCCGGACGATGCGATCGTCGACCTGATCCCGCGCCTGAGCGGCAGCACCGACAGGCGGGCCCTGGTCGTCGACGATGGCCGGCTCGTCGGCGTCGTGTCACCACGTGACGTGCAGCGCGTCGTCCGGTGCGCCGTGCTGCGCCGGCCGGCCGCGAGAGGGTGACCGGCCGGTGACCCCTGGCGGTCGCCCGAAGACCAGGTGGACAGGTGGAGAGGAAGAGGGGGCTTGCTCATGATGCGCGAAGGTCCGGTCGTCGTCGGTGTCGACGGCAGCGCGCCGTCGCTGGTCGCCACCCGGTGGGCGGCCGCCGAGGCGGCGCGCCGCCGGGTGCCGCTGGACGTGGTGCTCGCCTACCACTGGCGCGTTCCGTGGTCGGCGTTCGCGCCGGGGACCGAGCTGGCGCACACCGCGCAACAGCTGGCCGACGCCCAGGCCGAGGGGTTCGGCAAGGAGGCTTCGGCCGCGTCGTACGGTGTCGACGTCCGCGTGGCGGCCACGCTCGGGCAGCCCGCGGAGACGCTGCTCGCGGCCGCCGCCTCCGCCGGGCTGCTCGTGGTCGGCACCCGCGGGCGACGGACCACCACCGGGACCGTGCTCGGCTCGGTGAGCCAGCAGGTGGCCACGCACGCCACGTGTCCGGTCGCCGTCGTGCGGGGCCGCGCCAACCCGGCGGGTCCGGTGCTCGTCGGCTTCGACGGATCCGGGCCGGCCGGGCAGGCGCTGGAGCTCGGGTTCCAGGAGGCGGCGGAGCGTGGCTGCGACGTGAGCGTGGTGCGGGCGGTCGACGCGAGCGTCGGGCCGCCGGCGATCGGCGCGCCGCCGCTGCTGTACGACGCCGCCGAGGTCCGGCGGGTGCTGTTCGAGGAGGCGGTCGCGCAGGTCGCCGCGGCCGCCGCCGGCCACCCGGGCGTGGCCTGGGAGTTTCACGGCGTCACCGGCGACGCCATCGGCGCGCTGGCCCGCCGGTCGCGGCAGGCCCGGCTGGTCGTCGTCGGCAACCGTGGACACGGCGGGTTCGCCGGGCTGCTGCTCGGCTCGGTGAGCCTGCGGCTGCTGCACCGGGCGGACTGCCCGGTCCTCATCGCCCGCGGCTGACCGCGAGCCCCCGCGCCGCCGCCCTCGCGGGTCAGGACCGGCGGGCGACGAGCACGGGCGTGTCCGCGTGGTCGAGCACCTGCGAGGGCACCGAGCCGAGCTTGAGGCCGTCGAAGCCGCCGTGCCCGCGGGCGCCGACCACGACCATCAGTGCCGCACGCGCCTCGTCGAGCAGCAGCGGTACCGTCTCGCCGCGCATCACCCGCTGCCGCACCTCGACCGCCGGGAACTTCGCCAGCCACGGTCCGAGGTCGTCGGCGAGCTCCCGGCGCGCGGCGTCCGCCAGCCGGTCGGCGTCCGTGTGCCGCCCCCACCGGCGCACCGGCTCCAGCCAGGCCCACGCCGCCGTCAGCCCGACACCGCGCGACGACGCCTCGGCGAACGCCAGGTCGAGCGCCACCTCGCCGGCGGCCGACCCGTCGACGCCGACGACGACCGGCGCATGCCGCGGCAGCTGGGCCTCCGGGCCCGCCCAGCGCTCCGCGTGGTGCACCACGAGCACCGGACAGACGGCGTGCTCGGCGACCTGCCGGCTCACCGATCCGACGAGCAGCGAGCGGAACCCGCCACGGCCGCGGCTGCCGACCACGACGAGGCTCGCCTGACGCGACTGCTCGACGAGCATCCGGGCCGGGCTGCCAGGGCAGGTCGACGTGGTGACGTCGAGGCCGGGCTGCCAGTTGCGGGCCTCGGCGGCGGCGTCGAGGGCGATGCGCTGCTCGTCGGCGGGTGCCTCGCCGTCCGCGCCGGAATCCTCCAGCGCGTGGGCGATCCGCAACGGCTGGCCGTGGCGTACGGCCTCGTCGGCGGCCCAGCGCACCGCGCCGAAGGCGGCCGGCGAGCCGTCGATGCCCACAACCACCGGACGTCGGACGACGCTCATGATGCCTCCTCGGGCTCTCACCTCAAGCATGCGTCAGCTGCCGCACGTAGGTCTCCGGCTCCACCCCGATCCGGGCCAGGCGCAGCTTCACGTCCACGGCGGTGCAGCCGCCCGGCCCGGCGAGCACCGGGTTCAGGTCGAGCTCGGCGATCTCCGGGAGATCCTCGGCGAGCCGGCCGAGGCGCAGCAGCAGGTCCTCCAGCGCGGCGGTGTCGACCGGCGGTGCCCCGCGGTAGCCGGTCAGCAGCGGCGCCCCGCGCAGCCCCCGCCACATGGCCGTGGCGTCGCGGTCGGTGAGCGGCAGGAGCCGCAGCGAACGGTCGTCGAGCAGATCGGTGTGCACGCCGCCGAGCCCGAGCGTGACCAGCGAGCCGAACCGCTCGTCGTGGACCACGCCGGCCACGAGCTCGACCCCGGCCGCGGCCATGGGCTGCACGAGGACCGCCGGGCGGGCCTGGCCGAGCGCGATGCCGATCCCGCGGTACGCCCGGCGGACGGCGGCCTCGTCGGACAGGCCGAGCCAGACCGCGCCGATGTCGGACTTGTGCACGATGCCGGGTGCCGCGGCCTTGACGGCGACCGGGTAGCCGGCCAGGGCAGCGAACCGGACCGTCTCGTCCGCGCCGGTGGCGACGAGCGTCTCCACGACCGGCACGCCGTAGCAGGACAGCACCGACCGGGCCACGTCCGCCGGTTGCCAGCCGTCGGCGGTCGCGAGCGCCCGCCGTATCACGGCCCGCGCGGCCTCCGCGTCGATGCCCGGCAGGACGGGGCGCTTCCCGGCCGGCTCGCGGCGCCAGGCCGCGTAGCGGGCGGCCCGCCCCAGCGCGAGCACCGCCGGCTCCGGAAGGTCGAACACCGGCGCCCGGCGCACGCCCACGGTTGCCGGGGCGTCCCGCACCCCGACGGCGACGACGGCGACCGGCAGGTCCGGGCAGTCGTCGATCGCCGCGCCGACGGCCGCGAGGATCGCCGCGCTGTCGTTGGTGCGGGTGGCGACGAACGCGACGACCATCAGGTCGGCCTCGCCCGCCCGGGCCACGGCGCGGATCGCGGCCGCCATCGCCTCCGGGGTGGCCTCGGCGCCGAGGTCGACCGGGTTGGCGCCGGCGGCGACGAGCGCCGGGACGGCCAGCGCGGCGGTGCGGGCGGCGTCGGCGGCCACCACGTTGAGGCCGCCGGCGTTGCCGACGACGGCGAGCCGGGAGCCGCCGGGCAGCGGCTGGTCGACGAGCACCCGGGCGGTGTCGAGCAGCTCGCCGAGCGTGTCGGTGCGGATCACCCCGGCCTGAGCGAACAGCGCCTGCACGGCGGTGTCGGTGCGGACCGCGGCGGCGGTGGGCGACGCGCCCGCCCGCCGGCCGCCCTCGGCGCGGCCGCTCTTGACGGCCAGCACCGGCTTGCGGGTGGCCAGCGCCCGCGCGACCCAGGCGAACCGGCGCGGGTTGCCGAACGACTCAAGGTAGAGCGCGACGGCGCGGGTGGCCGGGTCGTCGTACCAGTAGGTGAGGAGGTCGTTGCCGCTGACGTCGGCCTTGTCGCCGAGCGAGACGAAGCTGGAGACGCCGACGCCGCAGCGGGTCGTCGCCTGGAGGATCGCGACCCCCACCGCGCCCGACTGGGACGCCACCGCGAGCCCGCCCGCGACCGGCTGCACGGGAGCGAACGCCGCGTTGACGCGCACCGCCGGATCCGTGTTGATCACACCCAGGCAGTTCGGGCCCACGATCCGCATGCCGTGCCGGCGGGCCACCGCGACGAGGTCCCGTTCGGCGGCCCGGTCCAGCCCTGCGCTGAGCACCACCGCTGCCCGGACACCGGACGCGCAGCACTGCCGTACCACATCCGGGACCGAACCGGCGGGCACGGCGATGACGGCGAGGTCGACGGGGGAGCCGATCGCGGCCACCGTCGGGTGGGCGGCCACCCCGCACACCTGTGTGGCGTGCGGGTTCACCGCGTGCAGTGCGCCGGTGTAGCCGCCGTCGCGCAGCGCGGCGAGCACCTCATGGCCGACGCCGCCGGCCGACCGGCCGGCGCCGATGACGGCGACGGACGCCGGCGCCAGCAGCGGCCGCAGCGACCGGTGGGCGGCCGTGCGGTCGCGCGCCCCGACCGCGGCCAGCGCCGCCTCGTCGGGGATGGTCGGCACGCGGATCCGCACCGTGCCGGAGACGAACCGGTTGGTCGTGCCGGGCGCCATGCCGCGACCGACCCGCAGCATGGCGGCGTTCTCGGGCAGCACGTCGCCGACGAGCTCGGTGATGCCGGCGTGCCGGGCGGCGGCGGCGAGGTGCTCGAGCAGCAGGGTGCCGAGGCCCTCGCCGTGGTGCTCGTCGGCGACGACGAGCGCGAAGTCCGCCTGGTCGGGGTTCACCCGCTCGTAGGAGCCCGCGGCGAGCACCCGGCCGTCCTCCTCGACCAGCAGGCCGAGCCGGTCGCCGTCCGAGGCCCGGGTGAGCCGGCGCACCTCGGCGTCCAGCGCCGCGCCGGCGGTGAAGAAGCGCAGGTACCGGTTGCGCGGCGAGAGCCGCTGGTGCAGCGCGAGCAGCGCGGGCGCGTCATCGGGCCGGATGGCGCGGACGTGGACGATGCGGCCGTCCATGGTGAGACAGTCGGTGGCTTCCATCGCGGTACCTCCTCCTGTCCACCCTGGCCCGGACCTGGACGGGCCACATCGGCCGAAGGTCACGGGATGTGGGGGCCGGGGTGCCTCCCCTCGACCGGCGGCCGATCACGCCGGGTGCAGGGGGAACTGGACGACCTCGCCGGGGCCCAGCTCGACGGCCTCGTCCCGGCAGTTCACCCGGATCGGCGGCAGGCGGCCCGGGCCGGCCGTCACCCGCACCGTGGCGCCGCTGATCCGCAGGGTGATCCGGTGCCCGCGGTAGCGGATGTCGAACTCCAGCACGCCGAGCTGCCGCGGCCAGTAGGGGTTGAGCAGCAGCGCGCCGCCGCGGGTCTCCAGGCCGGCGAAGCAGCGCTGCAGCACGTCGACCGACCCGGCCATCGCGGCCAGGTGGATGCCTTCGGCGGTCGTACCGCCCTGGATGTCGGCGACGTCGCTGCAAAGGGCCTCGACGAAGTACCGCAGCGCCTCCTCACGATGGTTGCGGGCGAGCACCCAGGCGTGGACGACCGCGCTGAGCGTGGAGCCGTGCGCGGTGCGGGCCAGGTAATACTCGACGGTGCGCGCGATGGCGTCGGCGGGCAGCCGGTAGCCGAGGCGATGCAGCAGCTCGCCCAGCTCGTCGGCGGAGAGCAGGTAGAACAGCATCAGCACGTCGGCCTGCTTCGAGGCCTGGTACCGGTTCGGGGTGTCGCCCTCCGACTCGAGGATCCGGTCGAGGCGGCGGACGTCGCCGTAGCGGTCGCGGTACGTCGGCCAGTCCAGCTCGGCCAGGCCGGCGTAGCCCTCGAACTGCTCGATGATCCCGTCGGGGCGCACGGGCACGAACATCCGGCGGGAGATGTCCGCCCAGCGGCGGGGCTCGGCCGGGTCGAGGTGCAGCGTCTCGGCCAGCTCGGCCCGCCGGTCGGCGCCGAGCGCGTCGAGCACGTCCAGCGCGCGCAGCATGAGCCACACGGTGAGGATGTTCGTGTAGGCGTTGTTGTCGATGCCGGGCCGGTCGGCGCCGGGATAGCCGGTGTGGAACTCGTCCGGGCCCATCACGCCGCGGATGACGTACCGGTCGCGGGCGTCGTCGTGCTCGGCCAGCGCGGCGAAGTACCGCGCGACCTCGATGATCATCTCGGCGCCGTCGCGGCCGAGGAACTCACGGTCGCCGGTGACCTCGTAGTACTGCCAGGTGTTGTACGCCACCGCCAGCCCGACGTGCCGCTGGAGCCTGGAGACGTCCGCGATCCAGCGTCCGGACAGCGGATTGAGGTGCAGCCGCTGGCTCTCCTCCCGCCCGTCGCTGCCCGACTGCCACGGGTACATCGCCCCCGGGCGGCCGTCGTCAGCGGCGGCGGCACGGGCCCTCGGGAGCCGCCGGTACCGGTAGCGCAGCAGCGCCCGGCTCAGCACCGGCGCGCGCAGGTTCAGGATCGGAAAGACGAACAGCTCGTCCCACAGGACGTGGCCGCGGTAGGCCTCGCCGTGCAGCCCGCGGGCCGGGACACCGGCGTCGAGGTCGGCGCTGTGGTCGGACACGGTCTGCAGCAGATGGAACAGATGCAGCCGTACCACCGGCAGCGCGGGGCTCTGCGGGCCGCGCAGCGAGAAGCTGAAGCGCCGCCACAGCTGCCGCCACGCCAGCCGGTGCTCGTACAGCAGCGTCTCGAAGCCGGCGAGCCGGGCCAGGTGTTCCCGCGCCTCGACGGACGGCTCGCTGATCGCGTTGTCCCGTGCGGTGTGCACCACGACCAGCTTCTCGACGGTGATCCGGCGGCCGGCGGAAACCGGGACGGTGATCTCCTGCTCGGCGCGGCCGGGCTCCCCGCCCGCGCGGGCGACGCCGGTCGCGCGGCCGTCCAGCAGCACCCGGGTGTTGGCGGCCAGCGCGACCCGCACGTGCGACTGGCCGGTCTCGACCGAGCACGCGACACCGTCCGCCCCGAGAGGCCCGGCGGTCAGCTGCGTCAGGTGGCGGTCCGACAGCCCGCGGTAGCGTTCGACCCCGCGGTTGCGCACGGTGGCGTCGAGCCCGGACCGTACGGTCAGCGTTCCTGACCAGTCCTGCGGCGTGAGCGTGACCCGCAGGCCGCAGACGTGCGGGTCACGCATGTGCACGAACCGCAGCTGGGTCACCGCCGTGGTCCGCCCGGCGCTGTCCCGCACGCGCAGGCGGCGCGACAGCACGCCGCCGCGCAGGTCGAGCTCATGGTCCTCGTCGAGGACCTCGGTGCCCGGGCGGCCCAGCCACGGGCCGTCCCCGGCCCGGAACGTCAACGGCAGCCAGTTCGGCAGGTTCACCAGGCTCTCGTTCTCGACCGTCCCACCGGCGACCGTGTCGAGCAGGCGGTTGTAGCAGCCGGCGGCGTAGGTGCCCGGATAGTGCACTCCGTCGGCGTCGCACTCCGGCACGGCGCCCCGGGTCGCGAGGTAGCCGTTGCCCAGAGTGCACAGCGCCTCGCGCAGGCCCTCGCCGGCCGGGCCGGTCCCGTCGAACCGGTACGTCCACGCGTCCATCGCGCCTATCGGTGCAGATGCACCGGCTCGTCGGAGATCGCCCGGATGTCGGCCGCCGCCGCGAGCAGCACGCGGTGTCCGAGGTCGGACAGCGCCCGTGCCACGGCCACCTCGTCGCCGATCTCCGGAACGTCCTCGTCGGCCGGGTTCAGGCGCGCCTCGCCGTGCCCGCGCAGCTCGGTGGTGTCGTTGTCGCTGGTTTGCAGGCGGGCCTCGGCGTACGTGCGGCCGTCGTTCTCGCCGATGGAGACCTCGACACTCCAGTGTTTCGTCGTTGTCATGGCAACCTCCTCGCGTGTCAGGTGACGTCGATGGCCTCTGACGCCGGCCGGCGCGGGCTCTGCGGGGGCGGGTCGGCGTCGCCGGCGACGCCGGCCCGCAGGACCAGCTGCGGTTGCGCCGTCGGGTGCAGCAGGCTGCGCAGCAGCGTCCGCGCACCGGGGACCTCGATGACGTCGCTCATCGGCGAGATCGCCAGCCCCTCGACGGTCGCGGCGAGCCAGACCGCGCTCGTCGCCTCCCCGGCGTGCAGCCAGTCCGTGGGGTCGTCTCCGGCCGTGGCCACGACCAGGTACTCCGCCGCGCGGTCGTCGCCGGGTCCCGGATCCAGCGCCGCCTCGGAGCCGAGCCCGAAGTCGCGCGTGGGGACCGGCCGCGCGGCCGGCTTCGCCACGGTCTCGGGCGGTACCCCGTCATCGGCGCCGCGTGACGTCCAGTCCCGCAGCTCGGCCGTGTGGACCTTGTCCCGGGCGCCGGCGGTCCGCGCGCCCTGCGCGGCGTAGCGCAGGTACTCGACGGCCTGCGGTGCGAGCTGGTACAGGTGCGCGTGCTCGGCCTCGGCGGCCGACCGGAGCCCGGCGATGACGGCAGCGGGCACCCGGACGTCGGTCGCGAACGCGCGCCGGTCGGTGTGCCGCAGCCGCAGGCTCTGGTACGTGCGCAGGGATGCCGGTGACGGCGGGCACGCCCGGCCCGCCTGGATGCGGGCGAGCAGCCACGGTTGGTGCGGGTCGGGCCGGCGGTGGACCACCGGCTCGTAGCCGCCCGCCCGCAGCGACACCCGTGCGTGGTGCAGGGCCGCACCACAGCTGACGACCATGAGGCCCCAGTGCGGATCGGCGGCGTGCAGCTGCCGGGCCGGGTCCGCGTACAGGTCCAGGTTCGCGCCCTCGACCCGCCAGTGCCAGGGTTGGGTGTTCAGGATCGAGGGCGCGAGCAGCGCGTCCTCCGCGGCCCGGTGCAGCGCGGCCGCCGGCTCGTTCGTCGTCACAGCAACCTCCGTGCGTTCAGATCGCCGTGTAGGGCCCTTCCCCCGGCAGAGGCGTTCACACCACCGATGCCGTGCGGGGTGAGCCCGCACCGTTTCCGGCGGGAGGCTTGAGGCGACCGACCAACACGAACGGAGGAGGAGTGATGCACGCGAAGGACATCATGACCACCCCGGCGTACACCGTGCACGCCGAAGCACCGGTCTCGGAGGCGGTGGCGCTGCTGGAGCGCCGCTCGATCACCGCGGCCCCGGTGGTCGACGAGCACGACCTGCTCGTCGGCATCGTGCGTGAGGTCGACCTGCTGCGCAACCAGGCCCGGGCCGGCGCGGCGGCGGACCCGTCCGGGCAGCGGGTGCGGGAGGTGATGTCGGGCCTGCCGGTGACCGCGTGGCCCGAGGCCGACGTCGCCGACCTGGCCGACGCCATGGTCCGCCGCGAGGCGCACACCGTGCCCGTCGTGGTCGAGGAGCACGTCGTCGGCGTCGTCAGCCGCTGCGACGTGCTGCGGACGCTGCTGCCGACCGACGACGCCGCGCAGCGCGAGGCGCAGCACCGCCTCGACGTCTACGCCGACGGGCGGCGCCGCTGGCCGGTGACCGTGCACGACGCCACCGCGGCCGTCGACGGCGAGTTCGACGACCAGGCCGAGCGGGAGGCGGTGGTGGCGCTCGTGCGGACCACGCCGGGTGTCACCACCGTCCAGGTGCGCCGGCCCAGGGCCTGAGCGGGGCCGGCCCGCGCCGGCGGTGCCGATGTCACCCCCGGCGGGTGGTGGTGACGGCCGCCGGGGAGGCGAACGGTCGACGTGTGCGTGCCGGACCGGCGCGATCCGCGCCGGTCCCCGGCACACCAGCTTGCCGCCCGGGAGGCCGCATGACGGTGCGCAACGCCGTCCGGCGTCGGCTGATGCGTTGGCTGCTGCCGGCGTCGCCGCCGTCGCAGGTGCTCGGCGTCGCCGTCGCGGTGGCCGTCGTCGCGCTGGAGACGGCCGTGCTGGCCGTGCTCGGCCTCACCACCCCCGACAGCCAGCCGAGCGCCGCGCTGTACATCCTCGGCGTGCTGGCGCTGACGACCGTGTGGGGCGCGGGGCTCGGCCTGCTGGCCGCGCTGGGCAGCACGGTGGCGTTCAACTACTTCCTCGTCCCGCCGAGCGGGCTGCACCTGACCGTGGCCCACGACCTCCAGCGGGTCGCGGTGTTCGCCGTCGTGGCGCTGTTCAGCAGCGGGCTGGCCGACCTCGCCCGGTCCCGCACGGCGGAGGCGCAGCAACGGGCGGCCGAGGCGGACATCTCCGCCGAGCTCGCGCGCCGCATCCTCGGCGAGGACGACCTGCCGTCCGGGCTGCGGGCCGGGGCGCGGCACCTCGCGGCCCGGTTGGGTCTCTCCCACGCGTCGATCGAGGCCGGCGACCCGCCGGGTCCGGGCGAGGCCACCGAGGGGGCCACCGACCAGGCCGCCGACCAGGCCACCGACGAGACGGCCGGCGCGCTCGTGCTCCGCCTGCGCGACCGGGAGGGGCGTCCGGTGCGGCTCATCGTGGCGGACACCACCCCGCCCGGGACGGTGGACCGGCTCCGTGACCACCTCGGCCCGGCGCTGTCGGGGATCGTCGGCAGCGCCCTGGACCGCCAGGAGCTCCTCGACACGCTGCGGGACAGCCAGCAGGCGACCCAGGCGCTGCTGGCCGAGCAGGCCGCACTGCGCCGGGTGGCCACGCTGGTCGCGGCCGGCGGGCCGCCCACGGAGGTGTTCGCGGCGGTGACGGCGGAGCTGCACCAGCTCTTCCGGGGGTTGCACACCGGGCTGTTCCGGTACGAGCCGGGCGGCACCGTCACGTCCGTCTCGGAGCGCGACGAGGACGGGCAGCTGCTGCCCGACCGGCCGGGCGTGCCGATCACCGGTGAGGACCTCGTGGGCATGATCCGCAGTACCCACCGCACCGCGCGGATCGACTACGACACCGCCACCGGGCCGATCGCCGAGCAGGTGCGCGCGCTCGGGGTCCACCGCGGCGTCGGCGTGCCGATCGTGGTCGACGGCGAGCTGTGGGGCGTCACGCTCGTCCGGTCGTACCAGCCGGAGCCGGTGCCCGCCGACGCGGAGGCCCGTCTGCAGGCGTTCACCGAGCTGGTGGCCACCGCGATCGCCAACGCCGAGAACCGGGCCCGGCTCGCCGCCTCCCGCGTGCGGCTGGTCGCCGCGGCCGACGACGCCCGGCGCCGGATCGAACGGGACCTGCACGACGGTCCGCAGCAGCGGATCGTCTCGCTGGCGCTGCGGCTGCGCATCGCGGGGGACTCGGCGATGGCCGAGGACCCGGCGGTCCAGCACCTGCTCACCGGTGCCGTGCGGAACCTCACCGAGATCCACGAGTCCATGACGGACCTCGCCCGCGGCATCCACCCGGCGCTGCTGACCCAGGGCGGTGTGTGCCCGATGCTGCGCACGCTGGCCCGGCGCAGCGTCGTGCCGGTGGACCTGCGGGTGCAGGTCGACCGGCGGTTGCCCGAACGGGTGGAGGTGGCGGTCTACTACGTGGTGTCCGAGGCGCTGACCAATGTGGCCAAACACGCCGGGGCGTCGGTCGCCTGCGTGACGGTCACCGCCGACGACCGTCGGGTCTGGCTGGCCGTGCGTGACGACGGCACCGGCGGGGCCGACCCGGCCGGCGGCACCGGCCTCATCGGCCTCCGCGACCGCGTCGAGGCCCTGGGCGGCCGGCTCGCCGTGGTCAGCCCGCCGGCGCGGGGCACGACGCTGACCGCCGAGATCCCGCTGACCGAGCCGGACCCGAACGCGGCGCTGGTGTCGTTCCCGATGGTCCGCGCCGACTGACGCGCGGCCGCCACAGCTCGTCCGCGCCGGGGCCGCCGAAATGGAACGGCAGCAGCGGGGCGAACTGCCGGCCCGCTCAGCCGGGGGCAGACTCGGCGACGATCTCCACCATCTCGGCCGCGGGGCGGCGCGGCGCCCTCGGCGGGGGAGGCCCGGCCGCCGGCACCCCGATCCGGACACCGATCGCCGGGTAGCCGACGTCGCCGAGCATCCGTTGCAGGGCGATCCGGGCGGCCGGCTCCTCGACCAGATCGCTCATCGCGGAGGTGGCCAGCCCATCCGCGGTGGCGGCGAGCAGGGCGGCCGACAGGGTGACGCCGGCCCGCAGCCAGTCGGCCGGGCCGTCGCCGTCGGTCACCACGATGCCGTAGCGCGCCTCGCGGTCGGCGACGTCGGTGTCGCTGTAGATGGCCGGCAGCCAGCCGGCGGTCGTGAAGTCGCGCAGCGGCACCTGCCGCACACCCGGCGGGGTGATCGTGTCGACGGGCATGCCGTCGCGGCCCATGCCCGCCGGGCGGAGCCAGGACAGCAGCTCGGCGCGGTAGGTGGGGTCGGCCATCTCGGCGGCCGCCGCGTGCCCCGCGGCGGCGATCACCGTGACCAGCTCGGAGGCCCGCACGAGGTGCAGGTGGGCGCCGGGCCGTCCGGCCGTCACGCGCAGCCGTTCGAGCGTCTCGTCGGGCACCGGCGTGCCGGAGAACGGCCGGCGGTCGGACCAGCGCACCGCGATGGCGTCCCGCAGGCGCTGCGCCGTGGCCGAGGGCGCAGTGTCGCCGCGGTACCGGATGATCGCCAGCGCCTCGGGTGCGTCCTGGTCCGGCAGCGGGTCCACCGCGAAGTCGACCCCGCCGGCGGCGAGCGTGACGCACGCGTGGTGCAGGGCGGCGCCGCAGCTGAGCAGCATCAGGCGCCCGTCCGGGTCGATCCGGGCCAGGCGGCGGCTCCGGTCGGCGGACAGCCGCGCGGTGTCGCGTTCGATGTGCCAGCGCCACGGCTGGGTGTTGAGCACCGACGGCGCCCGCAGGGCGGCCAGGGCCGCGTCGGCGAGGATCCGGCTCGCGGACCCGACGAGCAGTGTCATGGCGACCTCCTTCCGGCGGATGCTGCCCGGCGTGCCGGGCGTTCATGCCGCCGCGGCCGCCGGGACCCGGCTCGGGCCGTGGGCGACCAGCACCGGGCAGGCGGCGTACCGCAGGACGCGGCTGCTCACCGACGGCCGGGACGGCTGGACCGGGTCGGCCGGGCACCGCGTGCCGAGCACCAGCAGCCCGGCCCACTGCGACGCCGTGGTGAGCGCCATGACCGGGTCGCCGGGCTCGCCGCGGATCTCGACCTCCACCAGCGGGTACCGGGCCCGCCACGGCTGGGCCACCGCGCACAGCGACTCGTGGACGACGGTCGCGTTGTCGCACAGGTCGGCCGCCCGGTCCCCGCCCGGCCGCCACAGCTCCAGGTGCTGCCAGGCCTGCAGGATGACGAGCCGGCTGCACCGGGCCGCGGCCTCCGCGAAGGCGAGGCGCAGCGCACGCCCGGCGGAGTCCGAACCGTCGAAGCCGACGACCACCGGCCCGTCACGCGGCAGGACGGCGTCGGGGGAGGCCCACCGCCGGGCGTTGTGCACGACGAGGACCGGGGCGCCGGCCCGGGCGGCGAGCGCCCGGCTGACCGGGCCGAGCGGCGCCGTCGGATGCCTGGACGTGCCCCGCCCGCCGACCACCAGCAGCCGCGCCTGCTCCGCCATCTGCCGCAGCACGTCCACCGGCGGCCCGGCCCGGGTCTCGCCGGTGGCGGCGACGCCGACACACCAGCGCCGGGCCTCCGCCGCGGCGGCCGCGGCGATGTCCGCACCGCCCGCCGGTCCGGGCTGGCCGGGCTCGGCGGGCTTGGCGGGCTCGCCCGGCTCGACCGCGTGCACCGCCACGAGCGTGCGGGTCCAGCGGCAGGCCTCATCGGCGGCCCAGCGCACCGCACCCGTGCTGTCGGCCGATCCGTCGACGCCGACGACGATCGGCCCGTACTCGTACGCCATGGGAAACCTCCCGGCATCACGCGCTGGTGTGGTCCCTCACCGCCATCCTCCCTCGCCGCGCCGGTCCGGTGACAAGGCCGAAGGTCCTCAGGGCGGCGGAAGCTGCCCAACGGCTCCCGTGACGGGTGCCGTTCGGCCCTGCCCCGGGGTTCACGAGCAGCCGTACGGTCGGCCCGAGATGCCACAACGATGCAGAGGAGGCCGAGATGAGCCGCTGGAACGTGGCCGACGTGATGACCATCGGCGCGGTGTCCGTGCAGGCGGACACGCCCTTCAAGGAGATCGTCGACCTGCTGGAGGCGCACGAGGTGAACGCCGTGCCGGTCATCGACCGGTTCGACCGGGTCGTCGGGGTGGTCTCGTCCGCCGACCTCACCCCGAAGATCGAGTTCGCCGGCGACGACGAGCGGTTCCGGCTGTTCGAGAGCCGGCAGACCCGCCAGGCCCGCGGCAAGGCGCACGCGACCGCGGCCGGGGAGCTGATGAACGCGCCGGCGGTCACCGTCATGTCGACGACGTCGCTCGCCGCGGCGGCCCGGATCATGGACTCCGCCCAGCTGAAGCGGCTGCCCGTGGTCGACGCGCTGGGCCGGCTCATCGGCATGGTGACCCGCCGCGACCTGCTCAAGGTCTTCCTGCGCTCCGACGCGGAGATCCGCCGCGAGATCCTCGCCGAGGCCGTCGACGGCCTGGTCGGGGTCGACGCCGCGAGCCTGCGCGTCGAGGTCGACGACGGCGTGGTGACGCTGCTCGGCGAGGTCGAGAGCGCCTCCGTGGTGCCGTCGCTGGTGCGCCAGGTGGAGCGCGTCGACGGCGTCGTCGACGTGGTGAGCCACCTGTCCGCCGTCGTCGACGACACCGACGACGCGCAGCCCGGGTTCCGCTCGCCGGTGATGTTCTGAAGCGACTGTTTTGAAGCGACAAGGCCCCGCTCAGCGCAGCGGCAGCCCGAGGCCCCGGCCGGCGTCGCGCAGGCCGGGGCGGGCGTCCGGGTGGGCGGCGTGGCCGAGGATCTCCTGCGCCTGCTCGACCGAGTCGCGGCCCCAGATCCGGGCGGTGCCCTGCTCGGTGACGATGTAGCTGTGCTGGAACGACGTCACCGGCCCGGTCAGCAGCGGTACCACCGCGGAGACGTCGGCCTTCGGGTGCCACGAGCGCAGCGCGATGATCGCGTGGCCGCCCGGCGAGTGCATGGCGCCCACGATGAAGTCGGTCTGCCCGCCGAACCCCGAGTGGGTGCGGGTGCCGACCCGGCTCGCGTTCGCCTGCGCGAACAGGTCGACCTGCAGCGCGCTGTTGACGCTGAACAGCGCCGGCTGCGCCGCGATCGCGGCCGGGTCGTTGGTCTTCTCGGTGCGCAGCATCCGCACCCGCGGGTTGCGGTCGACCCAGTCGTACAGCTCGGCCGAGCCGAAGCAGAACGAGGCCGTCACCGGCGTGTCGCGCTCGAGGCAGCCGGCCTTCTCCAGGGTGAGCGCCCCGTCGGAGAACATCTCCGACCAGATCCGCAGGCCGCGCCGGTCGAGCAGGGCGCCGAGCGTGGCGTCGGGGATCGCGCCGATGCCCAGCTGCAGCGTGGCGGCCGCCGGGATCAGCGCGGCGACCCGGTCGCCGATCGCGGCCGACGTCGCGTCGGGCGCCGCGGCGGCGTGCGCGGCGAGGGGCTCGTCCGCCTCCAGCAGGTAGTCGACGGCGTCCAGCGGCAGCTGCGCGTCGCCGTACGTGACCGGCATCGCGGCGTTCGCCTGCGCCACGACGATCCCGCCCCGGGCGCGGACCGCCTCGACCGCGGCCGGCAGGACGTTGACCTCGACGCCCAGGCTCACCGTCCCGCCTGACGGGCGGGCGGTGTGCAGCAGCACGACGTCGGGCCGCAGGCGCTGCCGCAGCAGCGCGGGCACCAGGGACAGCCGGCACGGGAAGTACCGCAGCCTCGGGTGGCCCCGCATGCCCGGCCCCACGAACGGCGTCTCGTAGCCGACGCCGTCGCGGTCCGGGATGCCGGGCTGCGCGTTGAGCATGAACAGCCGGAACTCGGCCACGGCGGCGTCGGCGACGGCCAGCAGGCGGCGGGGCGCGGCGAAGTTGCCGCTCGCGACGATCCGCGGTGTGCCGGGCAGCGCGCCGAGGACGCGGGCGAGCTGCGGCTCGGTCACGGTGCGGGTCATCGGCCGGCCCCGGCCAGCGTGGTCCGGGGGAACGCGGTCGAGCGCGGCAGGGGCCGCTGGTCCGGCTCGCGGAGCACCATGTCGCGGATGTCGCGGCGCGGCCCGGCCGGCGCCGGCTGGGCGTGGCCGACGCGCAGGATCATCTGCGGGTGCCACCGGCCGTCCGGGTCCTCGAGGTACCGCCGGAAATCGGGCACCTCCAGGGCCTGCGTCATCGGCTGGGTGGCCAGGCCGTGGACGGTCGCGGTGAGCAGGACCCGCTGCAGCGCCCGCCCGGCGGCGGCCCACGCGGCGGGCGTGTCCCGGCGGCTGTGCAGCACCACCAGCAGCGGCTGCTGCTCGAAGCGGGCGGCGGTGCGCTCGACGAGCGGCAGGGTGAGGCCGAAGTCGCGCAGCGGCAGCGCGGCCGTGGCCGCCCGTGGGCCGAACGTCCGGGCCGTCACGCCGTCGCGGCGGTTGCCGTCGGCGTCCGTCCACCGGGCGAGCTCGCAGCGGTAGGCCGGATCGCCGCGCTGACGGTCGTCGGCGGCCTGGGTGAGGGCCAGCACGGCGCTGCGGCGCACCGGGTCGAGCACGGTCAGGCGGACGTCCGGGCCGGCCGCGGCGACCCGCAGCGCGTCGAGCACGTCGTCCCCGACGGGCGCGGCGGTGTAGGGGCCGCGGTTGGTGCGGCGGTGACCGATGGCCGACGCCAGGACCTGCACGCCGTCGGACGGCTCGCGCCGCGGGCCCAGCAGCACCAGGCCCGGCCCCTCGAGGCGGGAGGTCCAGCCCGCGCCGGCCAGCGCGAGGCGGAGGTTGCACACGGCGGCGCCGAGGCTCAGGTGCATGGCCCGGCCGTCGGGGTCGACGACCGCGAGGGCGCGGCGCGGGTCGGTGACGATCTCGATCCGGTCGGTACCGAGGCGGAACAGCCACGGCTGGGTGTTGTGCATCGAGGGTGCCGTGACGGCCGCGCGCACGCAGGCCGCGGCCGTGCGGTCCGGAAGCTCCATGCCCCTGACCCTGCCCCCGAAGGTGCGTGGCCGGCCAGGGGCGATGGTCCCGCCGGGGCCGGGACCCGGCGTCGATCCGGCGGGCGGCGCGGAAGGTCCCGGGTGACCCGGGCCGTTCGGCCCTGGTGGGGTCCCGCCGGGCGCGGCAGGGTCGACGGGATCGGGCGGGACCAAGAAGGAGCACGATGGCGCAACTGCGGTCACTGAGCCGGGAACGCTGCCTGGAGCTGCTGGCGTCGGTGCCGGTCGGCCGGGTGGTGTTCACCCAGCGGGCGCTGCCCGCGATCCGGCCGGTGAACCACCTGCTCGACGGCGGCACGATCATCATCCGGACCAACCTCGGCGCGGCCCTCGGCTCGACCGCGACCACCAACGGGCCGGTCGTCGTCGCGTACGAGGCCGACACGATCGACGTCGGCGCCCACGCCGGCTGGACCGTGGTCGTCACCGGCACCGCGCGGCTGATCCTCGACGAGGGCCGCGTCGCGCGGTACGAGCGGCTGCTGCAGCCGTGGGTCGACGACACGATGAACTGCGTCGTCGGCATCGACTGCGATCTCGTCACCGGCTACGAGCTGGTGCCGGTCCCGTCGTGAGGTGACCTTCGGCCCGTGTGCCGGTCCCGCGTGCACGGCACGGTGG
The DNA here is from genome assembly GCF_022095675.1 of Dactylosporangium sp. AC04546. Classification (GTDB taxonomy): domain Bacteria; phylum Actinomycetota; class Actinomycetes; order Mycobacteriales; family Micromonosporaceae; genus Dactylosporangium. Next base: position 49,301 of record NZ_JAHYSG010000060.1, on the reverse strand, counting down.
AGGCATGCAACCGCTGTTGGTACGAGACGTGATGAACCGGAACGTGGTGACCGTCGCCCCGGGCGCCGGCTATCGCAGGATCGTCGACCTGCTCGTCGAGATGGGCGTCAGCGCCCTCCCGGTGGTCGGCGAGGACCGGCGGGTGCTCGGCGTCGTGTCCGAGGCCGACCTGCTGCACAAGGTCGAGTTCAACGGCGCCGACGTCCACGCCCGGCTGTTCGAGCGGCGGCGCGACCGCGTCGCCAAGGAGAAGGCCGGCGGCGAGACCGCCGGGCAGCTCATGACCGGCCCGGCCGTGACCGTGCCGGCGGACGCCACGCTCACCCGGGCCGCGCAGCTCATGGAGCAGCACCGGGTGAAGCGGCTGCCGGTCGTCGACGACGACGGCGGGCTGGTCGGCATCGTCGCCCGCCGCGACCTGCTGCGCCGCTACCTGCGCCCCGACGACGCGATCCGGGCCGAGGTCATCGACGGCGTCCTGCGGGGCGTGCTGTGGCTGGACCCGATGGAGGTCGTCGTGGGCGTCGCCGAGGGCCACGTCACCCTGGCCGGCCAGGTCGACCGGCGCAGCACGGCGCAGATCGCCGTGCGGCTGGTCCGGGCGCTGGACGGCGTCGTCGGCGTCACCGAGGACCTGCAGTGGGGCTTCGACGACACGACGGTGCAGCACCGCTACACGTTCGACGTCTGAAGGCGCACGGAGATGGCTCTGCACCCCCTGCACAGTGTCGTCGTCGGGTACGACGGATCCGCGGCCTCGTGGGCGGCGGCGCGCTACGCCGCCGCCGAGGCCGGCGCGGCGGACGGGGTCGTCCGCCTGGTCCACGCGCCGCTCGACCTCGCCGCCTACGCGGCCACGAGCCCGCTCGGCCTCGCCGACGACGTGCAGACCGCGGCCCGCCGGCTGGTCGACGCGGCCCGCGACGCGCTCCTGGGCGAACACCCCGGGCTCGACGTGCGGGCCGTCGTCACCGACCGGGCGCCCGGCGCCGCCCTCGTGCGGGCGACCCGCTCGGCCGACCTGCTGGTCCTCGGCCGGTACGGCCGGCACACCGCCGCGCACGTCATCGCCTATGCCGCCTGCCCCGTGATCGTGGCCGGCGCGGCACCGGACGGCACCGGCGCGCTCGCGGTGGTGCTCGGCGCCGACGACGCGGTCCCGCACGCGCCGGCCCTCTGGTTCGCCTTCGACGCCGCCCGGCGCCGCGGCGCGGTCCTGCGGATCTGCCACGTCCTGCCGCCCGGCCGCGGCGCCGACCCGGACGAGCGCCGGCAGCTCAGCGAGGCGCTCGCCGCCTGGCGGCCGGCGTTCGCCGAGGTCCCGGTCGCCGTCGACGTCCTCGCCGGCCTCGACCCGGCCGCCCGCCTGCTCGACGCCGCCGCGGAGGCCTCGCTGGTGGTCCTCGGCAGCCGGCACCGCACCGTCGGCGACGTCGCGTCGGCCGTGATCGCCAACACCACCTGCCCGGTCGCCCTGGTGCGGGAGGCGCCCCGCCGGGCCCGGCTCCCGGCGCACGTGTGACCCGCGAGTCCCTGCGCTACCTCGCCACGTCAGGCTGATCCGGCACCGGCGGGCGCGGGCGGGCCGCGAGCGCCAGCACGACGACGACCGCCGCGAGGGGCAGCCCGGCCGCGGCGAACGGGTTCAGGCCGAGATCGTAGACGTAGCCGTTGTACGCGGCCGGGCTCAGCTGCACGCTGCTGTGCGCCAGCCCGGAGACGGTCCGCCAGGCGAGGTAGTAGACGCCGATCGACGGCAGCGCGAGCAGCAGCCAGGCCGCGCCCGCGAGGTTGCCGATCGCGGCCCGCTGCCAGGGCCGGGCCCGGCGCAGCCGGTACCCGAGCCGCGCCACGAGCAGCCAGCCGCCGACCAGGCCGAGCGCCGCGCCGAGCAGCGTCAGCGGCAGGACCGGTGCGGGCTCGGCGGGCACGACGTGCAGCGCGAGATCGTCGCCGCCGTCCCGGGACCCCACGGCGGAGACGTCGATCAGGATCCCGTCGCGCTGCGCGAACAGCGCCGTCGTGCGGGCGGTGCGGGTCGTGGCGCCGTCCGCGTCCATGTAGGTGATGTCCGTCGTCCCCGTCACCGCCGGGTAGACGCGCCAGCCCGCGGCCTCCAGCCGGGCCGCGCTCTGCTCGGCCGACCACGGGACGTCCGACGTCGGCAGGCCGGCCATGATCTGGTACCGCAGCCCGTACGCCTCCGGCTGCCGCGAGATGTAGGTCCAGGTGGACCCGCCCACCGCCAGCCCGGCGACCTCGGCGACGGCCGCGTCGGTGGGGGGCGCCGCCGCCCGCGTGGCCCAGCCCGCCGCCGACCCGGCGGCGGCGCCGAGCGCCCCGCCGGTGAGCGCGGTCAGCACCGCGGCGAGCATCATGAGCCGCCCGACCGGCAGCCGGAAGCGCTGCCGCAGCCCGCCCAGCAGCAGGTCGCGGACCTCCCCGGCGGTCGGCCGCTCCCTGCCGGGCCCGGCGGCGTCCATGAGCGTGGTGACGATCTCGGCCCCGTGCTCGCGGCGGTAGGCGCGCGGATAGGCCAGCATCAGCCGCCCGTACCGGCGGCGCAGCGCGTGGTTCATGCGGTCACCGCGCCGGGGTTGCCGCGACGCCGCAGCCCCGCGTCCGCGGCGGAGGCGTGCCGCCGCAGCCGCTCCGCCTCGGCGGCGAGGGCGGCGGCGCCGTCGTCGGTCAGCCGGTAGTACCGGCGCAGCCGCCCGTCCACGGCCTCCTCCCGGTCGACGGCGATGAGCCCCTGCTCGGCGAGCCGGTCGAGGGCCCCGTAGAGCGTCCCGGCCCCGAGCACCACCGCTCCGCGGGACAGCTCGCCGACCTCCTGCATGAGCCCGTAGCCGTGCAACGCCCCGGGTGCGAGGGCGGTCAGGATGAGGAACGTGGGTTCCCGCATGGCAGCCATGGCGTTGACCTTACGGTTACCGATGCATATCGGCAACCGTAAGGTCACGACAGGACTTTCGGCACCCGGTCCCGGGGCCGTCGAACCCTGGGTCCGGGCGGACGGGTCGGCGAGGGTGGAGGTGTCGGCGCCACACCACTCGTGAGGGATGTGATCATCGTGACCGCCGCCCCGATCCTGGACGTCACCGTGGAGGCACCCGCAGCGGCGATCGACCGGCTGGTGGGCCAGGCCGCACGGGCGCTGGACGGCTACGCGGACCTCAGCCAGGAGCAGATCGACCACATCGTCAAGAAGGCGTCCGTCGCCGCGCTCAGCCAGCACGGCCGCCTCGCCGAGCTGGCGATCGAGGAGACCGGCCGCGGCGTCTTCGAGGACAAGGCGGTCAAGAACGTCTTCGCCTCGGAGCACATCGCGCACAGCCTCGACGGGCTGCGCACCGTCGGCGTGGTGTCCCGCGACGACATCGACGGGATCGTCGAGATCGCCGAGCCCGTCGGCGTGGTCTGCGCGGTCACCCCGGTGACGAACCCGACCTCGACCACGATCTTCAAGGCCCTCATCGCCCTGAAGACCCGCAACCCGGTCGTGTTCGCCTTCCACCCGGCCGCGCAGCGGTGCAGCGCCGAGGCGGCCCGCGTCGTCCGCGACGCCGCGATCGCCGCCGGCGCGCCGCGGCACTGCGTCCAGTGGGTCGAGGCGCCGTCGATCGAGGCGACCCAGGCGCTCATGCGCCACCCCGGCGTGGCGGTCATCCTCGCCACCGGCGGCAGCGGCATGGTCCGGGCCGCCTACTCGGCCGGCAAGCCCGCCCTCGGCGTCGGCCCCGGCAACGTGCCCGCCTACGTCGAGCGCACCGCCGACGTCGTGCGCGCCGTCCACGACATCGTCGTGTCCAAGACCTTCGACAACGGCATGATCTGCGCGTCGGAGCAGGCCGTCATCCTCGACGAGGAGATCGCCGAGGAGGCCCTGGCCGTCTTCGCGCGGCTGCACGCCCACGTCGCCACCCCGGCGCAGCGCCAGCAGCTGGAGCGGTGCATCTTCGGCGGGCCGGGCGGTGCGCTCAACCCGGACGTGGTCGGGCGGCCCGCCACGTGGATCGCCGAGCAGGCCGGCTTCGAGGTGCCCGCCGACACGAGCGTCATCCTGGTGCCCGTCGGCTCGGTCGGGCCGCAGGAGCCGCTCACCCGGGAGAAGCTCTGCCCGGTGCTCGCCGTGCTGCGCGCCGCGTCGCGCGAGGACGGGTTCCGGCTCGCCGAGGAGATGGTCGAGCTCGACGGCCTCGGCCACAGCGCCGTGATCCACACGGCCGACGCGGCCACCGCCGAGGCGTACGGCCAGCGGGTGAAGGCGGTGCGGATCATCTGGAACTCGCCGTCCTCGCAGGGCGGCATCGGCGACGTCTACAACGCGTTCCTGCCCTCGCTCACCCTCGGCTGCGGCAGCTACGGGCGCAACTCGGTCTCCGGCAACGTCTCGGCGGTCAACCTGCTCAACATCAAGCGGGTCGGGCGACGGACGAACAACCTGCAGTGGTTCAAGGTCCCGCCGAGGATCTACTTCGAGCCCAACGCGATCCGCTACCTCGCCGACCTGCCCGGCGTGCACCGGGTCACGATCGTGACCGACCCGACGATGACCCGCCTCGGCTACGTCGACCGCATCCGCGGCGTGCTGCGCCGCGGCGCCAACCCGGTGACGGTGCAGATCCTCGACGACGTCGAGCCGGAGCCGACGATGGCGACCGTCGAGCGGGGCGCCGGGCTCATGCGGCAGTTCCGGCCCGACACCATCATCGCCCTCGGCGGCGGCTCGCCGATGGACGCGGCCAAGGTGATGTGGCTGCTCTACGAGCACCCGGGCACCGAGTTCGCCGACATGCGGGAGAAGTTCTTCGACATCCGCAAGCGCGCCTTCACGTTCCCGACCCTGGGCCGGCTCGCGCGGCTGGTGTGCGTCCCCACGACGTCGGGCACCGGCGCCGAGATCACCCCGTTCGCCGTCATCACCGACACGACGACCGGCATGAAGTACCCGCTCGCCGACTACGCGCTCACCCCGAGCGTGGCGATCGTCGACCCGGCGCTCACCGCCGACCTGCCGCCGAACGTGACCGCCGACAGCGGGTTCGACGCCCTCACCCACGCGACCGAGGCGTACGTGTCGGTGTACGCCAGCGACTACACCGACGGCCTCGCCCTGCACGCGATCCGGCTCATCTTCGAGCACCTGCCGGCCGCCGTGCGCGACGGCGCCGCCGCGCCGGTGGCCCGGGAGAAGATGCACAACGCCGGGTCGATCGCCGGGATGGCCTTCGGCAACGCCTTCCTCGGCATCGTCCACTCGCTCGCGCACACCCTCGGCGCCACGTTCCACATCGCGCACGGGCGGACCAACGCGATCCTGCTGCCGCACGTGATCCGGCACAACGGCACGGTGCCGGCGAAGCTGACCGCCTGGCCCAAGTACGAGCGGTACGTCGCCCCGGAGCGCTACCAGGACATCGCCCGCATGCTCGGCCTGCCGGCGGCCACGCCCGAGGAGGGCGTGGAGTCCTACGCGGCGGCGGTCGAGCGGCTGCGGGCCGAGGTCGGCATCGAGCCGTCGTTCCAGGCGGCCGGCGTCGACGAGGCGACGTTCCTGGACGCCCTGCCGCAGCAGGCCATGAACGCCTACCTCGACCAGTGCGCCCCGGCCAACCCGCGCATGCCGATGCTCGCCGACCTGCGCGAGCTCATGCGCGGCGCCTACTACGGCCACCTCACCGAGCAGCGGAGGGCATCATGACACAGCACCCGCGCGCCGAGATCGACCAGCTGGCCGAGGCGTCGATCGCCGCCCTGCGCGCCCCGTCGATCCTCAACACCCAGCCCTGGCGGTGGCGCCTCGAGGGCGAGCACGCCGAGCTGTGGGCCGACCGGGCCCGCCGGCTCGACGGGCTCGACCCCGACGGGCGGCTGCTGCTGCTCAGCTGCGGTACCGCGCTGCACCACGCCACCGTCGCGCTGCGGGCCGCCGGGTACGCGGCGGACATCGAGCGGCTGCCGGACGCGGAGCGGCCCGACCTGCTGGCCCGCATCCGCCAGGGCGCGCCCGGCCCGGCGGAGCGGGACCTCTACGCGGCGATCTACCGGCGCCGCACCGACCGCCGCCCGTTCGCCGACCGCCGCCCGGACGGGTCGGTCCTGGCCGAGCTGGGCGCGGCCGCCGAGCGGCACGGCACGCACCTGCACGTGGTGCGGCCCGACCAGGTCGCGGCGTTCGCGTCGGCCGTCGCCCACGCCAACGCCGTGGAGCGCGCCGACGACCGGTACCGGGCCGACATCCTGGCCTGGACGACCCGACCCCGCCAGGAGCGCGACGGCGTGTCGGCCCGCAGCACCGTGCCCGCCGGCTCCCAGCCGGTCCCGCCCCGGGACCTGAACCCGGCCGCGCCCGCGACCCTGCGACCCGGCCCCGGCGCCGATCGGGGCACGGTGTACCTCGTGCTCGCCGTCGACGCCGAGGCGCCCGCGGCCTGGCTCGCCGCCGGTGAGGCGCTGTCGGACGTCTGGCTCACGCTCACCGCGCGCGGGCTGGCGGCCTCGCCGATCAGCGAGGTGGTCGAGGTCGAGCCGGTGCGTGCGGCGCTGCGCCGGCTGCTCGGCGGCGCCGGCCACCCGGCGATCGCCGTGCGTGTCGGCTACCCCGAGCAGGACGCGGGACCGGTCCCCGTGTCGACCCGCCGTTCCGGCACCGATACTGTCGGACTACCGGGTCAACCGTGACCATGAGGTGGGGAACATGACCGAACAGGCCACCCAGGCGCTGGTCGGCGCGGCACAGACCGCCCGGCTGGCGCCCTCGGTGCACAACACGCAGCCGTGGCGCTGGGTCGTGCGGGGCGACCGTCTGGAGCTGCACGCCGTGCCCGCGCGGCAGCTGCAGGAGCAGGACCCGAGCGGCCGGCTGATGCTCGTCAGCTGCGGCGCCGCGCTGCACCACGCGCTCGTCGGCCTGGCCGCCGAGGGCTGGACGTCCGAGGTCGACCGCCCGGCCGCGCTCGCCGGCGCGCCGCTCGCGGTCGTGCGGGCCGTCGCGCACGAGCCCGCCGACCCGCACGCCATGCAGCGGCTCCAGCTGCTGCGGGTGCGGCACACCGATCGCCGGGTGGTCAGCGCGGAGCCGGTGCCGCCGGGGGTGCGCCAGGCGCTCGTCGACGCGGCCCGCCAGGCCGGGGCGCGGCTGCACGTCCTGCGCCGCGACGAGGTCCTCCAGCTCGCCGTGATGGTGGAGCACGCCGACGAGGCGCACCGCCGCGACGAGCGGATGCGCGCCGAGACGGCCTCCTGGGTCGGCGGTGACCGGCCCGAGGGCTCCGGCGTGCCCGACGCGGTCCTGCCGGCCGAGCTGCCGCTGACCACGGTGGCCGAGCGCGACTTCGGCGTGACCGGCTCCCTGGCCGCCGGCGAGGGCCACGACACCGCCGCGTCGTACGCGGTGCTCTACGGCGACGCCGACGAGCCCGAGCAGTGGCTGCGGGCCGGCGAGGCGCTCGGCGAGGTCTGGCTGTGCGCGACCGAGCACGGCACGACGGTGCTGCCGCTGAGCAGCCCGGTCGAGCTGGACTTCACCCGCCAGGCACTGCGGCGGATGCTCTCCGACACCGGCTACCCCTACCTGGTGCTGCGCCTCGGCGTCGCCGACCCGGACCACGCGGGCCCGCCGCACACGCCGCGCCTGCCGGCCGAGCAGGTCATCGAGATCGCGGAGCCGTGACCTCGGCCCGCAGCACGGCCAGCCGGTGCTCGTATTCCTTGTCGTCGATCTCACCTCGCGCGTAGCGCTCGGCGAGGACCGACTCGGGCCCGGCGGCCGGTCGTGTGCGGGCAGCAACCGCCACCGCGACCACGGCCGCGATGAGCAGCAGGACGAAGAGCAGGCCGGTCACCGACAGGCCGGTCATGCTGTGCGGATACCACATCATGGTTCCAGCGTCCCGCCCGCGACGGCGGCGGGGCAGGGCCGGAAGTCCCGGACCTGCCCCGCCATAGGTCGCACGCGGTCAGCGGACGGTGGTGCGGCGCTCCATCTGGGCCAGCAGGTGGTCCTGCAACAGGTCCACGGCCTCGTACGGGGTGTCGGCGTGGGCCTCGGCGTGCAGCACGCGGCCGTTCAGGTCGATCTCGGCGCGGGCCGTCACCGGCCGGGTCGCGGCGGGGTTGCCGATCCGGTCGAGGCGGACCCGGGCGAACAACACCGGCGTGCCCGTGTGCCCGATCGCCGCGGCGACCTTCTCCCGGGCGTAGCCCTGCACCCGCTGGCCCATGCCGTGCTGGACCTGCACGGTGACGTCGACCTCGTGGTGTGTGCGAGACATCGTTGCCGTCCCTTCGCTGTACCGTCGCGGAGATCAACCGCTTGTGATCATTCGACCGCCTCGCGGGCGGCGGGTGCAGGGCCGTTCGTCCCGGGCCGGCGGGCCACAAGGGCCGTGATCGCCCCGGGCACCGCCGCCGCGAGCGCGCACGCGCCCAGCTGGACCAGCGTCAGCGGTTCGGTGCCGAGCAGGTCCCGCAGCGGCGGCAGCCACACCGCGGCCACCTGGAGCAGCAGCGACAGCGCGACGGCGGCGTCCAGGCTGCGGTTGCGGGCCCGGCCGGCCCGCACCCGCAGGGCGAGGGCCACCCCGAGCTGCGCCAGGCCCAGCGTCACGAACAGCACGGTCTGCCAGGGACCGCCGGCGTGGGCCGTCCACAGGGCCGTGCCGAGGACGGTGGCGGTGATGAGCGCGCCGATGAGCGCGATGCGCCCGGTCAGCCCGCCGAGGACGGCCTGGTCGGGCCGGCGGGGCGGGCGGCGCATCAGGTCCGGGGTCGCCGGCTCGCCGCCGAGGGCGACGCCCGGCAGGCCGTGGGTGATCATGTTGATCCACAGGATCTGCGCGGGCAGCAGCGGCACCGCCAGGCCCAGCCACGGCCCGGCGAGCATGACGAGGATCTCGGCGACGCCGCCGGCCAGGGCGTACACCAGGAACCGGCGGATGTTGGCGTAGATGCGCCGCCCCTCCCGGATCGCGGTGCCGATGGTGGCCAGGTCGTCGTCGGCGAGCACCAGGTCGGCGGCCTGCCGGGCGGCTTCGGTACCGCCGCGGCCCATCGCGACGCCGATGTCGGCCCGCCGCAGCGCGGGCGCGTCGTTCACGCCGTCGCCGGTCATCGCCACGACGTGGCCGTCGCGCTGCAGCCGCCGGATGATGGTGAGCTTCTCCTCGGGGCGGGTGCGGGCGTAGACGGCCGCGGCCGGGTCGTCGCCGGCGCGGACCAGGCCGACCCGCGCGGCGACCGCCGTCGCGGTGGCCGGGTGGTCGCCGGTGATGAGGATCGGCCGGATGCCGGCGGCGTGGAACGCGGCCACGGTCGCCGGCGCCGCCTCGCGGACCGGGTCGGTGAGGGCGACGAGGCCGAGCAGGCGCAGCCCGTCCTCGAGGCGGTCGTGGGCCGGCAGCTCGTCGTGGTGGGCGGTGGCGACGGCCAGGACGCGGTAGCCGTCGTCGGCCAGCTGCGCGGCGCCGAGCTCGTCGCCGGTCAGCAGCGCGTCCGGGGCGCCCTTGACGACGACCAGGTAGCCGCCGGCGGGGTCGGCGTGGACGGTGGTCATCCGGCGGCGCTCGGCGTCGAACGGCACCTCGTCGACGCGCTCGTAGCGGTCGCGGAGCGCGACGCCGACGCCGCAGCGGCCGGCGGCGGTGAGCAGTGCGGCCTCCATCGGGTCGCCGACCGGGGTCCAGGTGCCGTCGTCGCCGGTGGCGAGGCCGGCGTCGGTGCACAGCACCAGGGCCCGGGCCAGCTCCAGGCCGTCGGGGCCGGGGGCCGGCTCGGCGGTACCGCGCGGGTCGTAGCCGCGGCCGGTGAACGTGATGTCCGCCCCGTCCGGCAGCACGAACCGCTCGACGCTCATGAGGCCCTCGGTGAGGGTGCCGGTCTTGTCGGTCGCCAGCACGGTGACCGAGCCGAGCGTCTCGACGGTGGGGAGCCGACGCACGATCGCCGAGCGGCGCGCCATCCGGTGCGCGCCGAGGGCCAGCGCGAGGGTGACGACGGCGGGCAGCGACTCGGGCACCGCGGCGACGGTGAGGCTGACCGCGGCGAGCAGCATCTCGGTGACCGGCTGGCCGCGTAGCACGCCGACGGCGAAGACGACCGCCGACAGGGTGACCGCGACGGCGGCGAGGACCTTGCCGAGCCCGGCGAGGCGCCGCTGCAGCGGGGTGGCCCGGCGGGGCTGGCCGGCGACGAGCGCGGCGATGCGGCCCAGGGCGCTGTCGGTGCCGGTCCGAACGACCACGCCGACGGCCCGGCCGGTGGCGGTGACCGTCCCGGCGGACAGCTCGTCGCCGGCGGCCCGCGACACGGTCATCGACTCGCCGGTGAGCGCCGACTCGTCGGCGGTGAGCCGCACGGCCTCGGCGACGCGCAGGTCGGCCGGGACGACGTCGCCGGCCTCGACCCGCACGACGTCGCCGGGCACCAGCTCGGCCGCCGGCAGCACGACGTCGGCGCCGTCGCGGCGGACCCGCGCGTGGGGCGCCGCCATGCGCCGCAGCGCGGCGACGGCCCGGTCGGCGCGGACCTCCTGGACCACGCCGATCGTGGTGTTGAGGACGACGACGAGGGCGATGACCGCCAGGTCGGGCAGGTCGCGCAGGACGGCCGTCACGACCATCGCGGCGAGCAGGACGACGATGAGCGGGTCCCGCAGCTGGGCGGCGATCCGCCCGGCGATCGACGGCGGCCGCGCCGCCGGCAGCTCGTTGCGCCCCGCCGTGGACCGGATCTCGGCGGCCCGGGCCGTGGTGAGACCCGCCGGCGCCGACGTGGTGGTCGTCATGGTTCCACCGTGACGCCCGCACCGGCCCGGCGTCAGGGCCGAAGGTCACCGCGACGCCGGGCCCGCGCACGGTTACGCGTGACCGATGAGCACGGGGCACTCGGCGTGGTGCATGAGCTGCTGGCCGACGGAGCCGAGCAGCAGGCCGGTGAACCCGCCGTGGCCGCGGCTGCCGACGACCACGAGCTGCGCGGTGTGCGACACGCCGATGAGGACCTTCGCCGCCCGCCCGACGGCCACCCGGGTCTCGACGGCCACGTCCGGGTACTTGGCGGCCCAGCCGGCGACGGAGGCCTCCAGGGCCGCGCGCTCCTGTGCCTCGATCTCGCTGTACGGCAGCACCGGCTGGACCGGCGGCACGTACGCGCGGATCGCGACGAGCCCGGCGCCGCGGGCGCGGGCGGCCTCGAACGCGAGGGCCAGGGCGGCGCCGGCGCCGGGCGAGTCGTCGGTGCCGGCGACGACGGGGCCGCCGGTCGCGGTGCTGCGGCCGCGGACGACGGCCACCGGGACGCTGGCGTGGGTGGCGACCTGCTGGCTGACCGAGCCCATGAGGAGGTTCGTCAGCCCGCCGGCGCCGCGGTTGCCGACGACGAGCAGCCGGGCGCCGGCCGCGCCGACGTCGAGCAGGGTGGCGGCGGGCAGGGCGTCGACGGCGGTGCCGATGACGTCGATGCCCGTGCCGCGCCCGCGGACCCGGGCGACGGCGTCGCCGACGAGCGTCTCGGCCTGCCGGTTCGCGGCCTCGGTGAGCTCCGGGGCGACGTCGTAGTAGGCGGCGGGCCAGACCTGCCGGTAGGCGTTGATGACCTGCAACGGCGCGCCGGTGCGTTCGGCCTCGGCGGCGGCCCAGTCGACGGCGGCCAGGGACTCGGCCGAGCCGTCGTACCCGGCGACGATGCGAGCGGTGTGCATGGCTCCTCCTCGGGAGGGTTCAGCGGGTGTCGGAGCCGGCCGCCGTGACCGCGCTGCGGGCGGCTTCGAGGCGGGCGACCGGGACGCGGTACGGCGAGCAGGACACGTAGTCGAGGCCCGCCTCATGGAAGAAGTGGATGGAGTCGGGGTCGCCGCCGTGCTCGCCGCAGACCCCGATGTGCAGGTCCGGCCGGGCGGCGCGGCCCTCGTCGACGGCGATGCGCACCAGCCGGCCGACCCCGTCGCGGTCGATCGACTCGAACGGCGAGACGCCGAAGATGCCGAGCTCGAGGTACCGCGTGAAGAAGGCCCCCTCGACGTCGTCGCGGGAGAACCCCCAGCCCATCTGGGTGAGGTCGTTGGTGCCGAACGAGAAGAAGTCGGCGGCCCGTGCGATGTCGCCGGCCGTCAGGGCGGCCCGCGGCACTTCGATCATCGTGCCGATGCGCGCCTCGACGCCGAGCTCGCGCAGGATCCGCTGGGCCTCGTCGCGCACCGCCTCCAGCTCCTCGACGGCGCCGACGAGCGGCACCATGATCTCCGGCCGGGCGCCGTCGACCAGCCGGGCCGCCTCGGCGACGGCACGGACCTGCATCGCGAACAGGCCCGGGACGACCAGGCCGAGGCGCACGCCGCGCAGGCCGAGCATCGGGTTCTCCTCGTGCATGCGGTGCACCGCGTCGAGCAGCTCGCGGTCACGGGTGAGGTGTTCGCCGGGGCCCTCGCCGCGCTCCTCGGCACGGGCCACCCGCACCGCGAGGTCCTCCAGCGGCGGCAGGAACTCGTGCAGCGGCGGGTCGATGAGCCGGATGGTGACCGGCAGGCCGGCCATCGCCTGGAACAGCCCGACGAAGTCACCGCGCTGCAGGGGCAGCAGCTCGGCGAGCGCGGCGTCGCGCTGTCCGGGCGTGCGGGCCAGGATGAGGCGCTCGACGAGGGTGCGGCGCTCGCCGAGGAACATGTGCTCGGTGCGGCACAGGCCGATGCCCTGCGCGCCGAAGCGCCGGGCCCTGGCCGCGTCGGCCGGCGTGTCGGCGTTGGCCCGCACCGCGAGCCGGCGGGTCTTGTCCGCGTGGGCGAGGAGCCGGTCGACGGCGCTCACCAGCGCGTCGCTGTGCGGGTCGCGGGTGCCCTCGAAGTAGCGCACCACGGGGGAGGGCTGGACCGGCACCTGGCCGAGGTACACCCGCCCGGTCGTGCCGTCGATGGAGATCAGGTCGCCCTCGGACACCACGCGCCCCCCGGCCGTGAACCGGCCCGGCTGGATGTCGAGCTCGTCGGCGCCGCACACGCAGGTCTTGCCCATGCCGCGGGCCACCACGGCGGCGTGCGAGGTCTTGCCGCCCCGGCTGGTGAGAATGCCCTGGGCGGCGATCATGCCGGGCAGGTCGTCGGGGTTGGTCTCGCGGCGCACCAGGATGACCGGGGTCCCGCGGGCGGCCACCTCGGCGGCCCGGGCCGCGTCGAACACCACGGCGCCCACGGCCGCGCCGGGCGACGCGGCGACGCCGGTCGCGATGTGTTCGGGCCGGCCGGACAGGTCGAACGCCGGGAACATCAGCTGCGCGAGCTGGGCGCCCGTGACCCGGCCCAGCGCCTCGTCGAGGTCGATCATGCCCTCGTCGACGAGCTGGGTGGCGATGACGAACGCCGCGGCGGCGGTGCGCTTGCCGACCCGGGTCTGCAGCATCCAGAGCTTGCCGCGCTCGATCGTGAACTCGTTGTCGCACAGGTCGCGGTAGTGCTCCTCGAGCCTGGTCATGATGGCCATGAGCTCGTCGTACGACCGCTTGTCGAGCTGCTCCAGCTCCTGCAGCGGCATCGTGTTGCGGATGCCGGCCACGACGTCCTCGCCCTGGGCGTTGGCGAGGTAGTCGCCGTACACGCCGCGCTCCCCGGTGGCGGGGTCGCGGGTGAACGCGACGCCGGTACCGGAGTCGGGCCCGAGGTTGCCGAAGACCATCGCCACGACGTTGACCGCGGTGCCGAGATCGGCGGGGATGCGCTCCTGCCGCCGGTACAGCACCGCCCGCTCCGCGTTCCACGACCGGAACACCGCCTGGATCGCCAGGTCGAGCTGCTCATGCGGATCCTGCGGGAAGTCCTCCCCGGTGTGGCGGCGGTAGACGTCCTTGTACCGCGCGACGACCGCCTGCGGCGTCTCCGCGTCGAGGTCGGCGTCGAAGGCCGCACCGGGCACGCCGCGGACGGTCCGGCCGAACATCTCGATGAGCCGCCGGTACGAGTCCCAGGCGAACCGCTCGTCCCCACCCGCCTGCGCGGCCAGCCCGGCCACGCTCGCGTCGGTGAGGCCGACATTGAGGACCGTCTCCATCATGCCGGGCATGGAGAACTTCGCCCCGGACCGCACCGAGACCAGCAACGGGTCGGCGGGGTCGCCGAGCCGCCGGCCGGCCTGGCGCTCGAGGCGCTCCAGGTGCAGGGCGATCTCGTCGGCGAGGCCGTACGGCGCACTGCCGCAGCGCAGGAAGGCGCGGCACGCGTCGGTGGTGACCGTGAAGCCCGGCGGCACCGGCAACCCCAGGTTCACCATCTCCGCGAGGTTGCCGCCCTTGCCGCCGAGCAGGTCCTTGAGCTCCTTGCTGCCTTCGGCGAAGTCGTAGACGTACTTGGTCATGGTCCACCTCCACGGGTCCTGCTGTCACCGTGCCCCCGTCCGCGGGCGGGACACCCGAGGCTCACGTCCCGCGGCCGGAGGTCCAACGACCCTGTCCCGCAAGTCCGCGACGGGACAGGCTGAAGGTGCAGAGATCCGCTGTGAGGAGGAACCGATGACCACCACGAGTGTTCCCGCGCCGGCCGGCCTCGCCGCCTGGCGTGGCTTCCGCGGCGGGCCGTGGCGCGACGAGATCGACGTGGCCGGGTTCGTGCGGGCCAACGTGTGCCCGTACACCGGCGACGGCGGCTTCCTCGCCGGGCCCACCGCCCGGACCACCCACGTGTGGGGCCTGCTCACCGCCATGTTCCCGCAGGAGCAGCGGCGCGGCATCTACGACGTCGACCCGCACACCCCGGCGTCGATCACCGCGCACGCCCCGGGGTACATCGACCGCGACGCGGAGCTGATCGTCGGCTTGCAGACGGACGCGCCGCTGCGCCGGGCCATCATGCCCTCCGGTGGGCTGCGGATGGTCGAGAACGGGCTGCGCGCCTACGGCTACGAGCTCGACCCGGCCGTCCGCGAGATCTTCACGCGGTACCGCAAGACCCACAACGACGCCGTGTTCGACGCCTACACGCCGCAGATCCTCGCCGCCCGCAAGGCCGGCGTCATCACCGGCCTGCCCGACGCGTACGGCCGCGGCCGCATCATCGGCGACTACCGCCGGGTCCCGCTGTACGGCGTCGACGCCCTGATCGCCGCGAAGCGGCGCGACAAGGCGTCCCTCGACGACCACCCGGCCACCACCGACGTCATCCGCGACCGCGAGGAGCTCGCCGAGCAGCTGCGGGCGCTGGACGAGCTCAAGGCGATGGCCGCGAGCTACGGCTACGACGTCTCGGGCCCGGCCCGCACCGCGCGGGAGGCCGTGCAGTGGCTGTACTTCGCCTACCTCGCCGCGACCAAGGACCAGAACGGCGCCGCGATGTCGCTCGGCCGCACGTCGAGCTTCCTCGACGTGTACCTCGAGCGCGACCGCGACGAGGGCACGCTCACCGAGGAGCAGGCGCAGGAGCTGATCGACGACTTCGTCATCAAGCTGCGCATCATCCGGTTCCTGCGCACGCCCGAGTACGACCAGCTGTTCTCCGGCGACCCGACCTGGGTCACCGAGGCGATCGGCGGGATGGGCCGCGACGGGCGGACCCTGGTCACCCGCACGTCGTACCGCTACCTGCAGACGCTGTACAACCTCGGCCCGGCGCCGGAGCCGAACCTGACCGTGCTGTGGTCGCCGGCGCTGCCCGAGCCGTTCAAGCGCTTCTGCGCGCAGGTGTCGCTCGACACCAGCGCGATCCAGTACGAGAACGACGACCTGCTGCGCTTGCACAGCGACGACGACACGGCGATCGCGTGCTGCGTCTCGGCGATGCGGGTCGGCAAGGACATGCAGTTCTTCGGCGCGCGGGTGAACGTGGC
The DNA here is from genome assembly GCF_022095675.1 of Dactylosporangium sp. AC04546. Classification (GTDB taxonomy): domain Bacteria; phylum Actinomycetota; class Actinomycetes; order Mycobacteriales; family Micromonosporaceae; genus Dactylosporangium. Next base: position 33,498 of record NZ_JAHYSG010000060.1, on the reverse strand, counting down.
CAAGGCCCTGCTGTACGCGATCAACGGCGGCCGCGACGAGATGAGCGGCGTCCAGGTCGCCCCGCCGTCCCCGCCGCTGACCGGCGACGTCCTCGACTACGACACCGTCCTGGCCGCGTTCGACCGGACCCTCGACTGGCTCGCCCGCACATACGTCGACGCGCTGAACATCATCCACTGCATGCACGACAGGTACGCCTACGAGCGGATCGAGATGGCGCTGCACGACTACCCGGTGCGCCGGTTCCTGGCCTGCGGCATCGCCGGGCTGTCCGTCGCCGCCGACAGCCTGTCGGCGATCCGCTACGCCAGGGTGCGGCCCGTGCGCGACGAGACCGGGCTCGCAATCGACTACGTCATCGAGGGCGGCTACCCGGCCTACGGCAACGGCGACGACCGCGCCGACCGCATCGCCGTGTGGCTGGTCGAGACGTTCATGGAGAAGGTCCGCAGCAATCCGTCGTACCGCGGCGCGATCCACACCCAGTCGGTGCTCACGATCACCTCGAACGTGGTCTATGGCAAGCATACCGGCAACACGCCCGACGGCCGCCGCGCCGGCGAGCCGTTCGCGCCGGGGGCGAACCCGATGAACGGCCGCGACACGCACGGCATGGTCGCCTCGGCGCTGTCGGTGGCGAAGCTGCCGTACGCGTCGGCCCGCGACGGCATCTCGCTCACCAGCACCGTCACCCCCGACGGCCTGGGCCGCGCCGACGCCGAGCGGGCGGTGAACCTGGCCGGGATCCTCGACGGCTACACGGCCGCGGGCGGGTTCCACCTCAACGTGAACGTGCTCGACCGCGAGACGCTCGTGGACGCGATGGCGCACCCCGAGCGGTACCCGCAGCTGACCGTGCGTGTGTCGGGCTACGCGGTCAACTTCGTGAAGCTGACCCCGGAGCAGCAGCGCGACGTGATCGGCCGGACCTTCCACGGTGCCCGATGACGGTCGCGACGGTGCCGGGCCGGCTGCACTCGTGGGACATCTCCACGGGTGTGGACGGGCCCGGCACCCGCTTCGTGGCATTCCTCGCCGGGTGCCCGCTGCGCTGCCTGTACTGCCAGAACCCGGACACCTGGCACATGCGCGACGGCACCGCCACGACGGCCGGTGCCGTGCTGCGCCAGGTCGAGCAGTTCGCGTCGTTCGTGCACGTCGCCGGCGGCGGGATGACGGTGAGCGGCGGCGAGCCGCTGCTGCAGCCCCGCTTCGTCGAGGCCCTGTTCACCGGCGCCCGGGGGCTGGGCCTGCCCACGGCCCTCGACACGGCCGGCGGGCTCGGCGCCCGCGCGTCCGAGGCCCTGCTCGACGTCACCGACCTCGTGCTGCTCGACGTCAAGGCGTGGGACCCGGCGCGGTACCGCCGGCTCACCGGGGGAGAGGTCGCGCCGACGCTGGCCTTCGCCCGCCGGCTCGCCGCCCGGGGCACGCCGATCTGGGTCCGCTACGTGCTGGTGCCCGGCCTCACCGACGACCCGGCCGAGGTCGACGGCGTCGCCCGGTTCGCGGCCGCGCTCGGCACCGTCGAACGGGTCGACGTGCTGCCGTTCCACCGGCTGGGCGCCCCGAAGTACGAGCGCCTCGGCATCCCGTTCCCGCTGCTCGACACGCCGCCGCCGGACACCGCCCTCGTCGACCGGGTCCGCGAGCAGTTCCGCCGCACCGGTCTCGCCGCGTACTGACTTGCCTGTGACGCAACGTCACACCACACACTTGCGCTCGTGCGGATCAGAGAGTTGGCCGAGCTCACCGGCACCACCGTGCGAACGCCGGCCGTTCGTCACGGGCGTCGCGACTACGACCTGGTCCACGTCGCCCAGCTGGTCAGGATCTGTCTGCATATGCCGCGATGGTGCAGGCGGGGTTCCGGCCGAAGACGTTCACCGTCCGGGCGGACTCGGCAGCCGAGGTGGCCGCGACACTCCGCCGGCGCCTTTCGCCCGACATCCTCACCGAGGTCGCCGACCTACTGGCCAGCTGAGATTGCACGAAGAGAGCGCCCGGGGCGATTCGCCGCGGGCGCTTCTGTGTCAGGCGGCGAACTGTGCCAGCTGACGGGCGACATCAGAGCGGTGATCGTCTCCAGCCCAGCCGGGCGGGTTGTCCAATGCGGATCGGAGATTCGTATCTTTCACTCCGGGTGAGCCGTCGCTACCCTGCGCGCATGGAGCTCTTCCTGATCCTGTTCGGCTTCGGCGTCGGGGCCTTTGCTGCCTGGAATGTCGCGCAGCGCAAGAACAGCACCGCCGGTGGGCAGTGGCGCGAGCAGGCCGAAGGCGTCGTTTTTCTTCTGCAGCACGTCAACGCCAGACTGCCCGGAAACACCGCGAATGCCGTTTACGGCGTGGCGATGCGCGCCTGCCGTGGCGAGTTCCGAGACTACGTCGAGACCCGGCTGGAACTGCAGCCGACGCCGCCCGAGCCCCCCGTTCAGACGTAAGAGAGGTGGAGATGACGTTCGTGGCGCACCTGTCGGAGGTCGACGGGAGGGACCGCTGAACTGGGCGTCGTCGAAGCCCCGGGTCCTGCCGGGTTGACTTTGCACGATGCTCGCGTCGACCGGCTGCTCGGTGGTTCGGGCCGCCTGACGGGACCGTCTGGCGCCTGTTGTCCGGGTCGGCGCCTCGATACGCTCCGTCCTCACACGATGTTGACCGTCGAGGGGACCGAGCGGTGCGTGAGCGGAAGCCAGGGGAGACCATCGCAGGTCGCGCACTCCTGCTCACCACGAACGCTTCGGGGTACCTGACCAGGGCGCTGTCCCCGCGCGATTGGGACGCCGACCTGTGACCAGCAGGAATTGGGTGTGGACGCTGGCCGTCGCCCTGACCACCGTGCTCAGCGGTGTCGCGATCAACCAGGTCCTCAACAACGGCAATTGGGATTGGCGATGGCTTGCCGCAGCGATCGCGGTGGTCCTGGCCGGCGGCCTCGTCGCAAAGCGGCTGCCTGGGCCGACCGGCGCCACGGCAGCACCGGATCACGCCGTGGACGTGGTCGAGCGGGAACTGGCCGGGCTGGCGACCGCGGTCGCAGCGGTTTGGAAGCCCGACCAGAGCCGCCGGCGGCTGCTTAACCCCCGGCCGCTGCCAACCGCATGGCATTCCTGGCCGACGCCCACTGACGCGGCGTCATCCGGCAAGCTGGCGGGGTCTGGCAGTTCCGTCACGCCCTACTCCGCGGACCGCCTCGCCACCACCGCCGAGGAATATCCGCGGCCCAGGCGCCGACCCACGAACTGGTGACGATCCTGCGTGAGTACCTCGACCGCTTCGGCACCGACGCATAAGGCGGCTGCTCCGCAGCGACCGGGGACCGCCCGATGGCCTCGTCGACGTACTGCCGGATCTGGCCGGAAGCGCGCACCCTGGCGCTGGAACCATCACGTGGCATCGCCGTTGGCGGCCCGCCCGAACGACCTGCGGCATGCGGGCGTGAGCCTGTGGCCCACGCCCGCGGTGCACGCGCCCGAGGTCGCCGAGCGGGCCGGCCATGAGCGTGCTCTCGCAACTGGCCAGCCCGGATGCAGCCGGATCAGGCGCCAGGCGCGCGGTAGTCGACGGTCTGCTTGACCGCTTCGTCGACCTCTGCCGGGGTCAGCAGCGCAAGGGTTTTGGCGGTGGCTCCACCAGCTACCCCAATCGCGAGAGTCACGGCGGCGGCAGCCTTGCTGTCGGGCAGGTCGCAGATCACATGCACGTCAGGCTCCCCGAAGGAGAAGTCGAACGACTCCATTCGCCCGCCGACACTTTCGGCCATCTTCTCGACCGCCTCGACTCGTCCGCTGCCCCCTTCCTTGAGCAGCCCGTGGAGTCCGTCGGCCGTGTAGGTCGCCTCGATAAGGAATCTCGGCATCGAGATCACCCCCTCAAACCGAGCCTAATCGCCGGAGCATGCCGGCCGAAGCGGCCCGACCCGCGGTAGCACCGCAGTCATCCAGTTCAGACGCCGTCCGACGACCTGTGCACTTCGGAGGGCGACGCCGGCGCTGCTCGGCCCCCTGCTCGGCGTGCCGGGCGATGTCCGCGACCTCGGCATCTTCCAGCACGTACCGGACGTCGCCGCACCGGGCCCGGACCTGCGCGGCCTGGCCGTCCTGCTCGTCTGTGCGGCCGCCGCGGCACTGTCGTGCGTGGTCGGCACCATGCGACGCGACGTCATGACCGGGTGAGGCCGTTCGAGCGCACCGACGGCGCAGCGGCCCCCGCCGTCCGTGGGGGCCGCTGCCGTCCTACCTGGCGGCGAAGATGGTTGCCAGGTCGACGAGGCGGTTGGTGTACCCCCACTCGTTGTCGTACCAGCCGAACACCTTCACCAGCCGGCCGTCGGCGGACGTCAGCCCGGCGTCGAAGACGCACGACGACGGGTCGCCGATGATGTCGCGGGACACCAGCGGCGCCTCGCTGTAGCGCAGGATGCCGGCCAGCGGCCCGGCGGCCGCCGCGGCGAACGCGGCGTTGACCTGCTCGGCCCTCGCCGGCTGGGACAGCCGGACGGTGAGGTCGGTCAGCGACCCGTTCTCGACCGGCACCCGCAGCGCCACCCCGCCGAGCCGGCCGGCCAGCCCGGGCAGCACCAGGCCGATCGCCTTCGCGGCGCCGGTGCTGGTCGGGATGATGTTCGTGGCCGCGGTCCGGGCCCGGCGCAGGTCCTTGTGCGGCGCGTCGAGCACCGACTGGTCGTTGGTGTACGCGTGCACGGTGGTCAGCACGCCCTGCTCGATGCCGAACGCGTTGTGCAGGACCTGGGCCATCGGGGCCGCGCAGTTGGTCGTGCAGGACGCGGCGGAGACCACGTCGTGCACGTCCGGGTCGTAGGTGTCGGCGTTGACGCCGAGCACGATCGTCGCGTCGACGTCCTTGCCCGGGGCCGAGATGAGCACCTTGCGGGCGCCGGCCTTGAGGTGGACGGCGGCGTCGTCGCGGCTGCGGAACCGGCCGGTCGACTCGATCACGAGGTCGACGCCGAGGTCGGCCCACGGCAGGAACGCCGGGTCGCGCTGGCGCAGCACCTCGATGTACCGCCCGCCGACGGTCATGCCGCCGCCGGACGGGTCGACCTCGACGTCGGCGCGCAGCCGGCCGAACGTCGAGTCGTGCTGGAGCAGGTGCGCGAGCGTGGGGGTGTCGAACAGGTCGTTGACCGCGACCACGGAGATGGCGCTGTCGTCGCGTTCGACGAGGCACCGGATGAAGTCCCGGCCGATCCGGCCGAACCCGTTGACGGCGATGCGGTACGTCATGACACGCCTCCTACTCGGCAGCTTCAGCGGCCTCGGCCGCTTCGGCAGCGTCGGTGGCTTCGGCGGCTTGTGCGTCGAGGATCCGGCGGGCGTCGCGCTCGACGAGCACCGGCACGAAGGCGTGGATCTCGGCGGTCGCGTACAGGTCGACGACCTGCTCGACCGTCTGCCGGACCGTCTCGGCGGCGTGGCGGCCGGCGTAGCGGCGGGTCAGCCGCTCGATGGCGTGGTCGATGGCGTGCGCCTCGACCCTGGTCCGGGCTTGCGTGGCGAGCATGGCGTCGGCTCCTTCCGGGTGGTGGTTCACCTCTGACTCTCGCGCCTGCGGTCGCCGGGCGACACGGCACTTCGACCCGAGCCGCCGGCCGGAAGTCCCGGGCCGATGGTCCCGTTCGAAGCGGCCCGGTATCGCCGCCTGGTATCGCCGTTCGGTATCGCCGTCCGGTATCGCGAAGGCCCCCGGGTGCTCCGGGGGCCTTCGGCGGCCTGGCGGGTCAGCGGACCACGGCGACCGGGCAGGCGGCGTGGTGGATCACGGCCTGGCTCACCGAGCCCAGCAGCAGCCCGGCGAAGCCGCCGCGGCCGCGGCTGCCGACGACGACCAGCTCCGCGCCCGCCGACAGCTCGGTGAGCACCTCGGCGGGGCGGCCGCTCGCCGCCGCGCGGCGTACGTCGACGTCCGGGTACTTCCCGGCCCAGCCGCCGATCGCCTCCGCGAGGGCGCGGTCCTCGTCGTCGCGCAGCTCGGCCGGGTCGTAGACCAGCGGCATCAGGTCGCCCGGCCCGGTCGACGACGGCCACCGGTAGGCCTGGACGGCGGTCAGGCCGACCCCGCGGAACGACGCCTGCTCGAAGGCGAACGCCAGGGCGCGCGCGGCGTCGTGCGAACCGTCGACACCGACGACGACCCGGCCCGCCTCGGCGCCCGCGGGGCGGTCCGCCTGCCGGACGACCACCACCGGGCAGGACGCGTGCGCGGCGAGCTGGATGCCGACGGAGCCGAGCAGCAGGCCGGTGAAGCCGCCGAGGCCCCGGTTGCCGATGACGACCGCGCAGGCGTGCCGCGACGCCTCCACGAGGGCCGCCGTCGGCTGCTTGACCGGCACCTCCGTGCTGACCTCCAGCGCCGGCGCGACGACCCGGGCGAGGGTGACCGCCTCGTCGATGATCTGTTCGGCCGCCTCGCGCATGGTCTCCTCGAACAGTGCCGGCGGGCCGGGCAGCGCCATCGGGGCGTAGACGGTCGGCCACACGCAGGCGTGGACGATCCGCAGCGGCCGGTGCCTGCGCGCCGCGTCCGCCGCGGCCCACTCGACCGCGCGCAGCGCGTCCGGCGAGCCGTCGACGCCGACCACGACCGCGGTTTCGGTGCTCATCGCCGCTACCTCCGTTCTGCGGTGCGGGGCGTGGTGCTCCGACTCCAGCGTCCGCCCGCGCGGTCCGCGGCGACCAGGGTCTTCGGGCCCGTACGGCCGTGCCGTACGGGCCCGTCAGTGGTGCGTCAGCGGTGGGCGATGAGGACCGGGCACTCGGCGTGGTGCATGAGCTGCTGCCCGACCGAGCCGAGCAGCAGGCCGGTGAAGCCGCCGTGGCCGCGGCTGCCGACGACCACGAGCTGCGCGGTGTGCGACATGCCGACGAGCACCTGGGCCGCCCGGCCGACCGCCAGCAGCGCCGTCAGCCTGGTGCCCGGGTACTTCTCGGCCCAGCCGGCCAGCGACGCCTCCAGAGCGTTGCGCTCGTCCGCCTCGACGGCGCTCAGCGGTACGACGGCCGGGCTCGGCGGGCTGTACGCCCGGACGGCGACCACCTCGGCGCCGCGGGCGGCGGCCGCTTCGAACGCCAGGCCGAGCGCCGCGTCCGTGGACGCGGAGCCGTCGACGCCGACCACGACCGGGCCGTCGGTCGCCCCGGTCCGGCCACGGACGACGGCGACGGGAACCCGCGCGTGGGTGGCGACCTGCTGGCTGATCGAGCCGAGCAGCAGGTTGCTCATGCCGCCGCCGCCGCGGTTGCCCACCACCAGCAGCCGCGTGCCCGCCGCGGCCTGACCCAGCAGCATCGGCGCGGGCTCCGCGTGCGTCGCCACGCCCGAGACCTCGACGGTGGGCCGGCGCCGGCGCACGTGCTCGACGATGTCGTGGATCGTGTGGTCGCCGCGCTCCTCGCTGTCGGCCAGCAGCACCTCGGTGACCCGGCCGTACAGGGCGGCGGCGGGCCAGGCCAGCTGGTACGCGTAGACGATCCGCAGCGGCAGGCCGGTGCGGTCCGCCTCGTCGGCGGCCCAGTCGACCGCCTCGCGGGCCTCGACCGACCCGTCATAGCCGACGATGATCCGTTGGGTCTGCATCGTTCCTCCCTCTCGATTCCTCCCCCTCAGCGTCGAACCGTCGACGTCCGCTCGGCAGAGTCGTCCGCCCCGTCGGACGGGACGTTCGGCGGTGTCCGCCGCACCGTCGCGGCGGCACCGTGGAGGTATCGGGAATGACCGACACATCCGGGAGGTGGCGACGATGAGCGCGCAGACCTTGACAGCGGCGACCGTGACACCGTGGCGACCGAGCACCGACACCGCCGACATGGCACTGCGGATGTGCCGGGCCGAGCGGCGGGCCGAGGCGCTCGCCGCCGCGATCCGGCTGCTGTGCGACGACGGCACACCAGCCCAGCGGGAGGCCGCCGGGCTGGTGCGGGCGATCCTGGACGACGCGCTGCTCTAGGTGCTCCGGCCGGACCGGACGACGAGCATTGGGCAGCCGGCGTGGTGCACCAGGCGCTGGCTGACCGAGCCGGGCAGCAGCCCGGCGACGGCGCTGTAGGCGTGGCCGCCGACGACCGCCTCACCGGTCACCGCCAGCTCCGGACGGTGCGCGCGGGCGGCCGCCGCGGCCGTCTCCACGGCCAGGGCGGCCTGCTCGCGGGCGTACTGCTCGAGGCGCTCCGGCGCGCCGACCGTCGCCGGCCAGCGCCAGTGGAAGGCGAGGACGACCCGCAGCGGTACCCGGTCCCGGGCGGCCTCGTCGGCGGCCCACCGCAGCGCGGCGTCGCTGCGCGGCGAGCCGTCCACGCCGACGACGACGGCGTTCATGCCGCGCCTCCCACGGGACGGCGCCGGGCAGCCGGCTCGCGCAGCGCGCGGGCGGTCATCCGGGCCAGCGCGTCGCTCATCACGACGCCGACCGCGGCGACCCCGAGTCCCAGCAGCACCGAGCGCAGGTTGTCGTGTCGCATCGCTCCTCCTTCCGTCGCATCGGCCTCAGTCTGTGGCGCCCGGCCGGACCGCCGTCAGGGCCGTTGGGCCCGGGCAGCCCGGGACCGTGCACCCTGGCCGGGGCGTGCGCGGCGGGCGAGGCTGAGCATGGAGGTCGATGCGGAAGGGAGCGGACCATGGCAGCGGCGATGATCTTCGCGGGGGTGGTCGCGGCGGTGTACGTCGCGCTGATCGCCATGCACGTCGCGGCGATCCGCGGCTGGGGAACGGCCGACGACCGGTACCGGCCGCGGCTGGCCGTCTGGCTGGCTGTCCAGCTGGCCGGGGCCGGCGAGCGGCGCCGGGCGCGGGCCGAGGCCGAGGCGGCCCACGAGCTCGTCGCGGGCCACCTCAGCCGCGGGGAGTACCAGGCGACCATGGCCGCGATGGCGGCGCAGGACGACGCCGAGCACCCGCTCACGGTGCCCGGGGCGTGACGGACGCGTCGTCACACAGCGAAGGTCCCCGGGGAGACCGGGGACCTTCGCTTCACTGCTTCTTGGGGGCTGCCTTGCCGGGGACCGTGATCGGGATCTCCCGTCCGGGCTCGGCCCGGCCGGTCAGCGGCACCCGGATCTCCAGGATGCCAGTGGCATATCCGGCGGTGATCCCGTCGGTCTGCGCGTCGAGCGGCAGCTGCAGCGTGCGGGTGGACACCCCGTAGTGGAACTCCGAGTGGGCCTTGTCGAGCCGCTCGTCGGTGCGCTCCACGCGGATCTGCAGCCGGTCGCCGAAGACCGACAGCCGGATGTCCTTGTCGGGGTCGAGCCCCGGCACCTCCACCCGGATGACGTACGCGTCGCCGTCGGTGTACTCCTCGATGCGCAGCGACTGCCCGCCGAAGAGCATCGTCGGCAGCTGCGTGAGGTCCAGCGGGAGCAGGCGTCCGGTGACCATGTCACACCTCCTTGTCGTCGTGCGGTACCACTCCATCTGACGCCCGCCCGGTCAGTGCGGCGACGGGAGTTCGGCCCGCCGGGGCGGGACCAATGGCCTCAGCCGGGCAGCCGGTGCAGCCAGTGGCGGTCGACCCGGGCCTGGACGAGCGCGATCGCCCGGAACGTCTCGCGCAGGTGGCGGCGGGTGAGCGAGTCCAGGTCCTTCGGGGCGATGAACGTGGCGCCCGAGCGCAGCTCGTGGTGCAGCAGCAGGTGGTACACACTCTCGAACCCGCCGGACAGGGTGTCGGCCTCGTCGCCGGTGAGCAGGCCCAGCGCGGCGCCGCGGCGCAGCCGCTCGACCGTCGTGCCGCTGGCGTCGCCGGCCGCGATCGCGATCCAGCGGGCCAGCGCGACGACCGGCGTGAGCCCGCCCGGCTTCAGGTCGAGCTGCCCGCGGTGCTCGCCGCTGTGGTGGACGACGAAGTCCCGGATGAACCCCGCCGGCGGGCGCCAGCGCAGCGCCTCGTCGAGCAGCGCGCGCAGGAACTGGCTGGTGCGGGTGTGGGACCGGATGGTCTGGGTCAGCGACCCGCCGAGCTCCGGGTCGGTCAGCGGGCGGCTGTCGGCCACCATCGCCGACAGCAGCAGGGCGTTGTCCTGGGTCGGGTCGTGCTGCCAGCCGCGGGCCGCCGCGATCCAGTCGGACCGGGCCCGGCTGAACACCGGGTTGTGCGCGTTCGCGCCGTTGCCGCACAGGGTGAAGCCGCACCGCTGCAGCGCCCGCAGGACCTCACGCGCCTCGGGGCGGATCGCCGGCCCCGGGTCGGGCTCGTCCGCCCAGATCAGGGCGGTGTCCACATCGGACAGCGGCAGCGGCTCCCGCCGGGCCAGGGAGCCGAGCAGCACCCACGAGTGCCGCACGCCGTCGAGCACCGGATGGCGCTGCAGGCGCAGGGCACGCCGGAGCGCGGCGTCGACGACCGCCGCGTGGATCGCCCCGATCTGCGGCGCCGGCACGCCGTCGGCGGCCAGCTCCGCGAGCATCGCCGGCAGCAGCCGGCACGCCGCGGCGAGCTGCTCGACGTCTCCGGCGTCGTCGATCGCCGACCGGAGGAGGAGCGGATCACGTACCTCGGACCCGGCCAGGTCGACCGCCCGCAGTACACCCGTCGCCCGCCCCGCCCCGTCCACGACGACCAGGTGGTGCACGCCGTGCTCGACCATCCGCAGCAGCCCCGAGGCCCGGGTGGCGTCCGCCTCGACGGTCAGGGCCGGCGTCGTGGCCAGCGCGGCGACGGGCGCGTCGACCCCGACCTCGCCGGTCGCCACCCGGCGGCGGAAGTCGGCGTCGGTCACGATCCCGACGCCGGCGCCGGTACGCACCAGCGCACACGACAGCCCGGCCGCGCCGATCCGCTCGGCGACGTCGCGGACCCGGTCGTGCTCGGCGCACCACACGATCGGCCGCGCCAGGCGGTGCAGCGGCTGGTCGGGCCGCCCGAGGCCGGGATCGCGGACCAGCCGCCCGGTCATCCCCGAGCGCAGCGCGGTGAAGCGCAGCCGCTCGGGATGTGCGAGGAAGTCCCGCGGATCCGCGATCCGCAGGCACAGGCTCTCCTCGTGGGCCCGGACCCGTACCGGCGGCGGCAGGCCGGCCAGCAGCCACACGTGGCCGAACGTGTCGCCGGGCCCGAGCAGGTCCACGACCCGGCCGTCCTCGACGACCTCGAGCGCACCGGTGCGGACCACCCACAGGTGGCGCTGGCGTTCCCCACCGGCGACGACGACCGCCCCGGCCGTGAGGTGCTCGACCTCGGCGTGCGCGGCCAGGCGCGCCAGGTCCTGCGCGTCGAGCGCGTCGAACGGCGCCTGCGCCCCGAGGAAGTCCGCGAACTCCTGCACCGTACCGATGCTCGTCCGCCGCGGGGCACGGCGCATAGGGCCGAAGGTCATGCCGCGGTCAGCTCCGGCCCCCCGCGGCATGACCTTCGGCCCTCGCGGACCGCCGCCGTCGGCGCGACCGTGGTCGTAGCGGGGCCCCGCACCCGCACAGGTCAGGAGGACGACGATGGCCGGCGTTGCGCTCAATCATGTGTCCAAGGTCTTCCCCGGCGGGGCGGTCGCCGTCGACGACGTCACCCTGACCGTCGCGGACGGCGAGTTCCTCGTGCTGGTCGGGCCGTCCGGGTGTGGCAAGTCGACCATCCTGCGCATCGTCGCCGGCCTCGAGGAGGAGACCGGCGGCACGGTGTCGATCGACGGGACCGTGGTCACCGGCATGCCGCCGAAGCAGCGGGACATCGCGATGGTGTTCCAGAACTACGCGCTCTACCCGCACATGGACGTCGCCGGCAACCTGGCGTTCGCCCTGCGGCTGCGCAAGGTGCCGCGGGAACGGCGCGACGAGCTCGTGCTCGACACCGCCCGGATGCTGGAGATCGGCGACCTGCTGGACCGCAAGCCGAAGGCGCTGTCCGGCGGCCAGCGCCAGCGCGTCGCGATGGGCCGGGCGATCGTGCGCCACCCGCGGGTCTTCCTCATGGACGAGCCGCTGTCCAACCTCGACGCCAAGCTGCGGGTGTCGATGCGGGCCGAGCTGCGCCGGCTGCACGGCCAGCAGGGCATCACCACCGTCTACGTGACGCACGACCAGGTCGAGGCGATGACCCTGGGCGACCGGATCGCGGTCGTCGACCATGGCCGCCTGCAGCAGGTCGGCACGCCCCGCCAGCTGTACCGCGAACCCGCGAACGTCTTCGTCGCCGGCTTCATCGGCTCGCCGAGCATGAACCTCGCCCGGGCGCGCGTGCTGCGCGGCGAACCGCCGGTGCTGGCGGTCGGCGACCACCGCTGGGCGCTGCCCGCCGCGCAGGTGCGCCGGCACGCGACGCTGGCCGCCGCGCCCGCGGACGTCGTGGTGGGCCTGCGACCCGACGCCCTGCGCTGGCCGGCCGCGCCCGGCGACGCCACCCTCGAGACGGTCGTGACCGGCGTCGAGACGCTCGGCCACGAGAGCCACGTGCTCTTCGCCGCGCCGGCGGACGCGACCGCTCCCCGGGAGCCCGCCGGAGACGAGCCGGCCGACCTGGTCCCCATGTGGTCGGCGACGGTCCGCGGCCCGAACACCATCCGCCCCGGCGACACGGTCGTCCTCGGCGTCGACCTCGACGCGGCGTACTTCTTCGACCCCGTGTCCCAGCTCGCCCTGCCGGTCGCCGAGGACGTGCCGTGCGCACCGGTGGCCGCGCTCACCACCTGATCGGCCCGGGAGGCCACCATGCCAACACTGAAAGCGACCGCGACCCAGTTCCTGGCCCACAAACGGATCGCGGTGACCGGGGTGTCCCGCACCCCGCAGGGTCACGGCAGCAACGCCGTCTACCAGCGGCTGCGCCAGCGCGGCTACGAGGTGTTCGCGGTCAACCCCAACGCGGAGCAGGTCGAGGGCGACCGCGCATACCGGGACCTCGCCGCGATCCCCGGCGGTGTCGACGCGGTCGTCATCGGCACCCGGCCCGAGACGGCCGAGGCGACCATGCGCGAGTGCGCCGAGCTCGGCATCACCCACGTGTGGATGCACCGCGGGCCCGGCCCCGGCAGCGTCTCCGAGGAGGCCGCCGAGTACGGCCGGCGGCACGGGATCCACGTCATCGCCGGCGGCTGCCCGCTGATGTTCGGCCCCACCGCCGACCTCGGCCACAAGGCCATGTGCTTCATCCTGTCGCGTACGGGCGGCATCCCGCGCCGGATCTGACCGGCAGAGCCGAAGGTCCCGCCGCGGTACCCGTGCCGGCGGGACCTTCGGGCGGTGCCCGGGACTCATCCGGTACGAACGGCAGGGGTGAGCCGGGACCGAACGCCCTGCCGGCGGCGCGCCCGGCTCGACATGCTGGAACCATCCGGACGTCGAGGAGGCTGTCATGCCCATCCGCGTGCTCGTCGGCTACGACGGCTCACCGGCGGCGAGTGCCGCCATCACCGCCGCCGCGGAGCTGTTCCCGCAGGCGAAGGCCTTGGTGGCCCACCTGTGGACCCCGCCGTTCGCCGACGACGCGATGCGGCGTCGGCTGTGGACCGGCGCCGCCCAGATCGACGACTTCGTCGCGGCGGTCGAGCGGGAAGGCGGGCGGGAGGCGGCCCGGATCGCCGGGATCGGCGTCACCCTCGCCCAGGCCGCCGGCTGGGACGCCGAACCGCTGGTGTCGCAGACCTACGCCGGGGAGGGCCTCCAGCTCGCCGAGCTGGCCGAGCAGCACGACGCCGACCTGGTGCTGGTCGGCTCGCGCGGCCTCGGCGGCGCCCGGGCGGTGTTGGGCAGCGTCTCCGACACGGTCGTGCACGCCGCGACCCGGCCTGTCCTCGTGGTACCCCACCCGCTGCTGAGCACCGAGTACGCGGCCCTCGCCGGCGGCCCGGTGCTGGTCGGCTACGACGGCTCGGCGGGCGCGCAGCTCGCCGTCACGGCGGCCGCCCGGCTCTTCCCGACCCGGCGCCTGCTGGCGGTCACCGTCGACGACGGCCCCGCACCCGCCGCCCCGCCCGCCGGCACCGTCGAGCTGATCAAGTTGCCCGGCCGGTCCGGCACACCGGGCCGCGCCGTCGCCGGCGCGCTCACCGACTGCGCCCGGGACCGGTCGGCGGCGGTGCTGGTCGTCGGCTCCCGGGGCCGCTCGGCGGTCCGCGAGATCCTCCTCGGCAGCGTGGCCATGGCGTCGCTGCACCGCGCCCACCGCCCGGTCCTGGTGGCCCACGGGACATGACCTTCGGCGCCGGGCCGGCGGGACCTTCGGCCGGTGCGCGCCGGCGGCGCAGCGAGCAGGTTTGCCTGGGAAGACACGTTCCGAGCGAAGGAGTGGTCATCATGAAGGCGGCCGTCGTCACCGGTTTCGACCGTCCGCTGCGCATCGAGGAGGTCGCGGTCCCGGCGCTCGCGCCGGACCAACTGCTCGTGCGGATCACGGCGTCCGGGCTGTGCCACACCGACATCCACGCGGCGCGTGGCGAGTGGCCGGTGAAGCCCACCCCGCCGTTCATCCCCGGCCACGAGGGCGTGGGCGTGGTCGAGGCGGTCGGCGCCGGTGTCACCGGCGACTGGCTCGGCAAGCGGGTGGCGATCCCGTGGCTGGCCGCGGCGTGCGGGCGGTGCCGGTACTGCCTCACCGGGTGGGAGACGCTGTGCGAGCGGCAGCTCAACAGCGGCTACTCGGTCGACGGCGGGTACGCGGAGTACGCCGCCGCCTTCGAGCGCGGCGTGGTCGAGGTGCCCGACGGGGTCTCGTCGCTCGACGCCGCGCCGCTCACCTGCGCCGGGGTCACGACGTACAAGGCCATCAAGGTGGCGCACGTGCAGCCGACCGAACGGGTCGCCGTGTTCGGCATCGGCGGACTCGGGCACCTCGCGGTGCAGTACGCGCGTGTCGTCGGCGGTCTGGTCACCGCGGTCGACATCGAACCGGCCAAGCTCGAGCTGGCCCGGCAGCTCGGCGCCGACCACCTCGTCAACGCGCGCACCAGCGACCCCGTCGCCGAGCTCCGCGCGGTCGGCGGCGCGGACGTCGCGGTCGTGCTCGCCGCGACCGAGAAGCCGTTCGAGCAGGCGCTGGCCTCGCTGGCCCGCGGCGGGCGGCTCGTCTGTGTGGGCCTGCCGGCCGGCGGTGCAACGATCCCGGTGCCCATCTTCGACACCGTCCTCGGCGGCCGGTCGGTGATCGGCTCGATCGTCGGGACCCGCCAGGACCTTGCCGAGGTGTTCGCGCTGCACGCGGCCGGCCGCACCCGGGTGATCGCGCAGACCCGCAAGCTCGACGAGGTCAACGCGTGTTTCGAGGAGATCCTGGCCGGCCAGGTCCCGGCCCGGCTGGTGTTCGAGTTCTGAGTCCGGGCCTGTCCAACGCGTTGCTGACCCTCACCCCGCTGGGCCGGCCTAGTGCCGGTGCGTCGCGTCGGGGTGGCGGGGGTCGGCCGGGTGCTCGTACCCCGGCGCCAGCCGCACCAGCGCCGCGCACCGCTCGTCGAGCCAGGCCGCGAACCGCCGCTCGGCGTCCTCGGCGCCCAGGCGGGCGGCGAGGACGGCCCGGACCTCGTCGAGGGGCTGCGGGTAGCGGTCTCGGTTGCGGCGGTGGTAGTCGGCGGTGACCTCGTCCGGGGCGGGCACGGGCGGCGCGACCCGCAGCCGCAGCGCGCGGGCCAGTGGGTGGGCGGCGACGACCGCGGCCGTCACCCCGCCGGTCCGCAGCGCCTCCGCGAGGGTGAGCGGCCGGGGCTCCGCGTCGTCCGCGACCACCCCGAGGGCGGCGGCCTCATGCTCGACGACCGCCTCGGCGACGAGCACCTGCACCAGCCAGCGGCGCAGGTTGCGCCCCTCGGCGGTGTCCGGCTGGGGCAGCCGCGCCGCGTACGGCCCGTGCCGCATCACCGCCAGCCGCTCCTCGACGGTGGCGACGTCGATCGCCCGCCCGCCGACCCAGGCGGCAACGCCGTTCACGACAGCACCTCCAACCACTCCTGGACGATCGGCCGCCCGCCGGCCCAGGCTGGAACGCCGTTCACGGCCTCCAGCTGCTCGTGGACGATCGGCCGGTCACCCACCCGGGCGGCGGCGCTCACGGCAGCACCTCGACGGTCAGCGGGACGGTGTAGTGCAGCTCGCCGGCGTGCGCGAGCTTGGCGAGGACCCACCACCGGCCGGGCGCGTGGTCCGCCGGCACCCGCACCGGCAGCTCGATCCGGGCGGGTGGCGCGACCCGGGCCGCGACGACGGGGAACAGCCGCCAGGCCGGCCACGGGCTGACGAGCCGCACATCGACCTCGACCGGCCCGGCGGCGTCGGTGGCGAGGTCCAGCCGCAGCACGGTCTCGTCGCCGGGCCGCAGCGGTTCCAGTGCGCCCCACGACGCGGTGACGGTCTCCGGCCCGGTTGCGCCGACGAGCATGCGGGCCACGTCCTCGACCAGGCCGTCGGTGCGGGCCCGCACCCAGTGCACGCCCCGCGCGGCATCCGGCGGTGGGGTGAGGACGACCGGTGTGGCGGCGAAGCCACCCGGCGCGAGGGAGAACGGGAAACTGCCGGGTTCGGCCCGCCATCCCGGCGGCGCCTCGATCTCGACGCTACCGCCGCAATCCTCGCCGACCAGGTTGGACGCCACGGTCGCGGTCAGCGTGACGGGACCGTCGGCGACCGCGACCGGCGGGTCGAGGTGCAGGGCGACGGGCAGGTTCCCGGTCGGCGCCGGCCCGGCGTTGTCGAGCCAGTACTTCGCGGACGCCGGCACAGGCGGCTCGTCGGCGGGCGGGATCGGGCCGACCCGCAGCGTCGCCTGCGCGATGTCCGCGCCCCCCAGCGCGAGCCGCACGCCGCCGCCGGCGTCCATGGGCAGCGGCGCGCCGGGCGCCTCGAGGAGGTCCACCGCGTGCGCCTCGGTGGCCGGTGCCCACAGCCGCAGCCGGGCCTGGGCCGGGTTGCCGGACGCCTCGTACAGCCGGACCGTCACACCGTCCACTGTGGTGGGTGTGGCGCCGCGGGCGAGGGGGTTGCCGGCCGGCTTCAGCGCGGTGAGCACCACGTCGCCGTCCGCCTCGACGGTGACGAACGACCCGGCCGCCGGCGCCGCGTCGCCGTCCCCCTCGCCGTTCCCCTCGCCGTCTCCCTCGGCGGCGACGCCGTTCGCCACGCGGGCGTGCATCGGGTGGTTGACCTCGTGGCCGTGCCGGACGAGGCCGGCGGCCCGCCAGTCGCCGGGGGCGGCGACCAGAGCGTACTCGAAGCTGTGCGACCAGTGCTGCTGCTGGAACGTCGAGCCGTCCGGGGCGCTCCGGCGGGGCGGGTCGATCCAGACGCCGGACGGCCAGCCGGTACACGACCGGAGCAGGGACAGGTGCAGCGCTCCCGTGGTGTCGACCGCGAATCCCGGGATGCCGCGGTTGACCAGGGCCACGGTCCAGTCGTCGAGGTCCGGGTCGGGATCGGCCCGCCCGCCGGCCGGGCGCGTCGCGGGCACCGTGCCGGCGGCGACGTCGCGGCAGAGGCCCTCGACGTCGCCGATGACGACGAGCACCGGCAGGTCGAGCGGGCCGGTCAGGTCGGCGTTGGGCCGCCACACTTCGGTGAGGGCCCGCTCGGCGGCGACCCACACCCGTGCCCGGCCGGTCGCGGCGAGCTGCCGGTCGACCTCGTCGGCGCAGCCCGCGGCCGCGACGACGGCGTCGGTGTAGGCGCTGCGGCCGACCGCGATCCGCACGTCCGGCAGGTTCGAGTCGACGGCGAGCCGGCCGTATCGCGTGCCGCCCGGGCGGGACGTCGTGGCCGTGACACCCTTGCGGACGAGGGCGACGGCCAGGTCGCGGACGTCGTCGTCGGCGACGATCTCCGCCACGCCGATCGCCCGGGTGTGCCGGCGGCCGCCCTCCGGGTCGCGCACCTCGACGCGGGCCGTGCTGGAGAGGCCGAACCAGTGGTGGGCCGGGTTGTCCAGCGTCCACGGCGCCTGCTCGCTGTCGGCGTCGATCAGGCCGAACCCGCGGCCGACGACGGCGTTGCCGACCTCGCTGACCGGCAGCGCGCCCGGGACCGTGACCGGCCAGCACACCCGGACGAGCTGGTCCGCGCCGGCGAAGTCGTCGATCCTGGTCTCCAGCTCGAGCCGCGATTCCCCGTGCCACAGCGTCAGGCGTTGGGTGTATCGCAGCGGCCCCGCGTCGCCGGTGACGGTGATCCGCTGCCCGAGCGCGCTGTGCTCCGTCGTCGTGCTGGTGGCCGGCCCGCGGGCCGAGCCGTGTGCCGGCGGGCCCTTCGGCAGCAGGTGCCACGGGCCCTCGTGGAACCGCGGGTGCGCCGGGTACTCGTCGTAGACGTGCAGCTCGTTGCCGACCCGGCCGGGCTGCAGCAGCTCCCGGCCGGTGCGCAGCTCGACGACGCTCGACACGCAGCCGCCGCGCCGCGGGTCGACGGTGACGCGGTAGGCGTCGTTGCTGATCACCGGCTCGTCCGCTGCGGTCCACCGCTGGGCGGTCTGGTCCTTCGGGAACGTGCGGTAGCCCAGGGGCGGGACGTCGGTGGCGCGGAACTCGACACCGTCGGTCCGCACGATGCCGGACCGGGGCCAGTTCGACGGGTTGAACACGACGAGGCCGTCCACCGGCGGGGTGAGGTGGCGCAGCGCGCCGTCGAGGACGCCGGCCGCCAGGTCGTGCGCCTCCCGCCAGCCGGTGAGCAGGTCGAGATACACCTGGTCGGACTCGCTGCCGGTGATCGCGTCGTGGTGGGCGCCGTAGACCAGCTGCCGCCACGCCTTGTCGACCGCGGCGTGCGGGAAGCCGCCGCCGCGGGCCGCGGCGACCGTCGCGAACACCTCGGCGTCGGTGAGCAGTGCCTCGGCGTGGCGCTGGGCCTGCTTCGTGTCGATGAACGACACGTCCTTGCCGGTGTAGATCGGGTTCATGTCGCGGGTCTGCGGGCCGAGCCTCGGCCGGCTCGCCCGCACCGCGGCGAAGAACTGCCGGGGCAGCCCGCACACGAACCGCGGCGAGACGTACCGGGCGTTCCAGTCCCGGTGGATCTCCGTCACCCACTTCGCCGGCGGGGTGTAGTCGGTGCCGACCGGCAGCAGCACGTTGCGGGTCGCGGCGACCTTCTTCAACAGCAGGAACAGCTCATACACGCTCTGCTCGGCGGCCTGCAGCGTCGGCTTGCCGTCGATGTGCCAGCCGGCCGAGTAGTGCGCCGGCATGTAGTGCGTCAGCACGCCCCGACCGGACGGCGCGACCCACTCGAACTCGGAGCTGAACTGCATCACCGACGGGTCGGCCCAGCCGTCGCGAGGCTCATACGTCCACAGCATCGGGCCCCACTGGTGGAACGGGCCGCGCGCCCACGATGACGAGTCCAGCCCCGCGTCGGCGACCAGGCCGGGGAACTGCGGGTCGTGGCCGAACGCGTCGAGCTGCCACGCGGTGCGCGGATCGCCGCCGACCACGTCGCGCTGGAACCCGACGCCGTGGACCAGGTTGCGGATCGTCGACTCGGCCGACGTGAGGTTGGTGTTCGGCTCGTTGTACGTGCCGCCCATCAGCTCCAGGCGGCCCTCCCTCAGCAGGGACCGCAGGTAGGCGCGGTCCTGGGGATGGCTGTCCCAGTAGGGCTTGAGGTAGTCGAGCTCGGCGAGGACGAACTTGTAGTCGGGGTCCCTGCGGGCCGTCTCCAGGTGCAGCCGCACCAGGTCGAAGCCGGTGCGCTGGAACGCCGCCCGGAACTCGGTGCCGAGCCGTCCCTCACGGTCCCACATCGCCGTGTAGGCGGCCTGCGTGTTCCACCACACCGGGTCGTAGTGGAAGTGCGGCACCATCCACACCGTCCACCCGGGCTCGGCGACCGTCAGCTCGGCCTCGACCGCCGCGCCCTCGTCGGCCGTGACCCGGATCGGCACGACGGCGCCCGCCGGCGCGTCGCATTCCACACCGACCTCGGCGACCGGCCCGTCGAGGACCTCCGCGAATCCGGACACGCCGTCGCCGCTGACGGCCAGCCGTCCGGGCCAGCCGGCCACCTCGACCCGGACGACCTGCCGCGGGCCTTCGATGAACAACTCGGTGCTCGCGGCGCTGAGGATTCGCATGGACCTCATCATGCTCGCCGGGTGTGACAGTTTTTCCGGGACGCCGGCTTCCGGTGGGTGGCAACGAGCGGCACAGCCGAGCGCACCGCGACCTTCATCACCACGTGACGGCCCACCTCGACGGGGACGGGGGCCACCCTGGATGATCGGCGGTGTGAGCCCGGCCCCCGCTGACCGCACGCCGTGACCGCCACGGCACAGACCGCCGCCGGGTGGTCGCGTCCGGTGGCGCTGACCGTCGCCGCCGCGTTCTTCCTCGAACAGATCGACGGCACCATCCTGGCCACGGCGTTGCCGGCGATCGCGCGGGACCTCGGGGTGCGGCCTGGCGACGCCGGCCTGGCGATGACCGCGTACCTCATCACCGTGGCCGCCTGCATCCCGGTCAGCGGATGGCTCAGCGAACGGTTCGGGGGCCGCCGGGTCTTCCTCGTGGCAGTCGCCGGGTTCGTCGCCGCCTCCGTCCTGTGCGGACTGAGCTCCTCGCTGGCGATGCTCGTCGCCGGGCGGGTGGTCCAGGGCGTGGCCGGCGCCATGATGGTGCCTGTCGGCCGCTTCATCGTCCTCGCGGGCACGGCCAAGGCCGATCTCGTCCGCGCTGTGGCGTACCTGACCTGGCCGGCGCTCGCCGCGCCGGTGATCGCACCGTTCCTGGGCGGGGTGATCACCCAGTACGCGGGCTGGCCGTGGATCTTCTTCGTGAACGTACCGCTGGGCGCCGTCCTGCTCGCCGTCGCCTGGCGGGTCATCCCCGCCGCCGATTCCGCCGCCGATTCCGCCGTACCGGCCGGGATCGACGTCCGGACGCTCCTGCTGGTCATGGCCGGCACCGTCGGCCTGGTCGTCGGGCTGGAGCTGGTCGCCGACACCCGGCGGCTGCCGGTGGCCGCCGCCCTGCTCGCCGTCGCGGCCCTCGGGCTCGGGTGGGCGGTGCGGCGCGCCCGGCGCGTCCCGACGCCGCTGCTCGACCTGCGTTCCTTCGCCCGGCCGACGTTCCGGGCCGCCAACACCGGAGGCGTCGCCTACCGCGTCGCCGTCAACTCCGTGCCGTTCCTGCTGCCGCTGCTGCTGCAGGACGGCTTCGGCTGGAGCCCGGTCGAGGCCGGGCTCATGGTCATGTGGGTCTTCGTCGGCAACCTCGCGATCAAGCCGGTGACCACGCCGCTGCTGCGCGCGCTGGGCTTCCGTGCCCTGATCGCTGCGTCGTCGGCCGGCCTCGCCGCCACGATGGTGGTCTGCGCTCTGGTGACGCCGCAGACCCCGGTGGCGGTCATGGCCGCGGTGTTCCTGCTCAGCGGGGTGTTCCGTTCGGTGGGGTACACCGGCTACAACACGATGCAGTTCGCCGACGTGCCGGCCGGCCAGATGAACGGGGCGAGCACCCTGTCGTCGACGGTCGTCCAGCTCGCCAACGGTCTGGGCATCGCCCTGGCCGCCGTCACCGTCCGCGCCGTCGACGCCGTGGCGCACCCCGCCGCCCCGTCCGGCCTGCTCGGCTACCGGGTGGCGCTGGTCGCCCTGGCCGTGGTCGCGGTACTCAGCACCGTGGCGCTCCTGCGCCTTCCACCGGGCGCCGCCGACCACGTACGACACCCGCGACGCGAACGGGCCGCCGAACCTGCGGGCCCGCGGACGACCCGCAGTTCGAGGGCGTGAGTCGCGTGCGGCATGGCCGCACGTCGCGAGGTATACCTAGGTCTACCGAAAGAGTCGACCCAGCACCATGGTTGACCGCCCGTGCGCCCGCATAGCTTGGGGGCATGACGCTGCTCAGGGCCGCGACCCGGCCCCGGTTCCTCGTGTCGGCCTGGCCGTGGCGCGGGATCGCCTACACCACGACCACGGCGGTCGCGGCGGTGCTGCTGTGGCTCGCGCTCGCCGCACCGGTCGCCCCGCTCGCGCTGGGCGTCGCCGTGCTGCGCGCCGGGCGGTGGGCCGGCGGGTCCGTGGCGGGCGCCGCCGCGCTCGGGCTGCTCGGTGTCGGTCTGCTCGCGCTCGCCGGGCCGCGGCTCGCCCTCGCCGTGGCCGGCGTGGAGCGGTGGCGGCTGCGGCTGGCGGACGACGCGCCGGCGCCGGCGCGCCGCCGGGGCGGGCTCTACACCGACCCCGCCACGTGGCGGGCGGTGGCCTATCTGGTGCTGCTCGGCGTCGCCGCCCCGGTGTGGCTCGGCGCCCTCGCGCTCGTCGGGCTGCTCGTCGCGTCCACCCCGGTCGCGGTGTACCACCGGGTGGCCATCATGGACTCGATCGGCAATGTGGCCGGGCGGGCCGCGCTCGGGCTGCTGCTGGTCCCGATCCTGTTGTACCTCGTGGCGGCGCTCGGCGGCGCGCACGCCGCGCTCGCCCGGCTGCTGCTGTGCGGCGAGCCCGACCCGGCCTCGGCCGAGCTGGTCGAGGTGACCCGATCCCGGGCCCGGCTGGCCGACGCGTTCGACGCCGAGCGGCACCGCATCGAGCGTGACCTGCACGACATCGCCCAGCAGCGCCTCGCCAGCCTCACCATGCAGCTCGGCCTCGCGAAGCTCGACCTGCCGTCCGGCTCGCCCGCGGCGGATGCGGTCGGCTCGGCGCACGAGCATGCCAAGACACTCATGGTCGAGCTGCGCGACCTGATCCGCGGCATCAGCCCGCGCACCCTGCGCGAGCTGGGCCTGCGGGCCGCCGTCGAGGAGCTCGCCGCCGCCAGCCCGCTGCGGGTCCGCGTCGACGCCGACCCGGGCCGGTTCGCCCCGGCGGTGGAGACGGTCGCCTACGCCGCCGTGTCGGAGGCGCTCGCCAACGCCGTCAAGCACGCCGGCGCGGCTGCGATGACGGTCACCGTCACTGCCATGCCCGCCGGCCGGAGGCGCCGGCTGAGCGGTCCCAGCGGTTTGGGCAGCGCGGGCAGTGCCGGCAGCGCCGACGGTGACCGGTCGGCCGGGCGGCGGCTGGCGGTGGAGGTGCGCGACGACGGGCGCGGCGGCGCGGACCCGGCGCGCGGGTCGGGCCTGACCGGCCTGGCCGACCGGGCCGCGGCGGCCGGGGGGCGGCTGCTCATCTCCAGCCCACCGGGCGGGCCGACGATCCTGCGGGTGGAGCTGCCGTGCGCGTCGTGATCGCCGAGGACTCGGTGCTGTTCCGTGAGGGCCTGGCCGGGCTGCTGGAGCGGTTCGGCTTCGACGTGGTCGCCGCCGTCGGCGACGCCGGCGCGCTGGTGGCGGCAGTGGGGGAGACCGCGCCCGACCTGGTCGTCACGGACGTGCGCATGCCGCCGGGCTTCACCGACGAGGGGCTGCGGGCCGCGGTGGCGCTGCGGGACGCGCACCCCGGGCTCGCCGTGGTGGCGCTCAGCCAGTACGTGCAGCACAGCTACGCCGGCGAGCTGCTCGGCTCCGGCGCGGGCCGCGCCATCGGCTACCTGCTCAAGGACCGGGTGGCCGACGTCGCCGAGTTCGCCGGCATGCTGCGGCGGGTGGCCGAGGGCGGCACGGTCGTCGACCCCGAGGTGGTGCGCCAGCTGATGCTGCGCGGCCGGGACCCGCTCGCGCAGCTGTCGGCGCGCGAGCGCGAGGTCCTCGCCCTGCTCGCCGAGGGCCACTCCAACGCCGCGATCGCGCGCACCCTCGCCCTCACCGAGGCCGGCGTGGTCAAGCACATCGGCAGCCTCCTGGCCAAGCTCGGCCTGCCCGTCAACGACGACACCAACCGGCGCGTCCTCGCCGTGCTGACCTACCTGCGCAGCCAACCGTAAGGAGTCCCTGTGACCAGCCCCCCACGTCCGTCGCCGCCGGCCGTCTCCGGCCGTGCCGCCGCCGTCCTCGCGGCGGTCGTCGCCGCCCTCGTCGTGGCCTTCGTCATCGCCCCGGGCCCCCTGGCGGCGGCGGGCTCGGGCGGGGACCTGGACACCCTGCGCGGGTCGTTCGCCGAGTACTGGGCCGCCGGCGAGGGCGAGCTCTCCCCGGCCCTGCGACGGACGGTCGAGTACTGGTTCGACTATCACCTGGCCAAGGGCGCGATCGCCGCCGCGTTGCTGGTCGTGCTCGCCATGCTGGGCGTCCGGCTCGGCCGGGCCTACCTGCGGCCGGGCACCCTCCCCGCCGGCCGCCGCGGGGTGCTCGCCGGGTCGGGCGCGTTCGTGGCACTGCTCGCGCTGTTCGCGCTGGTCGTGGTGATGGCGAACATCCAGGGTGCGGCGGCCCCGTTCGCCTCGCTGCTGCCGATGCTGCCCGGCGGCTTACTCGCCCAGCCCCGGCAGCAGCTGGCCGGCGCGCTCCACGCAGGCGGCGAGGCCTCCCCGGCCCTCCAGGCGATGATCGACGACTTCGGCCGATACCACGTGACGATGGCCGTGGTCGCGTCCCTCGTCACCGCTGCCTTCGCCGTGCTGACCGTCGTGTTGTGGCGTCGGTACCAGCGCACGCCGCGGGACGACCGCCGGGCGCGGCGTGTGTGGGTCACGCTGGGCGCGGCCACGGCCCTGGTGTCCCTGGCCATGCTCACCGTGGCGGTGGCCAACACCACGGTCGCCGCCGACCCGGCCCCGGCCCTCCTGGCCTTCTTCGAAGGCGGCTGGTAGCGCCGGCTTCGAAGGCGGCTGGTAGCACCGGCCGGACCTCCGGGCTCGCTGCCCGGCGCTCGGCAGCCACGACCAGGTCGTCGCCGCGCGGGTCGCCCCGGCCGTCGCGGCGGAGCGGTCACATGCTCGGCAGCAGGCGGCGCAGGGCCGCCTGTGACGGGGAGCCCGGCTCGGTGGTGAAGGTGACCAGCCACTGGCCGGGCTCGCCGCTGGGGCGCATGACGTCGACGGCGATCTCCATGTCGCCGGCCACCGGGTGGCGCAGGCGGCAGACCGTGGTCGACCAGTCGGCGACCTCGTGCTCGGCCCACAGCCGGCGGAAGTCGGCGCTCTGCGCGTGCAGCGCCTCGACGACGGCGGCCAGCGCACGGTCGCCGGGGTAGCGGCCCAGGCTCAGCCGCAGGTACGCGGCGAGCCGGCGGGCGAGAGGCTCCCACTCCAGCAGCAGCGACCGGAACGGGCCGTCGAGGAAGACCAGGTGGGGCCAGGATGCGGTGCCGGGGGCGCCGCCGTCGCCGAGCAGGAGCCCCGCCGGCGCGTTCCAGGCCAGGATGTTGCCGTGCCGGCCGTGCACGAACGCGGGCGACGACGGCATGCCGTCCATGAGGCACACCAGGTCGGTGCGCGCCACCGGCGCGGACGGGCCGGGGTCCGCGCGCGGCGGGTGCACCAGGTTGCCCAGGTGCTCCCGCTCGTCGGCGGTCAGCCGCAGCGCCTCGGCGACGGCGTCGATGACCTCGGCCGACACGTTGCGGCCGTGGCCCTGCTCGAGGCGGGTGTAGTGGGTGAGGCTCACCCCGGCGAGCTGAGCCAGCTCCTCGCGGCGCAGGCCCGGGACGCGGCGGCGCTCCCCGTAGCGGGGCACGCCGACGGTCTCGGGCTGCAGCCGGGCCCGGCGCGACATCAGGAAGGCGGTCAGCTCCGCGCGGACGTCCACCGCCCCAAGGGTAGCCATGGCGTGGGTACCCAACCCAGGGTGCTGGCTCGCCATGATCCGCGACCGGATGCTGACCGGCATGACACACGATCGCACCGGCCGGGAGATCAGGCTCGCCGCCCGGCCGCACGGCGCGCCCGGCCCGCAGCACTTCGAGCTCGTCCGCACCGCTCTTCCCGCCCTCACCGACGGGCAGGTCCTGGTCCGCAACACGTGGATGTCGGTCGACCCGTACATGCGCGGGCGGATGGACGACGCGCCGTCGTACCTCCCGCCGTTCCAGGTCGGCGCTTCGCTGGAGGGCAGCGCGGTCGGCGTCGTCGTCGAGTCGCGCGCCGCGGGCGTCCCCGAGGGCGCCACGGTCTCGCACTTCCTGGGCTGGCGGGAGTACGCCGTCCTCGACGCGGCGACCGCGCGGGTGCTCGACGTCTCGACCGTGCCTGCCCAGGTGTACCTCGGCCCGCTCGGCACCACCGGCCTGACCGCCTACGTCGCGCTGAGCGAGATCGCGCCCGTCCGGCCCGGCGACACGGTGTTCGTCTCGGCCGCGGCCGGTGCGGTCGGCAGCGTCGCCGGCCAGGTCGCCCGGCTGCTCGGCGCCGCCCGGGTGATCGGCTCGGCCGGCGGCCCGCAGAAGGCGAAGCGGCTCGTCGCCGACTTCGGCTACGACGCCGCCCTCGACCACCGCGCCGGCCCGATCGCCGCGCAGCTCACGGAGGCGGCCCCGGAGGGCATCGACGTGTACCTCGACAACGTCGGCGGCGACCACCTCGCCGCCGCGATCGCCGCCGCCCGCCCGGGCGCGCGCTTCGCCCTGGTCGGCGCGGTCAGCGGCTACAACGCGACGGCCCCGGTGCCGGGCCCGGCCAACCTGTTCGAGGCCTACTGGAAGGAGGTGTCCATGCGCGGCATGCTGGTGACGTCGTACCTCCACCGCTTCCCCGAGTGGACCGAGCGCGCGACCGCCTGGCTGCGCGACGGCGCACTGCACACCACCGAGACCGTGGCCGACGGCCTGGACCAGGCCCCGGCCGCACTGCTGGGGGTACTGAGCGGCGCCAACACCGGCAAGATGCTCGTCCGCCTCGACGCGCCCGGGGAGGACGCATGACCGCGTTGCTCGTCGTCGGCGCGACCGGTAAGACCGGCCGGCAGGTGGTGGCGCGGCTGCGCGCCCGGGGCCTTGCGGTGCGGGCGGCGTCCCGGACCGGGGAGCAGCGGTTCGACTGGGCCGACGAGCGCACCTGGGCCGCGGCGCTGGACGGCGTCGCCGGCGCGTACGTGGCGGCGCCGGACGACGCCGCCGCCGTGCCCGCGTTCCTCGCCCGGGCCGCGGACCGCGGCGTCGAGCGTCTTGTACTGCTGTCGGCGCGGGGGATCGACGTGCCCGGCTACTTCGGCGACGCCGAGGCCGAGGGCCACCTGCGCAACGAGGCGGCGCTGCGGGCGACGGGGGCGCGGTGGACGATCCTGCGGCCCGGCTGGTTCGCGCAGAACTTCAGCGAGGGCCTGTTCCTCGACCCGGTCCGCCGCGGCGAGCTGCGGCTGGCCGCCGGTGAGGGCGCGGCGGCGTTCGTCGACACCGGCGACATCGCGGACGTCGCGGTGGCGGCGCTGACCGGGGACGGGCACGCGGGCGAGGTGTACGACCTGTCCGGCCCGCGCGCCCTGACGATCGCGGAGGCGCTCGCCGAGATCGAGCGGGCGTCCGGGCACGCGGCGCGATATGTCGCCGTGCCGTCCGAGCAGTACGTCGACGACCTCGCCGGGCAGGGCTGGAGCCACGCGGACGCGCACCTCTGGGCCGCTGCGCTCACCCCGATCGCCACCGGCCGGGAGGCGGCCGTCGCCGACGGGGTGCGGCGGGCCCTCGGCCGCGAGGCGACCGACTTCGCCGACTACGCCCGGGCAGCGGCCGCCGCCTGGCGCCCCGAGGCCCGCGCGTAGCGAGCACGCCGGACCGGGCCGCGAGGTGCGGCCTGGCCGGGCGTGGAAGGGGGCGTGCGGTCTGGCCGGGCCGGCGCGCTGCGCCGCAGCCCGGCCAGCCACGTCGCACCACCAGACCCGTTCCCGCGGCAACGACGAGGACCGGGAACTCGCGATCCTGCGATGGCCGGCCGACTTCGCCGGCTCGAGCACCGCCCGGCAGCAGGCCGAACGGATGGCCACGCCGTGGCTCGGCATCGACTACGACGGCAACGCCGCCAGCAACACCGAGGTCAAGCACCACCTCGACACCACCGACGCGATCGGGTTCCCTGCGAACCCTCGGACCCGCGCCAGGCCGACCGCGACGACGAACCCCACCACCGGTCGTGCGGCCCCTCGCGACCGTCGCGCGGCGGCCCGGGGTGTGTTAGCTTGCCCTCGAAGTTATGGTCCATAACTTCGACCGGGTCGCGCGTGCAACCGATGCGCGGTGGGCCCGGCCGCACCGGGCGCCGGATGCCGGCTCCCGGCCATTGGCCTGTCTGTATGTCGCCGTGGACGGATTGCCGCCCGGCGATGGAGCCCTCGAAATGATCACTGACCGGAGCCGATGAGGAGCCGGTTTGCAATCGTTTACAAGTACTGCTTCCTGGTGATCGACCGGCTGGCCAGCGGCATCGAGGGACTTCTTGACGAAACCGATTTCTGAGAGTTAACTGCATCGAAACCTCACCGGGTCGTGGAGGTGCAGATGCACCGCATCCGAGGCCGTGTCGCCGCATTGACGCTTCTCGCGATCTTGGTGGCCCTGACGGCACCGAGCTCCGCTGCGAACGGGACTGGAGGACACATGCGCAACGATCTGTTCGTCCTCGCCGGCGTGCAGGACGTGCGGCGCGTCGCCCAGCTCACCGGCCCCGAGTCGGCCAACCGCACCGAGCGGTTCGAGGTCGCCGGACAGGACCTCGGCTCGATGTTCGAGGCGTACGGCCGGACGTGGCTCGTCTTCGGTGACACGTTCGGACAGCGGGAGCCGGGACTCACCGGCGGCGGCGGCACGGAATGGCGCTCGAACACCCTCGCCTACACCACCGACCGCGATCCGAGCGACGGGCTGCGCCTCGACGGGTACGTCGTCGACGACATCGGCTGGGCCAAGGAGCTGATCGACTCGAAGAAGGTCGACGGCGTCGAGATGACCACCATTCCCACCCACGGTTTCACCGCGAACGGCGCCATGTATCTCGCCTACATGTCGGTGCGGCGGTGGGGCGAGCCGGGGGAGTGGGAGACCAACTACGCCGGTCTCGCCAGGTCGGCCGACCGTGGCCAGACCTGGACCAGGCTCGATGCGCCGCGGTGGCCGGGCGACAGCAACTTCATCCAGGTCGCGACCATGCGCCTGGACGGCGAGATCTACTTCTGGGCGGTCCCGCACGGCCGGTTCGGCGGGGTCTGCCTCATGAAGGTGCGCGAGCAGGACGTCGAGGACCAGCGGGCGTACCGCTACTTCGCCGGCCTCGGCGCCGACGGCGAGCCGGTCTGGGCCGGCGACCCGGCGAGCGCGCGCGTCATCGTCGATGACACCGTCGGCGAGCTCTCGGTGGTGTGGAACCCGTACCTCTCACGGTGGTTGATGTCCTACACGCACGGCGGCCGGGCCAGTGCCGTCGTGCGGGAGGGCCTGACGCCGTGGGGCCCCTGGGGCGAGGCCGTCACGCTGGTCTCGCAGGCCGAGGTGCCGGGCCTCTACGCACCGTTCATGGCCCCGCAGTACACCGCCGACGGCGGCCGCACCATCTACTTCGCGCTGTCGGTGTGGGGTCCTTACAACGTGTTCTGGTACCGGGCTGACCTGGTGCGCTCCGATCGGAACTAGTCCGCCAGCTTTCCAATCGCGAAGGGAACGCAGTGAAGATCAAGAGGAACGGCACGATAGCGGCGGCGCTGACCGCCGCGGTGCTCGCCGTGACCGCGCTCGCCGGCTGTGGTGGCGACAGCAGCGGGCAGGACGGCGGCAAGACGGTGGTGACCTTCTGGCAACAGAAGTTCGAGGACTACCAGCAGGCGTGGTTCAAGAAGTACGTCGATCAGTACAACGCCTCGCAGGACAAGGTGAAGATCGACTACCAGGTCGTGCCCGCCGACACCTGGCAGCAGAAGCTCAAGGCCGCGCAGGCGGCCGGCAAGGCGCCCGACGTGGCGACCACCAGCTACGGCAACATCGCCTCGGGCGTCGCGCAGGGCCAGTTCGCCGAGCTCGACGGGCTGCTGCCGGCCGAGGCGTTCACCGACGTCAAGGACAACGTCAAGAGCTTCGTGACGGTCAAGGGCAAGCACTACGCCTACCCGATGCTCGTGGAGCCCTCGACCGTCCTGTACTACCGCACGGACCTGGTCAAGGCGGCCGGGCTCGACCCCGCCAGCCCGCCGAAGAGCTGGGCCGACCTCATCACCTGGGCCACCAAGCTCACCGCCGGCAACGTCAAGGGCATGTCGATCGCCTCCGCCGCCCCGGACCTGGGCTGGTCGAGCTGGGGCCTGCAGTACAACGCCTGCGGGCACCTGCCGATCGAGGACGACTGGTCGAAGGCGCGGGCCAGCGACCCGTGCTTCACCAAGCTGTTGGAGTTCTACAAGTCGCTGTACCAGGGCGGCCTCATCCCGAAGCAGCCGAAGGTCGGCTACGCCGACGGCTCCCCGTACGGGCAGGGCGAGGTCGCGATGATGGCCGGCGGCTCGTGGGTCGTCGGGCAGCTCAAGAAGGAGTTCCCGGCGATGGTCGCCAAGACCGCGGTCGCGGCCTTCCCGTCGATCGACGGCGACGCCACGAAGACGACCGCGACGCTCGGCGGCTGGACGCTGACCGTCGACGGCAAGTCGAAGGCCAAGCAGCAGGCCGCCGACTTCGTGAAGTACCTGCTCGCCGGTGACGCCGCGATCATGGCTGACTTCTTCCAGGTGAGCGGCTTCTCGAAGTACACCGTGCGGACCTCGGTCGACGCCGCGCTGGCGGGGAAGCCGGAGGCCACCGCCGACCCGTTCATGAAGGTCATCTCCGAGCAGGTCGTGAAGTACGGCAAGCAGGAGCCGGCGTACCCCTGGGACATCGCGCTCGCGTTCGGCACCGCCATCGAGTCGGCCATGAAGGGCAGCGCCGACATCCCGGCGTCGCTGAGGACGGCCGACAAGGCGATCAACGACGTCATCGAGAAGCAGCAGCTGAAGGGCACCGCACCCATCGCCTGACCCGCATCCCCGCGTCCTGGGAACGCGCTCGACCGGCGTTCCCAGGATGCCCCGTTCCAGGGAGACGACCGTGTCGACTACGAGCCGGGCGAGCGCGGTGCGGACCACACCGGCGCCGCAGCCGCCCGCACCCCCACAGGAGCCCCGCCGCCGCCGGGGCGGGCGGGACAACCTGACGGCCTACCTCATGATCGCCCCGATGGTGATCCTGCTCGGGATCTTCGTGATCTGGCCGCTGATCTACTCGTTCTATCTCAGCACCTTCGAAATCAACTTCTACAAGGCGCCGAAGTTCGTCGGGCTGGACTTCTACAAGTACGTCCTGACCAGCGAGCGGTTCTGGAAGTCGCTCGGCGTCGGCCTCTACTACGCGGTGCTCACCGTGCCGACCGGGCTGGTCCTGTCGCTGCTGCTGGCGAGCTTCATCAAGTCGCTCAGCGGCCGGGTCGCGGCGTTCATGAAGGTGACGGTCTACCTGCCCGCGGTCGTGTCCGCGGTGGTCGCCTCGGTGCTGTTCGTCTTCATCTACCAGGACGACGGCATCGCCAACTGGCTGCTCGGCTTCCTCAGCGCCGGACCGGTGTCCTGGCTCAACGACCCCGACCTCGCGCTGCCGGCGATCGCCGTGCCGGGGCTGTGGCTGGGCTTCGGCACCACCACGCTCATCCTGCTCGCGGGCCTGCTGGACATCCCGCAGAGCTACTACGAGGTCGCCGAGCTCGACGGGGCGGGCTTCTTCCAGCGCACCTTCTACATCACGATCCCGCTGCTGAAGAACGTCCTGTTGTACCTGCTCGTCACCGGCTTCACGCTGGCGATCCAGATGTTCGACCTGCCGCTCATCATGACCAACGGCGGGCCGGTGGACGCGACGACCACGCCCAACCTGTACATCTTCAACAGCTTCCGCGACTTCACCCCGTACGCGACGAGCTTCTCGCTGACCGCCTCGCTGCTGCTGTTCGCCGTGCTGGGGCTGATCTCGCTGGGCATCTTCCGACTGATCAACTCCGACAAGTCCATCGACGGGTGAGGACGCGATGAACAAGTCTCCCGCTCAGCGCGCGGCGTCGGCGGTCCTGATCGGCCTCATCACGCTCAGCGTGGTGTTCCCGCTGGCCTGGATGGCGATCGCCGGCTTCAAGGGCCGCACCGAGGTGCTGCGCTCGCCGTTCCAGTTCTTCCCGGACATGTGGCGGTTCGACAACTACGTGGACATCGCCAGGGACCCGCAGTTCTCCCGCGCGATGGCGGTCACGTTCGCCGGCGCGGTCGTCTTCACGGCGCTCAGCCTGGCGGTCAACTCGATGGCGGCCTACGCGTTCGCCCGCCTCGAGTTCCGCGGCAAGAGCTTCTGGTGGCTGTACTGCATCCTGCCGATGTTCATCCCCATGATGGCGATCCTGCTGACCTCCTTCATGGTGGTCAGCAAGCTCGGCATGCTCAACACGATGGCCGTGCTCATCGTGCCGGGCGTCGCGTCGGCCGCGCAGATGTTCTTCCTGCGCCAGTACTACCTGGGCATCCCGGTGGCGATCGAGGAGGCGGCGCGCATCGACGGCGCCACCCGCTGGCAGGTGTTCCTGCGGATCTTCCTGCCGCAGTCGGGCGCGCCGTTCGCGGTCATGGGCATCGCCGCGTACCTCGCCTACTGGAACGCCTACGTCTGGCCGATCCTCACCATCACCGACCCGAACCTGACCCAGATCATGCAGTTCCTCGGCACGTTCCGCTCCGAGCGGGGCAACGACTGGGGCCTGTTGATGGCCGGCTCGACGCTGGCGTCGCTGCCGACCATCGTGCTGCTGCTCGTCTTCCAGCGCTTCATCGTCAACGGGGTGCGCATCTCGGGCATCAAGTAGGCGAGACGCGCCCACGCAGGGTGTGATCGCGAAGGCTTTTCGTACCCACGGGGTGTGAAAAGCCTTCGCGAGCCCGCTCGAACGGGCGAGGGCGCGCGGGGTGATCGCGTGCGGGCAGCGGCACGCGGGTCCTTGGGCCACGTCGCTGTCCCGCGGGACCCTGTGCTGAGCGGGGTTGCGGCGACCGGCTCACGCGGTGGCGATCGCTTGGGGTGCCGGACGGAGATCCGCACCGGGCGGTCCATGATCGTGGGAGACATCTGGCTGCCCCGGCGACCGGATCCTTCCCACGATCACGGAGCCGGCGCGGCGGGCACTTGGCGGAGCGGCCCCCTCCGTCGGGCCGGCGCCCGTGAACACGTTGGTCGATCTACCCTCGGAAATCGAGATCAACTTGAGAGTGGATCGACCAACGTCAGGGCGCGCGTCCGACGCGGGTGTTGGGCGGGTGGACCGTGCGTCGCGGCGGGCGTCCGGCGCGGGCGGCAGCCCGCGAGCCCTTGCCACGACGGCGATGGCAGCGTCCGTGGGGCCGCTCCGAAGGGAGCGGCCCCACGAGCGTTGTCTGGCGGGAGTGCCCTGTGGGGTCAAGGGGTTTGGGTGAGGATTTTCTGTAGGGCGTTGTGGCGTTCGGGTTGGTAGGGGGTGTTGGTGGTCCAGAGTTTCCAGATGACGCCGAGCCAGGCGCGGGCGAGGATTCTGACGGCGTGTGGGTGGCGGTGGCCGCGGTTTCGGGCTTGTTGGTAGAGGTGCTGGGCCCAGGGGTTGGTGCGGCGTGAGTCGGCGGCGAAGTCGCAGACCGCGCCGCGGAGTTGTTTGTTGACCGCCCACCGGAACGCGACCACCCTCACCTGTCCGGACTGTCGTGTTGAGGGGGTGACGCCGGCCAGGCCGGCCAGGGCGGCGGCGGTGGGGTAGCGGCCGCGGGCGTCGCCGATCTCGGCCAGGAGCCGGGCCGCGCGCACGATCCCTGCCCTGG
>NZ_JAHYSG010000059.1 GCF_022095675.1 Dactylosporangium sp. AC04546 | reverse complement strand
GGGTCGGGCTCGTCGTCGCGGCCGGGGTCAGCCACTGGTGGAAGATGTCGATCCACTCGGCGGTGGCGGCCGGGTCGGTGGTGATCCTGATGCTCGTGTACGGCTGGTGGCTCGCCCTGGCGGCGCCGCTGGCGGCCGCTGTCGGATGGTCCCGGGTCGCGCTGAAGGACCACACCGTGGCCCAGGTCGTGGTGGGCACCCTTGTCGGCGCCGTCGTCGCCGGAGGGGTGTTCTCCGCCCTGCGCTGAGCGCCCCGATAGCATCGGTACGAAACCCGCCGACCGATCCATGGGAGCCCATCGTGTCCACAGCGCGCCCCGTCGCCGAAGCCCCGCCGCGCCTCGTGGTCAGCGCCGGCACGACGGCCGGCGCCGCGGTGGCCGCCGCCGGGCTGCCGGCCAGCGGGCCGAAGGCGATCGTCGTCGTCCGCGAGGCGGACGGGCGGCTGCGGGACCTCGACTGGACGCCGGAGGAGGACGTCGAGGTCGAGGCCGTCGACCTGTCCTCGCCCGACGGGCTCAACGTGCTGCGCCACTCGACCGCGCACGTGCTCGCGCAGGCCGTGCAGGATCTGTTCCCGGAGGCGAAGCTCGGCATCGGGCCGCCGATCGAGAACGGCTTCTACTACGACTTCCAGGTCGCCAAGCCGTTCCAGCCCGACGATCTCGACAAGCTCGAGAAGCGGATGCAGGAGATCGTCAAGTCGGGGCAGCGGTTCCGCCGGCGCCGGTTCGACTCGGTCGAGCAGGCGAAGCAGGAGCTCAGGAACGAGCCGTTCAAGCTGGAGCTGGTCGACGTCAAGAGCGACGTCGACACCACGGAGGTCATGGAGGTCGGCGGCGGCGAGCTGACGATCTACGACAACCTCGACGCCAAGGAGGACAAGGTCTGCTGGTCGGACCTGTGCCGCGGCCCGCACCTGCCGAGCACCCGGCTGATCCAGGCGTTCAAGCTGACCCGCAGCGCGGCCGCCTACTGGCGCGGCTCGGAGAAGAACCCGCAGCTGCAGCGGGTCTACGGCACCGCGTGGCCGACCCGCGACGCGCTGAAGGAGTACCAGCGCCTGCTGGAGGAGGCGGCCCGCCGCGACCACCGCAAGCTGGGCGCCGACCTCGACCTGTTCAGCTTCCCCGACGAGCTGGGCTCCGGCCTGCCGGTCTTCCACCCGAAGGGCGGCATCATCCGCCGCGAGATGGAGAACTACTCGCGCCGGCGGCACGAGGAGGCGGGGTACAGCTTCGTCAACACCCCGCACATCACCAAGGGCCACCTCTACGAGGTGTCGGGCCACCTGGACTGGTATGCCGACGGCATGTTCCCGCCCATGGAGGTCGAGGGCGCGAACTACTACCTCAAGCCGATGAACTGCCCGATGCACGACCTGATCTTCCGCTCGCGCGGCCGGTCCTACCGGGAGCTGCCGCTGCGGATGTTCGAGTTCGGCACGGTGTACCGGTACGAGAAGTCCGGCGTGATCCACGGCCTGACCCGGGTGCGCGGCATGACCCAGGACGACGCGCACATCTTCTGCACCCCGGAGCAGATCGAGAGCGAGCTCGCCTCGCTGCTGCAGTTCGTGCTCGACCTGCTCAAGGACTACGGCCTCACCGACTTCTACCTCGAGCTGTCGACGAAGAACCCGGACAAGTACGTCGGCGCCGACGAGGTCTGGGAGGCCGCGACCGAGACGCTGCGCCGGGTCGCCACCGAGTCCGGCCTCGACCTCGTGCCCGACCCGGGCGGCGCCGCGTTCTACGGGCCGAAGATCTCCGTGCAGGCGCGCGACGCGATCGGCCGCACCTGGCAGATGTCGACGATCCAGCTCGACTTCAACCTGCCGGAGCGCTTCGAGCTGGAGTACCAGGCCGCCGACGGCACCCGCCAGCGGCCCGTCATGATCCACCGGGCGCTGTTCGGCTCGATCGAGCGGTTCTTCGGCGTGCTGACCGAGCACTACGCGGGCGCGTTCCCGGCCTGGCTCGCCCCGGTGCAGGTGGTGGGCATCCCGATCCGCAGCGACCACGGCGAGTACCTCGACGGCTTCGCCGAGCGCCTGCGCGCCGAGGGCATCCGGGTCGAGGTCGACCACTCCGACGAGCGCATGCAGAAGAAGATCCGCACGGCCCAGCAGCAGAAGGTGCCGTTCATGGCGATCGCCGGCGACGACGACGTCACGGCCGGCACGGTCTCCTTCCGGTACCGCGACGGCTCCCAGCGCAACGGCGTCCCGCTCGACGAGGCCGTCGCCCACGTGGCCGAGATCGTCCGCTCCCGTGTCAACGAGGGCCCCTCGGCGTCATGACGAGCGTCCCGGACGACCTCGAGCGCCTCTGGACGCCGCACCGGATGGCGTACATCAAGGAGGACCGCGCCGGCGACCACGACGAGCCGACCGGGTGCCCGTTCTGCCGGGCGCCCGGCCTGCCGGAGGAGGACAGCCTCGTCGTCGCCCGGGGCACGCTGGTCTACGCGGTGCTCAACCTGTACCCGTACAACCCGGGCCACCTCATGGTCGTGCCCTACCGGCACATCGCGGACTACACCGACCTGACCGACGGCGAGACGGCCGAGGTCGCGTCGTTCACCCAGGCCGCGATGCGCACGGTCCGCAAGGTCAGCGGGGCGCACGGGTTCAACCTCGGCATGAACCAGGGCGCCGTGGCCGGCGCGGGCATCGCCGCCCACCTGCACCAGCACATCGTGCCGAGGTGGGGCGGCGACACGAACTTCATGCCGGTGGTCGGCCGCACCAAGGTCCTGCCCCAGCTGCTGACCGACACCCGCAAACTGCTGGCCGAGGCGTGGCCGGCGGCGTAAGGGCCGAGGCGTGGCCGACGACGTAGGGGCCGAGGCGTGGCCAGCGGCGTAAGCGCCGGGGACGGAACGGCCTAGCGGAACTGCGCGATCGCTTCGAACGACGGGTCGAGCCCACGCTCGGCCCGCCCGCGCGGCCATCGTCTGGCCGCCGCGATCAACGCGTCGGCGGCCGGCGTGGCGCCGTCGACGTAGTAGTGCAGGGTCCGCTCGCCGGCGCTGGTCTCCACCACGAGCAGTTCGCCGTCGTCGAGCGCCGCCGCCAGCACCGTGTCCTCGAACTCGCGCAGCCCGTCGAGCGTCTCGTCGTCGGGCAGTCCGTTCTCCTCGGCGGCGTACGGCAGCGTCACCGCCACGTGCGTGTCGAAGCGCGGCCAGCGCACCGAGCGCAGCGGCCGCTGGGCCAGCCCGGTCAGGGGCGCGCCGCGGCGGGAGCCGGAGAAGACCACCCACTGCGGCTCGCGGTACTCCGCGCGGAGATCGGCGACCGCCTCGGCCAGCCGCAGCGGGTCCGCGGCGCCGTCCGGCTCGTCGGTGGTCCACTCGACGGCGCCGACCCACTCCTCGACGCCGTTCTCGCCGAGCACCCAGTCGAGGACCAGGAACGACACCTGCCCACGGACGGCCTCGGGCACCACGGCGAAGCGCGGGTGGAACACCACGACGTCGACCTCCGGCCGGTCGGGGTCGCGGGTGAAGGCGATCCGCAGCTCGGACAGGTCCAGCTCGGCCCCGCCGATCCCGATCTTGGCCTGCAGCGTGTCGAAGTCGGGCTGGCGGGCGGTGTGGTACTCCCAGTCGGGGTCGTCGGCCGGCGCCAGCGCGCGCCAGCGGGCGGCCACGCTGCGCAGCGCGGGATCGCCGCCGCTGGACACGACGAGTGCGTGCCTCGCGCCGGTACCGCGGGAGAACTCCCACGTCAGGTCCTTGTGGACGGCGGCGACCCGCGAGCCGACCTCGCCGGTCAGCGCGCTCCAGTCCCCGGAGGAGATCGCCGCCTCGACCCGCGGCCGCGCGTCCGGCCACCACGTCCAGAAGTCGACGATCGCCTGCTGCCCGCCGCCCGCCTTCTTGCGCCGCGAGAAGATCACCCGCTCACCTTAAGGCCTGTTTCATGACTGAGGCCGGGCTGCGGCGGGCCCAGATTTGGTCTGGCGTCACCCCGCGAAAGCCCGGTTACAACACCGGTAGCCGGACTTCCGCGGGGCGACGCCCGACCAAATCTGGACTCCGGCTCAGCTCCGACCCCAGTCATGAAACAGGCCATAACGGCCCGGCGCACCCCGGACGGGTGCGCCGGGCCGGGGCGGGTCAGCGGGTGCTGGCGTGCTCCTTCTTCACGGCCTCGGCCAGGTGGGACGGCATCGGGTCGTGCCGGACGAACGCGCGGCTGAACGTGCCGGCGCCCGACGTCATCGCCCGCAGCTCGACCGCGTAGCGGACCAGCTCGGTCGCCGGGACCTCGGCGCGGACCAGGGTCCGCTCGTGGCCGGCCGGGTCGGGCTCGTTGCCCAGCACCCGGCCGCGGCGGCCGGACAGGTCGCTCATGACCGCGCCGACGAACTCGTCGGGGATCCGGATGGTCACCTCGTCGATCGGTTCGAGCAGCGTCGTCTGGCCCTGCTCGGCCGCCTCGCGCAGGGCGAGCGCGCCGGCCGTCTGGAAGGCCGCGTCGGACGAGTCGACCGAGTGCGCCTTGCCGTCGAAGAGCGTCACGCGCACGTCGACGACCGGGTACCCGGCGACCATGCCGCGCTCCATCTGCGACCGGACGCCCTTCTCGACCGAGGGGATGTAGTTGTGCGGGACGACACCGCCGACGATCTTGTCGACGAACTCGAACCCGGTGCCGCGCGGCAGGGGCTCGACCCTGATGTCGCAGACCGCGTACTGCCCGTGGCCGCCCGACTGCTTGACGTGCCGGCCGTGGCCCTGGCTCGGCGCGGCGAACGTCTCGCGTAGCGCCACCTTGACGGGCTCGGTGTCGAGCTCCACGCCGCCGGCGCGCAGCCGGTCCAGTACCACGTCCGCATGGGCCTCACCCATGCACCACAGCACCAGCTGGTGGGTCTCGGCGTTGCGCTCCAGCCGCAGCGTCGGGTCGCCCGCCACGAGCCGCCCCAGGTTCTTGGCCAGGGCGTCCTCGTCCGAGCGGGTCTTGGCGACGATCGCGATCGGCAGCAGCGGCTCCGGCATCACCCAGGGCGCCATGAGCATCGGGTCGTCCTTGCCGGAGATCGTGTCGCCGGTCTCCGCCGTGCCGGACTTGGTGATCGCGACCAGGTCGCCCGCGACCGCGTAGGGCACCTCGCGCAGGTTCGCGCCCAGCGGCGAGAACAGGTGCGCGAACCGCTCGTCGGCGTCGTGGTCGGGGTGGCCGCGCTCGGCCATGCCGTGGCCCGAGATGTGGACCGGATGCTCGGGGCGCAGCGTGCCGGAGAAGACGCGCACGAGGGAGACGCGCCCGACGTACGGGTCGATCGTCGTCTTGACCACCTCGGCGATGAGCGGGCCGCCCGGGTCGCACCGCAGCGGCGCGTGCGGGTTGCCGTCGAGGTCGGTCACCGGCGGCACCGTGTGCTCCAGCGGCGACGGGAACCCGCTGGTCAGCACCTCCAGCAGCGCGTCGAGCCCGACCCGGGTCTCGGCGCAGACCGGCACGACCGGGTAGAAGGTGCCGCGGGCGACGGCCTTCTCCAGGTCGTCGATGATCACGCTGGTCTCGATGTCCTCGCCGCCGAGGTACCGCTCCATCAGGGTCTCGTCCTCGCTCTCGGCGATGATCCCCTCCAGCAGCGCGTTGCGCGACTCCTCGATCGCCGGCAGGTGCTCCGGATCGGGGTCGCGCACCTGGGGTGGGAAGCCCGCGGAGTAGTCGAACACCCGCTGGGTGATCAGGCCGATGAGGCCGTCGACGGACGCGCCGTCGTCGCCGAGCATCGGCAGGTACAGCGGCATGACGTTGTCGCCGAACACCTCCTGGCAGCGCGCGAGGGCCTCGTCGAAGTCGGCGCGCTGGTGGTCGAGGCGAGCGACCGCCACCGCGCGGGGCATGCCGACCGCGGCGCACTCCTCCCAGAGCGCGGCCGTCGCCGCGTCCATGCCGTCGACCGCCGACACGACGAACAGCGCCGCGTCGGCCGCCCGCAGCCCGGCCCGCAGCTCACCGACGAAGTCGGCGTACCCGGGCGTGTCGAGCAGGTTGACCTTGATGTCGCCGTGCATCAGCGGCGCGCAGGACAGCGTCACCGAACGCTGCTGCTTCTGCGCCGCCGGATCGTGGTCGGTCACCGTGGTGCCCTCGGTCACCGCGCCCGTCCGGCCGATCGTGCCGGTCGCCGCGAGCAGCGCCTCGACCAGCGTCGTCTTGCCGGAGCCGGAGTGCCCGACGATCACCACGTTGCGTACCCTGCCGGGGTCATCAACCACCGGCGTGGTGCCGGTGACCCCCTTCTCCTGGACTTTTTGCGCCATTACGCGCCTCCCGTCTGGAGCATGCCTTCTGTGAGCAGTCTCACAGTCACGACCTGTTCACCGATCCCACACCCGAAACATCACCGACACAAGCCCGCCGGCGCTCATCACGACCTGAGGTTTACTCAAGCACCGTGAGCAGGCCCACGGGCTGGTATCCGGCAAGCTCCACCACCGTTATCGTGAGAGCGCCATGGCGAAGATCCTCAGCGTAGTCAGCAGGGCCTCATTGGCCCGCCTCGTCGACCCGGTCGCCGCCGCGCTGCTGCGCGCCGGAGTGACCCCCAACGCGGTCACCGTCGCCGGCACCATCGGTGTGCTCGTCGGCGCCCTCGGCTTCGCGACGCGGGGGCATTTCATCATCGCGCTCGTGATCATCACCCTGAGCTGCCTCACCGACATGATCGACGGCGCGATGGCGCGGCAGCGGGGCATCACGAACAAGTTCGGGGCGTTCCTCGACTCCTCCATGGACCGGGTCGCCGACGGCGCGATCTTCGGCTCCATCGCCTACTGGTACGCCACCCAGGGCCAGCCGCGGGTCGTCGCCGCCGCCCTGCTGTGCCTGCTCACCGGCCAGGTCGTCTCGTACGTGAAGGCCCGCGCCGAGGGCCTCGGGATGACCGCCAACGTCGGGCTCATCGAGCGCGCCGAGCGGCTCATCGGCATCGGCATCGGCGGCGTGCTCTGGGGCTTCGGCGTGCCCTACGGGCTGGAGATCGTCATGTGGGTGCTCGGGGCGCTCTCGATCGTCACGATCGGCCAGCGGATGGCCGAGGTATACCGCCAGGCTTACGCCCGATGAGCCTGGTCGAGGCCGGCTACGGCGCCGCGTTCTCGCTGCTGCCGAGGCTGCCCCGGGGTGCGGTATGGCCGGTCGTCGGCGCGGTCGCCGCCCGCGGTGCCCGTGCGTACCGCCGCGGCCGGGCCGGGCGCGGCACCGCGACGCTCGCGGCCAACCTCCGCCGGGTGGTCGGCGACGACATGCCGGAGCCGGAGTTCGCGGCGCTGCTGCACCGGGCCCTGCGCTCGTACGGGCGCTACTACCTGGAGGCCTTCCAGCTCCCCGGCCGCTCGAAGGCGCAGATCCTGCGCGGCTTCCGGCTGGAGCGCGGCCACCTGCTCGGCGAGAACGTGGCGGCCGGCGTCGGCAGCGTCGTCGCCCTGCCGCACGCCGGCAACTGGGACGCCGCCGGGGCCTGGGTCGCCGCGAACGGCTGGCCGATCACCACGGTCGCCGAGCGCCTCAAACCCGAGAGTGTGTACCTCAAGTTCCTGCATTTCCGCCGCTCCCTGGGTATGGAGATCCTGCCGACGAGCGGCGGCGAGCGCCCGCCGTTCGACGTGCTGGAGGAGCGCGTGCGTGCCGGGGCCGTCGTGCCGCTGCTCGCCGACCGCGACCTCACCGCCCGCGGGGTCGAGGTCGGGTTCTTCGGCGGCCGGACCAAGATGCCGGCCGGCCCGGCGCTGCTCGCCCTGCGCACCGGCGCACCCCTGTACGTCGTCGACATGTGGTTCGATGCGGATGCGGCGGCGGGCCGCCTGGTCGGCCCGATCCAGCTGCCGGCGGCCGGCGAGGGGCCGCTCGACGTGCGCGTGCGCCTGACCACCCAGCGGGTCGCCGATCATCTGGCCGAGGGCATCGCGCGCCACCCGGAGGACTGGCACATGCTGCAGCGGCTCTGGCTCGACGAGCCGGCCAAGAGCACCGTGGGCTGAGGAGGGTCCGTGCGCATCGGCATCGTCTGCCCGTACTCGTTCGACGTGCCCGGCGGCGTGCAGAACCACGTCCGCGACCTCGCCGAGACGCTCATCGCCCTCGGCCACCACGTCAGCGTCCTCGCACCCGGCGACGAGGAGAGCATGACGCTGCCCTACGTCGTGCCGGCCGGCCGGACGGTCCCGGTGCCCTACAACGGCTCGGTGGCCCGCGTGTCGTTCGGGCTGATCTCGGCGACCCGGGTGCGGCGCTGGCTGGCCGCCGGCCGCTTCGACGTGCTGCACGTCCACGAGCCGCTCATCCCGAGCCTGTCGATGCTGGCGGTGCTGTCGGCGCGCGGCCCGGTCGTCGCCACCTTCCACACCGCCATGACCCGCTCGCGCGCGCTCGCCGCCGCGCAGGGCGTGCTCCAGCTGGTGCTGGAGAAGATCACCGGGCGGATCGCGGTCAGCGAGCTGGCGCGCAAGGTCCAGGTCGAGCACCTGGGCGGGAGCGCGTGGGAGATCCCCAACGGGGTGCAGGTGTCGAAGTACCGCGCCGCCGAGCCCTTCGACGGGTGGCCGGGCGAGGGCGCGCTGGGCTTCCTCGGCCGGTTCACCGAGCCGAGGAAGGGTTTCCCGTACCTCGTGAGCGCGTTCACGGCGCTGTCCCACGAACGGCCGGGGCTGCGCCTGCTGGTGGCGGGCCCGGGTGACCCGTCCGAGGCGATCGAGGACGTGCCCGTCGCGGTGCGTGACCGCATCGTGTTCCTCGGCAAGGTCTCCGAGGAGGACAAGGCCCGGATGCTGCGCAGCGTCGACCTGTACGTCGCGCCGAACACCGGCGGCGAGTCGTTCGGCATGATCCTCACCGAGGCGATGTCGGCCGGCACCCCGGTCGTGGCCAGCGAGCTCGACGCCTTCCGCCGCGTCCTCGACGGCGGCCGGGCCGGCGCGCTGTTCCCCGTGGGCGACGCCGCGGGGCTGGCCCGCGTCGCCGGCGAGCTGCTCGACGACCCGGCCCGCCGCGCCGCCCTGGCCGCCCGGGCGACCGAGGTGGTGGCCGCCTACGACTGGCCGGTCGTCGCCGAGCGGGTCCTGGAGGTGTACGCGACCGCGATCGAGGTCGCCGGAGCGACGGTCCAGGAGTCGGTCCCGTAGGCTGCGCCGCATGTGGTGGGTGATCGCCGTGGTGGCGGTGGTGGTGGTGATCGCGACGTACCTCACCTGGCTCGCCGCCCGCGTCGACCGCCTGCACGCCCGCGCCTCGGCGGCGTACGCCACCCTGGACGCCCACCTGGTCCGCCGGGCCGCCGCCGCGGTCGCCCTGGCCGAGGCCGCACAGCTGCCGACGCTGATGTACGCGGCCCGGATCGCCCTGGACGCCGCCCCGGACGACCGCGAGGTGGCCGAGAACGACCTGACCCGCCACCTGCGCACCGTGGACGGCGCGCCGGCGGACGTTCTGGACCAGCTGGTCCAGGTCAGCCGCCGCGTGGCACTGGCCCGCCAGGTCCACAACGACGTGGTGCGCGACGCCCTGGCGGTGCGCCGCCGCCCGCTGATCCGCGTGTTCCGCCTGGCCCGCAAGCACCCCCGCCCGGCGTACTTCGACGTCGACGACCCGTCCCTCACCTAGGCACTGGCCTGCGCCGGTGGCCAATTGTGGGCCGCGGGGTTGGCATTGGACGTCGGGCGGCCGGGGTGACGGGGCGTAAACTTGTGGGTGAATCCAAGATTTTTCGTGAGGAGTGCTGCGCCGTGCCCGAGTCGCCCACACCCAGCTCGCCCGTCACGGGCACCGCCCGCGTCAAGCGCGGGATGGCCGAGATGCTCAAGGGCGGCGTCATCATGGACGTCGTCACCCCCGACCAGGCGAAGATCGCCGAGGACGCCGGCGCGGTCGCCGTCATGGCGCTGGAGCGCGTCCCGGCCGACATCCGGGCCCAGGGCGGCGTGTCGCGCATGAGCGACCCCGACATGATCGACGGCATCATCAGCGCCGTCTCGATCCCGGTCATGGCCAAGGCGCGCATCGGCCACTTCGTCGAGGCGCAGATCCTCCAGGCCCTCGGGGTCGACTACGTCGACGAGTCCGAGGTGCTCACCCCGGCCGACTACAGCAACCACATCGACAAGTGGGCGTTCACCGTCCCGTTCGTGGGCGGCGCCACCAACCTCGGCGAGGCCCTGCGCCGCATCACCGAGGGCGCGGCGATGATCCGCTCCAAGGGCGAGGCCGGCACCGGCGACGTGTCCAACGCCACCACCCACATGCGCCAGATCCGCCAGGAGATCCGCCGGCTCACCTCGCTGCCCGAGGACGAGCTGTTCGTGGCGGCCAAGGAGCTCCAGGCGCCGTATGAGCTGGTGAAGGAGGTCGCCGAGACGGGCAAGCTGCCGGTCGTGCTGTTCACCGCGGGCGGCATCGCCACCCCGGCCGACGCGGCGATGATGATGCAGCTCGGCGCCGAGGGCGTCTTCGTCGGCTCCGGCATCTTCAAGTCGGGCAACCCGGCCCAGCGCGCGGCCGCGATCGTGAAGGCGACCACCTTCCACGACGACCCCGACGTGCTCGCCAAGGTCTCCCGCGGCCTGGGCGAGGCCATGGTCGGCATCAACGTCGACGACATCCCGGTGTCGCACCGCCTCGCCGAGCGGGGCTGGTGACCGCTACGTGATCATCGGTGTGCTCGCCCTGCAGGGCGATACCCGCGAGCACCTCCACGCCGTGGCCGACTGCGACGCGATCGGGCGGCCGGTGCGCCGCCCGGACGAGCTCGACTCGGTCGACGCGCTGATCATCCCCGGTGGGGAGTCGACCACGATCAGCAAGCTGGCGGTGGAGTTCGGCCTGCTCGAGCCGATCCGCAAGCGGATCGCCGGCGGCATGCCGGTCTACGGCTCCTGCGCCGGCATGATCATGCTGGCTGAGCGGCTGCTCGACGCCCGCGCCGACCAGGTGCCGTTCGGCGGCATCGACATGACGGTCCGCCGCAACGCGTTCGGCCGCCAGGTCGACTCGTTCGAGGGAACGGTCGACATCGAGGACATCGACGGCGGGCCGTTCTCGGCTGTCTTCATCCGGGCACCCTGGGTAGAGTCGGTGGGCGACGGTGTGCGGGTGCTGGGTCGTGTGAGCGACGGGCCCGCCGCCGGTAGGATCGTTGCGGTTCGGCAGCAGCACCTGCTCGCGACGGCGTTCCACCCCGAGCTCACCGGCGACCTCCGAGTCCATCGGTACTTCGTGGAGATGGCGCGCGAGGCGGGCCAGACGACGGAGGGTTAGAGGAGATGTCCGGGCACTCTAAATGGGCGACGACCAAGCACAAGAAGGCGGTCATCGACGCCAAGCGCGGCAAGCTCTTCGCCCGCCTGATCAAGAA
Organism: Dactylosporangium sp. AC04546; assembly: GCF_022095675.1. Taxonomy (GTDB): domain Bacteria; phylum Actinomycetota; class Actinomycetes; order Mycobacteriales; family Micromonosporaceae; genus Dactylosporangium. The sequence goes on along the minus strand of NZ_JAHYSG010000059.1, from coordinate 65,227 downwards.
CGTCGAGGTCGCAGCGCGCACCGGCGGCGGTGACCCCGCCGGCAACCCGACGCTGTTCGACGCCATCCAGAAGGCGAAGAAGAACTCGGTACCGAACGACAACATCAACAACGCGGTCAAGCGCGGCTCGGGCCTGATCGGCGGCGGCGCCGACTGGCAGACCGCGATGTACGAGGGCTACGGCCCGAACGGCGTCGCGATCCTGATCGAGTGCCTGACGGACAACCGCAACCGCGCCTCGACCGAGGTCCGCGTGGCCCTCACCCGCAACGGCGGCAACCTGGCCGACGCCGGCTCGGTGTCGTACATGTTCAGCCGCAAGGGCGTGATCATCGTCCCGAAGGCCGGCGACCTCACCGAGGACGACCTCCTGCTGGCCGTCCTCGACGCCGGCGCCGAGGAGGTCAACGACCTGGGCGAGGCCTTCGAGATCATCTGCGAGGCCTCCGACCTGATCCCGGTCCGCACGGCCCTGCAGGAGGCCGGCATCGACTACGAGTCGGCCGAGTCCTCGTTCGTCCCGAGCGTCACGGTCCCGCTGGACGAGGAGGGCGCCCGCAAGGTCTTCAAGGTCATCGACGCCTTGGAGGACTGCGACGACGTCCAGAACGTCTACGCCAACTTCGACGTCTCCGACGAGGTCATGGCGCTGGTGGAGGCCTGACCGACCACCGCTGCAACTGTGGCGCCCTCGCGGGAGACCGCGACGGGCGCCACACTTGTTTGAGCAGCTGGTTGATAATATGGCCATATGGCCAGTAGGGTGCGGGAGGGAGGTGGGACCATGACCGAAACCGTCATCACGGCGGACACCGACTCCGAAACCGACGCAGTGAACCCCGACGAGACCCCTGCCGAGCAGGACGAGACCCCGATCGACGAGGAGCTCCTGGCCGAGGCCGGCCGGGGCCTCGGCACGACCTCGCGCAACGAGATCCTCAACGGCGTCCTGCGCGACTACGTCGAACGCAAACGCCAACAGCGCCGGGAGGCGCTGGAGCGGGTGCGGAAGCTGGCCGACGAGGGCGCGTTCGACTTCGACCGGATCGACGAGGTGGACCAGTGAAGTATCTTGCCGACACGAGTGCTCTGGTCCGGATCTACCGGGGTCAGGTCAGCGACGCATGGCAGGACGCCGTGGATCGCGGGCTGGTGACCCTCACTGAGCCGGCGTTGACCGAGCTGCTCACGGTCGCCGACGCGAAGCGGTATCTCGAGCTCGAGCGGGACATCTGCGAGACGTACCCGTGGGCGACGATTCCGGACAACATCTGGGGGATGGTGTCGGCGATCCGGCATGAGCTCGTCGAGCCCAGCGTCTACCAGGACGTCTCGGTGGCTGACCTGGTCATCGCCGCCACCGCGATCCGGCTCAAGCTGGTCGTCCTGCACGAGGACGGCGACTTCGAGACCATCGCCCGGCACGTGCCCGAGCTGCGCCAGCAGCGGATCAGCGCCGTGCCCGCCTGAGTGGCCGTCGCGGCATCCCGGCGTGGTGGGGCCGGGATGCCGCACGTGCGCCGGCGTCAGGCGGCCGGGGCTGGGGCCGGGGTCGCGGCCGGAGCCGGAGCGGGCGCCGCGGTCAGGCCGCGGGCCAGCAGGCCGAAGCCGGCCAGCAGCAGCAGCGGGCTCAGCAGGCTCAGCGGGCCCACGCCCAGGGCCAGGAAAGCCACCACGCCGGCGCCGACCAGGGCCGGCACCCACCAGCGGGAGCGGCCGTCCAGCGTCGTCGCCAGGGCCACCAGGATCAGGCCCAGCAGCGAGCCGAACATGCCGAAGATCACCCAGCTGAACGCGAAGCCGCTGTACGTCCCCATCGCGTCCGTCACCCGCGTCGCCTCCTCCGGGGTGAGGACCTTGCGCGCGGCCAGGTCGGCGTAGTCGCCCACCATCAGGCCGCTGAAGTTGGCCAGCGCCAGGACCGTCACCACGCCCGCGACGCGGGCGAAGCGGCCGCCGCCGCGCATCAGGGTCAGTACGGCCGGGATGAACAGCAGCCAGCCCAGGTGCAGGAAGAACGCGCTCGCCTGGGACTGGACCGGGTGGCGCACCAGCTGGGCCGGGTCCGGCGCGAAGCCCGGCACCGTCGCCAGGCCGATCGCGAAGGACAGCGGGGCCAGGATCATGCACACCCGGCCGAACCGCAGGCGAAACGTCCCGAACGTGTCCGGTTCGTCAGCCACGGCGACCGAGCCGAGCGAGCGGAAGGCGACGAAGTACGCGCCGGCCATCACCGCCGGGCCGGCCAGGCACCACGGCATCGACTCGACGCCGAACAGCAGGTACAGCGCCGAGCCCACCAGCGCCGCGCCCGCCGTCCACCACGAGATGACCCGGGCCCGGGCCGCGGCGACGGGGGTCAGGATCAGCGCGAGGGCCCAGCCCAGCATGCCGGGGATCTGCCAGCCGAAGGTCGGCCACGCGCCGAGCGTCTCGAACGTCCGGTTCACCTTCTGGACCGTGGCGTTGTCCGCGAACGTCTGCTCCAGCGCCAGCACGAACAGGTCGATCGCCATCAGCGCCGAGAACGTCACCAGGCCGAGCACCGTGGCGACCCAGGCCACCCGGGCCAGCACGGAGCCCCGGCGGCGGATCGGGTCGAGCAGCGCGACGAAACCGAGGGCGAACAGGATCCACGCCCAATGCAGCAGTACCGAATGGGCCTCGATCGCCACCGGGTGCTCCCGGTAGATGCCGTAGAACTCGCCGGTCGAGCCCAACGCCGGGTCGACCGCGCCCGCGACGCCCAGCACGATGGGCGCAAGTATCAGGAAGAACCTCATCGACAACCTCATCAAAACTCGTGGGAGCCGCGAACGCTACGAGCGCGACGCCCGCAGCGAACCCGCATCGCGGGCGAACCGGGGTCCCCCGTGCGGCGGAGCGTCGGTCATCCGGCGGACGGGCGAGGATCCGGGGGAGATGCGCATACCGTCAGGAGGTGCGCAGCAGAGATCTCGGGGTGGCGGGCGGGTTCGTGGTGTTCGCCCTGACCGAGGAGGCCCTGATCCGGATGCCGGGCGGCTGGTGGCCGTTCGCGCTCGCCGGCTTCGCGGTCCTCACCGCGCTGCGGCGCGACATCCCGCTCGTCGCGCTGGCCGCCAGCTGTGTGGCGGCCAACCTGATCCGGGACGAGTACCGGCTGTGGCAGCTCGCGGCCATGATCGTCGCCGCGTACACGGTGGGGCGGGAGCGGCCGATCGGGCGCAGCGGCTGGCAGGGGTGGGCCGGGCTGGGGCTGGCGCTGACGACGGCGGTGACGTTCTGGACGGTCGCCCCCGACGACCCGATGGGTGCGCTGTTCTTCCCGATGGCGCCGTGGGCGCTCGGCGTCGGGTTCGCCTACCAGCACCGGCAGAGCGCCGACGCGGCCGCGGCCCGGGCGGCGATCCGCGAGCAGCGGGTCCGCGAGGCGGTCATGGAGGAGCGCGTGCGCATCGCCCGCGAGCTGCACGACATGGTCGCCCACAGCGTCACGGTGATGGTGATCCAGGCCGGCGTGGTGCGCCGGCGGCTCGACGCCGGGCTGGACGTCGACGGGGAGCTGCTGCGCAGCATCGAGTCGTCGGGCCGCGACGCCGTCGGGGAGCTGCGCCGCACGCTCGGGCTGCTGCGCGGCGACGACGGCGGGGCCACCGCGGCGCCGGTCGGGCTGGACCGGCTCGACGAGCTGATCGCCCAGGTCCGCGAGGCCGGGCTGACCGTGACCGTCAAACGGGAGGGCGCGCCGGTGGCGCTGCTGCCGGCGGCGGACCTCTCGGCGTACCGCATCGTCCAGGAGGCGCTGACCAACGTGCTGAAGCACGCGGGACCGACCCGGGTCGCGGTCGAGGTGCGCTACGCCGCCGACGGCGTCCATCTCGTGGTTCGGGACCGGGGTGGTACCGCACCCGCGCCCGTCGCGGGCAGCGGTCAGGGACTGATCGGCATGCGGGAACGCGCCGCCCTCTTCGGCGGCGACCTCACGGCCGGCCCGCAGCCCGGCGGCGGGTACGCGGTGCACGCCCGACTCCCGGCGCTGGTGGCGGCATGAGCAGTATCCGGGTGGTGATCGCGGACGACCAGCGCATGGTGCGGGCCGGGCTGCGGATGGTCATCGAGACCGAGCCCGACATGACCGTCGTCGGCGAGGCCAGCGACGGCGTCGAGGCCGTGACCCTGGCGCGGCGGCTGCGCCCGGAGGTCGTCCTCATGGACATCGCGATGCCCCGCCAGGACGGCCTGGAGGCGACCCGAGCCCTGCTGGAGCACCCCGGCGCGCCGCGGATCATCGTGCTCACCACGTTCGACACCGACGAGAACCTGTTCAACGCGCTGCGCGCGGGCGCGAGCGGCTTCCTGCTCAAGGTCTCCTCGCCGGAGCACCTCATCACCGCGATCCGCGTGGTGGCGGCCGGCGAGGCGCTGCTCGACCCGGCCATCACCACGCGGGTCATCTCGGCGTTCGCGGGCACGCCCGGCCCGCAGCTGCCGCCCGAGGTCGCCGAGCTGACCCCGCGCGAGACGGACGTCCTCCGCCTGATGGCGCGGGGCCTGTCCAACGGCGAGATCGCGGCGGCGCTGACCGTGGGCGAGGCGACGGTGAAGACCCATGTGGCGCGGGTCCTCATGAAGCTGCACCTGCGCGACCGGGTCCAGGCGGTCGTCTACGCCTACGAGTCCGGGCTGGTGCGCGCCGGCCAATAACCACCTCAGTCGAGGGCCACCCGCAGATGGCGCGGGCCGCGCAGCACGGCGCTGATGCGGTACGCCGGAGGATCCTCCAGCAGGCGCGCGTTGGCCAGCATCGGGGCCAGGCCGCGCAGCGCCACCTGCGCCTCCAGCCGCGCGAGCGGCGCGCCGAAGCAGTAGTGGATGCCGTCGCCGAAGCCCAGGTGCTGCACCGGCCGGCGCTGCGGGTCGAAGCGGTCCGGGTCCGTCACGTGCTGGGGGTCGCGGTTGCCGGCCGCCAGGACCAGCGTGATCGAGGCGCCCTTCGGGATCGTCGTGCCGGCCAGCTCGATGTCGGCCAGGGCGGTGCGCCAGGGCAGGAACTGCACCGGCGGGTCCCAGCGCAGCACCTCCTCGACGAACGGCACCACGAGGTCGGGGTCGTCGAGGAGCCGCTCCAGCCAGACCGGCTGGCGCAGCAGGATCAGCGCGGAGTTCGCGATGAGGTTGACCGTCGTCTCGTGGCCGGCGATGAGCAGCAGCACGGCGGTGCTCACGAGCTGCTCGCGGGTCATCCGCCCGTCCGGCCCGTCGTCGGTGGCGAGCGCGGAGAGCAGGTCGTCGCCCGGCTCGGCCGCGCGCCGGTCGACGAGGTCGCCGAGGTAGTCGGAGAGCTCACGGAACGCGGCGTGCGCGGCGTCGACCTGGTCCGGGCGGGGCCGGTGCGGGTCGATCGTCTGCAGCGCCGTGTCGATCCAGGCCCGGAACCTCGGCTCGTCCTCGATCGGCACCCCGAGCAGCTGGGTGATGACGAGGACCGGCAGCGGGTAGGCGAACTGGTCCACGAGGTCGGCGGTCGCGCCGGGGAAGTCGCCGAGCAGCCGCCCGACGATCCCTTCCAGGGCCGGCTGGAGGTCGTCGATGCGGTGCGGGGAGTGCGGCGGGCCGAACGGGCGGGTGGCGATCCGGCGCAGCCGGTCGTGGTCGGGCGGGTCGAGCCGCAGGAAGCTCGGCGGCAGCCCGATCTGCGCGGGCAGGTCCTCCCGGACCGGGTTGTTGGCCGAGCTGATCCGCGGGTCGTGCAGCAGCGCCGAGATTTCGCGGAACGTGCTCACGATGTAGGTGCCGTCGGGCTCCCGGCTGACCGGGGTGCGCCGCATCGCCGTGTACAGCGGATACGGGTTGTGGCGGTTCACGGGGTCGAGGACGGCGCCGAAGATCGAGCCGACGGTCGTGGTCACGATGTCCTCCGCAGCAGGGTGGCGTGGCGCTCGCTCGGGTCATGGCCGGTCACCACGACGGTCGCGTCGCGGGCCAGGAAGGTCGGGTCGGGCACCGCCGCCGGGACCGGCAGCATGTCGTCGGGCTGGTCGACCGTGTCGAACCGGGGCGGGAACGGCGCCGCCTGCTCGATGAGCCGCTCGTAGAAGGGCAGCCACTTCGCGTGGTTGAAGGTGACCGCGCCGGTGAGCCGGCCCTTGTACCCGTACGCGGCCGCGAACCGCCGGTCGGCTACCGAGCCCTGGGTGATGACCACCTGGTCGGCGAAGGTCGGCACGCCGACGGACTTGATGTTGTTGCCGAACTGCAGCGACCAGAACTGCGGCATGTGCAGGTGCGGCCAGCGGTCCGACTCGTCGCTGACCATGTTGTGCGCGGCGACCTCGGCCTGGGCGACCGCGTTCGCCCAGTGCTCCAGGGCCAGGAACTGGTAGCCGAACATGGCGTTCGGGGCCCGGGCGACGTCCCCGGCCACGAAGATGTCGTCGGTCACCAGGCCGTTGACGTCGAACGCCCGGCAGCCGGCGTCGCAGGCCACGCCCCACGGCCCGACGGCCAGGCCCGAGTCGCGCAGCCACTCGACGTTGCGGATGCCGCCGAGCGCGGCCACCACGACGTCGACCGTCTGGCTGGTGCCGTCGGAGAAGTGCGCCCGGTGGACCCGCCCCTCCGCGTCGCCCTCGATGGCCAGGACGGTGGTACCGCAGCGCAGGTCGACCCCGTGCTCCATCTGGATCTCGGCGGCGACCGCGCCGATCACCCCGCCGAGCGCCCCGGCGAGCGGGGTCGGCCCGGCCTCGGCGACGGTGACGTCGAGCCCGAGCTGGCGGCAGGTCGAGGCGACCTCCGACCCGGTGAAGCCGGCCCCGACGACGAGCACCCGGCCGGGCCGCTCACCGCCGATCGCCGAGGCCCGCTCCCCGCGGATGTGGGCGCTGGCGTCCGGTGCCGGCCCGGCGTTGACCATCGGCGGGCCGAACGCCGACGGCAGCGCCATGAGCCGCCGCTGCAGCCGCAGCGCGTCGTCGCGGGTGCGCAGCACGAACATCCCCTCGAGGGCCGCCTCGGTCGGGTCCGGCCACGGGCGGGCCCGCACGCCGGTCGCGATGAGCAGCCGGTCGAACGGCACCGCCGAGCCGTCGGACAGGTGCACCCGGCGGTCGGCCAGCTCCAGCCCGATCGCCTGCACACCGAGCCGCCAGCGCGCGTCGAGGTCGGCCCGGTGCGGCAGCGCGGTGCCGTCGGGCGGTACCCGCCCGCTCAGCGCCTGCTTCGACAGCGGCGGCCGGTCGTAAGGCTCGTAGGACTCGTTGTCGATCATCGTGAGCGAGCCGTGGAAGCCCTCCTCCCGCAGCGCCTCGGCGGCCCGCAGCCCGGCGAGCGACGCGCCCACGACGACGATCCGGGCCGCGTTCGCGGCGGCCGTGGCGACCCGCGGCATGTCCTGGATGGCGAGCCGGTCGATCTGGATGGCCTGCACGGGGCAGGCGGCCGCGGCGCGGCGCACCTTGTCGCGCTGCTCCTCGGACGGTTCCGGGTCGTAGAGCAGAGCCTCGTCACCCTGCATCTGGAAGGCGGCCGGGGCCAGGAAGGCGCACTGCGCGTACCCCTGGCACTTGGTGAGGTCGACAACCACGCGCATGCGTCCAAGGTCGCGCCTGGGTGGCCCGCCGGGGTCACCCGGCCGGGAGGGCTGCCCGCACCACCGTGCCGGCGCCCGGGGCGGTGTCGATCTCCAGCCGGCCGCCGACGAGCGCGGCCCGCTCGTGCATCGAGCGCACGCCGAGCCGCCCCGGGTGCGGCCCGTCGAGGACGAACCCCACCCCGTCGTCGACCACCTCCAGGACCACCTGGTGGTCGTCGCCGGCCAGCCGCAGGGTCACCTGCGAGGCGCTGGCGTGCCGGGCGGCGTTGCCCAGGGCCTCCAGCGCGATGCGGTACAGCGTCTCCTCCACCTCGGGGCTGACCACCGGGTCGGCGTCGAGCTGCAGGCCCCAGCCGTCGCGGCCGGGCACGGCGTGCAGGGTCTCGAACAGCCCCTTGAGCGCGGTCGCGAGCCCGGCGCCGACGAGCGTCTCGGGCCGCAGCCGCAGGATGATGCCGCGCAGGTCGGTGAGGCCGGCCGCGGCCGTCTCCTGGATCCAGGCGAGCGACTCCTGCGCGTGGTCCGGGTTGCCGTGCATGAGCTCGGCCGCGGTGCCGGCGCCGAGGCTGATCCCGTAGAGCGTCTGCACGACCGAGTCGTGCAGGTCGCGGGCCAGCCGCTCGCGCTCGCGGACCGGGCCGGCGCACTCGGCGAGCAGCGTCCGCGCGAGCGGCCCGAACGGCGCCACCTCCCGCGGCCGCGGCGCCCGCCGCCGTCCGACCACGACCAGCAGGCCGGGCTCGGCGGGGACGTAGAGCGTGCGCTGGACGGCGGCCGGGAGGCCGCGGTGCAGGATGCGCGCGGCCAGGTCGAGGTCGACGTCGACCGACGGGCCGGCCGACGCGACGATCGCCGGGGTGGCGTCGAGCACGTGCGCCGACCGGGCCCGGGTCAGGTCGCGGGCCAGCGCGCACAGGCCGTCGAGCGCGGCGCTCAACTCGGGGCCGCCGCATGCACGGGGACCAGCCCCACCCGCATCGCGTAGAGCGCCGCCTGGGTGCGGCTCTCCGCGTTGAGCTTGGACAGGATGTTGCTCACGTGGGTCTTCACCGTCTGCGGCGCGATGTGCAGCTCGCGGGCGATCTGGCCGTTCGCCCGCCCGCGGGCCAGCAGGATCAGCACCTCCTCCTCGCGCCGGGTGAGCTGGGGCGGGGTGGTCGGCACGTGGACGTCGCGCACCAGGCGGGCCGCCACGGCAGGCGACAGCTGCACCTGGCCGGCCGCCGCCGCCCGGACCGCCCGGTGCAGCTCCTCGGCGTCGGTGTCCTTGAGCAGGTAGCCCACCGCGCCGGCGTGCAGGGCGTCGGCGATGAGCTGCGGCTCGAGGTACCCGCTGAGCGCCACCACCTCCACGCTCGGCAACTCCCGGCGGATGACTGTGGTCGCGCTGATGCCGTCGAGGCCCGGCATCAACAGGTCCATGAGCACGATGTCGGGGCGCAGCTCGTGGGTCAGCGTCACGGCCTCCCGCCCGTCGGCGGCGGCGCCGACCGTCTCCAGGTCGGCGCTCAGCGACAGGAAGCTGCGCAGGCCCTCGCGGACCATCGCGTGGTCGTCGGCGATCAAGATCCTGATACTCATCGCGCAGGGCTATACCCGGAGAATCGGGCGAATCACCACGCACTGGGCACCAGGTGGACTACGCCGATTGGGGGAGACCGAAGGTGTGGATCACCGCCGGACCGTGGCGGGATGCCCCGGGGGCCGCCAGGTCGGCACGGTTGGGAGCGTGACGCACTCCTTGCGCCGGCTCAGCCGGTTCTCCCTCGTGGGAGTCAGCGGTGTCGTCGTGAACAACGTCGCCCTGCTCGTGCTGCACGGCCTGCTCGGGCTGGCCCTCCTGCCCGCGACGGTCGCGGCCGTCGAGATCGCCCTCGTCTCCAACTACATCCTGCATGAACTGTGGACCTTCCGACGCCGCAGCCTCTCGCTGCAGCGCTTCGCCTACTTCAGTCTGGCCGGCCTCGCCGCGCTGCCGGTCAACGTCATCGTGGTCCAGCTTCTGGTCGGGCTGGGCATGCATTACCTCCCCGCCAATCTGGTCGGCATCGGTGCCGGCTTCGCGGTGAACTTCGCCGTCAGCTCGAAGTGGATTTGGAGTGAACGCAGCGATGGAGCAAGTGGTGTTGACCGGCGTCACCCTGATCTCATTGCTGCTGACAGTGCAGGCGGCGCACGCGCTGTATCTCATGATCTACACGTGGGACCAGCCCGAGGCGGACGCGCACGCGCGGGTGCCCGATCAACGTGTTACGCCACAACTCTCCTTCACCGCCATCCTCCCGGCGCGCCACGAGGAGGAGGTCATCCAAGCCACCATCGCCCGCGCCGCGTCCGCTGACTACCCGCCGCACCTCGTGCAGATCCTCGTGGTCTGCTCGGCGGACGACGTCGGCACGATCGAGCAGGCGCAGATCCAGATCTCCCGGCTGCGTGCGGCCGGGCGCGGCAACGTCGACGTGGTCGTCTTCGACGACGGCCCGATCAACAAGCCGCACGGGCTGAACACGGCGCTGCGGTACGCCACGAACGACGTGGTGGCCATCTTCGACGCCGAGGACGAGGTCCAGCCCGAGCTGTTCGACATCGTCAACACCATCATGGTCACCGAGCAGGTGTCCGTCGTGCAGTCCGGCGTGCAGCTGATGAACTTCGACTCCAACTGGTACTCGACGTTCAACGTGCTGGAGTACTTCTTCTGGTTCAAGAGCCGGCTGCACTACCACGCCAAGAACGGCGCCATCACGCTCGGCGGCAACACGGTCTTCTTCCAGCGGGAGCTCATCGAGCGTCTCGGCGGCTGGGACGAGACCAACCTGACCGAGGACGCCGACATCGGCCTGCGCGTCTCCTGCATGGGCGAGAAGGTGCGGGTGGTCTACGACGACCGCTACGTGACCAAGGAGGAGACGCCACCGACGCTGCAGAGCTTCATCAAGCAGCGGACCCGGTGGTGCCAGGGCTTCATGCAGACGCTGGGCAAGGGCACCTGGAAGCAGATGCCCAACCGGCGGCAGAAGTTCCTGGCCTGGTACACCCTCGCCTTCCCGCACGTGCAGGCGATGCTCGGCATCTACCTGCCGGTGGCCCTGCTCAACGCGTTCGTGCTGAGCGTGCCGGTCCCGGTGGCGATGCTGTCCTGGCTGCCGGTGCTGCTGCTCGGCGCGCACTTCATGATGTCCGTCGTCGGGCTCTACGAGTTCACCGGCGCGCACGGGCTCAAGGCCGGCCCCAGCACCGTCGTGAAGATGGCGATCGGCTGGTTCCCGTACCAGATGGTGCTGTCGTATGCGGCCGCCCGCGCCCTGTGGCGGCAGATGCGCGGCGCCACCAACTGGGAGAAGACCGCCCATGTGGGCGCCCACCGTACCGAGGCCCCGGAGCTGAGCAATGTCGGCTGACGTCCTCACCCGTACCGCATCGCCGGTCGTCAAGCAGCCGCGGAAGGACCCGCTGGGTGCCGGCGGCCGCTGGCTGGTGCTGCTGAGCATGCTCATCGGCCTGGTCAGCCATGGCTGGAACATGTTCCGCTACCCGCTGTACCTCACCGACGAGGGCATCTACATGGAGCAGGCGTGGGCCGTCCTGCGCATGGCGAAGCTCTCGCCGTACACCTACTTCTACGACCACGCGCCGATGGGCTGGCTGGCGATCGCCGGCTGGGTCAGCGTCCTGCCCGGCGGGTTCGACGCTTTCGGCAACGCCCTCAACACCGGCCGCGCGCTGATGCTCATCGTGCACCTGGCGTCGGTGTTCCTGATGTTCGAGGTCGTCCGGCGCTTCAGCGGCAGCAAGCCGGCCGCGTTCCTGGCCACGTTCGTCTACAACCTGTCCCCGCTCGGGGTGTACTACCAGCGCCAGGTCCTGCTGGACAACCTCATGATGTTCTGGATCCTGCTCGGCCTGTACCTGCTGGCCCGCAAGGACGGGCGGATCGTCACCGCGATGGGCGCCGGGGTCTGCTTCGGTCTCTCGCTGGTGACCAAGGAGAACGCGCTGTTCCTGCTGCCGGGCTGCGCCTACCTGCTGCACCGCACGGTGAAGGAGCAGGCGAACCGGCGCTTCGGGGTCAGCTTCTGGTGGTTCTCCATGCTCGCGCCGGTGGTGGCCTACCTGCTGTTCGCCCAGATCAAGAACGAGCTGTTCCCGCAGAACTTCAACTTCAACCTGGAGTCCACCACCCCGGGCGACCACGTGTCCCTGCTGTACACCGTCTGGTGGCAGCTGCACCGCAACTCGAACACGAGCACCGGCCTCTCGTTCTCCTACCTGTTGCAGCAGAGCTGGCTGTTCAAGGACAAGTACATCCTCATCGCGGGCGTGGCGGTGACCCTGCTGTGCCTGTTCGCGGGCCGGAACAACAAGCGCCTCCGCCCGCCGATGCTCGCCATGGCGCTGATGGCCGCCGGCTACGGGTTCTACCTGACCCGCAGCGCCCTGCTCGACTTCTACATCGCGCCGATGATCCCGCTGTTCGCCCTGAACCTCGGCATGTTCTTCGGCTGGCTCACCCGGCGCACCAAGCAGTCCGGCGCGTCGGTGCTCGTCGCCTGCCTGCTCGTGCCGGTGCTGGTCATGCCGGGCGGGTTTCTCGTGAAGTACAACACCAAGGGCCAACTGGAGTTCAGCGACGCGTACCGCCTGCCGCTCACCCGCCTCCAGGAGGAGCAGGTGGCGTGGATCAAGGCGAACATCCCGACGAGCGCGAAGCTCATCATCGACGACGACATCTGGGTCGCGCTGCACGACAACGACCCGCCGTACAAGTACGCCCACTCGCACTACAAGGCCACGTCCGACCCGGACGTGCGCGACAAGATCTTCCACATGAGCTGGGAGAACATCGACTACGTCGTGATGTCCAACAAGATGCGCGACGCACTCGAGCGGGGTGGCGAGACCTGGATCATCGAGGCGATCGACCAGCACGGGCAGACCGTGTGGGAGGCGACCCGGGGTGATGTCTCGCTGTCCATCATCAAGATCGGAGCAACCTCATCGTGAGTTGCCGGGAGTGAAGGATGCAGACCCTGAAACGCCGCCGGGCGGCTCCGGCGACCGCACGTACGAATCCGGCCAACCGCCGGAAGAAGTCGCTGAGACGTCGCAAGATCAAGATATCGCCACGCCGGCTCCTGCTGGCCGCCGCGGCCGCGTTCCTGCTGCTCATGGTGGGCCGTTCGGTGCTGCCGGCGATGGGCATCGAGGCGCCGGGGCTGCCGAAGTTCGGCAGCGAGCCGACGCCGGAGACGCCGCAGACCAAGGCGCCGCCACCGCCGACGATCGACCTCAACGGCGTGCTCGTGCACGGCGGCGACACGCCGATGATCACGCTCAACCCGGGCCTGGTGCGCCTGGGTGGCACGGTCACCGTGTCGGGCAACGGCTTCGACCAGGGCTCGATGGTCGACGTGTACCTCGGGCCGCAGGCGGACGCCGCCCCGAAGCCGAAGAAGGGCAAGGCGACGGCGGCCGCTGACCAGCCGAAGCAGGTCGGCACCGCGAAGGCCGGCAAGTACGGGGTCTTCACCCTGAACTTCCCCTTCCCGAACAAGATGACGACGCCGGTGCTGGAGGTGACCGCGCAGGCCCGCGGCAGCGACAAGGTGGCCAAGGCCGACGCGGCCGTCGCCCAGGGCGCCGGTCAGGCGACGCTGTCGGCCGTCGTCGGCAAGCCGGGCGACACGATCAACCTCACCGCGAAGGGGTTCTCCCCGGGCGAGCAGCTCAACGTGTTCTGGGGCCGGATCAACGGCACGCCGAACCTCACCCTGACCGCCGACGAGGATGGTGCGGTGGGTAAGACGCCGATCAAGGTCGGTGTGACGGCGGTCGGCCAGACGAGTCTGGTGGTCGTGGGCAAGACCAGTGGCGCGGCGGCCAGCGCGCCGTTCCAGGTGCTGCGGCTGTACCCGTCGATCAAGCTCGCGCCGTACGCCGTGAAGGCGACCCAGAAGATCAGCTTCTCGGGCTCCGGCTTCGCGCCGGGGGAGCGGGTCCTCGTGCGGCTCAACTCGGCCGGCGGGCAGCCGGTGATGGCCGTCGAGACCGACGGCGCCGGCGGGTTCAAGGGCGCCGGGCTGGTCATGCCGTACGCGCTGAAGGGCTCGCAGTCGCTCGTGTTCATCGGCGAGCAGAGCCGGGCGGCCGTCTCCAGCGGCTTCACGATCCTGCCGTTCACGCCGCAGGCCCGCACCAACGCCTACGGCGGCCTGCCGGGCACGATGGTGAACTTCTACGCCACCCAGTTCGCCCCGAACGAGGCGGTCCACGTCTACGTCAGGACGGCGAAGGGCGCCAAGCCGCAGCTCGTCTCGGCCTTCCGGGTCGACCAGAAGGGCACGGCCCGTGCCGTCGGCCAGTACACGATCCCGGGCAACACCGAGGACACCGTCGTGTTCGAGCTGCACGGCCAGCGCAGCGACGCGGTCGCGAAGGTCAACTTCAAGGTGGACAAGTCCGGCGGCCCGGTCGACATCCCGGCGCCGAAGCCGTACACGGTGCCGAAGGGCCTGGAGAACTGACGGCGGATGTACTGGCAGGCGTTCCGCGCCGCCCCGGAGGCGTTGATCGTGCTCGACGCCGCCGGGGTGGTGCGCCTGGCCAGCAAGGCCGCCGAGACGCTGTTCCGCCGCTCGACGGCTGACCTCGTCGGGCGGCGGGTCGACGAGCTGTTCCTCGCCGACCCGCGGCCCGACGCCGGCCCCGACCGGCCGACCACCGCGGCGGCGCTGCTGCCGGACGGCCACCAGCTGCCGGTGGATGTGCGGGCCCGCACGCTGGAGGGCGACCCGAGCGGCCTGGTCGTGCTGGCCGTCGACGACCAGTGCGGGCCGGGGCCGTCGCGGGCGACGCTCGAGCAGCGGGTCGCCCGGCTGCTGCGGCTCGGCCAGGAGCAGGGTGAGCTGCTCGGCGACCTCATCCTCAACCAGGAGCGGGAGCGGGCCCGCATCGCGGCCGGCGTCCACGACGACAGCCTCCAGGTGATCACCGCGGCGATGCTGCGCGTGCAGCAGCTGCGCCGCCGGCTGCGCGACCCCGAGGAGCTGGAGATCCTCGGGCGGCTGGAGGAGTCGCTGGTCAACGCGGCCGAGCGGCTGCGCCGGCTGATCTTCGACTTCCGGCCGCCGAAGCTGGAGGACGACGGGCTCGCCGCCGCGACCCGCGACCTGCTCGACGGGCTCGCGGACGACCACGACCTGGCGGTACAGCTGCAGAACCGGCTCACCGAGGAGCCCGCGCTGCCGACCCGCCTGCTGCTCTACCGCATGCTGCAGGAGGCCGTGGCCAACGTGGGCAAGCACGCCGACGCCGACCGCTGCACCGTGGTCCTCGGCGAGCAGGACGGCGGGTACCTGGTCCGGGTGGTCGACGACGGGGTGGGCTCGTCGGCGTTCGGCGAGCCCGAACCTGGGCACCTGGGGATCGTCCTGATGCGGGAGCGCGCCGCGCTGGCCGGCGGGTGGTTCCGGATCGGCAGCGAGCCCGGCAGCGGGACGACGGTGACGTTCTGGGTGCCGCGCGGCGCGGACCTGCAGTCCAAGGGAGGTTCCCCGTGAGTGGTCGCCCGCCCTACCGGGTGTTGATCGTCGAGGACCACCAGGTGGTGGCGGAAGGGCTCGCGGCGCTGCTCAACGAGCACCCGGAGCTGCGGGTCGTGGCCCTGGCCAGCTCCGTCGGCGAGGTCGAGCACCTGGCCGACGTCGAGCACGTCGACGTCGTGCTGGCCGACTACTGGCTGCCCGACGGCACCGGGGCCGAGGCCACCGCGGTCCTGCGGGCGCACCAGCCCGACGTGGCGATCGTCTTCCTCAGCGCCGACGACAGCGACCAGGTCATCATCACCGCCCTGGAGGCGGGCGCGGCCGGCTACCTGGTCAAGAGCGCGGGCGGGGCCGACGTGGCCGAGGCGGTGCGCCGCGCCGTCGACGGCGAGATCCTGGTGCCGGCCCGCCAGCTGGCCAAGCTGCTGGCCCGTCGCCGCGAGGAGTCCAGGCGCTCGGAGGAGCACGCCCGGCGGCTTGATAGCCTCACCCCGCGCGAGCGGCAGATCCTCAGCCTGATGACCGAGGGCATGGACAACCGTGACATCGCGCGGGAGCTGAGCATCAGCTACACCACGGTCCGCAGCCACGTGCGCCACCTGCTGAGCAAGATGGGCGCGAGATCGAAGCTGGAGGCCGTCGTCAGGGCCGCCGAGTGGGACGCTCCTACGATTGGTGCATAAACAAATCCGACATTTGTACGCTGACTGCGTATTTCCGATTTCCGTAATGTCTTGACCTGCCCGACAGGTTGAGCGGCAGCGCCGGGCTCTCTCCCCGGCGCAACGCACGCCCTCAGCCGATCGTTTCGGCGGCCGTCTGCGCACCCCCGCAGACGGCCGTCTCGAACGTGAGGACAGGTCAACTCCATGGGTCGCACTTCCCTCAGTCGTACTCAAATCCTCTGGATATCCGCGGTCGTCGCTGTTGTCGCCGTGGCCGTCGCCCTGGTGCCGCTGTTGAACCACAACGACAAGCAGGTCACGCCCGAGAACGCCCAGTCCGGCCAGCGGCTGCAGATGCCGCTGCACGCCGAGGGCAGCAAGATCCTCGACGCCCGCGGCGAGGAGGTCACCTTCACCGGCGTGAACTGGTTCGGGCTGGAGACCAACACCTTCGCCCCGCACGGCCTGTGGTCGCGCAAGCTCGACGACATGCTCGACCAGATGGTCTCGTCGGGCTTCAACTCGATGCGACTGCCGTTCAGCAACGAGCTCTTCGACGCCTCCGCCAAGCCGACCGGCGTCGACTTCGCGCTCAACCCCGACCTTGAGGGCCTGACCGGCCCGCAGATCATGGACAAGGTCGTCGAGGGCGCCACCAAGCGCGGCATGATGGTCATCCTCGACCGGCACCGCCCGACCTCGCAGGGCCAGAGCAACCTCTGGTACACCGACAAGGTCAGCGAGGAGCGGTGGATCTCCGACTGGGTCAAGCTGGCCGAGCACTACAAGAGCAACGCGCTCGTCGTCGGCGCCGACCTGCACAACGAGCCGCACGGCGAGGCCACCTGGGGCGACGGCTCCGAGAAGACCGACTGGAAGGCGGCCGCCGAGCGGGCCGGCAACGCGGTGCTCAAGGCCAACCCCAACTGGCTCATCATCGTCGAGGGCATCGAGTCCTACGACGGCGACGGCTACTGGTGGGGCGGCAACCTCCAGGGCGCGGCGAAGCACCCGGTGAAGCTCGCCGACCAGTCCAAGCTGGTGTACTCCGCGCACGACTACAGCCCGAAGGTCTGGTCCCAGCAGTGGTTCAACGACCCGTCGTTCCCGGCCAACATGCCGGCGCTGTGGGACAAGCAGTTCGGCTACCTGGTGAAGCAGAACGTCGCCCCGGTGCTCATGGGTGAGTTCGGTGGTCGCTCGGTCGCCGACAAGGACGCCCAGGGCAACAAGGACCTGGAAGGGATCTGGCAGCAGAACCTGATCAAGTACCTGAAGGACAACGGGCTCAGCTACACCTACTGGTCCTGGAACCCGAACTCCGGTGACACCGGCGGGGTCCTGAAGGACGACTGGAACACGGTCGACCAGGCCAAGCTCGACCTGCTCAAGACCTACCAGGCGCCGCTGGCCGCGGAGAAGTAAGCCGGCGGCAGGCCCGCGGAATCCTCCCCGCACTGCTACCTTGCGGTGCGGGGAGGATTCATGTCGATCGAAGAACGCCCGGTCAAGGTCGGCGACCTGGCCGGCATCGTGACGGTGCCGGAGGGTCCCGTCCGCGCCGGGCTCGTGCTGTCCGACGGCTCGGGCCCGGCCACGAAGGACGCCTGGCAGGTCGTGCCGCAGTGGCTGGCCGGGCGCGGCGTCGCCACACTGCGCCACGACAAGCCGGCCACCTGGCGGGCCCAGTCGTTCGCCGACCGGGCCGCTGAGGCCCTGACCGCCCTCGCGGTGCTGCGCCGGGAGGCGGCCGTCGAGCGGGCCGGTGTCATCGGCTACAGCCAGGGCGGCTGGGTCGCCCTCGCGGCCGCGGTCACCGCCCCCGACCGGGTCGGCTTCGTCGTCACCGTGAGCGGCCCGGCGGTCACCCCGGCCGAGCAGGAGCGGGTGCGGATGGAGCGGGCCATGCGGGCCGCCGGGCTGCCGCCCGAGGACATCGAGGCCGGCCTGCGCTGGGCCGACGAGCGGGCCGAGCGGGTGCGCTCGGGCACCGAGCCGGCCGCGGTCCTGCGCGAGCAGGCGGCGCTGCCGGCCGCGCCGTGGCACCCGTTCGTGACCGGGGCGCCCTACGACACCGCCGAGGACCTCGCGTTCGTCGCCCGCAACCTCGCCTTCGACCCGTCCGACCTGCTGCCGTTCCTGCCCTGCCCGATCCTCGCGATCTTCGGCGGCGCCGACGAGCTCGTCCCCGTCGAGCGCTCGGTGGCGGTCCTCGGCGAGCGGCTGTCCGGCCGGCACCGCGGCCGCAACGGCCTGATCGTGGTGCCCGGCGCCGGGCACATGCCGCCGCCGGAGCGCTTCCTGCCGGTCCTCGGCGAGTTCATCGACCTGATGAGTGCCTGAGGACCGGCCCTCGCCGTCGATTAGTGTGGGCGACCCACATAGCTCCGTGCCCGACGCCACTTCTAGCGTGTGCGAACACCGCCAGCAGGCGCTGGCCTTAACAAGGCGTTCACACGGAGGAAGCGTTGATCAGGCAGACGAGTGCGCCGCGGCGGGTGTTGTTCGCGGCGTTCGGGTTGACCCTTGCCGCGACGCTCGCGGCGGCGTGCAGCAGCCCCCAGGAAGCGGCCGAGGAGCCTGCCGGGGACGGTGCGCCGATCAAGGTCGGGCTCGTGTACTCCCAGACGGGTGCCCTCGCAAGCTACGGCAAGCAGTACATCGACGGCTGGAAGGCCGGCCTCGCCTACGCCACCAAGGGCACCGGCAAGGTGGGCAACCGGCCCGTGGAGGTCAAGGAGGTGGACGACGCCGGTGACCCGGCGAAGGCCGTCTCCGCCGCGAAGGACCTCATCGGCCAGGGATACAAGATCATTGCCGGCAGCACCTCGTCCGGCGTGGCCGGCCAGGTGGCTCCGCTCGCCGCGCAGAACAAGGTGCTGTTCATCTCCGGCCCGGCGGCGACCGACGCCGTCACCGGCATCAACAAGTACACCTTCCGCTCCGGCCGCCAGTCCTACCAGGACGTGCTGGCCGCCAAGTCGTACCTGCCGTCGCCGACGGGCAAGAAGGTCCTGGTCTTCACCCAGGAGGGCGCGTTCGGCAAGTCCAACGCCGACGCCGTCAAGGCGGTCATCGGCGGGGCCGGCGCGACCGTGGACAACCTCTTCGTCCCGGCCAACGCCACCGACTTCACCGGCTTCGCGGTCCAGGCCAAGAACGCCAAGCCCGACATGATCTTCGTCGCGTGGGCCGGCACCACCGCCGCCGCCATGTGGCAGTCGCTCGACCAGCAGGGCGTGCTCGGCTCGACACTCGTGGTGACCGGCATCGACCAGCGCGCGTCCTGGCCGACGTTCGGCGCGGCCGGCTCCAAGATCTCGCTGCTCGCGCACTACTTCGACGGCGCCAGCGACAACGAGGCCGTGGCCGCGCTGCGCAAGGGCGTCGACGGCG
This sequence comes from Dactylosporangium sp. AC04546, assembly GCF_022095675.1. Taxonomy (GTDB): domain Bacteria; phylum Actinomycetota; class Actinomycetes; order Mycobacteriales; family Micromonosporaceae; genus Dactylosporangium. The sequence continues at coordinate 46,046 of NZ_JAHYSG010000059.1, read as the reverse complement.
GCAAGGTCGACCTGTTCCACCCGGACGGCTTCACCGCCGCCCAGCTCGTCGTCCGCGCGGCCCAGGAGGGCGGCGACGACGTCGACAAGATGGTCTCCGCGCTGGAGGGCTACAGCTTCGACGGCGTCAAGGGCAAGCTGACCGTCCGCAAGGAGGACCACGCCCTGCTCCAGCCGATGTTCCAGGGCAAGTTCACCGGCTCCGGCGCCGACCTCAAGCCCGAGCTGGTCAAGGCCATCGACCCGGCCGACGCGACCCCGCCGGTCGCGCAGATGAAGGGCTGAGACGTTGGCCCGTGGCACGACACCGGTGGCCGGGGCCGACGCCCCGGCCACCGGCCTGCTGTCGACCAGGCGGCTGACCTGGCGCATCGGCGGGGTCGCGATCGTCGACGGGGTCTCGATCGACCTGGCCGAGGGCGAGTTCCTCGCGGTCATCGGCCCCAACGGCGCCGGCAAGACCTCGCTGTTCAACCTGATCTCCGGGCTGCGCCGGCCGACCGACGGCACGGTGTCGCTCGGCGGGCACGACGTGACCCGGCTGCCGCCGCACCGGCGGGCCCGCCGGGGGCTGGGGCGCACGTTCCAGTCGTCGTCGGTGTTCGGGTCGCTGAGCGTCGCCGCGAACGTGCGGCTCGCCGTGCAGGCCCGCCGGGGCGGCTCGCTGCGCCCGTTCCCGCTGCCGGCCCGCGACCGCGACATCGCCGAGCGGGCCGAGCGGGTGCTGTGGCGGGTCGGCCTGGAGCACCGGTCCGGCGCGCTCGCCGGCACCCTCGCCCACGGCGAGAAGCGGAAGCTGGAGATCGCGCTGCTGCTCGCCGGGGAGCCGCGGGTGCTGCTGCTCGACGAGCCGATGGCCGGGGTGAGTACCGAGGACGTGCCCGGGCTGGTCGCGCTCATCAAGACGCTGACCCGCGAGGAGCGGCGCAGCGTGCTCATGGTGGAGCACCACATGGACGTGGTCCTGGACCTGGCCGACCGGGTCGCCGTCATGCACCACGGGGCGCTGCTCATCTGCGACACCCCGGACGTGGTCATGGCCGACCGGACCGTCCAGGAGGCGTACCTGGGGGAGAAGCTGTGACGATCCTCGAGATCTCCGACCTGTCGGTGCGCATCGCCGGCTCGCACATCCTGCAGGGCGTCAGCTTCGGCGTGGCCCCGCAGGGCGTGACCGCGCTGCTCGGGCGCAACGGCGTCGGCAAGACCACCACGCTCAAGGCGGTGCTCGGGCTGCTGCCCAGGGCCGCCGAGATCGCCGGCGAGGTGCGCTTCGCGGGCGGGCGGATCACCCGGCAGCCGACGTACCGCCTGGTCCGCGAGGGCCTGGGGTACGTGCCCGAGGACCGGGGTGTCTTCGCCGGGCTGACCGTGGCCGAGAACCTGCGGCTGGCCGAGCGGGCCGGCGCGGAGCCGGACTACGACCGGGTCCACGCGCTCTTCCCCGAGCTGCGCAAGCGCGCCAAGCAGCGGGCCGGCACGCTCTCCGGCGGCCAGCAGCAGATGCTGGCCATCGGGCGGGTGCTGCTCAACCCGAACCGCCTGCTGCTCATCGACGAGCCGACGAAGGGCCTGGCGCCGAAAGTGGTCGGCGAGGTCGCGGCGGCCCTGGAGGCGGTGGCGGCCACGGTGCCGCTGCTGCTCGTCGAGCAGAACCTGGCCGTCGTGCGCCGCCTCGCCAGCAACGCCGTCGTCATCGCGACCGGGCAGGTCGCCTACACCGGCCGGGCGGCGGACCTGCTCGACTACACCGAGAAGACCAAGGCGCTGCTCGGCGTCGGGAAGGGAGAGCACGCATGAACGGTCCGGAGCGGAGCGGAGGGGCCGTTCACCAGCAAGCTCAGATTGAAGGCTCGTGCGGCCGGAACGAAGTGGAGGCCGCATGAGCACCATCGTGCTGCTGACGCTGACGGGACTGGGGCTCGCGGCGCTGTACTTCCTCGTCGCCTCCGGCCTGGCCCTCGTGTTCGGCCTCGCCGACGTGCTGAACTTCGCCCACGGCCTGTTCCTCTCCGTCGGCGCCTACGGCACCTGGTGGGCCTCGTCGCACCTGCCCGGCGCCGGGGCGTCCGGCTGGGGCTTCGTGCTCTCCGTCGCGTTCGGCGTCGTCTGCGGGACCGTCGTCGCGGCGCTCGTCGAGCTGGTGCTGATCCGGCCCCTGTACAGCAGGACGATCGAGCAGGTGCTCGTCACCGTCGGCCTGTCGCTGGCCGGCGTGGCGCTGCTGCAGGCGTCCTGGGGCGCCGACACGGTCGTGTTCCCGCGGCCGCAGTGGACGCAGGAGCTCACCGAGATCGCCGGGGCGCGGGTGCCCAACGACCGCTTCCTGCTCATCGGGGCGGCCCTGCTCGTGCTGGGCGGGCTGCTGGCCTTCCTGAAGTACACAAAGATCGGGCTGGTCATCCGGGCCGGTGTCGAGGACCGGACGATGGTCACCGCGCTCGGCATCGACGTGCGGCGCGCCTTCACGCTCGTGTTCGCCATCGGCGGGGCCGCGGCCGCCCTCGCGGGCGCGCTCGGCGGGGTCTACGCCGGGTCGATCTCGCCGACCGGCGGCAGCTCGCTGCTCATCTTCGGCTTCATCGTCGTCGTCATCGGCGGCATGGGCTCGGTGACCGGCGCCGCCTACGCGGCGGTCGCGGTCGGGCTGCTCCAGCAGTTCGTCAACTACACCTCGTCCGGCCTCGGCGACATCTGCGTCGTCGCCCTGCTCGCCGTGGTGCTGCTCGTCCGTCCGCAGGGGATCACCGGAAAGGTCGCCACGTCATGATCGCCGAAACGACCGTGGCCGCCCCCCGCCGGCGCCTGCGCCTGGCCCGCTTCGGCCCGCTCGTGGCCCTGGTGGTGCTGCTCGCCCTGCCGTACTGCAACCTGACGATCCCGGGCGTGTTCGAGACGGCGATCAACAAGCCCGGCACGCTGCAGCTGCTCGCGCTGTGCCTGGTGTTCGGGTCGCTCGCCACCGGCTACGACCTGCTGTTCGGGCGCACCGGCATGCTGTCGTTCGGCCACGCGCTGTACTTCGCCGCCGGGGTGTACGGCACCGACATCCTGGTGACCAAGGCCGGCTACCCGCTGTGGGAGGCCGCCCTGCTGGCCGTCCTGGGCACGGCCGTCCTGGCGCTCGCCCTCGGCGCGATCGCGCTGCGCACGAACGGCATCGCGTTCGCCATGGTGACGCTCGCCTTCGCCCAGGTCGGCGCGATCACCATCGGGCGCAACCCGGGCGACGTCACCGGCGGCGAGGAGGGCCTGTCGATGGACACGGCCGGCGTCCCGGACTTCCTGGTCGGCGTCTCCAACACCGTCAACCTGTACTGGCTGGCCGTCCTGGTCGCCGTCGTCACCGTCGCCGTCGTGCACTCGATCGCCGCCGCCCCCGCCGGCCGGGTGCTGTCGGCGATCCGTGACGACGACCGCCGCGTCGGCGTCCTGGGCCTCGACCCCTACGGCTACCGGCTCTTCGCGTTCACCGTCGCCGGCGCCCTCGCGGGCCTGGCCGGCGTCATGTACGCGCTGCTCATCGGTGGCGCGATCCCGCACGTGGCGGCGTCCGACCAGACGCTGACCCTGCTCGTGATGGTGGTGCTGGGCGGCCCGGGCACGCGCTGGGGCCCGCTCATCGGCGGCATGCTGTTCACGTACCTCGACCATCGCCTGGTCGCGTTCGGCCACTCCGAGGCGGTGGACAGCCTGCCGTCGGTGCTCGGCGGCCCGCTGTCCCAGCCGCTGTTCGTGCTCGGCACGCTGTTCATCCTGGCGGTGTACTTCTTCCCCGGCGGCCTGGCCGGCCTGCGCGCCCGCCTCGGCCCGCTGTCCCGGGTGCTGCCGTCGCGCCGCTGAGGCCGTTCGCTTTCCACCGACGTTGGTCGATCTACCCTCATGTGGGGCTCGTTGAGCGGGGGTAGATCGACCAACGTGTTCGCGCGGGACGGCGCCGACCGCTGTGCTTGCTGACGTTGGTCGATCTACCCGTCGCGCTGACGTGGGTAGATCGACCAACGTCTGTAAGCACTCGACGTGGCCGCCGGCCACACTCTCAAAGCGGCGAATGTATCGATAGCCTCCATGGCTCCCGGATAGCGGTGTCAATAGCGTTCGGCGGAACGCGGCCGGGATGTGGCCGCCGTCACCTCACCGCCGAATCGGGGTGTGTCCACCATGGAGGGATCCGCGCTCGTCGCCACCGGCCTGACCCGCGACTTCCGCGGCTTCCGGGCCGTCGACGGGGTGAACCTCGACGTCGCCGCCGGCAGCGTGCACGCGCTCGTCGGGCCCAACGGCGCCGGCAAGACCACACTGTTCAACCTGCTCACCGGATTTCTCACGCCGACCGCCGGGCGGATCCTGCTCGACGGCGCCGACATCACCGGTCTGCCGCCCGAGCGCGTCGCCCGCCGCGGCGTGGCCCGGTCGTTCCAGATCACCAGCCTGTTCCCGCAGCAGACCGTCCGGGCCCACGTCGAGCTGGCGCTGCAGGGCGGCACCTCGCTCGGCTGGCAGTTCTGGCGCTCCGCCAGGGTCCTGCACCGCTTCCAGGACCGCGCCGAGGCGCTGCTCGCCGACGTCGGCCTGGCCGGCGCGGGCGACCAGCTCGCCGGCAGCCTCGCCTACGGGCGCAAGCGCGCGCTGGAGCTCGCCATCGCGCTCGCGCTCGACCCCAAGGTGCTGCTGCTCGACGAGCCGACCGCGGGGATGGGCCTGGAGGACGTCGACCGCACCGTCGAGCTGATCGGCGCCGTCCGCGCCGGGCGGACCGTGGTGCTGGTCGAGCACAACATGAGCGTCGTCGGGCGGCTGGCCGACAAGGTCACCGTCCTGCAGGCGGGCCGGGTGCTCGCCGAGGGCCCGTACGACGAGGTCCGCGCCGACGACCGGGTCGTCGAGGCCTACCTGGGGAGTGCCGATGCTGCGCATTGACGGGCTGTCCGCCTGGTACGGCGAGGCGCAGGTGCTGCGCGAGGTCGGCCTGCACGCCGAGGCCGGCGAGGTGGTCACCCTGTGCGGGCGCAACGGCGCAGGCAAGACCACGCTCCTGCGCTGCGTCATGGGGCTCCACGGTGGACAGTCCGGGAGCATCGTGCTGGCCGGCACCGACCTCGGCAAGGCCAGGCCCCACCAGCGGGCCCGGCGGGGCCTCGGGTGGGTGCCCGACGACCGGGGCGCCTACGCGACGCTCACCGTGGCCGAGCACCTCGCCCTGCCACCGGTCGTCGGGCCGGACCCCTGGCCGCTGGAGCGCATCCACGAGGCCTTTCCCGCGCTGTACCAGCGCCGCACGAGCCCGGCAACCAAGCTCTCCGGCGGCGAGCAGCAGATGCTCGCCCTGGCCCGGGTCCTGCGCATGGGCGCCACCGTCCTGCTCTGCGACGAGCCGACCGAAGGGCTCTCGCCGCTGCTCGTCACGCAGGTCGGGGACATCCTGCGCCAGGCCAAGGCGCACGGCGTGACCGTGCTGCTCGTCGAGCAGAACCTGCGCTTCGCCACCACCGTCGCCGACCGCCACTACCTGCTCGCCGAGGGCCGGATCGCGGGGACGTTCGGCAACGCCGAGGTGCGGCAGCGCGAATCCGAACTCCTCGCACATCTGGGAATCTGAAGGAGACCTCCATGCGGAAAGCAGTTGTGGCCGTGATGTGCCTGACGCTCGCCGGGTGCGGCGGGGGCGGGCCCCGCGGCGACTCGGGCAGCAAGCTCACCGGCGACAAGATCGTGCTGGGCGTGCTCAACGACCAGTCGGGCGTCTACGCCCAGCTCTCCGGCAAGAACTCGGTCGAGGCCGTGAAGATGGCCATCGAGGACTTCCAGGCCAAGCACGGCGACAAGGCGATCACCAAGAACATCAGCGTCGAGACGGCCGACCACCAGAACAAGCCCGACGTCGCCAACACCCGGGCGAGCGAGATGTACGACCGGCAGGGCGTCGACGCGATCCTCGACGTGCCGACGTCGTCGGCCGCGCTCAAGGTCGCCGACGTCGCGAAGGCGCAGAAGAAGCTGTACTTCAACATCAGCGGCGCGACGACCGACCTCACCGGCAAGTCGTGCAACAAGTACACGTTCCACTACGCCTACGACACCGCGATGCTCGCCAACGGCACCGGCACCGCGGCCACCCAGGCCGGGGCGAAGAACTGGTACATCGTGTACCCCGACTACGCCTTCGGCCAGGACATGGAGAAGTCGTTCAAGGCCGCCATCACCAAGGGCGGCGGGACGGTCATCGCCAGCGACCCGACCCCGTTCCCGAACGACAACTTCTCCACGTTCCTGCTCAAGGCGCCGACGCTGAACCCCAAGCCGGACGTGCTCGGCACCATGCAGGCCGGCGCCGACCTGGTCAACCTGGTGAAGCAGTACAACGAGTTCAAGCTGCGCGACAAGGGCGTGGGCCTGGCCGTCGGCCTGATGTTCCTGACCGACATCCACTCGCTGACCCCGGACGCGCTGGCGGGCACCACGTTCACCGACGCGTGGTACTGGAACTTCGACGCCGAGAACCGGGCCTGGGCGGACAAGTTCGCCGCGCGGACCGGCGGGCAGCGGCCGACGTTCGCCCACGCGGCCAACTACTCCGCGGCGCTGCAGTACCTGGAGGCGGTGCAGGCGGCCGGCACCGACGACGCCGACGCGGTCGTCAAGCAGCTGGAGGGCAAGAAGGTCAACGACTTCTTCCTGCGCAACGGCGAGTTCCGGGCCGCCGACCACCGGGTGCTGCACGACGCCTACCTGGCCAAGGTCAAGCCGGGCAGCGAGGTCAAGGAGCCGTGGGACTACGAGCAGATCGTGAAGACCATCCCGGCCCAGGAGGCGTTCCGCGCCCCGTCGAGCGACTGCAAGCTGTAGCGGGACCCGCGAGCCATGGGCTTCGTCACCTACACGTTCAACGGCCTGGTCGGGGGCAGCTTCTACGCGCTGCTCGCCCTCGGCCTGGCCGTCATCTTCGGCCTGCTGCGCGTGGTGAACTTCGCGCACGGCGCCTTCTACATGCTCGGCGCCTTCGGGGCCTACCTGCTGCTCACCGAGTTCGGCGTGCCGTTCTGGGTGGCGCTGCCGGTGGTGCCGGTCGTGCTGGGGGTGCTGGGCGTGCTGCTGGAGCGCACCCTCATCCGGCGCCTGGCGAGCCTCGACCCGCTGTACAACTTCCTGCTCACCTTCGGGTTGACGCTGATCCTCCAGGACGTCGTGAAGTCCCGCTACGGCACGCAGTCCAACCCCTACGGCGCACCGGCCGGGCTCGGCGGGACGGTCGACTTCGGGATCTTCGACTTCCCGGCGTACCGCGTGTTCGTCTTCGGGATCGCCGTAGGGCTCTGTGTCGCCGTGTGGTGGCTGCTCACCCGCACCCGGGTCGGCCTCGTGGTGCGGGCCGGCACCGAGCGGCCCGAGCTCACCGGCGCGCTCGGCATCGACGTCGGGCGCTGGATCGCACCGGTGTTCGGCTTCGGCGTGGCCCTCGCCGGGCTGGCCGGGGTGCTCGCCGCCCCGATGCGGGCGGTCCACCCGCTCATGGGCGCCGACCTCATCATCGGGGTCTTCGCCGTCGTCGTCATCGGCGGGCTCGGCTCGGTCTTCGGGTCGGTGGCCGCCGGCTTCGGCATCGGGCTGCTGCAGGCGTGGAGCGAGGCGTACGCGCCGGCGCTGATCGCGCAGATCCTCATCTTCCTGGTGATGGCGCTGGTCCTGCTGTTCCGCCCGGCCGGGCTGTTCGGACGTGAGGAGTCGCCCGCATGACCGCGCTGATCCTCTCGAGAGTGCGCACGCCGGGCTGGCTGGGCTGGGCACTGCTGGCCGCCGGCGTGCTCGGCGCGCTGTGGCTGCCCAACGGGCTGTACCCGGCGGTCGCGGTCGACATGCTCTGCTGGGCGCTGTTCGCCGTCGCGATCGACCTGCTGCTCGGCTACGGCGGGCTGCTGTCGTTCGGCCATGCGGCGTTCTGGGGTACCTCGGCGTACACCGCCGGGATCATCGCCGCCCGCCTCGGCACGCCCTTCCCCGTCGCGGTGCTCGGCGGGGCCCTCGCCGCGGCCGCCCTCGCCGTGCCGATCGGCTACCTCGCCGTGCGGCGCACGGGGATCTACTTCGCGATGGTCACCCTCGCCTTCGCGCAGATGGTGTACTTCGTGGCCAACGAGTGGTCGGCGGTCACCGGCGGGGAGAACGGCCTGCAGAGCGTGCCCCGGGAGCTGTTCGGGCTGGACCTGTCCGACCCGTACTACTTCTACTACGCGGCCCTGCCGATCGCGGCGCTCGGCCTGCTGCTCGCCTGGCGGGTCGTGCACTCGCCGTTCGGGCGGGTGCTCACCGCGGTGCGGGACAACCCGGCCCGGGCCCGCGCGCTGGGCTACCCGGCCCACCGCTACAAGCTGGTCGCGTTCGTGCTCTCGGCGTTCGTCGCCGGGCTCGGCGGCGGGCTGTTCGCGGTCGCGCACGGCTTCGTGTCGCTCGACGTCGTGCACTGGACGACGTCGGGCAAGGGCGTGGTGCTCGTCGTGCTCGGCGGCATCGGCACGCTGTGGGGCGGGGTCGTCGGGGCCGCGCTCGTGGTGAACCTGGAGGACCAGCTGTCGCAGGCCGGGTTCACGCTCATCGGGCTGGTCACCGGCGGGATCTTCGTCGTGGTGGTGCTGCTGTTCCGGAGGGGAATCTGGGGGACGGTGGCGCAACTGCTGCGCAGGCGGCTGTGACGGCGCGCACAATATGATACGAGACGGTTCCGTATCGCATCTCGGAGGTCTACGGTTCTCCGTGATACGGAACTGTTCCGTATCGTATCTAGGCGTTCCGTACTCAGGGGGAGCACCACCGTGGACGCAGAAACCCAAGCACCACCCAACACCGGACATCCCCGCCGCTGGGCCATCCTCGGCGTGCTCGTCATCAGCCTGCTCGTCGTCGTGCTCGACAACACCGTGCTCAACGTCGCGATGCGCACGATCGCCGACCCGAAGCACGGCCTCGGCGCCACGCAGAGCGAGCTCGAGTGGGCGATCAACTCCTACACCCTCGTCTTCGCCGGCCTGCTGTTCACCGCCGGCATCCTGGCCGACCGGCTCGGCCGGCGGATCACGCTGGTCGTCGGCCTCACGCTGTTCGGTATCGCGTCGCTCGTCTCGGCCTACGCCGACACGCCGGACCAGCTCATCGGCGCCCGCGCGCTCATGGGCCTCGGCGCCGCCGCCGTCATGCCGGCCACCCTGTCGATCATCGCCAACGTCTTCGACCCGCGTGAGCGCGGCCGCGCCATCGGCGTGTGGGCCGGCGCCGTCGGCCTCGGCGTGGCCATCGGCCCGATCGTCGGCGGCCTGCTCCTGGAGCACTTCTGGTGGGGCTCGGTCTTCCTCATCAACGTCCCGATCGTCGTCGCGGGCGTCGCGCTGGTGCTGACGCTCATCCCCGAGTCGCGCGACCCGCGGCCGGGCCGCATCGACATCGTCGGCGTGCTGCTGTCCATCGTCGGACTGACCCTGCTCACGTACGGCGTGATCGCGGGCGGCGAGGACGGCTTCGGCGAGCCGAAGGCGTGGGGCACGCTCGTCGCCTCGGTCGTGGTCCTGGCCGGGTTCGTGGCCTGGGAGCGGCGCATCGAGTTCCCGTCGCTGGACGTGCGGCTCTTCGCCAACCGCCAGTTCTCGGCCTCGACCGGCATGATCGGCCTGGTCTTCTTCGCCGCCATGGGCGCCATGTTCTTCAGCGCCTTCTACCTGCAGTTGGTGCGTGGCTACGGTCCGCTCGCCTCCGGCGCCCTGTTCGTGCCGTTCGCGGTCGGTCAGATGGTCTTCGCCCCGCGCAGCGCGGCGATGGTCAAGCGGTTCGGCCCCAAGGCGGTCAGCACCGTGGGCCTGCTGCTCGTCGCGGCCGGCCTGGCCGGCTGGATCTTCATCCAGGTCGACACGCCGATCTGGGTCGTGGGCGCGCTGTTCTTCGTCATGGGCGTCGGCATGGCCAACGTGATGCCGCCCGCGACGGAGGCGATCATGTCGGCGCTGCCCCGCGAGAAGGCCGGCGTCGGCTCGGCCGTCAGCAACACCATCCGGCAGGTCGGCGGCGCCCTCGGCGTGGCCGCGCTCGGCGCCGTCATCAGCTCCTACTACCGCGACGGCATGGACTCGGCCGCCGACGGCCTGCCGGCCGCCGCGCAGCACGTCGCGCGTGAGTCGATCTCCGGTGCGTACGGCGTGGCGGAGCAGGCCGGACCGGCCGGCGGGGCGCTGATCGGCCAGGCGAACGACGCCTTCATGAGCGCCATGCACTACGCCTCGGTCGGGTCCGCGGTCTTCGCCGTCCTCGGCGCCGTGGTCGCCCTGATCTGGCTGCCGGGCAAGCGCCCCGCCAACGCTCCCGCCCCGTCCACGGCCGAGAGCATGGCCGAGGAACAGGGCATCGAACTGGTGGACGCGTGACGGACCGTCAGTAGATCTCGTGTGAAAACTCGGTAACAATGGAAACCATGACGACGGCAAGCGTGGATTCGCGGCCACACGCGGCGGACGCGGTGGCCGACCAGGACCGCAAAGGTCCCGGCCGGCCCCGCAGCGCCCGGGTCGACGAGGCCATCGTCGAGGCGGTCTACGACCTGCTCAGCGCCGGCCAGAGCGCCGACGCGATCTCGATCGAGGCGATCGCGGCCAAGGCGGGGGTGGGCAAGGCGACGGTCTACCGGCGCTGGCCCAACAAGGAAGCGCTCTTCATCGACGCGGTGACGATGATGAAGGGTCCGCTGCCGGAGCCCCGCGGCGAGTCGGTCCGCGACGACCTGGTCATGCTGCTGCAGGTCATGAAGAACAAACGCATGGAGCAGTACGGGCGGGTGACCGCCTGCCTGCTGCCGGAGCTCGTGAAGAGCGCCGAGATGCACCGGGTCTACCAGGCGGCGATCGAGCCCCGCCGCAACGTCATGCGGCAGGTGCTGCTGCGCGGCGTCGAGACCGGCGAGCTGCGGGCCGACCTCGACGTCGAGCTGACGCTGCTGATGCTGTCGGGGCCGAACATCGCGCAGAACATGCTGAAGTGGAACCCCAACGTGCCGTCCGAGGGCTTCGCCGAGAAGCTCGTGGACGCCGTGATGCGCGGGATCGCGGCCTGAGCCGCTGATCGCCCGCTCAGTCGCGGAGCTTGTGGAGCCGGAGTGCGAGCTGGACCTCCAGCGCGCGCTCCGGCTTCTGCCAGTCGGCGCCCAGCAGCTGCCCGATGCGCTCCAGCCGCTGCGTGACCGTGTTGACGTGGACGTGCAGCAGCTCGGCCGCGCGGGCCAGCGAGCCGCCGACCCCGAAGTACGCCTCCAGGGTCTTCACCAGCGCCGTGCCCCGCCGGACGTCGTAGTCGACGACCGGGCCGATGGTGGCGTCGAGGAACGACTGGACGTCCCGGTCGCGGCCGTCGGGGGCCGAGCCGAGCAGCAGGCCGACGAAGCCCAGCTCGGCCGTGCTGGCCCCGGTGCCGCTGCGGCCCAGGGCGGTCAGGGCGATGACACAGCGGTCGGCGTCGCGGTAGGCCCCGGCGATCGCCGCGGGGCCGGTCGCCGGGCCGCCGGCGCCGGCCGTGACCGGGCGGCCGAGGAGCTTGCCGAGGTCGCGGGCGACGGCCCGCGCGGCGGTGCCGGCCGCCTCGCCGGGCAGCAGCAGCACCACGTGCCCGTCGCGGGCGGCGGCCAGCCCGGACCGGGTCCGGGCGTAGGTCTGGGCCCAGGAGACCGCGCGCTGGCGGGCCGAGCCGGCGGCGAGGGCGTCCTCCCCGATCGCGATGACCACGTTGGGGGCGTCGAGGTCGACGCCGAGGCGCTTGGCCCGGGTGCGCAGCGCGTCGGCGTCGCGGACCGGGCGGGTGATGACGTCGTCGAGCAGCTCGCCGCGCACCCGGCCCTCGGCCTCGGCGACGGTGCGCTGGAACAGCTGCAGCAGCGCGGTGACGACCGCCGCGCGCTCCAGGATGCGCTGGTCGGCGTCGACGAGCGGGCGGTCCGGGCGCAGCACGAGCGTGCCCAGGTTCTCGGCGCCGGCGACGACCGCGGCCACCCAGAGCGGGCCCCGGCGCACGCTGCGCCCCTCGGTCCGCGACGCGGCCAGGGCCTCGGCGATCGCGCTCGCGTCGGGCTGCTCCAGGTCGCCGACGAGCGCCAGGCGGCGGCCCTCGGCGTCCAGGACGAGCAGCGCGCCGCCGAGCACCTCGGTGACGACCGCGGCGACGTCCTCCACCCCCGCGCCGCGCAGCACCAGGGCGGTCATCCGGTCGTGGGCGGCGGCGGCCCGCTCCACCGAGTCGCTGTGCGCGCGGACCATGCCGTTGGCGGCGGAGAGCTCCTCCAGGGCGGCCCGGGTCTCGCCGAGCAGGCGCGCGGTGTCGATCGCGACCGCCGCGTGCGCGGCCAGGGACACCAGCAGCGACACCTCCTCGCGGGCGAACGGCCGGGCCGAGCGGTTCGCCGCGTACAGCACGCCGATGATCCGCGAGCCGAGCCGCAGCGGCACCCCGAGGATCGCCACCAGGCCCTCCTCGCCGACCCCGGCGTCGATGTCGCCGGTGTGCCGGAAGCGGGCGTCGCGCGGGTAGTCGGCCGTGACATACGGGCTGCCGGTCTGCGCGACGAGGCCGCCGAGCCCGGCGCCCATCGGCAGCCGCAGCGCCTGGAAGTGGGCCGAGATGGAGCCGTCGGTGACCCGCATGTAGGTGTCGCCGCGCTCCTCGTCGTTGAGCGTCATGTACGCCACGTCGGCGCCGAGCAGCGTGCGGGCCCGGTGCACGATGGCGGCGAGGACGGCGTCGAGGTCGCGCAGGCCGGCGAGGTCGCTGGCGGTGTCGAACAGGCCGGAGAGCTCCTCCTCGCGGCGGCGGCGGCGCTCCAGCAGCGCCCGCACGCGCAGGGCGACGACCTTCGCCTCCTCCAGCTCGGCGACGTGGGCGGGCGGGAGGCCGGCGGTGCGGGCGGCGACGAGCGGGCCCTCGAACTCCACCGGCGCGGCCTCGCGCGCCAGCAGCTCGAGGAACTCCAGCATCGTCGTCACCCACCCATCATCTCAGTGCGCGGTCCAGCCGCCGTCGATCGAGACCGAGGTACCGCTGATGAAGCTCGCGACGTCCGTGCAGAGGTAGGCGACGAGCTCGGCCACCTCGCCCGGCTCGATCAGCCGCTTGATGGCCGCGCTGGTGAGCATGATCTTCTCGACGACCTCGGACTCGGGGATGCCGTGCGTGGCCGCCTGCGCGGCGATCTGGCCCTCGACCAGCGGCGTGCGGACGTAGGCCGGGTTGATGCAGTTCGACGTCACGCCGTGCGGCGCGCCCTCCAGGGCGACCGTCTTCGACAGCCCCTCCAGGGCGTGCTTGGCGGTCACGTAGGCGGCCTTGAACGGCGAGGAGCGCAGCCCGTGCACCGACGAGATGTTCACGACCCGGCCCCAGCCGCGCCGGTACATGTGCGGCAGCACCCGGCGGACCAGGCGGAACGGCGCCTCCACCATCACCGTCTGGATGTACGCGAAGCGCTCCGGCGGGAACTCCTCCAGCGGCGACACGTGCTGCAGGCCGGCGTTGTTCACCAGGACGTCGGCGTCGAGATGGCCGGCGAGCGCCTGCTCGGCGGCGTCCGGGTCGGACAGGTCCGCCACGACCGGCACCGCACCGGTCTCCTCCGCGAGGAGCTTCACCGGCTCGGCGTCGCGGTCCACCACGACGACCCGCGCGCCGGCCGCGGCCAGCCGCACGGCCACGGCGCGCCCGATGCCGCTGCCGGCCCCGGTCACCAGGGCGGTCCGGCCACGCAGGTCCAGGGCGACCACCCGGTGTGGCGTCTGGGGGTGCGGCGAAGTCATGGCGGGAAACGTACGAGCCTCGGCCCGCCCGTCCCATGGGGTCCGGCCACATACCTTCGCCCCACTCGATGTGTGTGTCGGTTCGCTCGTACCCCGGGCACGTCGGCTAGGGTGTCGAACACACGTATGAGAGGGGTGCCGGTGCGGGTGCTGGGGGTCGACCCGGGGCTGACCCGGTGCGGCGTCGGTGTGGTCGAGGGACTGCCGGGCCGGCCCTGCCGGCTGGTCCACTACGAGGTCGTCACCAGCGACCCCGGCCTCGACCTGGCGCACCGCCTGCTCGGCCTCGACGAGCGGCTGGCCGTCCTGCTGGCCGAGCACCGGCCCGAGTCGGTCGCCGTCGAGCGGGTGTTCAGCCAGCACAACGTCCGCACCGTCATGGGCACCGCGCAGGCCGGCGCCGTCGCGATCCTCGCCGCGGCCCGGGCCGGCCTCCCCGTGCAGATGTATACGCCGAGCGAGGTGAAGGCCGCCGTGAGCGGCAACGGGCAGGCCGACAAGGCCCAGGTGACCGCCATGGTGACCCGCATTCTCAAGCTCGACGTGGCGCCGCGGCCGGCCGACGCCGCCGACGCCTTAGCCTTGGCCATCTGTCATGTCTGGCGTGGCGGTACGCGGGACCGCATCGCCGCCGCCGTGAGGAGGGCCCGATGATCGCCAGCGTCCGCGGCAAGGTCGTGGCCGTGTCGCCCGAGGGGGCGGTGATCGAGGTCGGCGGGGTCGGCCTCGCCGTGCAGTGCTCGCCGCACACCATCGCCGACCTGCGGGTCGGGCAGGAGGCCCGGCTCGCCACCTCGCTGGTGGTGCGGGAGGACTCGCTGACCCTCTACGGGTTCGCCGACGACGACGCCAAGCAGCTGTTCGAGCTGCTGCAGACGGCGTCCGGGGTCGGGCCGCGGCTGGCCCAGGCGGTGCTCGCCGTGCACCCGCCCGACGTGGTGCGCCGGGCGATCGCCGGCGGCGACACCTCGACGCTGACCCGGGTGCCGGGCATCGGCAAGAAGGGCGCGGAGCGGCTCGTGCTGGAGCTGCGGGACAAGGTCGGGCCGTTCGGGGGCGACGGCGCGGCCCTGGTCGGCATGGGCGCCGGCGCGGTCTGGGCCGACCAGGTGCGCCAGGCGCTCATCGGGCTCGGCTGGACCCAGCAGCAGTCCGACCAGGCGGTGGCGGCGGTCGCCGAGCAGCTCGACGGCACCACCGTGCCGCCCGTGCCGGTCCTGCTCAAGCAGGCCATCCGGATGCTCGGGACGATCCGGTGACGGATCCGCTCCTCAGCTCGTTCGCGTCCGACGAGGACGCCGCCGCCGAGCAGAGCGTGCGGCCGCGGCGGCTGGCCGAGTTCGTCGGGCAGCACCGGGTCCGCGAGCAGCTCGACCTGCTGCTGCAGAGCGCCCTGCGGCGCGGCAGCCCGCCCGACCACATCCTGCTGTCCGGCTCGCCGGGCCTGGGCAAGACCACGCTGGCCATGATCGTCGCCGCCGAGCTGGGTGCCGGGCTGCGGCTGACCAGCGGGCCGGCGATCGAGCGGGCCGGCGACCTGGCCGCCGTGCTCACCAGCCTGTCGCAGGGCGACGTGCTGTTCATCGACGAGATCCACCGCATGGCCCGGCCGGCGGAGGAGCTGCTGTACAGCGCGATGGAGGACTTCCGCGTCGACGTCGTGGTCGGCAAGGGCCCCGGCGCCACGGCGATTCCGCTCGACGTGGAGCCGTTCACGCTGGTCGGCGCGACCACCCGCAGCGGCCTGCTCACCGGGCCCATGCGCGACCGGTTCGGCTTCGTCGGCCAGCTCGACTTCTACGAGCCCGAGGAGCTGGAGCAGGTCATCGTCCGCTCGGCCCGGATCCTCGACGTCCCGATCACGGACGAGGGATCCGTGGAGATCGGCCGCCGCTCACGCGGCACCCCGCGAATCGCCAACCGGCTGCTGCGCCGGGTCCGCGACTACGCCGAGGTGCGCGGCACCGGCGTGGTCGACCTCGCGGCGGCACGGGCCGCCCTGGCCGTGTACGACGTCGACGAGCTGGGCCTCGACAAGCTCGACCGGGCCGTCCTCACGGCCCTGATCAGGGCCGGCGGCGGGCCGGTCGGCCTCTCCACGCTCGCCGTCGCGGTGGGGGAGCAGCCCGACACGGTCGAGGAGGTCTGCGAGCCGTTCCTGCTGCGCACCGGCCTGCTCGCCCGCACACCGCGTGGCCGGGTCGCCACCGCGGGTGCATGGCGGCATCTCGGTCTTCCAGTTCCCGCTGGTACCGTCGGGGGCGGAAATCCTGCGGGCGGCTCGTCGCAGATGCCCGATCTGTTCAGCTTGGAGCCGTAGCTCCCAGCCTGTCGTGATCGGACCGTGACGGACGCCGGTCTGCGTGGCGTCCGACACACCGACTAGACTCGCCGCGATCCGCTGCGCGGACCCCATGACCTCAACCGGAAGGCCAACCATCGTGTTTCTCGCCGAGCAGGCTTCAGGCGGCGGCAGCGGCTTGTTTACGATCCTCCTCTTCGGAGGCTTCTTCGTCCTGATCTACTTCCTCATGATCCGCCCGCAGCAGAAGCGTCGCCGCGAGGTCGAGAACATGCAGTCGGCCATGGGTGTCGGGGACGAGATCGTCACCGTCGGCGGGCTTTACGGAGTGGTGCGGGGGATCGAGGATGACACGGTGCTGCTGGAGATCGCGCCGGGCGTTACCGCCAAGTACGCCCGTGCGGCCATCGGCAAGGTGAGCAAGAAGGCTGCCGGCGACGACGAGGCCGCCGGTGAGGACGAGGCGCCGGCCGACCCCGCCCGCGACGCCGACTGACCCACCAGCAGCCGCACATACGTGAAACATTCACGCCGCGCGAACCCCGCCGGCGTTACCGCAGGGAGACCCGAGAGCCGTGGCACAACCTCAGGCACCGATGCGCCCGAGCCGCTCACTCGCCGTCCTCGCCGTCATCTTCATCGCCTTCGGCCTCCTGACGTGGTTCGGGGGCAGCGGCGGATGGCGGGACCGGCTGGAGCCGAAGCTCGGTCTTGACCTGATCGGCGGGACGACCGTCACGCTGCAGGCGAAGACCGACAACGGGCAGGCGCCCTCGCGCGAACAGATGGAGACCGCTCGCCAGATCATCGACAACCGGGTCAACGGCCTGGGTGTCGCCGAGGCGGAGGTCGTCATCGAGGGCGCCAACAACATCGTCGTCTCCCTGCCGGGCAAGAGCGACGACCGGCTCAAGCAGGTCGGTCAGACCGCGGAACTGCGCTTCCGCAAGGTGCTGAACCAGACCGGCGACACCGGCGCCGCCCTGGCGTCGCCGTCCGCGTCGGCCCCGGACCCCTCGGCCTCGGGCTCCGCCGCCCCGTCGGGCTCCGCCGCCCCGTCGGCGTCGGCCCCGGCCAGCGCGCCCGCCTCGGCCTCGGCCCCGGCTTCCGCGTCGACCTCCGCGTCGGCCCCGGCCAGCGCGCCCGCGTCGCCGTCGGCTTCCCTGCTGCCGGGCGTCGCCGAGCGCCGCGCGGCGGTGCAGAAGAAGCTGGGCGAGTCGCTGTGGGCGGCCGCCATGGCCGAGCAGACCCCGATCGACCTCGCGCAGGACCCGGCGAAGGCCGCGCAGTACAAGCCGTTCGAGAGCCTGACCCCCGAAGAGGTCGCCGCCCTCCCGGCGAGCATGCAGTACAACATCCCGTATGTGACCTGCGACAAGCTCAACAAGCGGCCGGTCGGCTCGATCCGCAACGCCGAGGAGCAGGTCGTCGCCTGCGGGCCCGACGTGAAGTACCAGCTCGACGTGGCCAAGGTCCTGGGCACCGACGTCTCCAAGGCCGACTCCGGGATCAACCCGCAGAACAGCAAGTGGACCGTCAACCTGTCGTTCAACAGCGACGGCCAGGACCGCTGGACCAACCTCACCAAGGAGGCCTACAACGGCGGCACCAGCCCGTCGCAGGTCGCCGTGGTGCTGGACAACGAGGTCGTGTCGGCCCCGACGATCCAGAGCGTGATCCCCGGTGACGCCGAGATCAGCGGCACGTTCACCAAGTCCGAGGCCCAGCTGCTGGCCAGCCAGCTGCAGTACGGCGCCCTGCCGCTGTCCTTCCAGTCGCAGGACGCGCAGAGCATCTCGGCGACCCTGGGCAGCTCGCACCTCGAGGCGGGCGTCCTCGCCGCCGGCATCGGCCTGCTGCTGGTCGTGCTCTACTCGTTCTTCTACTACCGGCTGCTCGGCGGCGTGATCATGATCAGCCTCGTGCTCTCCGGCCTGCTCGTCTACATGGCGCTGGTGATCCTCGGCCGCCAGATCGGCTTCACGCTGACCCTGGCCGGCTTCGCGGGCTTCATCGTCTCGCTAGGTGTCGCCGCCGACTCGTTCGTCATCTACTTCGAACGCCTCAAGGACGAGATCCGCGAGGGCCGCAGTCCGCGCAGCGCGGTGCCGCGCGCCTGGGTGCGAGCCCGCCGCACGATCATCTCGGCGAACACGATCACCCTGCTCGCCGCCGCGATCCTGTACATCGTGTCGATCGGCTCGGTGCGTGGCTTCGCCTTCGCCCTGGGCGTGGCGACGATCCTCGACCTCGTGGTCGTGTTCCTCTTCCGCCATCCGATCATGACGCTGTTCGCACGCAGTAAGGCATTCTTGTCACCACGGGTCAGCGGCCTCGGCCGCGTGCTGGAGCAGCGGTCCACGACGGACGCCGCTCCGACCACCCGTCGCAACCGGCCGAAGGAGGCCTGACGATGAGCGGCGGCATCGCAGCACGGCTCTACCGGGGTGAGGCCGGCGTCAACGTCGTCGGCCGGCGCAAGGTCTGGTTCATGGTCGCCGGGATCGCGGTGGTCATCGCGATCGCGGGCATGTTCCTGCGGGGCTTCACGCTCGGCATCGAGTTCGAGGGCGGCAACCAGTTCAGCGTCCCGGTGAGCGCCGGCACGCTGGACGAGGTCGAGCAGGCCTTCGGCAACGCCGGCGTCGAGGTCAAGACCGGCCAGACGGTCGGCGACAGCCAGTACATCATCAAGACCGAGCTCATCAACGACGTCGCGCGCCAGACCGCGATCAAGGACGAGGTCGCCGAGAAGTTCGGCATCAACCCGACCCAGATCAGCGACAGCGCCGTCAGCACCTCGTGGGGCGGCCAGGTCACCGACAAGGCAGCGCTGAGCCTGGCCATCTTCCTGGCGGCCGTCCTGGCGTACCTCGTCTTCCGGTTCGAGTGGCGGATGGCCGCGGCGGCGATCGCGTCGCTGCTGCTCGACCTGGTGCTCACCGCCGGCGTCTACGCACTGGTTGGCTTCGAGGTCACCCCGTCGACGGTCATCGGCTTCCTGACGATCCTCGGCTTCGCGCTGTACGACGTCGTGGTGGTGTTCGACAAGGTCCAGGAGAACACCAAGGGCATCACCGGCTCGAACAACACGACGTACAGCGAGGCGGCCAACCTCGCGGTCAACCAGACCCTGATGCGGTCGATCAACACCGGCCTCGTCGCGCTGCTGCCCGTCGGCGGCCTGCTGTTCATCGGCGCCGGTCTGCTCGGTGCCGGCACGCTCAAGGACCTCGGTCTCGTGCTGTTCATCGGTATGGGCGTCGCGGTGTACTCGTCGATCTTCTTCGCCACGCCGGTCCTCGCCGAGCTCAAGTCGCGCGAGCCGCGGCTGCGGGCGCACGCCCAGCGGGTCGCGGGCCGGCGGGCGGCGCTGGCCAAGGAGCAGGCGCGCGCGGCGACGGTCGCCGTGGACAGCGACGGCGTGCCGATCGGCAGTGGTGGCGCCAAGGCCGAGCGCCCGGTCAACCCGGAGCTCGCCGGCGCGGCACCCCGCCCCGGTGCGCGTCCCGCGGCCCGTCCCGGCGCCGGCAAGCGCCCGCGGGCCGGTGGACGGCCGGGTGGCGGCAGCGGCCGTCGCTGATCTCTTTGGTTTACTGGCACGGGCGTCGCGGTCGCGGCGCCCGTGCCGTTTTGTGTGAGGAGTGCGGGTGGATATCTCCGAGCTGGTCGCGAGCAAGGTCCTCGACGTGCCCGACTTCCCGAAGCCGGGCGTCGTGTTCAAGGATCTGATGCCGCTCTTCGCCGACGGGCCGGCGTTCGCCGCGGCGATCGACGCGGTCATCGCCGAGCAGGGCGAGGAGACGTTCGACGTGGTCGCCGGGATCGAGGCGCGCGGGTTCGTGATCGCCGCAGCAGTGGCCTACGCGACCGGCAAGGGCGTCGTGCCCGTGCGCAAGGCCGGCAAGCTGCCCCGGGAGACGGTGGCCGCCACCTACGCCCTGGAGTACGGCGAGGCGACCCTGGAGGTACACGCCGACGCCTTCATCGCCGGGGAGCGGGTGCTCGTCGTGGACGACGTGCTCGCCACCGGAGGGACCGCGGCCGCCACGCTCGGCCTCGTCGAGCGGGCGGGCGGCACGGTGAGCGGCTTCAGCGTGTTCCTGGAGCTTTCGTTCCTGTCGGGCCGCCAGCGCCTGGAAGGACGTCCGGTTCATGCCCTGTTGACCGTCTGAGCGGCACTTTTGTTGCGCGGAAATGTCAGCGGGGCCGGGTACGATTGGCGTTCCTACGTTGTCGGCGATGAGGAGCGGCCGGTGACCGGCGACATCGCACCCCCCATGGAGGGTACGGTCGACCACGTGCAGGATGAACCGCGGCAGGACACGCCCACGACCCCCGAGCCGGAGACGGCCGAGGCGGGTGGCGTTGTGCTGCAGTTCCCCGTGGCGCCCGCCCAGTCCGAGACGCCGCAGCGCCGGGCGACTGACCGCCGCCCGGCCAGCGACCCGGGGGAGGACACCGAGGACCTGACCGAGGCCAGCACCATGACCGGCGCCGCCCTGGGCCTGGTCGGCGCCGCGCCGACCGGCCGGCGGGTCCGCGCCCGGCTGGCCCGGTTCAACGCGCCCTGGCAGAGCCCGCAGGTCAGCGAGGTCCTCGAGCCCCTGATCGCGCAGCACAAGGCGAGCCACCCGAAGGCCGACGTGCGCCTGCTCCAGCGGGCCTACGACATGGCCGAGCACTTCCACAAGGGGCAGTTCCGCAAGTCCGGCGACCCCTACATCACGCACCCGCTCGCCGTCGCCACCATCCTCGCCGACCTGGGGATGGACACCACCACGCTGGTCGCCGCGCTGCTGCACGACACCATCGAGGACACCGAGTACACGATCGAGCGCATGCAGGTCGACTTCGGCGGTGAGGTCACGCTGCTCGTCGACGGCGTGACCAAGCTCGACAAGGTCAAGCTGGGCGACGCGGCGAAGGCCGAGACGATCCGCAAGATGGTCGTGGCCATGGCCAAGGACCCGCGGGTGCTGGTCATCAAGCTCGCCGACCGGCTGCACAACATGCGCACCCTGACCTTCCTGCCCCGCCCCAAGCAGGAGCAGAAGGCCAAGGAGACGCTGGAGATCCTGGCCCCGCTCGCGCACCGCCTGGGCATGAACACGATCAAGTGGGAGCTCGAGGACCTGGCGTTCCGCACGCTGTTCCCCAAGCGCTTCGACGAGATCAGCCGGCTGATCGCCGAGCACACCCCGCAGCGCGACTCGCTGCTGCGCACGGTGACCCAGAAGGTCGCCACCGACCTGCGCGCGGCGAAGATCAAGTCCGAGGTGACCGGCCGCCCGAAGCACCTCTACTCCGTCTACCAGAAGATGATCGTCCGCGGCCGCGACTTCGGCGACATCTACGACCTGGTCGGCGTGCGCATCCTGGTCGACACCGTCCGCGACTGCTACGCGGCACTCGGCGTGATCCACGCGAACTGGCAGCCCGTGCCGGGCCGGTTCAAGGACTACATCGCCATGCCGAAGTTCAACATGTACCAGTCGCTGCACACGACGGTCATCGGCCCCACCGGCAAGCCGGTCGAGCTGCAGATCCGCACCTACGCGATGCACCGCACCGCGGAGTACGGCATCGCCGCCCACTGGCGCTACAAGGAGACGAAGAACGCCACGATCGCCGGCCCGCCGGCGCACATCGACGAGATGACGTGGCTGCGGCAGCTGCTCGACTGGCAGCGCGAGGCGAGCGACCCGAGCGAGTTCCTCGACGCGCTGCGCTTCGACCTGTCCAGCCAGGAGGTGTACGTCTTCACGCCGAAGGGCGACGTGATCGCGCTGCCCACCGGCTCGACCCCGGTCGACTTCGCCTACGCGGTGCACACCGAGGTCGGCCACAAGTGCATCGGCGCGCGGGTCAACGGCAAGCTCGTGCCCCTCGAGAGCACGCTGTCCAACGGCGACGTCATCGAGATCTTCACCTCGAAGTCGGAGACCGCCGGCCCGACCCAGGACTGGCTGGGCTTCGTCAAGAGCCCGCGGGCCCGCACGAAGATCCGGCAGTACTTCAACAAGGAGCGCCGCGAGGAGGCGATCGAGGCCGGCAAGGAGGCGATCGTCAAGGCGATGCGCAAGCAGGGCCTGCCCCTGCAGCGCCTGCTGACCTCCGAGTCGCTCATGACGATCGCCCGCGAGCTGCACCTGGCCGACGTCGCGGCGCTCTACGCGGCCGTCGGCGACGGCCAGGCCTCCGCCCAGTCGGTCGTCCAGCGCCTGGTCGCCGGCTACGGCGGCGAGGAGGGCGCGGTCGAGGACATCGCCGAGACCGCCATCCCGACCCGCCCGGCCCGCACCCGCACCGGCGCCTCCGACCCCGGCGTCGAGGTCCTCGGCGTCGACGACGTCTGGATCAAGCTGGCCCGCTGCTGCACCCCGGTCCCGGGCGACGCCGTCTTCGGCTTCGTGACCCGCTCCGGCGGCGTCAGCGTCCACCGCGACGACTGCGCCAACGCGGCCGACCTGAAGGAGCAGCCGGAGCGCGTCCTCGAAGTGAGCTGGAAGCCGACGAGCGCGTCGACATTCCTGGTCGCCATCCAGGTGGAGGCCCTCGACCGCCACAAGCTGCTGGCCGACGTGACCCGCGTCCTGTCCGACGAGAAGGTCAACATCCTCTCGGCGACGGTGACGACCACGCGCGACCGGGTGGCGATCAGCCGGTTCAGCTTCGAGATGGCCGACCCGAAGCACCTCAACCACTTGCTGGCCGCGGTGCGCCGCATCGACGGCGTCTACGACGCGTACCGGGTGACGTCCGGCGCCTGACCCTTTCTCGCCCGCGCTCTCGTCGGGCGCCCGTCGCCTTGGCCGGACGGCCACGGTGGCGGCCGTCCGGCTCGATTTGAGCGCCCTGCTCGGCCTGCTTCGAGCCGGCGGGTTCGTCTTGCTCTGAGCCCGCCCGTTCGGCTGCTCTTCTGTCGACCGTTCGGTCGACCTGGCGCGCGGGGATGCCCACCGCGACGGCTGGGACCCGCGGGGCATCTCCTGTGGCTCGCAGGGCTGGGCTCGCGGGCGCCCACCCGTCTGCGCCCTCGCCACGCCGTCTGGCCCGCTCGGTGTGACTCATGCCCGTTGCCGCCTGTACTGGCGGCGGCAGTGGCATCGTGCCCATCGAATCCGTAGGTGCGGAGCTCGGTCGGTCGACCGACCAAACCTAGCGAGCCGAGTAGGTCGGTCGCCCGACCGAACCCACGATCCCGGTCGGTCGACTGACCGAACCGACGGAGAACCTTGTGCGCGCGGTTGGTCGGTCGACCGACTGAACCTTGCGAGCGCAGTAGGTCGGTCGACCGATCGACCGCACCCATGAAGCCGGTCGGTCGACTGACCGAGCCCGCGATCGCGGTCGGTCGACTGACCGAACCGACGGAGAACCTTGTGTGCACGGTTGGTCGGTCGACTGACCGAGCCCGCGATCGCGGTCGGTCGACTGACCGAACCGACGGAGAACCTTGTGTGCACGGTTGGTCGGTCGACTGACCGAGCCCGCGATCGCGGTCGGTCGACTGACCGAACCGACGGAGAACCTTGTGTGCACGGTTGGTCGGTCGACTGACCGAACCCATGAACCCGGTCGGTCGACTGACCGAACCCACGGAGAACCTTGTGTGCGCGGTTGGTCGGTCGACCGACTGAACCTTGCGAGCGCAGTAGGTCGGCCGACTGACCGAACCCACGAAGCCGGTCGGTCGACTGACCGAACCGACCGAAACCTTGTGCGCGCAGTAGGTCGGTCGACCGACCGAAACCTCGCCAGAGCGGTGGGTCGGTCGACCGAGGGTGCTCGGTCGGGCGCCGCCATGATCGATGGCGCCTTCTGGTCGTCATGGCAGCCAGAAGTCTCCATCGATCTGTGAACCCGCCGCGAAAGTTCCACCCAACAGCGACGGGCCGCGAGCCTCCCGGAGGAGGGTCGCGGCCCGTCAGGCCGTTCGGGTCAGCCCTGCGCCGGGCTGATCGTCATGGTATTGATCTTGACCTCGGTCTTCGGGGCGCCGTCGCCCTCGCTCTGCGAGTTGGCGTCCGGGACCGCGCCGGCCTCGGCCACCTTCTTCACCAGGTCCAGGCCCTCGGTGACCTTGCCCAGGACCGTGTAGTCGGCCTGGAGGGACTCGATGTCCTTGTACACGATGAAGAACTGGCTGCCCGACGACGACGGGTCCTGCGTCTTGGCGATCGCCACCATGCCCTCGGTGTACGCCGGGCGGCGGCCGGTGGGCAGGTTCTCCTCGGCGTAGCGGTACGTCGGACCGCCCATGCCGGTCGCGGACGGGTCGCCGCACTGGAGCACGTAGATGCCCGAGGTCACCAGGCGGTGGCACTTCGAGCCGTCGAAGAACTGCTTGCTCGCCAGGTAGGTGAAGCTCGCCGCGGCGCAGGGGGCGTGCGCGGTGTCCATCTCGATCTTGATTTTGCCGACCGAGGTGTCGAGCGTCATCAGCTGGGTGCCGGTGCGGGGCTCGCCGGACGTGGGCGGGGTGCCGACGTCCTTGACCTCCTTCGGGATCTCCGGCTTGGGCGACGCCGACGGGTCGACGAGCGGCAGCCAGGTGCAGGCGGCCGGGGTGGCGGACGCCGAGGGGTTGGCGCCCGCCTCGGTCGCCTTCTTGTCGTTGCCGGTCAGCGCGTACACAAGCCACGCCGCGCCGAGCAGGACCACCAGGCTGCCCGCGCCCACGGCGATCGTCGTGTTCCTGCGCCGGCGGTGCCGGGACCTCTCGGCGCGATCGGCCATCTCCCGCTCCAGCCGCGCACGTGCCGCGGCACGCTGGCGGTCCCGGTTGGTGGTCACGGTCGGTACTCCTTGCTCAACGGGGATGGGATGGTGACTTACGACTGGCTGGAGGCGCTCGCCGCCGGCGAGGCGGAGGTCGACGGGCTGCCCGAGGTCGACGCCGACGGCGAGGCCGCCGGCTCCTCCGGCGCCACGTCGGTGACGGTCAGCGAGCTGATCTTGACGTCCTGGTTCGGCTTGCCGCCGCCGGCCTGGTTGCTGCCGTCGTTGCCGGCCTCGCCGATCTTGGCCAGCACGTCCAGGCCGCCGACGATCGTGCCGAAGATCGTGTAGTCGGCCGGGTACTGCACGTCCTTGAAGACCAGGAAGAACTGGCTGCCGTTGCTGTCCGGCTCGGACGAGTGCGCCATTGCCAGGGTACCGGCTGGATAGAGCGCGTTGCCCGTCGACGACGGGTCGGCCGAGGCGGAGGCCGAAGGGTCGACCACCGGCGACGGCACGTTCTCGTTCGGGAAGCGGTAGGCCGGGCCGCCGCTGCCCGAGCCCGACGGATCGCCGCACTGCAGGATCGAGTCGGTCAGCCGGTGGCAGGTGGTGTTGTCGAAGAACTTCTTGCTGGCCAGGTAGGTGAGGCTCTCCACCGTGCACGGCGCCTTGCTCGGGTCGAGCTTCGCCGTGACGGTGCCCTGGCCGAGCGAGATCGTCAGCGTCTTCACACCGTTCTTGACGATGTCGTTCGTGCGCGGCTTGCCCACGTCGACGATGCCCGAGCCCGCCTCCACCGAGGTCCAGGCGCACTCCGAGGCGCGGACCGGCTCGGGCTCGAACCCGCCGGTCTTCCAGATCACCACAAGGACGATCAGGGCGAGCGCCACCGCACTGCCGATGCCGGCCTGCCACTGGCGGCGCCGCCGCGCCGCGGCCGCTCGTCGCGCGATCTGCCGCTCGGTCTTCGCCCGCGCCAGAGCGCGCTGCCGGGCCTTACTGGAAGCCACCTGTGCTCCCCTCCAGGAAAATACATTTGGGTGCCACGTCACACGCCCGCCAGAGTGTACGGGTAGAACCCGGAATGCGGGTCGCCGCCCGGTCACGGTTCGCTGTGCCTGACCTCCGGATAGGGTTTACGAGGTCTTCAGCGACCGGAATCAGGACATCGACAGGGAGGAGCGCCGCGTGCTCGTCGCCGGCTTTCCTGCCGAGGCGTTCGGGACGAACTGCTTTGTCGTCGCCCCGGCTCCCGGCGAGCAGTGCGTGGTGATCGACCCGGGCATCGGCGTCGTCGACCGGCTCGACGAGGTGCTCGCGGAGCACCGGCTCCAGCCGGCCGCGGTCCTGCTCACGCACGGCCACCTGGACCACACGTTCTCGGTGACGCCGGTCTGCGGCGCGCGGGGCATCACGGCGTACATCCACCCGGACGACGGCGAGATGCTCAAGGACCCGACGAAGGGCCTCAGCACCGACCTCACCGCCCTGTTCGGCGGCCGCCTGACCTGGACCGAGCCCGACGACGTGGCGCCCCTGGAGGACGGCCTGGTGCTGCGCATCGCCGGCCTCGAGCTGACCGTCGACCACGCGCCGGGCCATACCCGCGGGTCGGTGATGTTCCGCAGCGAGGGCACCTGCTTCAGCGGCGACGTGCTCTTCCGCGACTCGATCGGACGCACCGACCTGCCGGGCGGCAGCATGAGCCAGATGCTCGTGAGCCTGCGCGACAAGGTGCTCACGCTGCCCGACGAGACCGTCGTCCTGCCCGGCCACGGCCCCCAGACCACCATCGGCCGCGAGCGTGCCCGCAACCCGTACCTGCGTGAGGCCGCCGAGGCTCCCCGAAAAGGCTGGTAACCGATGTCCCTTTCCGCCTCGCTGTCCGGCTTTCCGGAGTGGACGCCCGCGCAGCGCATCGTCGAGCAGCAGGTCCTGGACCGGCTGCGGCGCACCTTCGAGCTCTACGGCTTCTCCTCGCTGGAGACGCGCGCGGTCGAGCCACTCGACCAGTTGCTGCGCAAGGGCGAGACCTCCAAGGAGGTGTACACGCTGCACCGCCTCCAGGCCGCCGAGGGCGACGAGGAGGCGAGCCTGGGGCTGCACTTCGATCTGACCGTTCCGTTCGCGCGATACGTGCTGGAAAACGCCGGTAGGTTGCAGTTTCCCTTCCGGCGGTACCAGATCCAAAAGGTCTGGCGGGGAGAAAAGCCCCAGGAAGGACGGTATCGGGAATTTCTCCAGGCCGACATCGACATCGTCGACCGCGACACCCTGCCGTCGCACTACGAGGCCGAGATCCCGCTGGTCATCGGCGACGCGCTGCGCTCGCTGCCGATCCCGGCCGTCAAGATCATGGTGAACAACCGCAAGCTCTGCGAGGGCTTCTACCGCGGCCTGGGCCTGGCGGAGCCCGACGAGGTGCTGCGCACGGTCGACAAGCTGGACAAGATCGGCCCGGACCGGGTCCACGCCGCCCTCATCGGCGGCGGAGCCACCGACGCCCAGGCCAAGGCCGTGCTCGCGCTCGCCGAGATCCGGTCGTCCGACGCGTCGTTCGAGGCGGCCGTGCGCGGCCTAGGCGTGGAGCACCCGCTGCTCGACGAGGGCGTCGCCGAGCTGGTCGCGGTGGTCGAGACCGCCCGCGAGCACGCGCCCGGCCTGGTCGAGGCCACGTTGAAGATCGCCCGCGGGCTCGACTACTACACCGGCACGGTGTACGAGACCGAGATGGCCGGCTACGAGCAGTTCGGCTCGATCTGCTCCGGCGGGCGGTACGACAACCTCGCCAGCGCCGGCAAGGACGTGTTCCCCGGCGTCGGCATCTCGATCGGCGTCTCCCGCCTGCTCGGCCTGCTGTTCAAGGAGAACGCGATCGCCGCCTCCCGGCCGGTGCCGACGGCGGTGCTGGTGGCGCTGTGGAACGACGAGGACCGGCCGGTCAGCAACCGCATCGCGGCCGCCCTTCGCGCCCGCGGGATCGCCACCGAGGTCGCGCCGGTGCCGGCCAAGCTCGGCAAGCAGATCCGCTACGCCGAGCGCCGCGGGATCCCGTACGTCTGGTTCCCGGCCAACGGCGACGTTCCGGACCAGGTCAAGGACATCCGCTCCGGCGAGCAGGCGGCCGCGGACAGCGCCGGGTGGAACCCCCCGGCCGAGGACATGGCGCCGACCCTGCAGTGAAAGAATGGGCCGTCTTGCGTAGTTCGCCGAAGGAGACCCTGTGATCCGATCCCATGAGTCCGGCACCCTGCGGGGGACCGACGCCGGCACCACCGTGACGCTGGCCGGGTGGGTGGCCCGCCGCCGCGACCACGGCGGCGTGATCTTCGTGGATCTCCGGGACGCCTCCGGCGTGGTCCAGGTCGTGTTCCGCGAGGAGATGGCGGCCGCCCACGCCCTGCGCAACGAGTACTGCGTGCTCGTCACGGGCGAGGTGCGGGCCCGGCCGGCCGGCAACGAGAACGCCGACCTGCCCACCGGCGACGTCGAGGTGGTCGCCTCCGCGCTGGAGGTGCTGTCCGAGGCCGCGCCGCTGCCGCTGCCCGTCGACGACGGCGACGCCGCGAGCGACGACGTGCGGTACCGCTTCCGCTATCTCGACCTGCGTCGCTCCGGGCCCCACAAGGCCATGAAGCTGCGCTCCCGGGCCAACCAGATCGCCCGCAACCTGCTCGCCGACCGGGACTTCGTCGAGGTGGAGACCCCGACGCTGACCCGCTCGACGCCCGAGGGCGCCCGCGACTTCCTGGTGCCGGTGCGCCTGCAGCCCGGCACGTGGTATGCGCTGCCCCAGTCGCCGCAGCTGTTCAAGCAGCTGCTCATGGTCGGCGGCCTCGAGCGGTACTACCAGATCGCCCGCTGCTACCGCGACGAGGGCTTCCGGGCCGACCGCCAGCCGGAGTTCACCCAGCTGGACATCGAGATGTCGTTCGTCACCCAGGACGACATCGTCGAGCTCGGCGAGGCGATCGTGCGGGCGCTGTGGTCCGACCTGGCCGGGCACGAGATCGCCGGCGAGATCCCGAAGCTGAGCTGGCACGACGCGATGGCGCGGTACGGGTCGGACAAGCCCGACCTGCGCTACTCGGTGGAGCTCACCGAGCTCACGCAGTACCTGCGCGGCACCGAGTTCCGGGTGTTCGCCGGCGCCATCGACGCGGGCGGCTACGTGGGCGCGGTCGTCATGCCGGGCGGCGCCGCCCAGACCCGCAAGGAGCTCGACGGCTGGCAGGACTGGGCGAAGGCGCGCGGCGCGAAGGGCCTGGCCTACGTCGTGCTCGACGCCGAGACCGGCGAGCCGCGCGGCCCGGTCGCCAAGAACCTCTCCGAGGCGCACCTGGCCGGCCTGGCCGACGCCGTCGGCGCCAAGCCGGGCGACGCGGTGTTCTTCGCCGCCGCGGCCGAGCGGCGCGAGGCCCAGGAGCTGCTGGGCGCGGCCCGCATCGAGATCGCCAAGCGGGCCAAGCTGGTCGACGAGAGCGCCTGGGCGTTCTGCTGGGTGGTCGACGCGCCGATGTTCGAGCCCACCGACCCCGAGGCCGGCGGCACCGGCGGCGGCGCCAAGGGCTGGACGGCCGTGCACCACCCGTTCACCTCGCCGAACCGCGACTGGATCGAGCGGTTCGAGGAGTCGCCGGGCGAGGCCCTCGCCTACGCCTACGACATCGTCTGCAACGGCAACGAGATCGGCGGCGGCTCGGTCCGTATCCACCGGGCCGACGTGCAGAAGCGGGTCTTCGAGGTGCTCGGCATCAGCGCCGAGGACGCCGCCGACAAGTTCGGCTTCCTGCTGGAGGCGTTCAAGTACGGGCCGCCCCCGCACGCCGGCATCGCCTTCGGCTGGGACCGCATCTGCATGCTGCTCGCCGGCGTCGACTCGATCCGCGAGGTCATCGCCTTCCCGAAGACGGGCGGCGGCTACGACCCGCTGACCGGCGCGCCCACCCCGATCACCCCGGAGCAGCGGGCCGAGGCCGGCGTCGACGCCAAGCCGAAAGCTCCTGTTCCGCACGCCGTCACCATCCCGGTCGAGCGTTCGAACTGAGCGGTTACCTGCCAGTCGGCCCCCGACTGTAGGGTCGGGGGCCGTGGACGGGTTGTTCGAGGTGCAGTCGTCGGTGGGCAGCGGTGATCCCGCGGTCACGGGCGGTTTCGACACGGTCGCGCACGACGCGCCGCTCGCGGTGCGCATGCGCCCGGCGACCCTCGACGAGCTGGTCGGGCAGGAGCACCTGCTGGCGCCGGGCGCGCCGCTGCGCCAGCTGGTCGGCGGGGCGTCGCCGATGTCGGTGATCCTCTGGGGCCCGCCCGGCTCCGGCAAGACCACGATCGCGCACCTGGTGGCCGGCGCCACCGACCGGCGCTTCGTCGCCCTGTCGGCCCTGTCGGCCGGCGTGAAGGACGTGCGCGGCGTCATCGACACGGCCCGCAAGGAGCGCCGCCGCGGCGGCCCGCCCACCGTGCTGTTCATCGACGAGGTCCACCGCTTCAGCAAGACCCAGCAGGACTCGCTGCTGGCCGCGGTCGAGGACCGCACGGTCACGCTGCTCGCCGCGACCACCGAGAACCCGTACTTCTCCGTGATCTCGCCGCTGCTCTCCCGCTGCGTGCTGCTCACCCTCCAGCCGCTGACCGAGCAGGCCGTCCGCTCGCTCCTGCGCAGGGCGGTCACCGATCCGCGCGGGCTCGACGGCGCCGTGACGCTCGCTCAGCAGGCGGAGGATCATCTGGTACTGCTGGCAGGCGGCGACGTCCGCAAGGCGCTCACGGCGCTGGAGGCGGCGGCGGGGGCCGCGCTCGCGCAGGACCTGACCGAGGTCGACCTGGTCACCGCGGAGAAGGCGGTCGACGTCGCGGCGCTGCGCTACGACCGGGACGGCGACGAGCACTACGACGTGGTCAGCGCGTTCATCAAGAGCATTCGGGGCTCCGACGTCGATGCCGCCCTGCACTACCTGGCCCGCATGATCAGCGCCGGCGAGGACGCGCGCTTCATCGCGCGCCGGATGGTGATCTCGGCCAGCGAGGACATCGGCATGGCGGACCCCACGGCCCTGCCGGTCGCGACCGCCGCCGCCCACGCGGTCGAGTACGTCGGCCTGCCCGAGGTCCAGATCGTGCTGGCCCAGGCGGTGATCCACCTCGCCCTCGCGCCGAAGTCCAACGCGGTCGTCGCGGCGATCGGCGCCGCGATGGCGGACGTCCGCGCGGGCCACGGCGGTGCGGTCCCCGCGCATTTACGCGATTCGCATTACAAGGGGGCGGCCCGGGTCGGGCACGGCCAAGGGTACAAATATCCCCACGACGACCCCAGAGGCGTTGTGACGCAACAGTACGCGCCGCAGGGGCTCGGCGACCGGGAGTACTACCGCCCGACGGGCCATGGCGCAGAGCGCGCGGTGGCGGAACGATTGCCGAAACTGCGGCGTATCGTGCGGGGGACCGGAGCGGCCACCGACGCGGCCGCCGCCCCGGACACGAGCAGCGCGGAGGAGCGGCACCGGTGACTTCGGGTCGAGACGAGGCCAAGAAGCGGCGCGGCCGCGGCAAGGCCGAAGAAGGCCCGAGCGACGAGGACCTGGGCTGGCTGGCGGACCTGCGCGGCACCCGCGGCGACGACGCCCCGGACCTGAGCTACGGCGGGCCGCCCCCGATCCAGCGCGACGTCCTCGATCAGGTGAACCCGCCGCCGCCGCAGCCGCGGGCGCCCGAGCCGACGCAGGCCTGGCGCGCTCCCGCCGCCCCCGATGCCTCCCAGGGCCGGCGGACTCCCGGGTCGCCTGACTCGCCCCCGGGCCGGCGGGCTCCCGGATCGCCTGACGCGCCCCCGGGCCGGCGGGCGCCTGCGGCGCCTGACTTGCCCCAGGGTCGGCGAGCTCCGGCGGCGCCTGACTTGCCTCAGGGGCGGCGGGCTCCGGCGGCGCCTGACGCGGCCGAGGCCCGGCGTGCTCCCGCGGCGCCCGAGCCGACGCAGGCGTGGCGTGCCCCGGCCGCGCCCACACCGCCGGATGTGTCCCAGGGGCGGCGTGCTCCTGCGGCGCCCGAGCCGACGCAGGCCTGGCGTACTCCGGCCGCCCCTCCGCCGCCTCCCGCGTCGGAGCCTGCCCCGGGCCGGCGCGGTGGCGCTCCGGACGCGGCCGAGCCTCCCGCCGGCCGCCCGACAGGCCGCACGGGCATCTCCGACGCACTGTCCGGGCGTGCCGCGGCCTCCGGAGGTCGTCCGGCTGCCCCGGACGCCGGTCCGGGCCGGGCGAGCGTGCCCGACCAGCGCACGCCGTCCGCCGAGCCGCCGGCCGTCCCGGTGTGGCCGCCGCGCCCGGAGGAGTCGCCGTCGGGCCGCCGTCGCGCGGCCGGGGATCCGTCGTACGAGTCGCCGTCCGGCCGCCGCCGCGCCGAAGAGGCGTTCGAGTCGCCGTCGGGCCGCCGCCGTGCGGAGGAAGCGTTCGAGTCGCCGTCCGGTGGCCGCCGCCGGGTGGACGAGGCCTTTGAGTCCCCGTCGGGCCGTCGCCGCGCGGAGGAGGCGTTCGAGTCGCCGTCCGGGCGCCGCCATGCGGCTCCCGACGAGGCCGGCGAGTCGCCGTCCGGCCGTCGCCACGCCGCTCCCGACGAGTCCCCACCGGGCCGTGGTCGTGCTGTGCCCGAGCAGGAGTCCCCACCGGGCCGTGGTCGTGCGCTCCCTGAGCAGGAGTCGCCGTCGGGCCGTCGTCGTGCCGTACCCGACGATGAGCCCCCGTCGGGCCGTGGTCGTGCGCTGCCCGAGCAGGAGTCGCCGTCGGGCCGGCGTCGTGCCGTACCCGACGATGAGCCCCCGTCGGGCCGTGGTCGTGCGCTGCCCGAGCAGGAGTCGCCGTCGGGCCGGCGTCGTGCCGTACCCGACGATGAGCCCCCGTCGGGCCGTGGTCGTGCGCTGCCCGAGCAGGAGTCGCCGTCGGGCCGGCGTCGGGCGCTCCCCGACGATGAGTCCCCGTCCGGGCGCCGCCGCGCGAACCCGGATGATGAGTCGCCGTCCGGGCGCCGCCGGGCCGCCGAGCCCTGGCGCCAGGAGTCGCCCTCCAGCGGCCGTCCCGGGGCTCCCGACGGCGACGGTCCCGGCCGGCGCGCGGAGCCCGCGGGCCGCCACGGCGCCGCCGAGCCCACCGCCGGCCGCCGCGACGTCCAGGGCAGCGGCCGTGCGACCGTCCCGGGCGGCCTCCGCCCCGGCGCTCCCGGCCAGGGCCCTGGGAGCGACCCGCAGCACGGCGCCGGCCCCCAGCGCGGTAGCGGCCAGGACCGTGGCGGCGACCCGCAGCACGGCGCCGGCCCCCAGCGCGGTGCCGGTCCACAACATGGCGCCGGCTCGGACCGCGGTGCCGGTTCGCAGCGTGGGCCGCAGGGCGACCAGCACCCGGGCGCCCACGGCGGCCCGCGCTCCCCGGGCCAGCCGGGCCCGCAGGGCGGCCCGCCCGGCGGCCGGGGCGCCCCCGGCCGCGCCACCGTGCCCGGCCCCGGCCGACCCGGCCCCGGCGGCCGCCACCCGGGCGGACCCGGCGGCCCTGGGGGGCCGAGCGGTCATCCCGGAGAGGCCCCGCCGAAGCCGTTCGTCGACCTGGCCCGCTTCGACCCGAACCCGGTCACCTACCGGGGCACAGCGACGACCCCGGGCGCCTTCGACTGGGAATCCACGACGCAGATCGCGCCGTTCGGGCTGCTGCAGCGCGCCCAGGCCAAGCGGGTACGCCAGCTGCGTATGGCCACGATCATCTTCTTGGTCCTGGCGGTGGTCAGCGCCCCGGCCGCGTTCTTCATCATCCGAGAATTCACCCGCGACCCGGTGTTCGTGGAGCTCGACCAGCTGAACCTGCCGGAGTGGGCGGCCCGCAACCCGACCGACGGCGCGCTCGGCAGCCGGTGGTGCATCGGTGAATGCCGATCCCGGCAACGTACCTGGGAGTCCGCCCGCGGCCCCGAGGAGACCAACCGGGCGTTCGTCGGCAAGCTCCGCGACGCGGGCTGGGTCGAGTGGGACATCCCGGACTGCCAGGCCGAGGGCGTGGACGGCATCGAGACCTGCTGGCAGCGCGACGAGTACGTGCTGGACCTGTGGGTCCGCGCCGCCGTCTGCGACGTCAAGGGCACCCGGCCGACGGTGAACGCGTCGCCGCCCGCCGCCACCGGCAAGCCGACCGCGAAGGCGCCGGTCAGCCAGCCCGCGAGCCAGCCGGCCGAGCCGCAGCCGAGCGAGATCGAGTCGCCGGCGCCCGGCCCGACCGCCATCTGCCCACTGGCGGTGACCACGATCAAGGTCTTCAACCGGATCAGTTACGACCCCGGCGGCACCCGCGGCGGCGAGTAAGGCCAGAATTCTTGTCGTACCCCCGGCCTACGGTCTCTCCCAAGACCAGCGACACGGCCGGTCGAAAGGCGGCGATGCGTCACGGAGGGTAGATTTCCTCCGTTGGAGACGCACGTCCAGTGAGCAAAGGAGGAACGGCGTGACCGTGACCTGGGGCGGTTTGGCGGCGCTGATCGCGGCGCTGGCGTTTCTCGTGCTCGTGTGCGTCCTCGCGGTGCCGATCCTGCGGCTCCGCCACACCGTCGACGCCGCCACCGCTGCGCTGCGTGACGCCGCGGACCAGACCACGCCCATGCTGGAGCGGGTCAACATGACGATCGACAACGTCAACGTCGCCTTACAGCAGACCCACACCACGCTCGACGGCGTCAACATGCAGCTCGCGCGGATCGACACGATCACCGAAAACGTGTCGCACATCAGCTCCAACGTTGCGAACCTGTCCACTGTGGTCAGCGCCGCCGCGGCCAACCCGCTGGTGAAGGTCGCCGCCTTCGGCTACGGCGTGCGCAAGGCCGCCGCCAACCGCCGGCGCGAGGCGGACGAGGCCGAGGTGCGCGAGCAGATCAAGCAGCGCCGCCGGCACGGCTGACCAAGACGCGGGCGTCTCGCCCGTGCCACATTCGAAGCGAAAGAAAGGTTGAGCCATGCGGCGTTTGCTGTGGCTCGGGATCGGACTCGCCGTCGGGGCGCTGGTGGTCCGCGCGATCACCAAGAAGGCCCAGGTCTTCACCCCGCAGGGCATCGCCGCGTCGGCGCGTGACTCGGCCGCCGGCATCGCCGGTTCGGTGCGCGACTTCGTCGCCGACGTGCGCGACGGCATGGCCGAGCGCGAGGCCGAGATCCAAGCCGCGTTCGCCGACGGCTCGACCCTGGACGATGACCTTTACCCGGAAGGCCCGCAGCACCGATGAGAACCGCGGAGATCAAGCGCCGTTTCCTGGCCCACTTCGAGGCGAACGGGCACACCGTGGTGCCGTCGGCGCCGTTGCCGGCCGTCGACGACCCCAACCTGCTGTTCGTCAACGCCGGCATGGTGCAGTTCGTGCCGTTCTTCCTCGGCCAGCGCACCCCGCCCTACCAGCGGGCCACGTCGGTGCAGAAGTGCATCCGCACGCCGGACATCGACGAGGTCGGCAAGACCAGCCGCCACGGCACGTTCTTCCAGATGAACGGCAACTTCAGCTTCGGCGACTACTTCAAGGAAGGCGCGATCAAGCTCGCCTGGGACCTGTCGACCAACCCGGTCGACAAGGGCGGCTTCGGTCTCGACCCGGACCGGATCTGGGCCACCGTCTACCTCGACGACGACGAGGCCATCGACATCTGGAAGCGCACCGGCCTGCCCGCCGAGCGGATCGTCCGGCGCGGCAAGAAGGACAACTTCTGGTCGATGGGCATCCCCGGCCCGGCCGGCCCGTGCTCCGAGCTCTACTACGACCGCGGCCCCGCCTACGGCAAGGAGGGCGGCCCCGAGGTCGACGAGGACCGCTTCCTCGAGTTCTGGAACCTCGTCTTCATGCAGCACGAGATCACCAACGTGCGCTCGAAGGAGGTCTTCGACATCGTCGGCGACCTGCCGAACAAGAACATCGACACCGGCATGGGCCTGGAGCGGATCGCGTCGATGCTGCAGGGCGTCGACAACCTCTACGAGATCGACGAGGTCAACCCGATCCTCAGCAAGGCCGCCGAGATGACCGGCAAGCGCTACGGGCAGGCCGTGTCGCACGTGGCCGCCGAGTCGCACCCCGACGACGTGCGCCTGCGCGTGATCGCCGACCACGTCCGCACCGCGCTGATGGTGATCTCCGACGGCGTGATCCCGTCGAACGAGGGCCGTGGCTACGTGCTGCGCCGCATCCTGCGCCGCGCGATCCGCTCGATGCGGCTGCTCGGCTGGCAGGAGGGCCCGGCGCTGCCGGTGCTGCTGCCGGTCGCCCGCGACTGCATGACGCCGTCGTATCCGGAGGTGGCCGCGGAGTACGACCGCATCTCCTCCTACGCCTACGGCGAGGAGGAGCGGTTCCTGCAGACGCTGCACGCGGGCACGACCATCCTCGACCTCGCGGTGACCGAGACCAAGTCCACGGGCGGCCAGGTCCTCGCCGGCGACAAGGCGTTCCAGCTGCACGACACCTACGGATTCCCGATCGACCTCACCCTGGAGATCGCCGCCGAGCAGGGCCTCCAGGTCGACGAGGACGGCTTCCGCCGGCTCATGGCCGAGCAGCGCGCCAACGCCAAGGCCGACGCCCAGGCGCGCAAAACAGGTCACGCCGACCTCTCGGTGTACCGGCAGGCCCTCGACGAGGGCGGCCCGGTCGAGTTCACCGGCTACCGCGAGGTCGCCCGCGAGACGCGGGTCCGCTCCCTGCTCGGCGCGAAGGTCGCCGGGGAGGGCGAGGAGGTCTCGCTGGTCCTCGACGCGACCCCGTTCTACGCGGAGAGCGGCGGCCAGCTCGCCGACCTCGGCTTCATCACGGTCGGCAGCGGCAAGGTCGAGGTGCTCGACGTCCAGTCGCCGGTCCCCGGCCTCGTCGTGCACCGCGCGCGGGTCGTCGCCGGCGAGGTCCGCCCGGGCGAGGCGGCGTTCGCCGAGATCGACGTCAACCGGCGGCGTGCGGTCTCGCGGGCGCACACCGCGACCCACCTGATCCACCAGACCATGCGCAACTTCCTCGGTGAGTCGGCGACCCAGGCCGGTTCGCTCAACGCGCCGGGCCGGCTGCGGTTCGACTTCAACACGCCGGGCGCCGTGCCGCAGAGCGTGCTGACCGACGTCGAGCAGCAGGTCAACGAGGTGCTGCTGCGCGACCTGCTGGTCCACGCGTTCATCACCACGCAGGAAGAGGCGCGCAAGATCGGCGCGATGGCGCTGTTCGGCGAGAAGTACGGTGACGAGGTCCGCGTCGTCGAGGTCGGCGACTACGCCCGCGAGCTCTGCGGCGGCACGCACGTCGAGCGCTCCAGCCAGCTCGGCCTGGTGAAGATCCTGTCGGAGGCGTCGGTCGGCTCCGGCATCCGCCGCGTCGAGGCCCTCGTCGGCATCGACGCGTTCAGCCACCTGGCCCGCGAGCACGTTCTGGTGTCCCGCCTCGCCGAGCTGTTCCGCGTCCCCGGCGACCAGGTCGCCGACCGGGTCGAGCAGACCGTCGCCCAGCTCCGCGACGCCGAGCGCGAGCTGGAGAAGCTGCGCACCCAGGTCGTCCTCGCCGGCGCCGCCGGCCTGGCCGACTCGGCCCGCGACATCGGCGGCGTCGCGTTCGTGGGCACCGAGGCCCCCGAGGGCACGTCGGCGAACGAGGTCCGCACCCTGGTCCAGGAGATCCGCGGCCGCTTCCCGGCCGACCGCCCCGCCGTCGTCGCCGTCACCTCGCGCGCCGGCGGCAAGGCCTCCCTGGTCGTCGGCCTCAACGCGGCGGCGAAGTCCCGCGGCCTCAACGCCGGCACCCTGGTGAAGACGGCACTGTCCGGCCGCGGCGGCGGCAACGCCGACCTGGCCCAGGGCGGCGGCGTCCCGGCGGCGGACGCCCCGACCCTCCTCACGGCCGTGGAGCGCGCGCTGTAAGACGGCGCGCCCCGAACACCACCCGTTGCCCCGCCCCGTCCCCGACGGGGCGGGGCAACGCCGTCCGGGCGGTCGGCCGAGGTCGCGCCCGCGTCTCCATGATCATGGGACGCATCTGGTTGCTATGACAGCCAGATGCTTCCCTTGATCATGGAGCGCGTTCGAGTGCCCGGGCGCGGATAACGTATATGTCCGGAACTTCGCCCAACGGGTGAGGTCTGCGGGGCTGGTGGGAATCGAGTGACGCAGGGTGAACAGTCGGGGTGACCCGGCCGTCGACGAACGGGCATATCGGCGCGATCCAGGGCGAAGCCAACTACGCAGCGGCTAGATCAACGACTCCAGGACTCCTGGGGGTGGGGCAGGAGGGTTAGGGTGCCTAGCGTGACAGGGGAGTGGGTCCGCGGCAGGCGGATCGGGGTCGATGTCGGCAGCGTCCGCGTCGGAGTCGCCGTGTGTGACCCCGACGGGATCCTCGCCAGCCCCGTCGCCACCCTCGCCCGCGACCAGCGAACGGACGAGGCCGACCCGTCCGACATGTCGCAAATCATGGCCTACGTCGCGGAGTACGAAGCGATCGAGATCGTCGTCGGGCTGCCTATCAACCTGGCCGGGAAGGAAGGGCCCGCAGCCGCGCTGATCAGGCAGTACGCGGATCGGCTCGGGCGAATGGCCGCGCCTGTGCCCGTCCTGCTCACGGACGAGAGGATGTCCACGGCGGCGGCAACCCGTAGGCTGTCCGAGCGCGGCGTCCGAGGACGGCGCCAGCGGGCGGTCGTCGATCAGGTGGCCGCGGTGGAGATCCTGCAAGGGTGGCTCGACGCGCGACGGGCCGGATCAGTTCGCGGCTGAGCAGCCAGGAGGCAGTGTGCAGATGAACGAGCTGGATCTGGCGTGGGAGGAAGAGGAGCGGCCGCGTCACCGGCGCCGCGCTTCTTCCGCGCCCCCCAGGAAAAAGAAGAAGGGGCGCGGTGGAAAGACCTTCCTCGCCTTCTTCATCAGCCTGCTGGTCATCGGCGGTCTCGCGTTCGGGGCCTACGCGGGCATCGACCGTGTCAAGGACCTGTTCGCCGCCCCCGACTACAACGGCGGCGGCACCGGTGAGGTGACGGTCGAGGTCAAGAGCGGCCAGACGTCGCTGGAGATCGCCCAGACGCTGCTCGACGCCGGCGTCGTCAAGAGCACCAAGGCTTTCGTCGAAGCGGCGAAGAAGAACGAGGAGCGCAGCAAGAAGATCCAGCCGGGCTTCTACAAGCTGCGCAAGCAGATGCGCGCCGCCGACGCCCTGACGACGCTCGCCGACCCCAAGAACAAAGTGGTCGACCGGGTGACGATCCAGGAGGGCCTGACGATGAAGGCCACCTTCGAGCTGCTGTCGAAGGAGACCGGCATCAAGGTCGAGGAGTTCACGGCCGCGGCCAAGGACCCGATCGCGCTCGGCGTGCCCGACTTCTGGTTCAACCGCACCGACGGCAAGACGGCCAACAAGACGGTCGAGGGCTTCCTGTTCCCCGACACGTACGAGTTCGGGCCGGGGGAGACCGCGACCACGATCCTGAAGAAGATGGTCGCCCACTTCCTGTCGGTGGTCCAGGAGCTCGACCTCGTCAACATCGCCCAGGGCAAGGAGCTCATGCCGTTTACGGCGCTGATCAACGCCTCCCTGGTGCAGGGAGAGGCCGGCACGATCGCCGACATGCCCAAGGTCGCGCGGGTCATCTACAACCGGCTCAACAAGAAGCCGCCGATGAACCTCGAGTTCGACTCGACCACCAACTACTGGCGCGAGCTGCAGGGCCAGCCGCGCAAGCACAACCTCACGACCGCCGAGCTCACCGACCCCAACAACCCGTACCGCACGTACGGGCAGGCCGGCCTTCCGCCCGGCCCGATCTGCAGCCCGGGCAAGGAGGCGCTCAACGCGGCGCTCAACCCGACGCCGGGCGAGAAGTGGCTCTACTTCGTGCTGATCGACAAGAACAAGAACTCGGCGTTCACCGACGACTACCAGCAGCACCTGCGCAACATCGAGACGGCGAAGAAGAACGGTGCCTACTGAGAAAAGGGCGGCCGTGCTGGGCAAGCCGGTGAGCCACTCGCGCTCACCGGTCCTGCACAACGCGGGCTACCGGGCCGCCGGTCTGACGCACTGGCGGTACACCTCCGTCGAATGCGGCGAGGCGGAGCTCCGAGGCCTGGTCGAGGGGCTGGGCCAGGAGTGGGCCGGGCTCTCGCTCACCATGCCGCTCAAGGAGGAGGCGCTGCGGGTCGCCGCGCTCGTCGACCCGTTCGCGCAGGCGATCGGCGCCGCCAACACGCTGGTGCGCCGGGCGTACGGCTGGCACGCGTACAACACCGACGCCCCGGGCATGGTCCGCGCGCTGCTGGAGGCGGGCGTGTCCCGCACGCCGCGGCTCGCCCTGCTCGGCGGCGGCGGCACGGCGCGGGCGGCGATCGCGGCCGCGGCCAGCCTGGGGGCCGACGTCACGATCTACACCCGCCGGCCGGAGGCGGCCGACGAGCTCAGGCCGGTGGCGGAGGCGCTCAACGTCGACCTGGCCGGCGAGCCGTGGGACAAGGCGGCGGAGGCGGCCACGGCGCCGGTGGTGATCTCGACGGTACCGAAGGGGGCCGCCGACCACCTGGCCACCGCCGACTGGTCAGGCCGCCCGGTGGTGTTCGACGCCATCTACGACCCGTGGCCGACACCGCTGGCCGCGGCCGCGCAGCACGCCGGGTGCGCGATCGTCTCCGGGCTCGACCTGCTGCTGTGGCAGGCCGCGGACCAGTTCGAGTTGTTCACCGGCGTGGCCGCGCCAGTGGGTGAGATGCGCGCGGCCCTGTACGCCGCCGGATGACGGCGGCGTGACAGACTTGCCACGTGTTGCGCTGGTTGACCGCTGGTGAATCCCATGGCCCGGCACTCGTCGCGATCCTCGAAGGCGTCCCCGCCGGGATCGAGCTGACGAGCGCGTCCGTGGCGGCAGAGTTGGCCCGTCGGCGCCTCGGCTACGGCCGCGGCGCGCGGATGAGCTTCGAGCAGGACGTCGTCGAGTTTGTCGGCGGCCTCCGGCACGGGCTCACGCTCGGCAGCCCGGTCGCCATCCGCGTCGCCAACAGCGAGTGGCCGAAGTGGGAGACGGTCATGGCGGCCGACCCGGTCGACCCCGAGCTGCTGGCCACCCAGGCCCGCAACGCGCCGCTGACCCGGCCCCGCCCGGGGCACGCCGACCTCGCCGGCATGCAGAAGTACGGGCACACCGACGCCCGCCCGATCCTGGAGCGGGCCAGCGCGCGGGAGACCGCGGCGCGGGTGGCCGTCGGCGCCGTCGCCAAGGCGCTGCTGCGCCAGGCCCTCGGCGTGGAGATCGTCTCGCACGTGATCGAGCTCGGCTCGGTCGCCGCCAAGCCCGGCCTGGTGCCGCACCCCGAGGACTTCGAGCGCATCGACGCCGACCCGCTGCGCTGCCTCGACCCGGAGGCGAGCGCGCGGATGGTCGAGGAGGTCGACGCCGCGAAGAAGGACGCCGACACGCTCGGCGGCATCGTGGAGGTGCTGGCCTACGGCGTGCCGCCGGGCCTGGGCAGCCACGTGCAGTGGGACCGCAAGCTCGACGCCAGGCTGGCCACCGCGCTCATGTCGATCCAGGCGATCAAGGGCGTCGAGATCGGCGACGCGTTCACCCAGGCGCGCTCCCGCGGCTCGGTCGCGCACGACGAGATCATCAACACGCCCGACGGGGTGCGCCGGGTCACCGACCGGGCCGGCGGCCTGGAGGGCGGCATCACCACCGGTGAGCCGCTGCGCGTGCGGGCCGCGATGAAGCCGATCTCGTCGCTCAACCGGGCGCTGCAGACCGTCGACGTCACCACCGGCGAGCCGGCGACCGCGATCAACCAGCGCTCGGACGTGTGCGCCGTGCCCGCGGCCGCCGTCGTGGCGGAGGCGATGGTGGCGCTGGTGCTGGCGGAGGCCGCGCTCGAGAAGTTCGGCGGCGACTCGGTCGCCGAGATCCGCCGCAACCGTGACGGCTACCTCGAGCACCTGGTGATCCGATGAGGCCCCGCGCGGTGCTGGTCGGCCCGCCGGGCGCCGGCAAGACGACCGTCGGCGGGCTGCTCGCCGAGGCGCTCGGCGTCGCGTTCCGCGACGTCGACACCGACATCGAGGCGGTGGCCGGCAAGCCGATCCCGGAGATCTTCTTCGACGAGGGCGAGGAGCACTTCCGCAAGCTGGAGCGCGAGGCGGTCGCCACCGCGCTGTCCTCGTTCGACGGCGTGCTCGCCCTCGGCGGCGGCGCGATCCTGGCCGAGGCGACCCGGGCGGTGCTCGCCGGGCACACCGTGGTGTACCTGTCGGTCGAGCTCTCCGACGCCGTGTCCCGGGTCGGGCTGGGCGCCGGCCGGCCGCTGCTCGCGATGAACCCGCGGGCCACCCTGAAGTACCTGCTCGACCAGCGCCGCCCGCTCTACGAGGAGGTGGCGACCGTGACGGTGGTGACCGACGGCCGCGAGCCGGAGGAGATCGCCGCGGAGCTGGCGGGCCGACTGTGACGATCGTCGACGTCAAGGACTACGCGGTCGAGATCGACCGTGGTCTCGCCGACCGGGTGCCGGCGCTCGTCAAGGGCGCCAGCCAGGTCGCCGTGCTCTACGCCGGCCCCGTGCTGGACCACGCGACCGCGGTGCTGGACGCGCTGCGCGCGGCCGGGTTCGGGGTGCTGCCGATCGAGCTGCCCGACGCCGAGGCCGGCAAGGACATCACGGTTGCCGCCCGCTGCTGGGACGAGCTCGGCGCCGCCGCGTTCACCCGCTCCGACGCGGTCGTCGGCGTCGGCGGCGGGGCGGTCACCGACCTGGCCGGGTTCGTCGCCGCCTGCTGGCTGCGCGGCGTGCGGCTGGTGCAGGTGCCGACCAGCCTGCTCGGCATGGTCGACGCGGCCGTCGGCGGCAAGACCGGCATCAACACCGCCGCCGGCAAGAACCTCGTCGGCGCCTTCTACCCGCCGGTCGGCGTGGTCTGCGACCTGGCGACCCTCGACACGCTGCCCGCGGACGACCTGCGGGCCGGCATGGCCGAGGTGGTCAAGTGCGGGTTCATCGCCGACCCGGGCATCCTCGACCTGATCGAGGCCGACCCGGCCGCCGCCCTCGACCCGCGCGGCACGGTGCTGCCGGAGCTGGTCGAGCGGGCGATCGCGGTGAAGGCGCGCGTGGTCTCGGCCGACCTGCGCGAGGCGGGCCTGCGCGAGATCCTCAACTACGGACACACCCTCGGCCACGCCATCGAGCGTCATCAGCGGTACCGCTGGAAGCACGGACACGCGATCAGCGTGGGGCTGGTCTACGCCGCGGCGCTGGGGCGGCTCACCGGCCGGCTCTCGCCGGAGGTGGGCGCGCGGCACCGGGCGATCCTGGAGCTGCTCGGGCTGCCCGTGAGCTACCCGGCGGCGGCGTGGCCGGAGCTGCACGCGGCGATGCGGGTCGACAAGAAGGCCCGCGGGTCGATGCTGCGGTTCGTGGTCCTCGACGGGCTCGGCGTGCCGGGCACCCTGGAGGGGCCGTCGGACGAGCTGCTCGCCGAGGCCTACGAGGACGTCACGACGAGGTAGCCGGTCCGGCGCGAAGCGGAGAGGCCGGTCACCATGGGCGCGGCTCGGCGCGAGGCGGAGAGGCCCGTCACCATGGGCGCGGCTCGGCGGCCGTGCGGCGGCGCGAGGCGGAGGTCACGCGACCGG
The DNA here is from genome assembly GCF_022095675.1 of Dactylosporangium sp. AC04546. GTDB lineage: Bacteria > Actinomycetota > Actinomycetes > Mycobacteriales > Micromonosporaceae > Dactylosporangium. The sequence goes on along the minus strand of NZ_JAHYSG010000059.1, from coordinate 2,567 downwards.
GACCAGGGCCGGGACCGGCGGGCGCAGCCGCAGGTAGAGCAGCCCGGCGACGGTGCCGATGACCGCGGCGACGACCGCCGCCGGGTAGCCGGGGGCGCCGCCCGGCAGCAGGAACAGGGAGAGCCCGACGCAGCCCCAGACCGCGGCCGGTGGCACCCGTCGCAGGCCCGCGGCGATCGGGACGATGGGCCACAGCAGGTACCACGGATGCACCACCGGGCCGAACAGGACGATCGCCGCCAGCGCGATGCCCACGCCCGCGACCGGGTTGGGGGACCGTAGCAGCGCCCAGGCGGCGATGAGGCAGCCCAGCCCGAGCGCCACCGTGCGGATCGCCTGCGTAGCCCCCGGCCAGCCGGCCTCCCCGACGAGCATGGCGATGTCGGTGCTGAACGACAGCCCGTTGCGCACGGTGGTGGGGGTCTTCAGCGCGCCGATCCAGCCCAGGCCGAGGTCCGCGGCCAGCTGCAGGGAGAGCAGGGCGCCCGCGCCGGCGACGCCGATGCGCAGGATCTTGGTCGGGGCGAGCGCCACGACGGCGATGAGCGCGATCGCGGCCGGCACCTTGATGAGCGCGGCGGCCACGATGAGCGCGGTGGCGAGCATCGGGCGCTGCTTGGCGGCGCAGTAGAGCCCGGCGGCCATCAGCCCGACCATCACCGCGTCGTTGTGCACGCCCGCGACGAGGTGCAGCAGCAGCAGCGGGTTCAGCGCGCCGAACCACAGCGCGCGCTGCGGCGGCACCCCGAACCGTTCCGCGATCCCCGGCAGGCACACGACCACGAGCGCGACCCCGGCGAGGGCGACGATGCGCAGCCCCCACACGCCGTACACCGCGTGGTCGCCGGTCACCTCGACCACGCCGGCGGCGGCGCGCAGGAACACCGGCCCGTACGGCGCCGGGGTGTCCTGCCAGATCGGCGGCACGTTGGCCGCGAGGGGGCCGCCCAGGCTCGACGGGCCGAACTTGTAGGCGTCGAGGCCGTCGGCGACCATCGCGCCCTGCGCGAGGTAGCTGTACACGTCACGGCTGAACATCGGCGGGGTGAGCGCGAGCGGCGCCCCCCACCACAGCAGGGTCTTGATCATGTCGCCGGGGCTCTGCTCGTCGAGCGTCGCGCGCAGCCGCAGCCAGGCGCCGCACAGCAGGGCCAGGCCGAGATAGGTGCCGGCCACCCCCAGCAACGGGAACGCCCGTAACTCCCGCACCACCGGCCAGTGCTCGAACGGGTCGCGCTGGGGCAGCGCGCCCGCGGCGAGGCCGCCGATCGCGATCGCGATCGCGCCGGCAAAGCCGAGGGTACGGTTGACGGTGAGTTCCGGTCGTCCCACCCGGGCACGCTGGCAGAGTCAGATGTCTCGATGGAAACGTCAGGGTGAACACAGCCTCTGGTGGCCGGTATGCTGGTTCGGTTTGCAGTTGGTGCGGCCGGTACACTTCACCGGGCCTTTTTCCGCTGGCGGACGCCGCGGACCATTCGACGAAAGTGACGTCAATCCACATGGCAACCACGAACGACCTGAAGAACGGCCTGGTGCTCAACCTCGACGGCGACCTCTGGACCGTCGTGGAGTTCCAGCATGTCAAGCCGGGCAAGGGCGGCGCGTTCGTGCGGACCACGCTGAAGAACGTGCTCTCCGGCAAGGTGGTCGACCGCACGTTCAACGCCGGGACCAAGGTCGAAACCGCCACCGTCGACAAGCGCACGATGCAGTACCTCTACCTCGACGGCGAGGACTACGTCTTCATGGACCTGGAGACGTACGAGCAGATCACCGTCCCCGGCGGCACCGTCGGCGAGGCGAGCAACTTCCTGCTCCCCGAGGCCGAGGTGATCGTCGCCACGCACGAGGGCGCGCCGCTGTACATCGAGCTGCCCACGTCGGTGATCCTCGAGATCACGTACACCGAGCCCGGCCTGCAGGGCGACCGCTCGACCGGCGGCACCAAGCCGGCGACGGTGGAGACCGGCGCGACCGTCAACGTCCCGCTGTTCATCTCCACCGGCGAGAAGATCAAGGTGGACACCCGCGACAGCCGTTACCTGGGCCGGGCGTGAACTCTTTCCTTGGGGGCGACGTCACCGCGCAGATGACCGCGCGGCGCAAGGCCCGCAAGCGCGCCCTCGACGTGCTCTACCAGGCCGACCTGCGCGGTGAGCCGCGCGGGTCGGTCCTCACGGCCTACGTGGCCAACCTCGAGGAGCCGAAGCCGTCGTACCTGCCCTACACGGTCCGCCTCGTCGAGGGTGTGGAGGCGCACGCGGCCCGCATCGACGAGCTGCTGTCGAGCTACGCCGAGGGCTGGACCCTGGAGCGGATGCCGGTGGTGGACCGCAACCTGGCCCGGATCGCGGTGTACGAGCTGCTGTACAACGACGAGATCGACAACCCGGTGGCCATCACGGAGGCCGTCGAGCTGGCCGAGACGCTGTCGACGGACGACAGCCCCCGCTTCCTCAACGGCATTCTGGGCCGCATCGCCGACTACACCACCTAACTTGATCTTTAACCTTGGGTCGGTCGGCATCGGCCCCGGCTGATCGAGGGTGCAGCCCTTGATTGAT
>NZ_JAHYSG010000058.1 GCF_022095675.1 Dactylosporangium sp. AC04546 | reverse complement strand
CTTACTGACGCTGCCGCACGTTGAAGGGCTCGTCGTGAGCCAGCGCTGACGACGCACGTTCATCGGCAGGACCGGAAGCCGCGACCTCGCCGGACCAGTCACCTTCCGTGACGATCATTGTGCCGACCCGCCGTGCACCAACTGCGGCATGTGTGCTCACCCGATGAAGCGGGCCGGTGTTGATCACCAGTCGCGCCATTCGCCGGCCGCTACGTCAAGGCCACCTCGTTCCAGCAACGCCTCGACGTCGATGCCGGCCTCGGCGAGGACATCCTCGATGTATCCGCTCAGCTCCTCCGGGTCATAGTCTCGATGCGCTGACCGAACGCCAGGTCGATGCCGTTGAGCGTGACCACGACCCGTTCGACCGCAACCCACACGGCCTCGTCCGTCGGGGAATCCAGGCTCGCGATCTCCTGCTCGTATGGCTCCAGGGCCGCGTCAACCGCGACGACAAACATCGGCGGGAAGAACGTCAGCGCGTACGCCTCGTCCGGCGACAACGTCCCTGCGGCGACCGCCGCCTGCTGCTCCGCCGTCTCTCGCCGCAAACGTTCGATCATGGCGACAGCGTAGGAAGCGCACAAAGGTTCCTGCGTCCCACATCGTGCCAGGGGACACCAGATGCGGGCAGGCCACTCCGGCCAGCAGCACGCACGGACTGCGCCGGATACCAAGTCACGGGCCTGCACGGACGGCGACAGACATCCGTGCGCCAAGACCATTTGCGTCGTTGACAACGGGTCGCATGAGCGGACGACCGTCTGCGTGTGGTGCAGCCTCTGGGCGGGGAGGTGGCCGTACGATCTCGCCGTGGCCAGGGTCGTCCGAATGACCGACCGAATGCGCGCCCTCCGGGAGCCGCCAACGTGACAGTTGCCGATTCATCCATCTTCCGGTCGGCGTGTCGATCGCGTCTCTTACGCTGGCACCAGGGGCGGAGCTGGCCAGAGCCAAGGGTGACGACGACGGGGAAGGCCTCTTCGTAACCCACGGAGCCGGATGGATCACGAGCGAGCAGGGCGGCCGCGAGGAGGTCGTCGCAGGCAACATCGTCTACTGCGACTTCGACCCAGACTTGGTCATCGGCACAGACGTGGGCATGATCGTGCTCCGGATCCGCGGCGGGTTCATGATGCCGGGTCCGCGCATGTGACGTCTGCTGGACATCGGCAAAGCCGATCTCAAGGCCTGTCTGCGAATCCCCGGCGAACGCGGACGCCGAAAGCAAGAGGTCCGGACCTTCGCGACGACGACACTGGCGCTGTTGCAGCTTCGGGATTGGTTACGGGACAACGCGGTCACCGTCGTCGGGATGGAAGCGACCGGCGACTACTGGAAGCCGGTCTACTACCTGCTTGAGGACGCGTTCGAGGTGCAGTTGCTCAACGCCCGGCACATGCGCAACATCCCGGGTCGCAAGACCGACGTCGCGGACTCCGCCTGGATCGCCCGGCTGATCGAGCATGGCCTCGTCCGGCCGAGCTTCGTCCCGCCGCCGCAGATCCGCCGGCTGTGGGACCTCACCCGCTACCGCACCACCCTCGTCCAGGAACGCACCCGGGAGATCCAGCGCCTCGAGAAGGTCCTCGAGGACGCGGGCATCAAGCTGTCCACCGTCGCCTCCCACACCCTCAGCATCTCCGGCCGCGCCATGATCGAGGCACTCATCGCCGGCGAACGAGACCCACACGTCCTCGCCGATCTCGCCAGAGCCAGGATGCGCCTCAAGATCGCGGCTCTGCGTGACGCGATCGTCGGGCAGTTCAGCGACCACCACGCCTTCATCTGTCGCGCCATGCTCGACCGCATCGACGCCACCACCGCAACGATCGAGGCCCTCAGCACCCGGATCGACCAGGAGATCGCGCCGTTTCAACACATCATCGAACGGCTCGACACCATCCGAGGCGTCAGTCTCCGCACCGCCCAGGTCATCATCGCGGAGACAAGCGCCGACATGACCCGGTTCTCGACCGCAGGCCACCTCGCATCCTGGGCCGGTATGTGTCCCGGCAACCATGAATCCGCCGGGAAACACCACGGCGGCGCCACCCGCAAAGGCGATCCATGGCTCCGCGGCGCCCTCGGTGAAGCCGCCGCCGCGGCCGGCCGCAGCAAAAGACACCTACCTCCAAGCCCGCTATCGGCGCATCGCCAGCCGACGCGGCACCAAACGCGCCGTCGTCGCCGTCGGCCACAGCATCCTCATTGCGACCTGGCACATGATCACCAACGACACCGACTACCACGACCTCGGCACTGCCCACTTCCTCACCCGAATCGATCCGGTCAGGAACGCCAGGCGACTCATCGGCCAACTCAACCAACTCGGCTACCAAGTCACCCTCGACCCGATCCACTGACCCGATCCACTGACGTTCATTTTCGACTCAGACCCGTTGCTCGCGCTGTCGGCGTGCAGTCCAGTGCGTGAGTGAAGTGACCGCGGACCCGGTCGATCTCGTGGACGAGGTCTGCGTCGCGTTCGGGGTCGGCGAAGGTGAAGTCGGCCTCGAGCCGGCCGAGCCAGGGGGCGAGCAGGCGGGGCGAGTCGGCCGAAAGCCGTACGCGGCAGGTGCGCTCGCTGATGGGTTCGATCACAGCGTTGGGGGCCAGCCGGTCCACGAGTTCTGATGCCGGTGCGTCGACGATCACCCAGGCCTGATAGGGCCAGGGTATGAGCTTCAGGCGAGCCAGAACGTATCCTGCGGGATCCCCGCTGGGCAGGGGGCGTGGCTCGAACTGGGCGCCGGTGTGGAAGGACGGCAGGGTCATGCGGTCGAGGCGGAAGGTGCGCCAGTCGCGCCGGTCGGTGTCCCAGGCCAGCAGATACCAGCGGCGCCGCGCGTTGACGACGCGGTAGGGCTCGACTTCGCGGCGGCTGCTCGGGCCCTGGCGGGTCTGGTAGTCGAAGCGAGTGTGGACGCGCTGCTGGCAGGCGGCGGTCAGGGCGCGGATGAGTTCGGGTTCGACGCCGTGCCCCGCGTCCTCGGTGTCGGTGAACTCCGCCACCGCCCTGGCCTGGTTCCGCAGGCGAGCGGGCATCAACTGCAGGATCTTGCCGATGGCGGACTCGGCCGCGGCGTCCATCCCGATCGTCGACGTGCTGATCATCTGGCGCAGGCCGACCAGCACGGCGACGGCCTCGTCCTCGTCGAACAGCAGCGGTGGAACGTTCTCCCCGGAGCGCAGCCGATAGCCCCCGGCGATCCCGGGGACGCCCTCGACCTGGTAGCCGAGCTCCCGCAGCCGCGCGATGTCGGTGCGCACAGTGCGGGTGGTGGTCTCCAGGCGCTCTGCGAGTTCCCGGCCGGACCAGACCGGCCGGGCCTGGAGCAGCGTAAGCAGGCGCAAGGTGCGCTCCGAGGTCGCGGGCACGAAAAAAATCGTACAACGCATTGCGGAAGCTACTCTTCCGCGATGGATGCCAGGCTGGAGTCATGAACGCGACCGACACTGTGACCCCGTTCCGCATCGAGATCCCCGAGCCCACCCTGATCGACCTGCGCGAACGCCTGGAACGCACCCGCTGGGCCGACGCCGTCGCCGACGACTGGGCACGTGGCACCGCACCTTCGGCGCTGCGCGAACTGGTCGCACGCTGGGCGGACGGCTACGACTGGCGGGCGACCGAAGCCCGGCTGAACCGGCTTGCGCATTACACCTACAACGGGCTGCACTTCGTGCGCGTCGGCACCCGCGGCAAGCAGCCGCTGCTGCTGATCCACGGCTGGCCCGACTCGTTCCTGCGCTTCGAGAAGATCCTGCCGCTGCTGGCCGACGACTTCGACCTGATCGTCCCCAGCATCCCCGGCTTCGGCTTCTCGCAGCGCCCGGACACCGCCGGCAGCAGCGCGCCCCAGGCCGCCGACCGGTTCAACGAACTCATGGACCACCTTGGCCTGACACGTTACGCCGTGCACGGCGGAGACTGCGGCGCGCAGATCGGCGAGCTGATCGCTCTGCGTCACCCCGAGCACGTTGCGGCCTTGCACATCACCGACCTGCCGTTCTGGCACAGCTTCGGCCTCGACCCGGCCACCCTCTCCATCGAGGAGCAGGCCTACCTGGGCAAGGCGCAGGAGTGGGCCCGGCGCGAAGGCGCCTACGCCCAGCAGCAGACCACCAAACCGCAGACACTCGGCTACGGCCTGAACGACTCCCCGGCCGGCCTGGCCGCCTGGCTGCTGGAGAAATACCAGTCCTGGACGGACGGCGGTTACGACAAGGCCCTCGGCGCCGATGCGGTACTCGACAACCTCACCCTCTACTGGGTCACCCAGACCGCAGTGTCCTCCGTGCGCTTCTACTTCGAGACCGCGGCCGCACTCGGCGAGATCCTCGGCCGCGGCCCCGTCACTGCCCCGACCGCGATCGCCGCCCTTCCCGGCGACCCCACCAAGCCGCTGCGCAGTCTCGCCGAACGGTCCCTGCCCATCCGGCGGTGGACCGAATTGCCGGCCGGCGGCCACTTCGGCGCCTGGGAGCAACCCGAAGCTCTCGCCCTGGACCTGCACGCCTTCCTGAGCCTGCACGCCTGACGACTCCTGGCAGGGACGGGTGCGGAGTCGTCGCCAGCAGATGACGGCGCAGCCGAGGGTGACGAAGGCCTGATGGATGTCGTCGCGGATCTCCCAGCGGACGCGCAGGCGGCGGAACCAGTGCAGCAGGGCGAAGGTGGCCTCGACGACCCAGCGGTGCACGCCCAGGCCGGAACCGTGGTCGGTGCCGCGCCGGTCGATGTGCGGGGTGACCTCGAGCTGGCGCACCTTGTCCCAGTAGGGGTCGTGGTGGTAGCCGCGGTCGGCATACAGATGTCTGGGTCGTTGCAGTGGGTGCCCGCGCTTGCCCCGGATGGGCGGGATCGCCTCGATCAGCGGGATGAGTTGGGTGACAGTCGTTGCGGTTGCCGCCGGTGGTGATCGTGGCCAGCCGGATGCCGTGGTCCTCGACGATCATTTGGTGCTTGCTGCCGGTTTTGCCGCGGTCTACCGAGGATGGGCCCGTCTTCGCCCCGCCCTTCATCGCGCGTGCGGACGCATCGTTCACACAGACAGCCCAGTTCCAGCGCTGTTCCGCAACGCGGATCGCTATAAGGAAGGGCCTGGTGGCGGGAAGCCGAAGTAATGTTCTCCGTGTGCAGGTCCCGTGGTTGCAGGTTGCCAATGCGGAGGCGATCCTGCAGCCGGTCGCGCCTGGCTGCCGCGTGGCCGAGGTGGTGGCGCGGCCCGGCGGTGAGGTAGTCCGGGTCTTTGAGGTGCGGCTGGACGGACAGGTCCGCCCGGTCATCGTCAAGGTTTACACGGAGCGGTGGCGGTGGAAGCTCGCCAAGGAGGTGTACGTCTACCGGCAGCTGGCCCGGCGCGGCGTCACCGGCATTCCCCGGGTGCTGCACGCGGAACCGGCAGGCGTCCCGGCGCTGCCGATGCCGTTCGTCGTGCTGACCCTGCTCGACGGTGAGCCCCTGTCCGCGGTCGCCGGGCGGCTGTCCGGGGCCGCCATCGGCCGCGTCTACGAGCAGATGGGGACGCTGCTGGCGGCCCTGCACCGGGTCCGGTGCGGCCGGTGGGGGTACATCGTGACCGGCATCTACGATCCGAAGCCGACGAATACCGCCTACGTGGAGGCCGAGTTCGCCGAGAAGCTGCAGCGTTTTGGCGACCTCGGCGGCGATCCCGCGTTGCGCGAGGCGGTCTCCGCGCAGGCGCTGCGGCACGCGGACGTGCTGGAGGCGTGCCGCGAGCCGGTGCTGTGTCACAACGATTTCCACGAGGGCAATGTGCTTGTCGCCGGAGAGGGCGTTCGGTGCACGCTCACCGGCTGCATCGACGTGGAGAATGCGGTCGCCGCGGATCCGATGCTCGATCTCGCCAAGACCGAGTATTACGCGATCCGCGACGACGACAGCCGTCGCGACGCACTGCTGCGCGGCTATGGGCCGCTGCCGACCGGCTGGGCCGAACGCGTCGCGGTGTACCGCCTCCTGCACGCCGTCGATTTCTGGAACCACTGCGCGGCGTCGGGCCGCCGGGGCGAGCTTCCGGCCGTGGCCGCTGACATCGAGACGCTGCTGCGCGGCGAGCGCCTCGGCCCGTGGCAGTTGGGTTAGGCGCCCAGGGTGCGCGTGAAGTCCGGCGGGATGACGAGGTCCTCGGACCGCAGCTCGCCGATCGACGAGCGGCCCAGCCCCAGCAGGCCTGAGTCGAGGCCACCGCGCAGGATGTCCAGCACGTTCTGCACGCCCTTCTGACCGTTGGCGGCGAGCCCCCACAGGTACGCCCGGCCGATCATCACCGCGCGGGCGCCAAGGGCTAGGGCCTTGAGCACGTCGCTGCCGCGGCGTACGCCGCCGTCGAGCAGGACCTCGATCTGATCACCGACGGCGGCGGCGACCGAGGGCAGGACGCGGATCGTTGCCGGGGTGCCGTCGAGGTTGTTGCCGCCGTGGTTGGACACCGAGATTGCGGTGACGCCAGCGTCTACGGCGCGGCGGGCGTCGTCGACGCGGGTCACGCCCTTGAGCATGAACGGGCCGCCCCACTCTTCCCGCAGCCAGGCCACGTCCTCCCAGCTCGGCGGCGCGGACTGCATCCACTCGAAGTACGCGCCGAAGAAGGTCGGCGGCTGCTTGCCCTCATCGGCCATGTTCGGCACGCGCAGGTCCGGGACTTGTCCGGTCTTGACGAATTTGGCGAGCCACCGAGGGTGGGTCAACGCCTCAGGCGCGAAGCGCAGCGCCTCACGGAAGGTGAGTCGCTCCGGAATGTGTGGGCTGCCCCAGTCGCGGCCGTTGGAGAACGACCAGTCGAGGGTGGCGATGAGGCCGACCGCGCCGGCCCGGCGAGCGCGGTCCATGCGCGCGGCCATCTGCTCGCGGGTGCCGACCCAGTACATCTGGAAAAACGTCTGCGGGTTGGCCTTGACGACCTCCTCGATCGGCTTGCTCGCGAACGAGCTGAGGCCCATCGCGGTGCCCCGCGCGGCGGCGGCGCGGGCCACGGCGACCTCACCGTCGGGGTGCACGGCCTGGACACCGGTCGGCGAGATGATCACCGGGAGGGAGATCGACTGGCCCATCACGGTGGTGGCGAGGTCGCGCTTGGCGGGCAGGCCGGCGACGCGGGGCGCGAGGCCCAGCGCGTCGAACGCGGTCTGGTTGTCGGCCAGTGTCAGGCCCTTCTCGGAGCCGGCGACCAGCGCGTCGTACACCGACTTCGGCAGGTGCTTGCGGGCCCGGCGCTGGGCGACCGCCACCGTCTCGAACCATCCGTTGCTCATGTGCTGCTCCGATCGGAGGGACGGCCGCCCGCGATGACCGGACGGATTGCGGAAAGAGTGCGGTGACGAACGGAGCCGAACCACACGCCGCTGCCGTAGGCGATGTCGTCGGCGATCGACGCCGCCGTGAAGCGGGCCGGGTCCAGCCGGCGGCGGTGCTCATACCAGCTGGCGAGGCCGGGACCGAGCAGCAGTGAAGCGGCGGCGAGACGGCGGGTCCAGGGGCGCCGTTCCCGGCCGACCGCGGGCGTGAGGACCGCGGCGACCAGCAGCGGCGAGGCGAACTGCACGCCATAGCGGCCGAGGCTCAGCCAGGTCCGGTAGGTGGCGCCGAGCATGGCGGGCACGGCGCCGCGGACCGGGTCACCGGGCACGCCGGCCCGGTGCAGCGTACGTGCGGCCGAGGCCACCGCCGCGGTGAACCCGGCGCCAGCGGCCAGCGGCCAGCGGGCGAGCATGGCGGCGACGGTCGCTGCCGGCAGCGGCGAGAGCACCAGCGGCGGCATCTCGGCCGGGTGCCGCCGGGCCAGCAGCGGGGCGGAGCTGCCGTACCGGAACCGCCGGGACAGTAGTGCCGGCCAGGTCGCCGGCTCGTCGTGCCACACCTGCACGGCGGGGTCGTACCGGATCCGCCAGCCTGCATGATGCAGCCGCCAGATCAGGTCGACGTCCTCGCCGACGGTCATCGCCGGGTCGAACACGTCGCCGCCGCGGGCCACGTCGAGTAGCGCGGCCCGGCGCACCACCAGCGCGGCGGTGGGCACGTAGGCGACGCGGGTCAGCGGCACGACCCGGGCCTCGCGGTCGCCGAGGTCGAGGCTGCCGCGGGCCCGGTTGTAACGGCTCACCGCGGTCGCCGGCTCGGCGGTGGGCAGCGGCACGATGCGCGGCGCGGCGACCGCGACCAGCGGGTCGGCGAGGTGCGCGGCGAGCCGCTCGATCCAGCCGGGAGCGGGGACGCAGTCGCTGTCGACCATGACCACGATCTCGGTGCCGACGTGCCGCAGGCCGGTGTTGCGCGCGGCGCCCGGACCACCGTTGCGGGCCCGGTGGACGATCGCGGCACCGTGCCGGGCGGCGCACGCGGCGACGGCGCTCGGGTCCCGGGAGCCGTCGTCGACGACGATGACCGGGTAGGCGCGGCCGAGCCCGGCGAGGCAGCGGTCGAGCTGCGGCGCTCGGTCGCGCACTGGGATGACCACGGTCGCGTCGGGCGGTTCGCGCAGCGCCGGTGGGCGCGGGTGGAGCAGGCCGGCGTCGGTGAGCTTGCGGGCGAGCGCGCCGCCGGCGGCGGTGGTGACCGAGCCGCACCGCAGCTCCTGCAGGGCGCGGCGGCCCGCTGGCGCTAGTCGCAGGATCCGCGGCGGCGCCCCGCCCGACAGCGTCGCATCGTCGAGCAGCCGCACGCCGGGATCGAAGACCACCCCGAACCCGGTCGGCAACGGCAGCGGTTTCACAGCGCCAGCCCCCCGTCGACCGGGACGACCGCACCGGTCATGCCGCTGCCGCCTGGGCCAGCGAGGAACGCCAGGACGGCGGCGACCTCGGCCGGGTCGAGCAGGCGGCGCATCGGCTGCTGCGCGGCGAACGCCTTGGCGTCGGCAAGCCCGTAGAGTCGGGCGCTCTCGTCGAGGATCGGCGTCGCGGTGGAGCCGGGGCTCACCGCGTTGGCCGTCACCCCGGTGCCGCCGAGCTCGACGGCGAGCGCCCGGATCAGTCCGGTGACGCCGGCTTTCGCGGCGCAGTAGGCGGCGAGCATCGGCAGCCCGCGGGTCGCCGCAGCGGAGGCGACCGCGAGGAACCGGCCGGACCGGGGCTCGGGCCGGCGTAGCAGCGCCGGCACGGCGGCGCGGGCCAGCGACACGACGCCGCCGAGGTCGACGTCCAGCACCGTCTGCTGCCGGGCCGCCGGCATCTGCCACAGCGGTACGCCGCCGGCGATCACCCCGGCAACTGCGAGCGCAGCGTCCAGGCCGCCCCAGGTGCGTTCTGCTGTGAGTACCGCCGCATCCACTGCCGCTGGATCGCGCACGTCCGCAGCGAACGCGCGGACCCGGCCTGGTTCGCCGGCGCGCCGGTTCCCCTCCGCGACCACCGCGTCCAGCTCCTCCGGCGTCCCCATCGGGTACGGCAGGTCGGGGTTGTCCGCCGCGACGTCCACCGCGAGCACCGACCACCCGTCGTCGACCAGCGCCATCACCGTGGCCGCGCCGATCCCGCGGGCGGCGCCGGTTACGAGCGCGATCCGGTCGGCCATGACGTCACCTCCTTGATCAGGCGCGCCGCGAGCGTGTCGAGCAGCAGCGATCCCTCCGCCGCAGTCGCGCCGGCCGGATCGCCGAGCACGCCGGACGGGCTGACCGACCGGACGCCGCCGGTCCGCAGCAGCGGCATGAGCTGGCCGATCGGTCGTGTGTCCCCGGCCACCGCGTCGGCCATCGACACGCGTTCCGGCCTCATGGACAGCACCATGGCTGTCTCGGTGCGGCCGGCGTGGGGTTCGCCTTCCCAATGCGGCATATGTAGCAGTACGTCACGCGACTCTGCGTGCAGCCGGTCCACCGCGCGCGTCACAGCCTCGGCGTTGCCGCCGTGGGCGGAGACGAGCACGACCCGGCCGAACGTCTCGCAGGCGGAACGGACGAGCCGGGTCACCAGATGTTCCAGCACGTTCTGCCCGATCGACAGGGTTCCGGCGAAGCCGGCGTGCTCGTCGCTGGCGCCGTACGGCACCGGCGGGGCGATCAGGACGTCGTCGCGGGCCGCGGCGAGCCGGCAACACAGCGCGACGGCGATGTCCGTGTCGGTGGACAGCGGTAGGTGTGGGCCGTGCTGCTCGGTCGAGCCGAGCGGGACGGCGAGGATCGCTCCGGCGGCGGCGCGCTGCCGGACGACGGGCCACGGCAGGTCGGCCACCCAGGCGGACATTGCGGTCACCTCCCTCACGGTGATCTCGGGATAACTCGGGGCGCGATGGAGCCACCCACCGCGGCGGGCAGATGCGGAATGCGGAGGTTGGAGACGGGTCAGGCCGGCGTGAATCCCACCAGGGGGTTCTCGTCGCAGGCCCGATCGGGCCGTCGCCGGGTCAGGGTGATCGGGACAGGACGACCGCGGTGTGAATGGTCGGCCGACGGCCGGGGTACGTCGCCGGGCGGGGTCGCGGCTAGGGCGGTCTGGCCGTGTCCCTTGACGCATTCCGGGTCTGGGCCGTCGAGTGGTAGCCCGGTGAAGAACTTGGCGGCCATGCAGCCGCCCCGGCAGGCGTCGTACGCCGAGCACGAGCGGCACGCGCCGCCGGTCTGCGGGCCGCGCAGGTCGGCGAAGAGGGCCGACTCGCGCCACACGCGGGTGAACCCGCCGTCGGCGCGGACGTTGCCGGCGAGGAAGTTGTCATGGATCGCGAAAGGGCAGGCGTAGACGTCGCCGACCGGGTCGATCAGGCAGACGACCCGGCCCGCCCCGCACAGGTTGAGCCCGGGCAGCGACTCGCCGTAGGCCGACAGGTGAAAGAACGAGTCGCCGGTCAGCACCCCTTCGCCGTTTGCGATCAGCCAGTCGTAGAGGACCCGCTGCTGCGCGGCGGTCGGGTGCAGGTCGTCCCAGACGTCGGCGCCGCGACCGGACGGGCGCAGCCGGGTGATGCGCAGCTGGGCGCCGAAGCGATCGGCGATCGCCTTGAACGCGTCCAGCTGTCCGACGTTGTGCCGGGTCATCACCACGGAGATCTTGAAGCCACGGAACCCGGCGTCGGCGAGGTTTCGCATGGCCCGCATCGCGGTGTCGTAGGAGCCGGGGCCGCGCACCGCGTCGTTGACCTCGGCGGTCGCCCCGTCCAGAGAGATCTGCACGTCGACGTAGTCGCTGGCGGCGAGGCGGCGGGCGACCGCAGGCGTGATCTTCACGCCGTTGGTGGAGAACTTCACGCCCACGTGGTGGGCGGTCGCGTAGTCGACCAGCTCCCAGAAGTCGGGCCGGACCGTCGGCTCACCACCGCCGATGTTGACGTAGAAGACCTGCATCCGCTCGAGCTCGTCGATTACGGCCTGGCATTCAGCGGTGCTCAGTTCGCGGGGATCGCGCCGCCCCGAGCTGGACAGGCAGTGTACGCACGACAAATTGCAGGCATAGGTCAGCTCCCAGGTCAGGCAGATCGGCGCGTCGAGCCCGTACTGAAACTGCTCGATCAACGGCAGCGGAGTGCTACTCACGCGTCCTCGTCCCTTTCGCAGATCATGTGTGACCCTGCGAGCGTTGCCAGGGCCCGGCGGTACGTGGGCAGCTCGTCCGGGCGGACGCCGGCCGACCGGCAGGCGTCGTCGGCCGTCTGAGCGTCCGCCAGGCCCTTGACCACTGTGAGCAGCGTCGGGCTCTTGAGGAACGACAGACGGCGGGTGCCGAAGTGGTAGAGCAGCGCGCCGAAGCGCTCCGGCCGGACGGAGACCTGCGGGTGCAGGCGCCATGCGGCCTGCGGATCGAAGCCGTCCGGCGCAGACTCAGTAGACACCGCACATGCCGTCGATCGACACCTCCTCGACGAGGAGGTCGTCCTCGACGAGGGACTCGTCAACCTCCGTGCGGCTCTCGACCGCGACCGGCGCATTTTGGGTGTTAGTGACAATAATCGCCGACTCCAGGGGTGGATTCATCAGGCGCTCCTTGCGGTGATTGGGGTGTACCCGCTCTATATTCGTCATCGGATGACGAATGTAGGGACGGTAGCCCGCGGACGCGCCCGCCACAAGAGGTCGGCGGTGCCGGGCGTGCACCGGCCCCGGCCGGTGCAGGAGACTGCATCTATGACCGAGTCTGTTCCGCGCCGTGGGCGGCCCCCCGGCACGAGCCGGCGTCAGCTGGAGCGCATCGCGCTGCGGCTCTTCGCCGAACACGGCTTCGACGAGACCACGGTCGACCAGATCGCCACCGAGGCGGGGATCAACAAGCGCTCGTTCTTCCGCTACTTCGACTCCAAGGCCGACGTGCTGTGGGGCGCCTTCGACGCGGAGGTCGACGCGCTACGCAAGGAGCTCGCCACGGCGCCGCCCGGCACTCCCATCATGGAGGCCATCCGCAAGGCGGTGGTGGCCGTCAACCACTACCGAGCCGACGACGTGCCCGAGCTGCGCGCCCGGATGAGACTGATCGGGTCGATCCCCGGCCTCAACCTCGGCGCGGCGAAGCACTACGACGCCTGGGAGCGGGTGGTGAGTGAATACGTCGCGCAGCGGGTCGGCCAGCCAGCCGACTCGCTCTACCCGCTCGCGGTCGGGCGAGTGACGCTGGCGGCGTGCCGGGCCGCTTACGAGCGATGGGTCGCCCGCGCCGACGCGAACCTCACGGTGTACCTCGACGCTGCGCTGATCGCGCTGGCCGCGGGCTTCGCCGAACACACCTTCACCGATGAGCCGATGCCGCGCCGCCACAACACGACGCCGTGATACCCCACGGTCCTCGACGAACTGATCCCGCAGGCATGGCACGTCGAGCAGAATGCCAACAATCCGCTCAAGGCCGATCACGGCCAGCTTAAACACCGGCTGAGACCGATGCGCGGGTTACGAATGGACCAGACCGCACAGGCCAGCATCGGCGGACAGGCCATCAGCAGACCTCCGACGCGGACAACTACGAACCGAATTAGGTGATCGTCCACAGTAGTCGGGGAGGCTGCGCCAGTCGCAGTCATCGTCCGGCCAGCGTCAGTCAGCTCCCGGGCGGGAGGGAGGTGCTCCGGAGTAGACCGCCGCGTCCGACCAGCGCGGCGGACCAATCCGTACGCTGGCTTGTGAGACAAGCGGAACCACTTCACGGGCCGATCATGCTGGCATCTGGCCCTCGTTCGGCCGCGCCACAAGCCGCTGATCAAGCCGTCAAGGGCTTGTAGTGACGCTCGTCCTGCAGCCCAACGCTGGTAGCTCTCGGTGTCGACCCGGACCGCTGCGAGCGGGTCAATTTCCTGCTCGGTGCACCAGCGCAGGAGAATCAGTAGGTCCGACTCGCTGTGCAGTCCGGTCTGACCGCGGTAGCGGCCGAGGTGCGCGGCGGTCGCCGCGCGTAGTACAAGATCGTTCGGGGATCCGCCTCCACCCCTAGCACGGACTCAGGCGGCGGACCACGCCTGGCGCCCTTGCAGCTGTCGGGGCGACTGTCGCGCAGGAGGCGCGATCGTGGTTCTTGCTAGGTGTTCTCCAGCCGCGCTTGCAGGTGGTTCATATTGACGAGCCAGGCGGCACATTGCCCACGCGGCCCGGCATCGAGGTCTCTACTGCCTGCGGGCAGATCGCCTGTATCACAACGCCGCGATGGCGGTAGGTGGCCGAGAGTCATTCGGCAAACGCGAGGGCGGCATGTTTGCTGATGCTGTAGGTCGGCGCGGTCAGCTCAACTCATTCCGTTCATCAGATGCTGGCAGCGATGCAGGCGAGCAGCCGCAGCAGATGCTCCGTGCGTGTCCTCGGCGAGCGCGTGACGTGCAGCAGTCACGTCGCCAATGGTCGGAAGTTACAACACCGCGACCTAGCGGGCGTTGACATGGCCCAACTCAGATGGGACGTTCGCAGAGCGCACATCAGAGCGCGGGCCGCACACCCAAGTTGCGCTGCTGGTTCAACCTTGCCGGTTGGTGATCGCACCCGCGCACGCGCTGCCATCGCAACAGCGATTGGAGAAGTAAGCGGATGTCGGGACTCGGCGGTCGTACCGCGTTCATTGCTGGCGGCCCAGGGTGCCCGTTGATCGAAATGACCGAGGCCTGAGGGGAACCGGAGTGGGAGACAGCAGCCAGGGCCTGGAGCAGCGGGTCGCTGAACTCGAGCGAGCCGTCACACGCCTGACCGACATCGGCGAGATTCAGCACTTGCTCGCTTCCTATGGCCCCTCGGTGGACAGCAACTCCATCGACCTGGCAGGGGAAATCTGGGTCGAGGACGGCATGTACGAAATCGACGGCTGGGAGTTGGGGGACCGGCAACAGATCCGCGACATGCTCTACAGCGAGACGCATCAGGAGTACGTGCGCGTCGGCTCGTCCCACCAGGTCTCCCCGCCACGGATCACCTTGCAAGGCGACACGGCCGTGGCGATTACTTACCAGATCCTCATCGCCAACGGCCCACACGGTTTCATGATCCGCCGTCTGACCGCCAACAGATGGGCCCTGGAACGTCGGCCCGAGGGGTGGCGGGTCCGTCGTCGCACCAACCAGCTGCTCAACGGATCCCCGGCGGCCCGACTGCTGTTCCGACACTCGTTGCAGGGTGTCGACGACCCGCTCGCAGTCTTCGAGGAGGAGTACGAACCCACTCCGCGGGTCTTCGCTCGCGAGCAGGTCGAGCTGTTTGAACGCTCGAACGGAGCCGAGGGGAACACAATGCAGGATCGTCCGATCGTGGTGCTTGCCACGATCGGACGGAAGAGTGGGAAGGTCCGCAAGAGCCCTCTAATACGCGTCGAACACGACGGTCAGTACGTCGCGATCGCCTCATATGGCGGCAGGCCCGAGAACCCGGATGGGTACGGGAACCTTCTGCATCAGCCGCTGGTCGAATTGCAGGACGGCGCGACCAAGCGGCGTTACCTGACGCGGGTGCTCACCGGCGCCGAGCGTGACACCTGGTGGGATCGCGCCGTCGAGGCGTTCCCGACCTACGCCGAGTACCAGTTGAAGACGGCTCGACGGATCCCCGTCGTGCTGCTCCAACCCCTGTGAGGACACTCGAGCTTTCGTCGACCAGCCCTGCATGCGTTGTCCGGCTCCTTCCGGACGGCGTTGAGGAGTCGGACGACTTCACCTTGCTCAGGATGAACCGAACTGCGGGGAGCTGGCCTGCCCACCAGTCCAGATCCCAGACCGCCCGCCAGCATGGGGCCGAGAGCAAACTCGGCGTTCAGGGCCGCTCACATGGCTGACCGGTGCTCGCCAGTCTGCGTCTTTGCCAAGGCGCCGTCGCCGGCGCCTTGACCGCTGAGGACGATCGCGCTCGGCCGCGAGTTCTTCGGCGTCACGAGCGGAGAACAGGTATTCGCCCTGGCGAGGGAGCATCTCGGGGCGGAGTGCGGCACTCGCGGACTTGTGGTGCGGTGGCGGAGCCGCTGCCGCGTCCGTCGGCGTTCACGGCTGCGAAACGTGTCCTCAACGTGATTGACACCACACCCGGCTCCTGTCAGAGTTGGGCGGCCAACGCATGATTGTGCGGTCAGCGCACACAATCCTAGGGAGCAGCATGACAACGGAGTCTCGCCGCCTCGCGCTCGTGGCGTTTCTCGCCACTGCGTGCCTGCTGATCTCCGCGTGCAGTTCGTCCGGTGGCTCGCCAGGGGCCACTGGGGGCGGCGAGAACAGCACTGCGGCCGGGAACCTGGGCCTGAAGGAAGCCGCGGACTACATCGCAGCGAACGCACAGAACCCGACCAACATCGGCGTCTCCGACCTCAAGGTGGCCCCGCCGAAGGGCAAGAAGGTCGTCATGCTGCTGGTCACCCCGCAGCCGGTCGCCGCGCGGGTGGCTACCGGCATGCGCGAAGGCTCCGCGGCCCTCGGTTGGGACTTCAGCACGATCAACGCGGGTTCCTCGCCGGCCGATGCAATCAAGGCCTTCGAGGCTGCTCTGCAGCAGACCCCCGACGCGATCTGCATCTGTGGCACCGCTGACTCGACGGTATTCACGTCCCAGATCGCCGAGGCGAAGCGTAAGGGCATCACCGTGATCCAGAACGTCGGCGCCGAAGGCCCGGTTGGCGGAGTTCTGGCGAACGTGGCGGGCTCCGACCAGATCGTGCTCTACGCCAAGCTGGTGGCTGCTTACTTCATCACCGAGTCGGACGGCAAGGGCCGAGCTGGCCTCTTCAATGTCAATGCGTTCCCGATCCTGAAGGCGTTCACCGGCGCCTTCATCGCCGCCGTCAAAGCTTGGTGCCCGGGCTGCACGGTCGACGACCAAAACCAGCAGCTTGCGGACGTCGGCACGAAGACACCGGCCAACGTCGTCGCCTACTTCCAGCGCAACCCGCAGGCCAAGTGGGCTGTCTTCGGCAACGGCGACACTGCACTGGGTGTGAGCACTGCGCTCAAGACCGCCGGCATCTCGGGCATCAACATCATTGGTGAGTCTCCTTCAGCCCCTAACCTGGAGGCCCTCAAGTCCGGTGACGAGAGAGCATGGGCGGGCTATCCGGTTGAAATGATGGGGTGGCGCACCATCGACGCCCTGGCGCGCCACTACGCCGGAGACGATGTCGCTGCCGCGGTCGCGGTACCACTTCCTGGCCAGATGATCACCAAGGCGAACGTGAACACAATCGCCGTCGAGGGAGGCCAGTACGTCGCCGTGGCCGGATTCCGCGATCAGTTCAAGAGGGCGTGGCATGTTGGTTGAGTCGTCATCCGACGAGGATGCCGGGCTCTTCAAGGATCAGGTCACTCCAGCGCTGCAGGTGCACTCCGCCAGCAAGACCTTTGGCGGCGTGCGAGTGCTGGAGGACGTGAGCCTAGCGGTGCTTCCCGGAGAGATCCGGGCCATCGTTGGTGAGAACGGCTCAGGCAAGAGCACGCTGGTGAAGATCCTCGCCGGCTACTACGAACCCGATGCGGGCACTGAGGTGGTGGTGGCTGGGAACCCGGTCACCACTACTCACGCCGGTGAGGCGGAGCATGCCGGACTACGATTCGTGCACCAGGACTTGGCCCTCGTCGACTCGCTCAATGTCGTCGAGAACCTCGGTCTGGGCAGAGGCTTCGGCTGTGGCCGCGGCCGGCCGGTCAACTGGACTGACCGGCGCCGCGAAGCTCGGCAGAACCTCGCCGAACTCGGCTATGACGTCGACGTCACTGTCCCGACCGGGAAGCTGCAGGCCAGCGAAAGGACAGCGGTCGCGGTCGCCCGCGCGGTGGCCGAGCACCACTCAACGCCGCAAGTGTTGGTGCTGGACGAACCGACAGCCAACCTGCCCGGCCCCGAGGTAGAGCGGCTTTTCGACCTCATCCGCAGGGTCCGCGACAACGGCGTTGCGGTCCTGTTCATCTCCCATCACTTGGACGAGGTGTTCGAACTCGCGGACTCGGTCACCGTGTTGCGTGGCGGCCGTCTGATCACCACGAGGCCGATCGCCGGCCTCGATCGGAGCACCCTCATCGAGCTGATCGTGGGCCACCCGGTCCAGTCCTCAACACAGACCGCCGTCGTCGACGAGCGCTCCGTGGTCCTGGAGCTGAAGTCGATCTCCGGCGCCACGGTTCACAAGCTCAGTGCCGACGTGCGAAAGGGCGAGATCCTCGGCATCGCCGGCATCACCGGCTCGGGCCGTGAGGCGGCAGCATCGCTCATCTTCGGCGGCCTTCCGCGGACTGGCGACGTCGTCGTCGACGGCCACTTCGTGCCTTCTGGCCGGCCAGACCTGAGCATCGGGGCAGGGATCGCCATGGTGCCGGCGAACCGGCCGCGAGTCGCCGTGGTCCACGGCCACACTGTGGCCGAGAACCTCACGCTGGCGCGTCTGAAGGACTTCAGCCGGAAGGGCTGGCTGCGTCGTCGAGAGGAGATGCGCACCGTCCAGGGATGGCTGGGCGAACTCGACGTACGTCCGCGCGAGCCGCGCGCGTTGATGTCGCAACTTTCCGGCGGCAACGCCCAGAAGGTCATTCTCGCGAGGTGGCTCCGCCTGGAGCCACGAGTACTGATCCTCGACGAACCCACTCAAGGCGTTGACGTCGGGGCCAAACAAGACATCCACGACCGAATCCGTGCAGCAGCCTCATCAGGCTGCTCGGTGGTCGTCTGCTCGACGGATAGTGAGGAACTGGCGTTGTTGTGTACGCGCATACTCGTCTTCTCCGGAGGACGTGTCGGAAGTGAGCTCCCTGGACCCGTCGAAGCCGCTGCGATCACTGCGGCGTGCCTGGCCGCCACGCCCGAGGCCCGAAAGACAGAAGAGGCCGGGGCATGACGACGTCAGTGGCTGGGGCCAAGCCACTGCAGCGATCGTTTGCCGAGAAACTCGCCTTGGATAAGTTCAGCGGGGTCCTCGTCCTTGCAGTGCTGGTGGTGATCTTCGGGGCGGCTCTGCCGGACACCTTCCTGACTGCCACCACGTTGAAGGCAGTGAGCCAGAACCAGGCCGTCACTTTCATGGCGGCGCTCGCGCTGATCCTGCCCCTGGCCGCCGGCATCTTCGATCTCTCCGTGGCGGCCACGCTGGGAGTTGCCGTGGTTCTCTCGCTCAAGCTGATCGAAGGCGGGACACCAGTCGTGCTGGCGATCCTCGCCACCTTCGGCGTGGGCCTGGTGATCGGCGTCGTCAACGGCGTGGTGATCGTGGGACTGCAGGTCAGCTCCTTCATCGCCACCCTGGGTATGTCCAGCGTCCTCGCCGCCATCGCGTACTGGATCACCGACGGCAACCAGCTGGTGGGGACGAATGACAACGCCCACAGCTTCACCAAGCTGGGCCAGGGCACCCTCCTCGGCCTGGCCTACCCGGTGTGGTACGCGGTCGTCGTCGCCATCATCATCTGGTACGTCACGGAGGCGACCACAGTAGGGCGGTACCTCTACGGCATCGGCGGCAACTCCGAAGCGGCCCGTCTCGCCGGTGTCCGGGTGAACTTGATCTCCTTCGGCTCGCTGGTGGCCTCCGGGCTCATCGCCTCCTGCGCCGGCGTCGTGCTCTCCGCGCAACTCGGGACGGGTGGACCGGATATCGGCACGCCGTATCTGCTGCCTGCATTTTCCACGGTGCTACTGGGTGCGACGCAGGTCCGCAACAACGGCCGAGTGAACGTGCTCGGCACCCTCGTTGCCTGCGTGCTCCTCGCGACCGGCATCTACGGGCTGCAACTCGCCGGGGCTCCGTCGTGGATCTCCAGTCTCTTCAACGGCTGCGCCCTGATCCTGGCCGTCGCCCTCTCTGTCCGCCTCACCCGTCGCCGGTAGCGGCGCCAACCGAGTAATCGGAGGAACAACATGGTGGAGCGCCTCGCCGACCGGCTGGCTATTCACGAGTGCTTGTACCGCTATGCACGTTCAGTCGATCGACTGGACTACGAGGGCATCGCGGCATGCTATTTCGATGACGCCATCGATACGCATGGCTCCTATACGGGTACGGCAGTAGGCCTGGTCGAGGACATCCGCAGCCGCCACCAGGTCATCGACTCCGCGCAGCACTTCGTCACCAACGTCATCATCGAGTTCGACGGGGACAACCTGGCCTTCGTCGAGTCGTACTGCATCGCATTCCTGCGCATGCGGCCCGAAGACGGCCAGGCGCGGCAGGCCGAACGCGTGAGCCGCTGCCGTTACGTGGACCGCTTTGAACGCCGTGACGGGCGCTGGGCGATCGCCGACCGCGTGGTCGTCTTCGACGAGTCGCTGCAGGTAGATGTGCAGGATCTCTCCCCCGAGGACTGGGTCATGTCCCGACGTGACCGGTCCGACCCGGTCTATTGGTGGGGTCGGGACGGCCACCAAGCAGGCAACAACGCACCGAAGAACGAGACTGAAAGGTAGGCAGGCCATGACTGTCGAAGGAACGTGGGACAAGAAGTTCCAGCGCGTGATCGACGTCCTCGACGAGCACCTCGCCGCAGGCGACGATGTCGGCGCCTCGGTCGCCCTTTTCGTGAAGGGCGAGCCGGTCATCGACGCCTGGGGCGGCTGGATGGACCAGGCACACACCAGGGCGTGGGAAAGAAACACGATCGTCAACTGCTGGTCGAATACGAAGACGGTCGCCGTACTCGCTCTGCTCATGCTGGTCGACCGGGGTCTGGTCGATCTGGATGCTCCGGTAGCGAAGTACTGGCCCGAATTCGCGGAAAACGGTAAGGAAAACGTCTTAGTCAAGCAGATCCTCTCCCACACCTCCGGCGTGGCCGGCTGGGACATGCCGGTGACGATGGACGACATCTACGACCCGGACATCTCCCTGGCCAAGCTGGCCGCCATGGCTCCGTGGTGGGAACCCGGCACCGCCGGCGGCTACCACGGCTTGAGCATCGGACACCTCATCCATGGCGTCGTGCTGAAGGTGACCGGTCTTAGTCTCGGCAAGTTCGTCGCCGCCGAGATCGCCGCTCCGCTCGGCGCCGACTTCAGCATCGGCCTGCCAGAGTGGGATGACTACCGGATCTCCCCGTTGATCCTCCCACCTCCCGGCCCGGCCTTCGACGCGGACCTCGCCTTCGAGGACAAGAACAGCGTGGGCTACAAGCTGACCATCGCCGCTCTCGCGACCGACCCCGCAACCTGCTGGGACGTCCGATGGCGGCGCTCGGAGTTCTGCGCGGCGGGCAACGGCCACGGCAATGCCCGTTCGCTGGCGAGGATCCAGTCGGTGGTCTCGAACGGCGGCGAGGCGCACGGGGTTCGGTTGCTCTCCCAAGCGACCATCGACCGGATTTTCGAGGAGCAGTCCAAAGGTGTCGACCTCTACCTCGGGCTGCCGATCCGCTGGGGCATCGGTTACGCCTTGTCGTACCCGGAGCACTTCCCGTACCTGCCCGACAGTCGAGTCTGCTTCTGGGCGGGCTGGGGAGGCTCCATGGTCATCAACGACATCGACCGCGGGCTGACCTTCGCCTACATCATGAACCGGATGGAGCCCGGGGTTCTCGGCACGTACAACGGCATCGTCGGCGGTTACCGGGCCGAGCCGCTCATCCGCTCGGTCTACGCCGCCCTCGACTAGAGCCGAGGCGGCACAACGTTGTTTCACACCTCGTAAGGAGCGCATCATCATGGGGAAGTTGGAGAACAAGGTCGCCCTCATCACCGGCGGCGCGCGGGGCCAGGGCAGGTCTCACGCCATTGCCCTCGCGCGGGAGGGGGCGAGGATCGCCCTGGTCGACGCCCCGAAGCCGATCGCCTCCGTCAGCTACCCGCTCGGTACCGAGGCCGAGCTGGATGAGACGGTGAAGCTGGTCCAGGCGGAGAACATCCCGGCGATCGCTCTGCAGGGCGACACCCGGTCCATGGCGGACATGCGACGCGTCGTGTCGGACACCATCGCGAGGTTCGGCCAGATCGATATCCTGCTGGCGAACGCGGGCATCGCCTCGTACAGCCCACTGGCCACGATGTCGGACCAAATGTGGCACGACATGATTGACGTCAATCTGACCGGGACGGCCAACACCATCCGAGCCGTGTTGCCGCACATGATCGAGCGCTCCTACGGCCGGATCGTCGTGACATCGTCGCAGGCCGGGCGAAGGGGCATGCCGAACTTGGCGCACTACTGCTCTGCCAAATGGGGGCTGTCAGGCCTGGTTCGTACTGTCGCGCTGGAAGTGGCGCGCTTCGGCGGGATCACCTGCAACGCGATCCTCCCGGGCGGCGTGGAGACGCCGATGATGAAGAACGATGAGGTCTACCGGACGTTCCGTCCGGACCTGGACAACCCGACGCTCGAGGATATGGAGGCGGTGCTCCGCCGGCTCAATCCGATGCCGACCGAGTGGATTCAGCCGGAGGACATCTCGGCAGGGGTGCTGTATCTCGTCGCCGACGAGGCCCGGTACGTCACCGGCGCCATGCTGGACGTCGCGGCGGCGTTCAACGCCTGAGCGGACGTGGCTCCCGCTCAGCGGATCAACGCCAGGTCTCGCTCGATCTCGGCGGCGGCTGTCTTCAACTTGCTCAGCAGTTCGCCGCCGAGATGCTCCATCGCGACGTCCAGCGTCGTTCCGATGGAGGCTGCCGCGACGATCTTGCCCTCGCGGTCCCGAATGGGAACGGCGACGGTGCGCAGCTGTGGCTCCAGCTCCTGGTCGACGAGGGAGTAGCCCTGTTCGGCGACTTTCTTGATCTCCTCCCGCAACGCATTCTCGGAGGTGACCGTGTGCGGAGTGCGTTGCACCAGCTCGACATGACGGAAGTAGTCGTCGAGTTGGTCGGGGGAGAGCGAGCCCAGCAGCACCCTGCCTGGCGGGCTGCAGTACGCCGGAACCCGCGTGCCGAGAACGACGTGGACCGACACCAGTCGTTTGGCCTGAACACCAGCGACGAAGACGATCTCGTAGCCATCCAGAACGAAGGCCATCGACGTCTCGCCGACCTCTTTCGTGAGCTGCTCGAGGTGCGGCTGGATCACGTCGACGTTCGTGACTGAGTCGAGGTACGGGCGCGCCAGTTCGAGCACTCTCGGGCGCACATAGAAACGGGAGTTCACCGTGCCGAGATAGCCAAGTGCCACCAACGTGTGCAGGAAGCGACGAGCCACCGCCCGATCCATCCCTGCCTCTCGCGCGACGTCCGAGATCGTCAGCTGGTCCCGGTCGTCGTGGAAGCACCGGAGGACGGCGAGGCCGCGTTCGAGCGCGTGGACATACGGACCTTCAGCTACCTCGGACATGGGCCTCCTACTCGGGACAGGCAACCACCATCTTGCCAGACCTGCGTTGACGCAAGGCCCCCGCAATGCAACGCACGCACGACGGATCGAACGGCAAGGACTTGTTGACGCCATGTGATGTGCGTGACAAGCTTCGTTCGCACAGCGCTCATATGAGCGCTAGACGCACACAAGTGGAAGTGAGACACGCGATGACCCACGCGACGACCTGGCGCTCCGGCTGGGACGTGGACAACCCCCTGGACATCAAGACCGAGCTGGTCCGCAAGGACGGGGGCACCTGGGAGCAGGGTCCGGTCGCCGGACTGGAGTACCGCGACCTTCACCTGGCCGCCAACACAGACGGGGCCTTGGTAGGCCGCCACGTCCGGTACACGGGCAAAGAGGGGGATGCCAGCACGGACTGGCAGTTCCACGACGCCGACTTTCAGTGGTTCTTCGTCTTCAACGGCTCGATCTCTGTCCGGACCGAGGACGGCCAGGACCTCGTCCTCGACAAGGGTGCCTCCGCCTACCAGCCGCCCTACTGGCGCTACCGGATCAGCGCGGTGTCCGACGACTTCGAAGGCGTCGAGGTTTTCGGCCCCTCCGACTACGGCACGGTCACCGGCAAAGACGCTCCCAAGCCGGAGCGCGCCGCCGAGTTCGCCCATCTGAAGGGCGTCTACACCTTCGACCGGCCCGACGCGTACGTGCGCGGCGACGGCCCCCGCCGGTGGTCGCTGTACCGCGACTTGGGCACCCGCATCCCGACCGACGGGCGCGTGCACATCCACATCATCAAGCTCGATGAGATCGAGCCCTCGCCGCCTGGCGGCACAGGAGAGCACTCCCACTCGATGGCGCAGTTCTTCCTGCCGATCCGCGGATGGCTCGACGTCGCCCGCCCCGGGGAGCCGAACCAGCGAGTATTCGCGGGCGACCTCATGACGCTGTCGCGCGGTTCGATTCACAACGCGTTCGACGCCTCGCCTGACTACATGACTCTTGAGTTCTGCGTACCGGCCGAATACAGCACCGTGGCCACCGCAGCGAGATGATCCTTGCCTCGTTGGCCGGTGGCGGCCTAGACGGAACGCTGGTGGTCGTCAGCAGCGACAGGACGCGATTTCTGGTCCCGCCGCAAGGCCCACGGACCATGCAGCAGGCGCTTGACACCTGGGCGGAATCCGTGACGTTGCTGGAGGGCGTCTTCGAGTCGCTCGACGACCCGACGCTGGGGAGCCCCGTTGACGGCGCGGTCTTCGCGGCGCCACTGCCCCGGGTTTACCACTGGGCGGAGGGCAGTTCGTACCTCTCGCACATGGAACGGATTCGCGGCGGTCGAGGCGAAGCGCTGCCTGACCGACACCGCGAGCGCCCTATCGTCTATCAGAGCGGCGGCGCGCCGAACTGGCCACCCCGCGCCGAGGTGCCGTTACCTGACGAGACGTGGGAACTCGACTATGAGCCGACCGTCTTTGTCGTCACCGGTGATGCTCCACAGGGAACGACAGCAGCACAGGCGCCCGAACACATCAAGCTGGTCGGCATCACCAACGACGTCACATATCGACGTCTACTGGTGGAGGAACGCCGTCAAGGGACAGGCACATACGGATCGAAGCCCGGCCGAGGCTTCGCTCCGTTCCTCGTCACGCCAGCCACCCTCGGTACCGCGTGGCAGAATTCCTTCCTGCGGGCAGCGCTGCAGTGCAGCGTCAACGGAACGCTGTACGGCGCTCCTCGGGCCGATCGCGATTTCTCCTTCGGCCTTCCGCAGATCATCGGGGAGTTCACCAGGACGCGACCGCTTATCGCCGGGTCGATGATCGGCACTGGGACCATTTCCAACGGCGACACGGAGCGCGGCTTCGGCTGCATCGCGGAGAAGCGCGGTGTCGAAATCATGGAGAGCGGGGCTGCCGTGACGCCCTTCCTGTCCGCCGGAGACACCGTCACCATCGAAGCGATCGCCGACGACGGCACCTCGCTGTTCGGCCTCATTCAGCACACCGTGACAAGGATGGAGTAGTCGGCGCCATGCCAAATTTCACCGGACGGGTAGCACTTGTCACCGGCGCCGCCCATGGCCAGGGCCGTGAGCATGCGATCCAGTTCGCCAAGAACGGTGCAGACGTCATCCTCGTCGACGTGCCCAAGCCGGTCGATTCGGTGCCGTACCCATTGGGAACCTCCGCGGAGTTGCGTGAGACCGCCTCTGCGGTCGAGGGCCTGGAGCGGAAGGCCCTCGTGGTCGAGGCGGATGTACGCAGCATCGACGCGATGCGTGCCGTCGTGGCGGACGGCATCGCGGCCTTCGGTCACATCGACATCTTGGCGGCCAATGCCGGCGTCGTCACGTACCACCAGCTCGTTGACATGGACGACCAGGCGTGGCAGGACACGATCGACGTCAACCTCACCGGCGTCGCCAACAGCATCCGCGCCGTACTGCCGCACATGATGGAGCGAAAGTACGGGCGGATCGTCGTTACCTCGTCGCAGGCCGCCCGGCGCGGCGTACCGAACCTGAGCCACTACGCCGCCTCGAAGTGGGCGCTGATCGGCCTGACGAAGGCCGTCGCGCTGGAGGCCGCGCCGTACATGATCACCTGCAACGCGGTGCTACCCGGTGCTGTGAACACGCCGATGATGCACCACGACGAGGTCTACAAGGTGTTCGTGCCCGAGAAGGACGCTCCCGGCCTTGAGGACATGGAGGCGCGGCTCACGCAGATGAATCCCATGCCCACGACCTGGGTCGAGCCGACGGACATCTCTCACGAGGTGCTCCACCTCGCGGCCGAGGAGTCCCGCTTCATCTCGGGATGCACCGTCGACGTGGCGGCGGCCTACAACGCCAACTACCCGTAAGAGGAGCAGCAGTGCCAGACGAACCTGAACCGCCGGTGCTCTGGCGACCGACTCCAGAGTCGATTCGCGCCACACGTCTGCACGCCTTCGCGACCTGGGTTGGCCAGCGACGCGGCCTGACCTTCGGCGACCCCACCGACTACGACGCCGTATGGCGCTGGTCAGTGCAGCAACTGGAGGATTTCTGGTCGGACCTCGCCATATGGAGCGGGACGCTACCGACAGATCACGGGCCGGTCCTGCCGGATGCCCGGATGCCGGGCGCCGTCTGGTTTCCGGAGTGCTCGATCAACTACGCGGAGCAGATGCTGCGAGACGCCACAGAAGGTCACCCGGCCCTCGTCCTCGTGGACGAGCAGTACCGCGTCACGGAGGTTTCCCAGTTGCAACTGCGACGCCGGGCCGGCGCCTTCGCGGCAACGCTGAGAGGCCTCGGCGTCAAGCCCGGCGACCGGGTCGCCGCCTACCTCCCGAACGGCCTGGAAGCAGTCGTCGCCCTGCTCGGCTGCGCATCGATCGGTGCCGTGTGGACCGTCTGTCCGCCCGACTTCGGCACCTCGGCCGTGCTCGATCGAATTTCTCAAGTCGAGCCGACGGTGCTCGTCGCTGCCGACGGGTACAGATTCAACGGCAAGCAGCACGACCGTCGCGAGCAAGTGGACCTGATCCGAGCCTCGCTGCCGAGTCTGCGCGCGACCATCGCGGTGCCCGTTCTCGGTCTGCAGACGCGCTCGGCCGACGTTCTCGCCTGGGCCGATGCGATCGCCGAGGAGCAAGAACCAGCGTTCGTGCGCGTGCCGTTCGACCATCCACTATGGATTGTCTACTCCTCTGGGACCACCGGCCGGCCTAAGGGAATCGTGCACGGTCACGGTGGGATCGTCCTCGAGCAGCGCAAGATGTCGATGCTGCAGAACGACATCGGGCCGGGTGACCGCTTCTACTGGTACACCTCCACCGGCTGGATCATGTGGAATATCGCGACCTCCGCGCTGCTGAGCGGTGCCACGGTCGTCGTTCATGACGGCAGCCCGAACTACCCCGACCTCCAAGTGCAGTTCGCCCTTGTGGAGAGGCTCGGCATCACCTACCTCGGCACCAGCGCCGGTTACCTCACCGCTTGTGAGAGGGCGGGCGCGAAGCCGGGGGAGCGATTCGACCTCTCTCGCCTGCGCACTATCGGTTCGACGGGGTCGCCGTTGCCTGCCTCGACGTTCCGCTGGGTGTACGAGGCGGTCAAGCCCGACGTGCTCCTCGCCTCCTCTTCCGGAGGCACCGACATCGCCAGCGGCTTCATCGGGGGCACCTCGCTGGTGTCGGTCACCGAAGGCGAGCTGCAGCGCCCTCTGCTCGGTGTGGACGTCCAGTCGTGGAACAGGGACGGCAAGCCCGTGATCGGCGAACTCGGGGAATTGGTCGTTACGCAGCCCATGCCATCGATGCCGTTGCGGCTGTGGAACGACGCCGACGGGAAGCGCTACCGGTCCTCGTACTTCGAGCCATGGCCGGGGGTGTGGCGCCACGGCGACTGGCTGGAGATCACTGAACGCGGCACCTGCCGCATCCTGGGTCGCTCCGACTCGACCCTGAACAGGGGAGGAGTGCGCATCGGTTCGGCCGAAATCTATGCCGCGCTCGGCCGGCTGCCCGACGTGGCGGACTCTCTCGTTCTCGGTATCGAACTGCTGGACGGCGGCTACTACATGCCATTGTTCGTCGTCTTGGAGGACGGCACCGACTTTTCCGAGGATCTCGTCGCGGCGATCAAGGATGCGGTGCGCCGCCACGCCAGCCCAAGGCACGTACCGGATGAGGTGATCCAGGTTTCTGCGATTCCGCGCACGCGCACCGGCAAGCTCGTCGAAGTCCCGCTCAAGCGGATCTTTCAGGGCGTCCCGCCAGAGGTCGCCCTAGAGCGCGAAAGCCTCTCAGTGCCGGAGTCGCTCGACGCCTTCCTGAAACTCGCAGCCGAGAGGACGCCATGACCGCTGGACGCATGGAGGGAAAGGTCTGCGTTGTCACCGGCGCAGCAAGCGGCATCGGGGCCGCAACGGCCAAGCTCTTCGCCGCGCACGGCGCCGCCGGCGTGGTCGTGGGTGACATGTCGGGTGACGCGGCTCGCGGCGTGTGCGACGAGATCATCGCAGCAGGCGGCACCGCTTCTCCGTTCGTCCTGGACGTCTCCGACGAGGCCGCGGCGGAGGCCATGATCGCGCATGCTGTGGCGGAGTACGGCACCGTCGACGTGCTGCACAACAACGCCGGTACCGGAGAGCCGGGTGCCGTCCATGAGATAGCCCGAGCCGAGTGGGAGCGGGTCTTTGACGTGAACGTGACGGGGACCTTCATGGTGTCGAAGGCCGCCTTGAGGGTGATGCTCGACCGCGGTCGGGGCGCCATTGTGAACACCTGCTCCAACCATGCGACGACGGCCTCGCCGCGGCTCGCCTCGTACCATGCCTCGAAAGGTGCAATCAAGGCGCTCACTCGTCAGATGGCTTTGGACTACGCGCCGAACATCCGTGTCAACTGCATCTCGCCCGGTCTGGTGGACACCCCGCTTGCGCATGCTCGCGGGGCCGAGGACACGGAGGCCTGGGCTCACAAGCAGGAGTCGAACCGCTATTTCAAACGGGCCGCCCAGCCGATCGAGATCGCCTACGGGGTCCTATTCCTTGCTTCGGACGAGGCGAGCTTTCTCACCGGCCACGACCTGGTCATGAGTGGCGGCCAGGGCGAGGTCGCATTCTGATGCCGATTTCGTTGTCCCTAGCCGGCCGCGTCGCTGTGGTCGCCGGTGCCGGGCGCGGTATCGGCGAAGCGGTCGCGCTGCGTCTCGCCGAGGCGGGTGCGGCGGTGGCTGTCGTCGACTCCCGCGCGGATCGCGCGGCGGGCACTGTAGCGGCAGTCCGGCAAGCCGGCGGCACGGCGGTGCCGATTATCGCGAATCTGCTCGATGCCAGCCAGGTTGATCAGATCGTCCCGTCGGCAACCGAGCAACTCGGCAGCGTCGACATCCTCGTGAACGTCGCCGGCGGTTCCTGGGCGCTCGCCCCCTACCGGTTGACTCACGAGGTGACCGACGAGGAGTGGTCGCTGATTCAAGCCATGAACCTGACGTACGTCTTCCAACTCACTCGGAGCGCGCTTGGCGAGATGGTGCAGTCCGGCGGCGGGACGATCGTGCATGTCGGCTCCATTGCAGGCGTGTTGAGTTCACCGCTGGCCGCCGCCTACGGCGCCGCGAAGGCCGGCATCTCATCGTTGACGCGGACCCTCGCCTATGAGTACGGGCCCTTCGGCATTCGCGTGAACTGCATCGCCCCCGGACGCATCAACACTCCGGCGACAGCACCCGAGCCGGGCCAGCAGCAGGTCGACTTCACCGGTAGCATCCCACTGCGACGTATGGGTGTTCCGGCGGAGATCGCTGACGCCGTGGCGTTTCTCGTCAGCGACCTCGCCAGCTACATCTCCGGTCAGACGCTCCTCGTCGACGGTGGCGCGACGGCCACGCCAGGCTTGATTCTCGGCGTCAACGGGATACCGCCCTCCAGCGATCGAGTAGGCGGCCAGGCCTAGTGCCTGGTCCACGCCGTGATCAACGGTAGGTCGGTGGTTTGGTTATCGCTTGCGCCAGAGCACGCAGGCTGGGTGGTCTGGGTGAGCACTGCTGGCAGGCCGACGTGGCGCGGTGGACAGGTTCATGCATCCGCCTCGCCTGCTGGTCCGTTCAACCGTCACGTCACGAATCCGATTCACGACCGCTGGCCGGGCAGTATCCCCGCGAACGCGATCATCGAGCACACGGGCCGTCGGTCGGGGCGTGCCTGCCGACCCGTCAGGTGATAGTCATGCCGCCATCGACCGCCAGTGTCTGGCCGGTGATGTATCCCGCAGCATCTGATGCCAGGAAGACCACTGTTGCCGCGAGTTCACGGGGGTCGCCCTTGCGTCCCGAGGGCACTCGGGACGCAAGAAGCGACTCGATGTAGCCGGGCGGGTACTGGTCAGTCATCTCCGAGGTGAAGAAGCCGGGAGCTACGGCGTTGACCCGGATGCCCTTGCGGCCGGTCCACTGCTGTGCCAGGTCGCGGGTCAGGCCGATCAGTCCGGCTTTTGAAGCTGCGTATGCAGCTTGGGGTAGGCCCGCTGTCGTGATCCCCAAGATCGAGGAAATATTGGTGATGCTTGAGCCGGGCTTCATGACCCGACCGCATGCCTGAGCCATCCAGTAGCAGCCGTTCAGGTTGACGTCGATGACCTGCCGGAACTCCTCGGGGCGCTCGCGAGTGGCCGGCACTGCCGTTCCAACCCCCGCGTTGTTCACCAGGATGTCTACGCGGCCGAAACGCTCCATGGCCGAATCAACCAGCGAACGGCAGGACTCAGGGTCGCTGACGTCCGTCGCGATTGCTAGGGCCTCGTGACCTGATTGCTCCACTAGTCGGGCGGTGTCACCGAGGCGGTCGGCCCGGCGCGCACCGAGGACGACATTTGCTCCGGCCTCGGACATAGCCTGCGCGAACGCGACCCCGAGTCCGCTAGACGCCCCGGTTATGACTGCTACCTTGCCGTCGATGCGAAACAGATCGAGCACAGTCACGGCAGGCTCCTACAGTCGTTCGAGGATCAGGGCCATGCCTTGGCCGCCGCCAACGCACATCGTGATCAGTGCTGTGGTCTTGTCATGCCATTCCAGCGCGTTCAGCATCGTGTTCTGCAGACGGGCACCAGTCATGCCAAAGGGATGGCCGACCGCGATGGCGCCGCCGTTGACATTGAGCCGGTCGATGTCGATATCCAGGTCTTGGTACGAGGGAACGACCTGAGCCGCGAAAGCCTCATTGATCTCGACCAGGTCGATGTCGTTGATGCTCATGCTGGCGTGCGCAAGAACTCTTCGAGTCGCCTCTACCGGACCCAAGCCCATGATCTCGGGGGATAGCGCGGACACGCCGGTGGCGACGATTCGGGCCAACGGCGCGACGCCGAGCTGGGCAGCCTTTGCGTCGGACATGATGACCACCGCGGCAGCACCGTCGTTGAGGGGACAGCAGTTCCCGGCAGTGACGAGGCCCTCTTCCCGGAATACGGGCTTCAGGGCGGCCATGGCCTCGTAAGTGACTCCGGGGCGGGGGCCGTCGTCGGCGGAGACGAGGGTGCCGTCGGGGGTGGTGACCGGGGTTATCTCCCGGGCCCAGAAGCCGTCATTGAGGGCCTTCTCGGCGAGGTTCTGGGAGCGGACGCCGAACTCGTCCAGCTCGCGGCGAGACAAGCCGCGCAGTGTGGCGACGTTCTCAGCGGTCTGCCCCATGGCGATGTAGACGTCTGGGAGCTGGCTGTCTTCGCGAGGGTCGTGCCAGGGCCTGTTGGTTGTGGCTGTCTCTGTCGTCCGGTTCTGAGCCCCGTCGAACAACGGGTTGACGGTGCCCGGGATGTGATCAGAGGTGCCCTTGCTGAAACGAGAGACGGTTTCGACGCCGGCGGAGACAAACGTGTTGCCCTCGCCGGCCTTGATGGCGTGGAAGGCCATCCGGGTCGTCTGCACCGAGGAGGCGCAGTAACGGTTCACTGTCGTCCCGGGGACGGCGTCCCAGCCGTTGAGGACGCTGACGACACGGCTCATGTTGTTGCCGCTCTCGCCGCCGGGCAACCCGCACCCCAAAATCAGGTCGTCGATATCGGACGGATCGAGCTGCGGCACCTTGGCGACCGCGGCACTGGTGATGAGCGCTGCGAGGTGATCCGGACGAAAGTCTCTGAGCGACCCTTTGTTCGCTCGACCGATAGGCGTGCGAGCGGCGGCGACGATAACGGCCTCAGGCATGACAGCTCCACGGGCTTGATTTCAAAAGTAAGCGATTGCATAGGTATGCGCGTGCTTAGGGTTGTCACTGAGGCAGCTGTTTGTCCACCGCGCGTACGGATCGCTGTCCTTCGTTGCGAACCGATCGGAGCGCGGACGGAACCAGTGCCAATCAGAAAGGTATGCCGGCGGCTGCCGGGCCCCGTCGGTCAGGTCGAGGCCTTCGCGCTACGAGCCGCTCGCTGATGCCGTAGCTCGGCACGGGCAAGCGCGTCCTTGTGCACTTCGTCCGGTCCATCGGCGAACCGCAGGGTACGGATGAGTGCGTAGGCGTAGGCCAACGGAAAGTCTTGGGAGAGACCCGCGGCTCCGTGGGCCTGAATGGCTTTGTCGAGGATCCACTGGACCGTTGCCGGCGTCGCGATCTTGATCGCCTGTATGTCGCTGTGCGCGGCCTTGTTTCCGTTGACATCCATGTTCCAAGCCGCCTTCAGGGTCAGCAGCCGAAGTTGTTCGATCTTCACGCGCGACTCGGCGATCCAACTCCGAATCACACCCTGTTCGGACAAAGGCTTGCCGAAGGCGACGCGCTTGTCCGCGCGTGCACAGAGCAGTTGCAGCGATCGTTCGGCGAGTCCGATCGAGCGCATGCAATGGTGGATGCGTCCCGGCCCGAGGCGAGCTTGGGCGATCGCAAAGCCGTCGCCCTCGGCACTGATGATGTTGGCCGCGGGCACCCGGACGTCGTCGAAGAATAGCTCTCCGTGACCGCCGTGCTCGTGGTCGTCGTAGCCCAGCACGTGCATGGCGCGTTCGATGCGCACGCCAGGCGTTTCACGCGGGACAAGGATCATCGACTGTTGGCGGTGACGCTCGGCGTCGGGATCGGTCTTGCCCATGACGATAAAAATCTTGGCATTGGGATTCATGGCGCCTGTGATCCACCACTTATGCCCGTTGATCAGGTAGTGGCTGCCGTCGCGCTCGATGCTGGTCGAGATGTTGGTGGCGTCAGAAGAGGCGACCTCGGGTTCGGTCATCGCGAAAGACGACCGGATCTCACCTGCCAGCAATGGCTCCAGCCACTGCATCTTCTGCTCAGGCGTACCGAACAGTGACAGCACCTCCATGTTTCCCGTGTCCGGTGCGGCGCAATTCAGCACTGCGGGCGCGAGATGCGGGCTGCGTCCGGTGATCTCCGCCAACGGCGCATACTGCAGATTGGTGAGTCCGGCGCCGTTCTCGCCGGGGAGGAACAAGTTCCACAGTCCTCGTTTACGAGCCTCGGCGCGCAAGTGGTGCAGCGTCGGTGAGGAGTCCCAGGCCCAGCGGTTGTCCAGTCCGTCGAGTTCTTCCTCGAAGACTGCCTCCGCCGGGTAGATGTGCCTGTCCATGAAGTCCAAGAGGTTGTCGCGCAGCCCAAGGGTTCGGGCATCGAATGCAAACTCCATCAAAATTGCTCCTTCAGTGCGGCCAGCCCGGCTTCCAGGAGTGGCTCGGTGAGCAGGCCGTATTGGTCGAAGCCCTCGCCGACGGTCTGGTGGTTCACGGAGCGGTAGTGGATGCCCTCAACGATCCCGGCGAACTTGTAGTGCGCCAGCCCGAGATAGAAGCCGAAATTGTCGAGCCTGCGGCCACTGACTTCGACGTATCGCTGCCGCACCTCGGCCTCGGAGAGGAAGCCGGGAGTGTCGGCGGCGTCGGTCACCACGGTCCCGCCTGGGAGGCGCGCCAGGCGTTGGTAGAGGCTGAGCAGGGCGAGGTCTGTGATCGGGTCGCCCAGCGTGGCCATTTCCCAGTCGAGGACAGCGGTCACCTGGTCGTTGTCGTCGATCAGCACGTTGTCCAGCCGGTAGTCGCCGTGCACGATGGTAGCGGCGGACTGATCTGGGACGCGGGCAGCCAATCGTTGCGCCAACTCGGCCGCAGCGGGCAGCTCCCGCGTCTTGGTCGCCTGGAACTGTGTACTCCACCGCCGTATCTGGCGCGACAGAAACCCGGTCGAGCGGCCGAATTCACCTAACCCGACAGCCTGCTGATCGATGCTGTGCAATGTGGCGAGTACGTCGACGAGCCGGGTCGAAATCGCGCGGACACGCTCCGCGCCGAGCGCCTCGAGCTCGCTTGCGCGACGGAACGGTGTGCCGTCCACCTTCTGCATCACGTAGAACTGCGCGCCGATCACCGAGTCGTCCTCGCAGAGTACGTAGGTGACCGGCACCGGCACCGCGGTCTCGGCGAGTGCCGACATGACCCGGTACTCCCGTCCCATTTCGTGGGCCGTCGCTACCAGATGGCCCACCGGTGGGCGCCGCAGTATCCAGGAGTTTGTTCCGTCGCCGACCTCGTAGGTGAGGTTGGACCTGCCCCCGGCGATCAGTCGAGCGCTCGTGATCTCGCCGGCTCCGGGCACGTAGAGCACGAACCACCCGGCTAGGCGGCTGATATCCAGTCCGGGCGGATCGTCATCGGTTCGGACGTCAAACTCGCTCATCACGACACGGCGACTGTGAGGACATCGGCAACACAGGCCGGCTTGCCACCGCTCTGGCGCTCCACGGTCACCCTGATCGCGAACTGATGACCCGAGCTGATCGGCGTGACAGCGAGCAACTCCGCGCCGCCCCGCAGCCGGGAACCCACTGGGACAATTGACGGAAACCTGACCTTGTCCGTGCCGTAGTTGACCATCATCGACAGCCCGTCGACGCGGTAGATCTGACTCAAGAACATCGGTACTAGCGACAACGTCAGGTAGCCGTGCGCGATCGCGGCCCCGAAAGGGCCGACGGCGGCGCGGGCCAGGTCGACGTGGATCCACTGGCGGTCTCCGGTGGCGTCAGCAAAGGCGTTGACCTGCTCCTGCGTGACCTGGTGCCACTCCGAATAGCCCAAGTGGGTGCCGACCGAACGTTCGAGGTTATCAATGCCATTCAATATTCTCAATATCGTTGTCCGTTCTCAGATCGATAAGGCCGGGTGGCCGAACGATCCATGCTTCAGTCGGTGGGGCCGCCGGCTACGTAGAGCACCTGGCCGGAGACGAACCCGGCTTCCTCACTCACGAGGAACCGGACAGCGTGCGCGACGTCCTCTGGCTGACCGGTCCGAGCCACCGGGATCTGGGCAGCGGAGGCCGCGATGAAGTCGTCGAACGACATCCCCATACGCTCAGCGGTAGCGGCGGTCATGTCAGTTTGGGTGAAGCCGGGCGCGACCGCGTTCACCGTCACTCCGAACTTGCCCAGCTCGATAGCCAAGGTCTTCGTGAAGCCTTGCAGACCGGCCTTCGCGGCAGAGTAGTTGGCCTGTCCGCGATTGCCCAGGGCGGACGTGCTGGAGACATTGACGATGCGTCCGAACTTCGCTTCGGTCATGTGCCGCTGCGCGGCGCGACTCATCAGGAATGCCCCGCGAAGGTGGACGCCCGTCACTGCGTCCCAGTCGTCTACGGTCATCTTGAACAGCAGGTTGTCGCGGATGATGCCAGCGTTGTTGACGAGGATTGTTGGGGCGCCGAGTCCGTTGACGATCGTCTCGAACGCCTCCAAGACGGCGGCTTCGTCGCTGACGTCCGCTCCCACTGCCAATGCGGTGCCGCCGGCGGAGACGATGGAGTCGACCGTGCCGCGGCAGGCCTCGGCGTCGAGATCGAGGACAGCTACCTTGTGCCCGTCACTGGCCAATCGGCGGGCAGTGGCAGCACCGATGCCCCGAGCGGCTCCAGTGATGACGGCAATACGGGTTTCAGGCATCGACTGCTCCTTGGATCGACATCATCATGTGACGGAAAGGCGAGTTAAGATTGGTCGGACGACGCAGGAATGCAGGTGGATCTCACAACCCCAGGTCGCGGCCGATGAGTTCTCTCATGATTTCGTTGGAACCGGCCCAGATCTTCGTGACTCTGGCATCGCGCCACGCGCGGGCGACGCGGTATTCGTTCATGTAGCCGTAGCCCCCGTGGAGCTGCACACAGTGGTCGAGCACCTCGGACTGGACCTGAGAGGACCACCACTTGGCCTTGGCCGCGTCGATGGAGGTGAGCTCCTGCCGGGTGTATGCATCGACGCACTTGTCGACGTATGCCTCGATCACCTCGATCTGCGTGAACAGTTGTGCCAGCAGGAACTTGTTGTGCTGAAACGAGCCGATGGGCTTCCCGAAGGCCTGCCGCTCCTTGGTGTAGGCAAGCGTCTCGTTGAGGATCTGTTTGGCGTGCGCCACGTTGCTCACCGCGCAGCTCAGTCTTTCCTGCGGCAAGTTCTGCATCATGTGGATGAATCCGCCGTCGAGGCCGCCGATCATCTCGCCTTCGGTGACGCGGACGTCGTCGAAGAAGAGTTCGGCGGTGTCTGATTCCTCTTGGCCGACCTTGTCCAGCTTGCGTCCCCGAGAAAAGCCGCTCGTGGTCGACTCCACGGCGAAAAGGGTGATGCCATGGGCCCTCTTCTCAGAAGAGGTGCGGGTTGCGACGATCACCAGGTCCGCGGAGTAGCCATTCGTGATGAACGTTTTCGAGCCGTTGATCACCCACGAGTCCCCATCGCGCACGGCGGTGGTCTTCAGCGCGGCTAGGTCAGAGCCACCGCTGGGCTCGGTCATGGCGATGGCGCAGAGAATTTCGCCCGAGGCGACTCCCGGTAGCCACCGCTTGCGCTGTTCATCGTTCGTGAGTGCGACCAGATAGGGCGCCACGATTTCCGCGTGGACACCCCAGCAGCTATTGAGCGCGGCGCTGACCTTGGCGAGTTCTTCTCCGAGTACGGCGTTAAAGCGGTAGTCGCCGGCCCCGACTCCGCCGTAGGCCTCTGGGATTTCCAGGCCGAGCAGTCCCTGCTCGCCGGCCGCGAGCCAGAATTCCCGAGAGATGGCGTGATCTTCCAGGTACTTTCCTACGTTGGGTACGGCGCTTCGTTCCAAGAACCTTCTGACCGAGTCGCGAAAGGCCTCGTGCTCCTCGCCGTAAACAGAGCGCCTCACTTCGATGTCCCTTTCCTCTGGACCGTCGCCTTGGCAGCGGCGTCTCCCCGTCGGCTCGACGCCTTGGCTGGACGTTCGACGGGGTTCCGGTTCTGGGCTGCGCGCGGCGCGCCGGAAGGCCGCGCGTCCACAATGCGCAAGGCAAGGTTGGCGTTGAGATCGGCAACGACGTCCACTTTGCGTCCCGGGCCCGGCTCGAACCAGCGCGCCAGGTCGATACACAGCGACAGCAACGCCCTGGCAGTGCCGGCTGCGTCGTCCACGGAGAATCGGCCGGCGTGCACTCCGTCCAACACCGCTTCGACCATTACCTTCTGGAACTGCCGGCGTAGCGCGAGAATTTCCTGCCTGTGCTCCGCGGTTAGCGCATGAAACTCGTACTGGACAACACGCGCGAGCTTGGCGTTGACCATGTGCCACCGGCTATACGCGTAAACCATGCCATGCAGTCGTTCAGCTGGGTCGTCGCTGGACGCTGCCGCCTGCCTGAGGCACTCCATGGAGTCGATGTGGCCCTGGATGCTAACTGCGAAGAGCAGATCCTCCTTGGACTCGTGATGGATGTACACCGCGGCAGGGCTTCGGCCGGCACGGGTAGCGATGTCCCTTGTGCTGGTGCCACCGAATCCGCTCTCGGCAAAGGCGTCTACGGCGGCGTCCAGAAGCCGCTGCTGTGCTGCCGAAGGCTCCACATCTTCTCCTCGGGTTCTCCTCGGGCCGAGTTGCTGTGGCTACGCCATTCGCGCTGAGGCGAACACCCACATGAGCGATTGCTTAGTATTGCCACGGATCCGGTGGGAGGCAGTCACAAGGGCGGTTCTTGTTCGCTGTTCTCCAGGCGGACCTGAAGATGGTTCATGTTCACGAGCCATGCGTCGGTGTCGGCAGCGCGAGCCTTGTAGTACGCAGCGACTCGACCATGTGGTAGGACCAGGAAGCGGTCGTCCTGTGCGGACTGCCATACGAACTCGGCCACGTCGGCGGGATCCAGGGCGGCGTCGTGGCTAAGGATCTCCTGCACTCTCCCGGCGCGGTCCAGCATCGAGGTCTTCACGCCTTGTGGGCAAATCGCTTGAACCACCACCCCGCGATGGCGGTAAGTGGCAGAGAGCCATTCCGCGAACGCCAGGGCAGCGTGCTTCGTGACGCTGTAGGACGGCGCAGTCAGCATTGTCAGCAAGCCGGCCGCCGAGGCCGTGACAACGAACCGGCCTTCGCCCCGGTCGAGCCACTCGGGTAGCAGCAGTTGCGCGGCTCGCACATGGGCCATCACGTTGATATCCCACGAACTGGCCCAATCCTGCTCCGTGGCATACAGGCCACGCCCGCGATCGACCCCGGCGTTGCCATACCACGCGTCGATCGCCTTGAGATGCTCGCGGGCTTGCGCGACAAGGGCGGCTGCCCCTTCGGCCGAAGCGGCATCGCCGGGCACGGCGTATGCGCCGATCTCACGGGCGACCTCTTCAAGTTCGATCACGTCGATGTCGGCGGCCACCACTCGGCATCCTTCCAACGCGAGCTTGGTCGCGATCGCGCGGCCGATACCCCGGGCCGCACCGGTCACCACAACTCCGTGCTCGTTGGTAAGCATCAGACAAGTCCCTCGACGGCGCTGAGTTGGGGGACGGGCGTGAAACGTCAGGCGGCCGCCATCGGTGGCCATCGGCATTTGCACGCTGTCCCGTACCTAAGCGCTCGCTTAGGTACAGGACGGCACTGTAGTCCGTCTGGGTGCATCGCGAAAGGGCAGGGCCGCGCCATGTGCTTGTTCACAGACATGTTCGCCAGTGGAGATAGCCGGCCGCGCTGGGTGAGCCGGCTCAGGTACTGCAGGAGGTCGGCGAAGGTGTCGCTGCCCGGCATGCGGTGCAGCAGCAGTGCGCCGATGCCGGTGAGGCCGTAGAACAGGTCGTACTCGCCGAGCGTGGCGGTATCGCCGTGTCGCATGCGGTCGGTGGCCGCGGTGAGGCGGCGCCTGGTGAGTCGCAGGATGTGCTGGTCGAGTGTGGCCGCGGCGGCTTGGTAGCGCTCGTCTGCGGCGGCGGCGGGATGGAGGAGGAACGCGATGGCGGGGGTGCCGTAGTAGAGGCCGGCGTGTACGCCGCCGTCGACCGGTCCGGTGGCTGTTTGCCGGATGTGCGCGTGGGCCTCGGACCAGGATCCGGTGCCGTTCATGGCGCGTTCGAGGTGCAGCAGGGCGACGCCTGGGGTTCCGGTGGCCAGGGACTGGCGGACCGCGTCAGCGCCGTCGATCACCAAGGGTCAGGGGTTCGAGTCCCCTCAACTTTGGCCGCTCTTTGGTGCTTCGAAGGTTCCGCTGGACGTCGCTCAGTGTGTTGTGTCGCTCAGAATGAGCGAACGCGGTACGCGTCGAAGCTGGCGGATGTCCCGACCACCGCTGGCTGGCACTCCAGCGACCGGCGACTGTCATTGAGTCCGGGGCATCTGAGACGATCCATGCCATGCAGACCGAGCCGAACTTCGCCGTCAATCTGTACCGCGGCACGGCAGAGTCTTACGACCGGTTTCCGGCTCGCGTACCCGCAGGTCCTGACCGAAGACCTGCTCAGCCGTGTGCAACCATCGCGGCGAGGGCGGCTGCTGGACCTGGCGTGCGGAACCGGCCAGCTCGCCTTCGCACTGCAGGATTCCTTCGCCGAGATCTGGGCCGTCGATCAGGAACTGGACATGGTCCGTCTCGTGACAGCCAAAGCGGCTCGCGGCGGGCACGTCGTGAGGGCGATCACCTCAAGTGCTGAGGAACTGTCTGCCGAGTCGGCGAGTTTCGAACTGATCACCATCGGCAATGCATTCCAACGGCTTCGCCGGGACGAGGTGGCTCGGCGCGCGCTCGAATGGTTGTGCCCGGGCGGGCACCTGGCGCTGTGCTGGTCGAGTTCCCCGTGGACCGGCGACGCCGGCTGGCAGACGGCGCTGAACGCGGTTCTTGACGAGTGGCGAAGCCAGCTGAATGTCTGCGACCGGCTCCCGCAAGACTGGGAAGGCGCCCGTCGGGCCAGGCCGGACCTAGCCGTTCTGGCCGATGCAGGCTTTGAGTTGATCGGCCACTACGAGTTCCAGGTCGAGCACCGCTGGACCGTGGCCGAACTGGCTGGGTTCGTGTACTCGACCTCGTTCCTGGCCGCTCCCGTATTCGGTGACCGAGCTCCCGCATTCGAAGCCGATCTAGCGAACCGTCTTGAATCCCATCTCCACAACGGCGCCCTCATCGATCAGGTCAGCTTCGCCTGCGATCTCGTCAGCAAGCCGACCGGCTGACGGCGGGTCGACAGTCAACCGTACTCACCCAGGACCCGCATTTTCCGCTCACGGCGGCGCTGGGACGGGATCCACCGCCCACCCCGCGATTCCGCCTGAGTCGATCGTCCGCGCGATGCCGGACAGATGGGTGTTCAGGCGGTCGAACAGCGCCTGGTAGAGACCGTCGCGGGTGGTGAGTGCGCGCCAGCGGTTGCTGACGTACTTGGCGGTGGGTTTGAGTCGGCCGCGGTCGGTCCAGTCGCGGCGCATGTGGGCGTTGTAGGCGCGGTCGCCGTGGGTGGCGTGGTACCAGATCCAGACCGAGGAGAGTACCCGTTCCCGGTCGTCCCAGGGCAGGTGGCGCCATCGCCATGTCGAGGTCTGCAGTCGGGTGGGCAGACCGTCGGTGATGTGGGCCCAGTCGGTGGCGGGAATGGACCAGTCGGCGAGGGCGCGGCGGCGTTGGCCGTAGTCGGTCAACTCGTGCCGGGTGGTGTCGAGGTGTCCGGCCAGTGCGTCGATGGCCTGGTCGAAAGCGGCCTGCCGGCCGCTGTCGGCGAGCCGGTCGCTCACGTGTGCCAGCGCGTAGCTGGTGGCCCAGCGGGACATGCCCAGCGGGAGGACAGCTTCGGACAGGTTGGTGTTGGTGGGTGTTCCGCCGAGCACCATCCGGGCGAGGTGAGCGGCGATGGCGTGGTGCAGCGATCGTGGCGGCAGGTCGGCGAACGCGGCGAAGTACGCGTCGATCCAGCTGTCGGGATGCGTTGGGGAAACATGGTGCAGGCCGAAGCTCACCGGGCGCTGCCGCGGGTAGCGCCGCTTCGCGGTGAACGAGGCGATCCCGGTGCGGGCCACGATGTGCATGGCGCCGACAGCGGGCCCGAGCGCGGTTTGTAGCCCTCGTGAGCAGAGCCCTGGGCCGTGCAGGAACTGCTTGACCCAGTCATGGCCGCCGGCCGGCAGGGCGGCGGCCAGCGGCGCTATCAGGCCGCGGACGGTGTCCGGGCCACCGGCGCGGGTGAGGGCATCGGCCAGGGTGAGCAGGGCCGCGCAGGGCGCCGCGCGGGGTCGTGGATCGGTTGGGAAGGCTCAGCGTGAAGCTGGCGCTGCTGTAGCGCCTCCACCCCTCAGGGAGGGGCGCCTCCGCGCGTTGCTGTGAGCGCTCATACCCGCATGACCCGGCGGCGCCGCGAGGTGCGCCGGGTCGTGGTCGGCGCGCTCGAACGCCCACCCTCTCAATCCGTTGTTGACATGACGAGCGTCACTTGCCATTGTTTCGAGATCGTAAACGCACAAACGTGCGCTCACCGCACAACCGTTGGGAGAACCGTTGACAATCATCTGGACCGGCCTCGCCTTCGGGTCGCTCTACACGCTCATCGCGGTCGTGTTCAACATCGGGATGGCGCAGTCGGCTGTGTTCAACTTCGCGGCACCGCAGACGGTGATGATCGGGGCCTTCATCAGCTACGAGCTGGGCGCCTCGCGCGGCGTTCCCGCGGTCTTCGTCCTGGCGACCTGCATCCTCGTCGGCGCCCTGATCGGCGCCCTCGTGGAGGTCGTCGCCATCCGCCCGCTGTCGGCCGGCGGCCACGGTGCCCTAGTCACCACCGTCGGCGCGGCGTTCGTCATCGAGGGCGCTGCCTACGTGATCTGGGGTGAGGACATCCGGCGCCAGGACTTCCTGGCCGGTGAGCGGACCTTCACGCTCCTCGGTGGCCGGGTCGCAACGGTGGACATCGTGGCCATCGTGGCGGCTGTCCTGGTGGTGACGGCCATGCACCTGGTCACCCACCGCACGCGCTGGGGGCTGTTCGGCCGGGCCGCGACCTCGGACCGCGAGGTTGCGATGCTGCGCGGCATCAACGTGCCGGCCGGAAAGACCTCGGCGTTCGCGGTCGCCGGCGCCTTGGGCTGCTGCGTCGGCGTGCTGGCCGGTCCGATGGTCTACGTCGGCTTCAACCTCGGCACGGTGTTGATCATCTACGCCTTCGTGGCGCTGGCGGTCGGTGGCATCGGCAGCTATTGGGGGTGCCTCGCGGGAGGGCTGTCGGTGGGACTGCTCCAAGCCCTGTCCGACCGGTACCTGGGCGGCACCTACACGCTCTCGGCGATCTTCCTAGTCCTCCTCGCGACCCTGCTGGTGCGGCCCACCGGGCTGCTGGGGATCCAGAAGCTGCGGATGGTCTGACATGGTTGCCACAACGTCGAGCACCAAGAGATCCCGCTTCGAGAACCTCGTGCCCACCGCCGTCCGCAGGGCCTGGCTGGTCCCTCTCGGGCTCTGGATCGGGGCGCTGCTCCTGCCTGCTCTCGGCACCTCCGCCTACTCGCTGCGCCAGATCGCGCTGATCGCGGTCTACGCCCTGGTCGTCTCGGGGCTGAACCTGAGCTTCGGCTACGCCGGCGAGCTCGCGCTCGGCCAGGTCGCGGTAATGGCGGTGGGTGCCTACGCCACCGCCATCGCCGGTGCCCACGGCTACACCGACATCCTCATCGGGCTCGCGGTGGCCGCGGCGGCGGCCGCGGTGATCGGCCTGGTCACGGGAGTGCCCGCGCTGCGTCTGAGCCAGTGGGCCCTCGGGCTGGTCTCCTTCTTCCTCGTCCTGCTGCTGCCCAGCGTGGTAGAGGCGAGCGAGTCCGAGACTGGCGGCCTGATCGGCACGGCCGTTCCCTTCGCGACGTTCCTGGGCCGCCAGCTCGACTCCACCTACGACCTGTACATGCTCGCCCTGATCGTGTGCGGTCTCTGGTTCGTGGTGTTCCGCAACCTGATCGACTCCCGGTACGGACAGGCCCTCCAGA
Organism: Dactylosporangium sp. AC04546; assembly: GCF_022095675.1. Classification (GTDB taxonomy): domain Bacteria; phylum Actinomycetota; class Actinomycetes; order Mycobacteriales; family Micromonosporaceae; genus Dactylosporangium. Next base: position 34,402 of record NZ_JAHYSG010000058.1, on the reverse strand, counting down.
CCCTGCACCGCAGCCCGACGCTGACCGAGTCCCTGGGTGTCTCGAGTCGCAACCTTCGCCTGAGCGCCTACGTGATCGGCGCCCTACCCGCCGGCCTCGCCGGCTGCGTGTATGCACACCTGGCCACCTACATCTCGCCGGTCCCCTTCGCCATCGAGCTCGTGATCGCGGTCATCGCCGCCTCCGTCGTGGGCGGGGCTGGCAGCACCTACGGAGCCGTCTTCGGCGCTGCCCTGCTCGTGGTCGGGCCGACCCAGGCCGACGCGTTCCAGTCCTACGCCGTGGTCGTCTACGGCGCCTTCCTGCTACTCGCAGGCACCGTCTTCTCCAAGGGACTCGCGGGCCTGGCACGCAACCTGCTGTCGCACTGGACCACGCCCCCCGCGCCTGCCTCGATCCGCCGGCTCGACGCCACCGAGCTGAGTGTCCCCGGTGGCCGGCTCGTCGCCGAGGGCGTCGCCAAGGCGTTCGGAGGGGTGGCAGCCCTGCGCTCGGCCCGCATCGAGGCCTCGCCCGGTCAGATCACCGCGCTGATCGGCAGCAACGGCGCGGGGAAGACGACCCTGCTCAATGTGATCTCCGGTCTCATCCAGCCCGACGAGGGCACGGTGCGCATCGACGACGCGCGCATCGACCGGCTGAGCCCCTCCAAGGTCGCGCGCATGGGCATCGGCCGGTCCTTCCAGACCCCGCTGATCCCCGAGGAGATGACGGCCAAGGAGGTGATCGCCAGCGGCCGCCTCCTCGACGGGCACTGGAACGTCCTCCAGTCTATCGTCCGGCTGCCTGCGTTCCGGCGCGACCGCCGAGAGGCGGACGTGGCGGCCTACGCGCTGCTCGAGCTGGCCGGCCTCCTGGACAAGGCACACCTGAAGGCTCGTGACCTCCCCCTCGGATCGCGTCGGATGCTCGAGGTGCTGCGCTGCGTCGCCGGTTCCCCCCGCGTGATCATGCTCGACGAGCCGGCCGCCGGTCTCGACGACGAGGCACTGAGTGCCTTGGGCCGGCTGCTCGAGGACCTGCGCGACGCCGGCGCGACCATCGTGGTGATCGAGCACAACGTCTCCTTCGTGCTGGGGCTGGCCGACTACGCCTTCGCCATGGAGCTGGGACGCACCATCGCCGACGGGACGCCGGACGAGATCCGCAACCACCCCGAGGTGATTGCCAGCTACCTCGGACGCCGCACGGAAGGGACCAACGCCTGATGAGCACAGCGAGCACCCCCGTCGGCAGCCCGGCCGCCGCCACCGGCAGCGAGGCCGCCTCCGCGCTGTCCGCCCAGGGTCTGCAGCTGGCCTACGGCGACATCACCGCAGTCTGGGATGCCTCCCTCACGGTCCGTCCTCACCAGGTGACCGTGCTGCTGGGCCACAACGGGGCCGGCAAGTCCACGCTCCTGTTCGGTCTGTGCGGCCTGGTGTCGGCCAAGAGGGGCTCAATCCGGCTGGGCGAGGCCGACATCACCCGGCTCCCGGCCTGGCGCCGAGCTTCACGGGGGATCGCGCTGGTGCCGGAGGGCAAGCGTGTCTTCCGAGACCTGAGCGTCGAGGAGAACCTCCTCGTCTCGCTGCCGTCGGGACGCCGGGCCCAGGCCGAGCGCCTCGAGGAGACCTACGCGGAGTTTCCCAAGCTCGCGGACATGCGACGCAAGACGGCCGCCGACCTCAGTGGCGGACAGCAGCAGCTGCTGGCGATCGCGCAGGCCGTGGCCGGGCGCCCGGCGGTGCTCCTCGTCGACGAGCCGTCGTCCGGGCTGGCGCCGCAGGTGTTCGAGGAGATCCTCGGCATTCTGCGCAACCTGCGTGATCGCGGCCTGGCCATCCTGCTCGTGGAGCAACAGGTCACCGAGGTGCTCTCCTCGGGTGTCGCCGACCAGGTCGTTGTCATGGAGCGCGGCCACGTGGTTCGGGAAGCGGCGGCCGCCTCGGTCACCGCCGAGTCGCTCCTCTCGGGGATCGGTGGTGGATGAGGAGAGACGCACGTGGCGCCGGATGGCCCGTCACCGAAGAGCAACGTCACCCTTTCGACACTCTCAACGAGGAGCAAGATGAACCGTTCCATCACCCGTAAGGCCAGCCTCCTGGGCACGGCCGTGCTGTTGGCCAGCACCCTGGCCGCCTGCGGCGGCGACGAAGCCGCACGCAGTTCCGACGACCCGTTCCGGGTCCTGACCTTCCTAGGCCTCGGCGCGCCGTTCACCGAGCTCGGCCAGGCCTACCGCGCGGGCGAGCAGGCCGCCGCGGATGTCATCAACGCCGACGGCGGCGTCAACGGCCGCCAGATCGAGGTGACGGCGGCCGACACCGCGTGCGACGCGACCAAGTCGGTCGCGGAGTTCCAGGAGCGGGTCGTCGACTCCGGTAAGACCCCCGACGTGCTGATCCCCGGATGCAGCGGCGAGACCCTGGCGCTGCTTCCCCAGACCACCCAGCGCAAGATTCTCACCGTCAACGCCATCGGCAACGACGAGGTCAACGACGTCGAGAAGTACCCCTACGAGTTCAACGTCTACCCGCGGCCCACCACGTCGATCGACATCATCGTCGAGCACCTCGCCGAGGAGGGCTACAAGCAGATCGCCCACACCGGTGTCAACGACGCCAGCGGCCAGAACTTCTCCAAGACGATCGTGGAGGCGGGCAAGGCCGCCGGCATCACTGTCGACAGCCAGCTCCTGGACCCGACGGCCGTCGACGCCTCGCCGACGCTGCTCAAGCTGCAGTCCTCCGACCCCGATGCGCTGGTCGTGAGCGGGTCCTTCGGCTACGCGCCGATCTTCAAGGCGATCTCGAAGCTCGGCTGGGATCTGCCGATCGTGGCGGACCCCAACATGGCCGCGACCAACTTCGTGGCCGCCGTGGCCCCCGACGTCCTGTCCCGCATGCAGGTGCTGGCCTTCCCCGCCATCGTGCAGGGCTCCGACATGACCAAAACGAAGGCCTGGAAGACGTTCCGCGAGGCGGTCGACAAGCAGGTGGGCGGAAAGAAGATCACCTCGCCCATGCAGCAGTACATCCAGGGATATAACTCGGTCCTCCTGGCGGCCGGGGGATACGAGGGTGCCGACTCGATCGACACCGAGAAGGTTCGCAGGTATCTAGAGTCGGGGGCCCTTCCGGAGCGGTACGCCCAGCTGATCGTGGGCCCGGGCGAGCTGGGCCTGAGCGAGAGCAACCACGCCTTCGACTACACCGGTGACGACCTCATCTACACCTCGGTCTCGGCATTCAACGACGGCATGTTGGTCCCCTAGGTCCCTTCGTGCCGTGCCGTGCCGTGCCATGGGTGCGCCTCGCGCCCACCCATGGCACGCACGCTCGCGCACGCCCACCGCTCGACACACCACACGACATCTTGGAACGGAGCACAGCACGTGAACGCCACCGACGACGGATCCACGACGCATCTGGTCCAGCAGCTGCTGGACCGGGAGGCCATCCGGGAGACCCTCCATCGCTACTGCCGCGGCGTCGATCGCGTCGACGCTGACGCGATCCGCTCGGCCTACTGGCCCGATGCCCACGACACGCACGGCGCCTACACCGGCGGCCCCGAGGGCCTGATCGAGCGCACCCAGGAGATCTACGGCGCCACGGATCACGTGGTCCACACCGTGGCGTCGGTGGGGATCGACCTGCGCGGATCGCAGGCGAACGTGGAGGCCTACTACCTGGCCTGGTTCGGCACGGAGAACGACGACGACGGCGCCCGCGTCCAGACCTTCGTCGCCGGTCGCTACCTCGACCTGTTCGAGAAGCGCGGCGACGAGTGGAGGATCCTGAAGCGCACCTGCGTCTACGACTGGATCCACCGCCTGCCGCTTCCCGAGGGGATGGGCGAGGAGGTCTTCGGCGAACGCCGTCCCTTCGGGCGGCACGCACCCGACGACGAGATCTACCGGCTGGGTTTCGCCTGATGGGCGCAGAGCTCGACGAGCTGGCTGATCGCGTCGACCGGCTCGAGCAGATGGTCTCCCGGTTGACCGACACGCTGGACATCATCCGGCTGTTGGCCTCCTACGGGCCATCCGTCGACAGCGACTCCCACGACCTGGCCGGGGAGATCTGGGTCGAGGACGGCGTCTACGACGTTGACGGCTGGGAGATGGAGGGGCGCGGCGAGATCCGCGAGATGCTGGCCGGCGAGCACCACCAGCCGTATATCGCCACCGGATCGGCCCACCAGGTCTCGATGCCGGTGGTGGACGTGCATGGCGACACGGCCACGGCCCTCGGCTTCATGTCACTGATCCAGCGCACCTCCGACGGGTTCACGATCCGGCGTCAGACCGCCAACCGGTGGGACCTCGTGCGCACGGACAAGGGCTGGCGGGTCAAGCGGCGCACCAACCGGCTCCTCAACGGCTCGGTCGAGGCGCGCGACCTGCTGCGAGCCACCCTGCTCGGCTCGTCGACGATCTCGGGGGCGCTCACCGGCCACCACGAGCCGGGGGGAAGGGGCTATGCCAACGAGCAGGTCGAGTTGTTCGAGCGCTCCGAGGGCGCCGAGGGCAACACCATGCACGGGCTACCCGTGGTGGTGCTGACCACGCGCGGCCGGACGTCGGGCAAGCTGCGCAAGAACCCCCTCATGCGGGTCGAGCACGAGGGACAGTACGTCGTGGTCGCCTCGATGGGAGGCGCCCCGACCCATCCCACATGGTTCGAGAACCTGCAGGCCCACCCGGTCGTCGAACTCCAGGACGGCCCGACCAGACGCGCCTACCGCAGCCACGTGCTGACCGGCGACGAGCGGGCCACGTGGTGGGACCGGGCGGTGGCCGCGTTCCCCCAGTACGCCGAGTACCAGGAGCGCACGACCCGGGAGATCCCCGTCGTTCTTCTCGATCCGGCGTAGGAGGAGTCCGCATGACTGACGCATCCGGACTGAGGATCGGCCTGGCTGCGTCCTGCCAGACGGTCGGTGGCGCCGACCTGGCCGCCGCGGCCGAGCAGGAGGTGCGCCTGATCCGGCGCGCGCGCGACGGCGGCTGGGACTCGGTGTGGGTCTCCCACCACTACGTGACGCCCGCCGTGGCGATGCCGCAGCCCGCGGTGTGGCTTTCGCGGCTGATTCCCGAGACCGGTGACATGCAGCTCGGCACGGGCATCATGCTGCTGCCGCTGCCGCACGCGGTGGACGTGGCCGAGACCTACGGGTCGATCGACGCCCTGTCCGACGGCCGGCTGGTACTCGGCGTGGGCCTGGGCTATCGCAGCGAGGAGTTCGAGGCCTTCGGCCTGCTCCGCAAGGACCGGGTGCGCCTGTTCGAGCAGAACCTGGAGACCCTGCTGCGTCTCTGGGGTCGCGACCGCGACTTGCTGACCGCTCCACCGGTACGGCACCCCCGCCCACCCGTGGTGGTCGGGGCGGAGGGGCCACTGGGCATCGCACGTGCGGCGCGGGTCTCCGACGGGTGGCTGGCCAGCCCACGGATGACGCGCGCCGAGCTGGTCGCGGGCATGGAGACCTTCACCGCCACACGTCGCGATGCCGGTCACGAGGCGCCGGGCACGATCATGCTGGGGCGCGAGGTCTACTGCGCGGCCACGTCGGCGCAGGCGCAGTCCGTCGCCGACCGGTTCCTGCGCGACAAGTACGACGTTTACGGACGCTGGTCGGGGCTGGAGACCGACCCCTCCGTCACGCCCGAGAGGGACGAGCGGTTCGCCGTCGGTACGCCCGAGGAGTGTGTGGCCGCGCTCCTGCCCTACGTGCACGCCGGCATCGACCAGCTGGTGCTGCGGACCCACTGGGCCGGCATGAGTGAGCAGCAGGCTGCCGAATCGATCGACCTGTTGAGCGCGGAGGTGTTGCCTGCCCTCAGGGCCGCGGCGCGTGCCGCCGGCCCCGCAGCCGTACCCCGATGAGACCGCCGGCTGCCGTGGCCGGCGAGCCGTGCCACCAGTACCGACGCCTGAAGCCCCGAAACCCCGAACGAGAGGAACACCCTTGAGCAACCGGATCGCCGACCGGCTGGAGATCCACGAGTGCTTGTACCGATACGCCCGAGGCGTGGATCGGCTGGACTACGACGCGATCGTCGATTGCTACTTCGACGACGCTGTGGACGCACACGGGTCCTACGTCGGCTCGGCCGCGGGACTCGTGGAGGACATCCGGAGTCGGCACCAGATCATCGACTCCTCGCAGCACTACATCACCAACGTGATCATCGACTTCGACGGCGAGGATCGCGCGCATGTGGAGTCCTACTGCCTGGCCTTCCTGCGCGAGCAGGCATCCGAGGAGGGGCAGCCCCAGAACGAGGCGATGTCGCGGTGCCGATACGTCGACCGCTTCGAGCGGCGCGAGGGCCGGTGGGCGATCGCGGACCGCGTCGTGGTCTTCGACGAGTTCCTGACCAACCAGGTGCAGGACCTGCGTCGTGACGAGTGGGTCGTGTCTCGCCGGGACCGCAGCGACCCGGTCTACCTGTGGGGCCGGGATGGGAGCACGCCTCGGCCGTAGCTCCCACATGGGTGGCAGGGAGCGGCGAGTGCCGCTCGCTGCTGTCGCCGCTCGGGGCCCTGGGGTGGACCGGGCGGCGTCGTTGCGTTGTGGGATCGTCGGACGCGTTGAACCCGTGTCGGGTCGATGGTCAGATCGCCGGGGCGAGATCGGTGAACGCAGCGGCGACCCGCAGTGCGGGCGGGGCGTCGACGGCGAGTTCGTAGTGGCCCCGGCGGAGGTTCTGCATGAAGGCGTGCCCAGTGATGATGATCTGTGCGGTCCGGTCGGTGCGCAGGCCGCGCATCGGTCTGAGCCGGTGTTTCAGTTGGCTGTGATCGGCTTCGATCGGGTTGTTGGCGTACTGCTCGACGTGGTGCCACGCCGACGGGATCAGCTCGTCGAGCACGGCCGGGTATACCTGGGCGGCGTCGGTGACCACCTTGCTCGGTGTCACCTTCAACACGGCCAACGCGCGCCGGAAGAACCGGCGGGCCGCGGCGGCGTCGCGGCGGGCTGAGAGGAGTACGTCGATGACCTGGCCGTATTGGTCGACGGCGCGGTACACGTACCGCCAGACGCCGCCGACCTTGACGTAGGTCTCGTCGACGAACCATCGGTTACCCGGCGCGTGCCGGCAGAACCTGGCCGTGTCCGCCAGCAGCGGTGTAAACCGCTGCACCCCACCGGAAGATCGTGACGTGGTCGACCTCGACACCATGCTCGAGGAGCAGTTCCTCGAGGTCGCGGTAGGAGAGGTTGTAGCGCAGGTGCCAGCGGACTGCGACCACGATCGCATCGGCGGGGAACCGGAACCCAGCGAACGCCGACCGCGGCGGTAAGGCCGTCCGCAAACGGTTTGAGACCTTCACCCGCTGAAGCCTGCCTGACCAGGCGACCGCTCAACGCAACGGACCCTTCTGGGCCGGTTTGCCGGCCTGTTTCACAGGGTGGAGTCGCGACGTCAGATGCGGATCTATGTGCGAGGTCTGCTCGGTGAGGTGGAGCGCAAGAACGGACCCTCGCGGGGGCGGCTGGGGACGTTGGTCCGGAGCGGATGCAGCGATTGCTGAACCTTTATGCGTGGGACACCGATGGGGTCCGTGACGAGGTCCGCGGGGCGGTGGTGGAGGCGATCGGGGATGCTCAGCGTGGGGTGTTGGTGGTGGACGAGACGGGGTTTTCTGAAGAAGGTTGTGAAGTCTGCTGGTGTGGCGCGGCAGCACTCCGGGACGTCGGGGCGGATCGAGAACGCTCAGGTGGGTGTGTTCCTGGCCTATGCTCCGCCGCGGGGCGGGCGTTGAATGATCCGGAGTTGCTCAAGCCACGCCGGCCGGAGGGCGCCGTCCTGCACCGCGAGCGGTACCACGCCGACCGCGCCGACGCGTACATCGACGTGTACGACGAGCGTCTCGCCGCGTACAACGCCCGCTTCGGCCTCACCGGCAATTAGCGCCCGCGTGCTGCAACGGCTCGCCGGGCCGGAGTCGATGGCCGGCCGCGACCGCCTCCGCGAGATCCTGCGCCGGCTCGGGCTGCCGTCGCGCTGACGGCCGCCGAAGTCGCCGGCCCAGACCGCCGGCCTCGTCCGGTCAGCCCGTGCGGGCCGGCACCGGACGGTCGAGGCGCCATGAGGCTGTCGTGCAGCTGGGTCAGCGTGTCCAGCCGCTGACGGATGAGCGCGAGCCGCTCCTCGGCGACGCGCATCGCGGCGGCGCAGCCCGGACCGGCCACGAAGGTCGGCGGCAGCTCCTGGTCCAGCCACGGCCGGAACTCCCGCACGTCGGCGATAGTGAAGCCGAGGGCGAGCAGCTCGCGGACGTTGCGCACGCGCCGCACGGTGGCGGGGGCGTAGTCGCGGTAGCCCGCCGCCGTGCGGGCGCTGGTGAGCAGGCCCTCCTGCTCGTAGTACCGCAGCGTCCTGGTGGTTGTCCCGACGGCCCGCGCCAGTGCTCCGATGCGCATCGCCCGATGATGCCAGCCGGACCAGCACCGTCCCGGTGTGGCGACCGGCGAACAGGTCGAGCAAGGCCGGCGGCGCTGCGGCCAGCCCGTCGACCACGGTGTGCGGCACCGCGATCCCGAGGCCGAGAAAGTCCGCCTCGTGGCGCGGATCGCCGGTCGCGGTGAACCCGTGCAACGACAGCCGCCGGCCGATGACCGTGGTCAGGACGAGCGGCGGGTCGCCGGCGCCGCCGAGCTGCGCCGCGAGCGCCCCACACAGCGCGATGCGGCCGTGCGGGCGCATCGCGCCGACCAGGTCGGCGAGTACCAGGCCGCCGACGGTGTCGAATCCGACGTCGACACCGTCCGGGACCACGAAATGCAGCGCCCGCTCACCGTGCCGGAAGCCGGCGTCGTAGCCGAACCGCTCGGTCAGCGCCGCGACCTTGTCCGCGCTGCCGGTACTGCCGACGACCCGACCGGCCCCGAGCGCCCGAGCCATCGCGCCGGCCACGCTGCCGATTCCGCCCGCCGCCCCCGACACGTAGACCGTCTCGCCCGGCCGCAGCCCGGCGGTCCGCAGCCCCGCGTACGCGGTCAGGCCGCCCGACAGCAGCGCGACCGCGTCGCCCGGGTCGATCCGGCGGAACTGCACCGCCGGCCGGCCGCGTACTCGCGCCAACCGACCCCGTGCAGGACGGTCGCACCGACCGGCAGGCCGGGGCTCGCCGAGGCCACCACCTCGCCGACCGCCCGGCCGAACAGCGGTGCGCCGACCGCGTAGCCGGGCACCACGCCGAGCCCACCGGCCAGCAGCGACCGCATCGCCGCGCCCAGCGCCATGAGCCGGTTGCGGACCACCACCTCGCCGTCGCCCGGCTCGGCGATCTCGCGCACGACCGGCTCGAAGTCCTGCAGGACCGGCGCCCCATCCGGCCGGCGCCCCAGTCTGATCTCCGCACTTCGCATGTGCGGAACGGTAGGCCTTGACGCGCACGTCAAGGTCAAGCCCGAGACCGCCGGCTTCCCCACCAACCCCTTACGTGCGCGGCGCGCAGCTGGTCGGTGTGTTCGCGCAGTTCGCCCGCGTGCTCGTCGAGTTCGGCCGGCGCGTCGTGATGGCCCTGCTCGTCGCCGATCGACGCCAGGATGTTGGCGTCGGCGTACACGACGGCCACCCCGTGCTGCGCGTCCAGGACGGTTGCGCGGGTCTCGACCACCGCCAATGCCGTCGCCGACCGGTCCGCGGCGCGTCCGGCCTGCACATACCCGGCGCGGAACGACCGGGCAAGTCAATCGACCCCGTCGCCTAGACCCTCAACCGAGCGACATCACGAGGCCCGGAGGTCTTTCACATCCCGCCTCCATGCGATGCGCGGACGCGATGCGGTGCGGTGCGGTCCGCTCCTGGTCGCCGCGATCGCCGTGCTCAATACAGGGTCTTGATGGTATAGACAATCCGGATATGACAGGCGTTGTGGCCCGGGTCGGCCTTCGGGCCCATGTGGAAGTACGATCAGTTCGCTCGTTATTGCCGCACTGGTCCGCGCAGACGACGATCCCCGTATAGGAGCCTGGCCATGACCGAGCTGGACGCCGACCTTGCCTCGAAGCTGCAGGTTGATGTGCCGCACGCGGCGCGGATGTGGAACTACTGGATGGGCGGCAAGGACAACTTCGAGGCCGACCGGGCCGCTGGGGATGCCGTAGCCGGGGTCTACCCGGAGATCGCGATCATGGCGCGGCAGTCGCGGCAGTTCCTCATTCGTGTCGTGCGTTACCTGGCCGCCGAAGCGGGCATCCGGCAGTTCATCGACGTCGGGACCGGCCTACCCACCATGCAGAACACTCACGAGGTCGCCCAGGAGATCGCGCCCGAGTCGCGCGTCCTCTACGTCGACAACGACCCGATGGTGCTGGTGCACGCGCGTGCGCTGCTGGTCGGCGCCCCCTCCAACGGGCCGATCGTCTACGTCGAATCCGACTATCACGACCCGGACAAGATTCTCGCCGAGGCGGCGCAGGCGCTAGACTTCCAGAAGCCGATCGCCGTGATGTTCATGGGTGTCATGGGCTACGAGCCCGACCTCGACGTGGTGCGCTCGATCGTGGGTACCTTGATGGCCCCCGCCCCGTCCGGCAGCCACCTGGTGCTGTGGGATGGCACCAACACCAGTAAGGCCGTTGTCGAGGGCGCCAACAAGCTGGCCGACAGCGGCGGGGTCCCGTACATCCTGCGCAGCCTCGACGAGTTGGCTGGGTGCTTCGAGGGTCTGACGATGGTCGATCCAGGCCTGGTGCCGATCACCCAGTGGCGTGACCCCGACGCCGAGGGAATCGATGCCTACGGAGCCGTGGCCCGGAAGCCCTGATCGGTTGGGGGTCGCGCGGTCATAAGCCTTGGCCAGGTTGCGGAGCCGCCGAGAAATTCCCCGGTCTACGGCGCCCGCGGAGGCGGCTAAGGTCCGGCGACCCTCGAGCGGCCCGCTGGACGTCCGTCAGCTTCTGGCCCGGCACCCGCGCCGGCGAACGGTGCGGCTGCGGCCGCGGAGCTGGAGCGGCTCGCAACGGCGCCGACGTACCACCCCGCAGGTCGCCGCAACGGTCGCCGATGACCACCAGCACCTGTCAGGCCGACCACCCCGACTTACCACCGAGACTCGATCCGTTGCCACGAAGGCCGGATCACCGACCCCTTTACTCGGCCGGTTCAGGCTTGTGGCGACCTGGGGGAACGTGCTTGAGCACGTCGCCGGGGCCTCTGGCTACCCCCTGGGGGTCAAGGGGTCGTGGGTTCGAATCCCGCCGTCCCGACTTTGTAAAAGGCCAGCTCAGCTGGCCTTTTTTCTTGACCACAATCAATGTTCTGATTGTGTCATGACACACGATTTTGCCAGTACGACCGTACGGTTTGCGTCGTCGGCGGTCGCCCGGCGTGCTCGCTGAACTCCCCACTGTTGCGTTGAGCGGAGTCAAGGGGATGTACGGATGGCTGATCAAAGGGGGTCACGACGCAGCAACCTGCCGATCTCGACCAGGCTAAGTTGATGTCATGTCACGTGTGATCACCCGGTTCTCGACCGGTCTGGTGCAGGCGTACGACTTCTCGACCGGCGCGGCGATGGCGTCAGACGTGGTTCCGACTGTGGCCTTCCCAGTCACCGATGCGGTGACCTTGAAGCCTGACAGTTGCGCCGTGGCGCCGGATTTGAGCCGTGCGGTGTACGCGACGCCGAGTCGCGTGAACTGTATCGACCGTGACGGAGCGACGCTGTGGCAGCTCGACTTCCCACGCGCGTCGTCGGAGCGGCCGAACGCCTACAACCGCTGCGACTTCTCGCTCGATGGCACGGTTGTATGGGTCTACCGCCCGGACGGGATGGCCCGCAGCGGCGCTGACAAGTGGCTGGCGGTCGACGCCGGCACCGGCCAGATCCTGGCCCAGGCGGACCTCGGCTCGGTTGGTCACGGCGGCGAACACATTGCGCACCCGGACGGCGTGCACATGTTGCTCGATGTCGGCGAGGGGCAGGACGGCACCCGCGTCTACCGGGGCCGGCTCGACGGCGACCGGATCGAGGTATTCGAGTACGAGTGGGGCAACCGCGTTCTGGTCTCGATGACGTCGGACGGCAGCCACGTGATGACGGTGGACCATGACAACGCGGACGCAGCGTTTCACACCTATCCCGACGGCGTGGTGGTGGCGCAGGTACCGATCGAGGCGCTGGGCTTTGAGCCGCTCGACGCGTTCATCGAGTACGCCGGCGGGTACGTCGACGATTCCACCGCTGTGGTCACTGTCGCAGGTGAAACCGAGGACGAGGAGGAGTGGTTTCACCGGTACCTCGTCGATCCGTATACCGGTGAGATCCGCCGCCGGCTCGACGCGCCGTCAGCGCACCAATACGACTTCGAACCGCTCGGCGATGGTTCCTGGCTCAGCACCACCGACGACGGGCGGCTCCGACGCCACACCCTGAAAGGCTGATCGCCTGGAGGGCGCAGCCACTGAATAGTCGCCGCAGGCTGCGACGTCACGACCACGATCATTGCAGGCCGCTCACCGGCAGCTGGCCGACATCCTCATCTGCCGCTGGTCGGTGCGTCCCTGCGTCTTGTTCAGGCCTGTCGCCGGCGCGTGGATATCGTGAGTACGTGACGTTCGTGGAGGAGTTGCGTGAACACGCTGAGCTGGCTGGGGCGCCGCTACCGCAGCTCAGTGACGGCCGCGACCGCTACGGGCCGGTTGCGGCGATCTTGTTTGCGCAACGCAGCTTCGCCAGCGTCCGCCGACGGAGCAACGGCACAACCTTGGTAACGGTCTGGGACCACCGTGGTGAGCTCGCGGCCTGGGGGCAGGCGCCCGCTGTGGACGACGTCGTCAACACGCTGCGGGCCTGGCAGGACGGTGTGCCGTTGCCGGAGCTGTGTAGCGCCGTGGCGAGGTACCTGCAGGCCGGCGATCCTGCGGCCGCGATCGAGACATTGTGGAGTGTGCTGACCGACGACGGCGAGCCGCACCTGCACGCGATCGTCGCTGCGGCCTCGGCGGATCCGACACTACGAGCGCTGCGGCCCTGGGTCAGCCACGGCACCCTGCATCTGCTGCACGCAACCGACGCCGTTCACGGTGTACGCCGCGGCCTGGCGTTCCACCCGACCGACGAGGACGCCTTCAAGGTCCACGTCTACGACGGTCCGATCGGTCCGGTCCAGGACGTCGCATCGGCCGCGGCAACGGCAGCCGCAACAGCTGCCACCTGGTGACGGTCAACGATCGAACGTTCAGTCCGCGAGGCGAGAACACAGGTCGATCAGACATCCGCTCATGCCGCAGGTCGCGCGCGCCGGCCCTTGACGAGTTCGTTACTGTCGGTAGCCGACCACCCAGCCCTCGTCGGCGATGGGAGCCGCACCATCATGCGGATGAGCGGGCACACCGCCCTCTGAGAGGCCGTATTGCATTGTGCCCGCTTTGCCGGGCGACATCATGCGTCGGTCCGGGCGTTTGGAGGAACGCACGGTCGTCGAGGCCGATAACCGCGTACCGGCGGGATTCAGGCAGCGCTGCGGACATCGTGAACTCGCCCGGGCCGCTACGATGAATGTCGATGCGGCGGCGTAGGCGACTCAAGCGGGAATCGCACTCGGCGGACTGGGGACGGCCGCCGATTCAGTCGTGGCGGATGGCCCTGCGCCCGACCGTCCGCGGTCGGCCGCTGGCGGGATGGGCGTTGCGGTGGGCCGCCGTGCGCTGTGTCGGCGGCGCTGTCGCGGGCATGCTGGTGACGGTCGGGTGGCTGTTCGTCTCCGGTGGCCGGCATCCCGTGCAGAGCGGGGTGGCCGGTCTGGTGGTGGGCAGCTTCGCCACCGCGTTCTACCGCCGGGGCGCGGACTTCGACCGGCCGCGTGGGGTGTGGGCCGTCTCGATCGGGCATCTCCTGGCCATCGTATCGGTCGTGATCTGGGTGCCGGCGTTCTACGAGCGCTCACAGGGTGCCGTCGTGCACGCGTCGGTGACCGCCGTCGGCACGCATTTCACGCGGGTGGCGCCGCATACTCGGTACGACATCCAGCTTTTCGACGATGCTCACGGTCGCTATCTCTCCCGGTGGCTCGACGGCACCGGCCATGAGCCGTGGCGGGTCGGCGACCGGGTCGACGTCTACGCCGACCCGGACGGAACGCTACAACCATTGCTGCTGGAGGACGCCGAGACCGATGAGTGGGCGGTGGTGCTCTCCGTGGCCGCACTGGCGCTGACCGCCGCGGCCGCGCGACCGTGGGCGCGTTCGATCCGCGTGCTGCCGCCCGGCGAACCAGACGTGTTCCAGCGGCTGCGGCAATACTTCAACGGCCCGTCCCAGGACGAGCACAGCACCGGCAGACCATCGGAAACGCCGCCGGGCACGTCGGGATAGCCGACCACCGCGGCGCACGTGGTCCAGGCGATAGCTGCGCCGGGCCGGCATTCCAGCATGCGTTCATGCCGCAAGTCGTGCGGTCAGGCTTGGCCGTCGCCGGCAAGGCGCTCGCGTACCTCGTCGACCAACTGGCGGTAGTTCTGCCTGAAGGGCTCGAGCGATGTGCGTTCGAGAAGATCGGACAGGTTCCAGAGCGCAATCAGCTCAGCGTAGTGCGACATCCGTCGGGCTGACTCCGTCTTCGTCCTCGCAACGGTGCAGCCATTCGAAGAGGACCAGCGCCTCGTCGCGGCTCAACTGGATGGTCACGATCACCGTCTGCTGCCACAGAGCGAGCATCACGGATCGCGGCAGCATCCTCAACTGCCGACGAGCGGGCTTGATCACGTGCACTTTTCATGCCGCCGGCCGCGAGCGCAAGGTCGGCGCATGTCGCTGGTCGTAGCCGACCCCCTCGCCAGTGCGGGTGTCCGGACATACCGATGACAGCGCACGTGGTCATGCGTGACCTGGACAATGTCGGGTATCCCGGCGCTCCCGGGGTCCCTCGTGTGCGCCGGTGACACCATGACGGGCGCGGCCAGCGCCCCCGTGTAGCCGGGATTTCGACCGCACACAGTCAGCCTCAACAAGATCCGTGTGTCCAGATGCGAGTATTGCGGCTTGTGCAACATCCGTCGCGGCTGGGCGCGATGCTGGCTCGATACATTGGTCGCTCTCAAGGAACCGAACCAGCTCAGCCTTGACCTGCGGAGGGCAGCTGCTTGAGCAGGGCGCCACGGCGGCTACTTCGGCCAGAGGATCATCCGACCAGAGCAGGCGGTGGCCATCCGTCGACTCCGCAAGCATGCTCGAAACGATGCCCTTAGTCCACTCCTCCAGGCCGCTCGGAGTCGGAATGGCTGCGGCGTTCATCGACTGGGCGGTCTGTTGCATTGAACTGTCGTTGAGCCGGTGCAGGACGACGAGCAGCAGCACGAGCGAGCAGCAGGAGCGCGGTCGACCACGCTTGACGGCACTCACCGCTTGCCGCCCTTGCCGAAGATGGCATGCAGCAGGTCGAGGATCTCGCGCAGGGCCGTGCCGAGGAACCGCAGCAGCGTGCGCAGGATCTTCCATGCGTTTTTCCTGGTCGACTTCTTCCTGGCGAACAACGCGACCAGCAGCGCCAGCAGCACGAAGAGCAGAAACGCGCTCGTGATGCCGCCTAAGATCCACCAGAACGGGGCAGGCAGAGGACTTAGATCGATTGACACGGATGATTGGTTTGGCACTTTGGTCTCCGCTCTGCGCGGAGCCCCGCGGGCCCTTTAGCCCGCCGACGCAGGCTCCTACCGCAGGAGCGGGCGGGCGCCAAACAGCAAGCCGACCGAAACGACGAGCCAAACGATGCCAGCCGCCGCCACAGACCAGGAGCTGACCTGCGACAGAAGCAGGACTAGGCCGAGACAGGCGACGAGTGCAGTGACGACGTCGGCCAAGTCGCCAGGTGGGACAGGATTCGTGTCAGTGCGGGCCTTGACGGGCACTGGCGGGTTCATGCATGGGACGATACCGGCCCCTGGATGGGGGTCGGGAAAAGCGCCGTCGCATGCTGCCCGATGCCGGCGTTTTCGCTGGGTGGCGCGATGCCAGTTGCAGCGTGAACCCGCGGTGGCCCGCACTACTTGGCGGTCTTGGCCGCCGGTCACCATGCGTTCACCGACGGGTCCACCTCGTTACTGGATGTGTCGACCCGGGTCCGACCCCTGCGCCGCCGCATCCTCATCTAGTGCGGTGACCACAAACGTTCACCGGGTTGAGGCTCCGCCCGCCCGACGATCGTTCTCCACCCAGCGGCTCATGTGCTGATCGACGACCTCTCGGACCTGGCGGCGGAG
The DNA here is from genome assembly GCF_022095675.1 of Dactylosporangium sp. AC04546. Lineage (GTDB taxonomy): Bacteria > Actinomycetota > Actinomycetes > Mycobacteriales > Micromonosporaceae > Dactylosporangium. The sequence continues at coordinate 18,198 of NZ_JAHYSG010000058.1, read as the reverse complement.
GTCCGTGTAGCTCATATCGCCCAGCCCTTCCGCCTCAATGACCGCATCGGTGAAGCTGTCCACGTCGCCCGGAGGCGACTCTTGGAGCCGACGGTTCTCATCGGGTGGCAGGCAGAACCCCAGCTTGATGCATAGTTCGTTGAGGAGTCGTTGAACGTCGGAGTCCAGGTCGTCGCGGTAGCCCATGAGGGAAGCATGGCGACTCACGTCCTGGGCTGCCAACACCATGAACGTTTGTGGTCACCGCACTAGCCGCGATCCGCTCGTCACGGAGCGTCACGCTAAGTCGATGGAGCCGGCGTCCGGACATGCTGATGTGCGTGAACGTGATCATGCTCAGGCGGATACACCAGATCCAGAGGAATCGGGGGACGAGCCTCGTCACGCTGAGCAACCCCGAGGTCGAGGCTTCGTGTCCTGCCGGCGGGCGAGCGTGCGAGATAGTGGTGTAATTCGGACGATCGGCGGAGAGGTGTCGGTAGGTCCGCTTGTCGCCAAGCCACGGTATCTTGAGGTCGGTGGCCGATCGCCGTTCAGGAGGTGTGTATGACTGCCGCGATGGTCGCGCCGGCCTGGATGCATGAGCAGGTTACGGCCGAGCAATACGCGATGTGGACAGAAGAGCAATGTGCGGGCATCGAGATCGTGGATGGGATGGTCCTGGTGAGTCCGAGTGCCTCCAAGCGGCACAACCGCCTGGCCAGGCTTCTGGCGAACGCCCTGGATGCCGCCGCGGGGCCGGATTGGAACGCTGACACCGACTTCGATGTCCGGCTTCAAGACGTGCCGCTGAACAACCGTCGTCCTGACGTGACGGTCTACCGGGCGGAAAGCATCGATGTCACTCCGACCCGACCCGAGCATGTGCTGCTTGTGGTCGAGGTGGTCTCTCCCGGGTCGGAGACGACCGACCGGATCGTCAAGGCCGACCAGTACGCGAAGGCCGGAATTCAGTTCTATTGGCGGGTTGAGCAGGCGGCCACTGGTGCGCCTCTCCTCTACACGTACGTCCTTGATCCGGCGACCCGACGCTACCGCGAGGGTGAAATCTTCACCGACGTCGTCAAGCTCACCGCGCCCTTCCTATTCGAGGTCGATCTCGGCCAACTCTGATCGATCCGAACCCTGCGGCCGAGCAAACACCTCCGCCGGTCAGATCATGGAGTGTCCGACCAGCTTGGCGATGTCATCTTGCAGGTGGCGCGCCGTCCGGATCTTGGCATCCGCTATGCCGCTGACCGTGCGCGATGGCGCCGACGCGGCCGTCACGGTCCGTCCTGACTGCTCGGAGGCGCCGTTGGCGACGCGAGGCGCGCCGTCATGCCATGAGCGCACACTTGATCTCAAAACGCCATCATCCGATCGGCATGAAGCAACTCGGTGCCGGTCTCGCGGCGGTAATCCTGCTCGACGCGACCATCATCCGTGCGGTAGTGCTCCCGTCGGCCAGGTGGTCCGAAGCTACGCCAACTTGGTGGGCGCCAGCCTTTCTGCGTCGGCGTGAGCCGATTACCAGGACCCTCCCGTGGCGGAGTCCGAGCCGTGAGCTCATCCCACGTGTGGCCCGGGCAACCAGCGGGGGGTCGTTCCGCGCGGGAACAGCCCCCGGCTGCGGTGTGATCAACGGCGCCTGCGGTGGTGGACGACTTGGTGATGTTGATTCCGCATCTGCCGCGATGAGGGCGCGCCCACCGTCACCGACTGTTAGCGGCTCTAGCCCGTCTCAGTGGGCACGTCAAGCATCAGCCGAGACCCGACACCGAACACGGCTCCAACACGGCTCCATTGTCGGGTCTGAGGACTTGCGTGACGGATCAGCGTCGGGACGTGGGTGACACGTCCGGCTAGGGCCTGCGTCGACGTCGGAGAGGTAGCTCTCTCGGCCTACTCGGTGAATGCGGGGAAGGAGCGCATCTTGTCGAAGCGGCCGGCGGTCAGGTCGTCGAATCTGATCAAGAAGCGTCCGAAGTGAACAAAGTATTCGGTGGGGAACTGGGCGAGCGGCACCCATTCCCGAATCAGTCGGGATTCCTCTTCGCGGCGCCAGCGGATCCTCTCGGACCGCGGAAGGTCAGGTTCGGTCTCCAGTCGGGCCCGGAGGCCGGCACGTGCCATCTGCTCCTCCGGAGAGTACGAGCCTCCGATTCTTTTCGTGTATCCACCGATGCATAGGGATGACAGGCCCATCTCCGTCGGCCAGAGATCCTGGACCAGTGCGATGAGTTCATCGGTGTGCGTCAGCTCACTGACCAGCTGCTTCACGGTGTCCGACGCGAACATGAGGGGGTCGTCCATGTCCTCGTCGTCGGGCTCGAGCCCGGGTGGCAGCTCCGGCACGACCTCGGCATAAAGTTTGTACTCGGGGTAAGGGCGCGGGACCTCACCGTCGGACGGCAGCTGCCGGACCGCTGTCTCGGTGCCTGCGGGGACGTACAGGACCCGCGCGTACGCGTCGTAGCCGCGACTACACGCGTCAAAGGCTTTCTCAGGATCCAGGAAGAAGAGCAGCGAGCCGTCCACCGGCAGGGGAAGCTTCTCGACCTTCGGAAGGGCCGCGCAGTCGAGGGACGCGACGAACGGCAACGGAATTCCGCGCTCGGACGGCCACTCCATGCCGGCAGGTAGCCGGGGCAGGCCGCCGCTCTGCCCGACAACATCCTCGCCGCGGTCACCGCCACCTACCCAGATCGCGAATCGCAGCTGCTCGGCGAACCTGTCAACCTGATCCGCCGGAACGCCCCGCTCAATCGCCTCGCGGCGAAACGGCCCGTATAGTTCCATAGCGGAGCATCATCGCAAATGGGTGTTCCGGGTCCGCCACAGGCCGGTCAGCCACTTCGATACGGCCCCTAGATCTGATGGATGCGCACTCCGCCTCAGGTGGCGGTCGTGACCGCCCTGGTGGCGAACCTGGGCATCGCGGTGAGCAAGGGCGTTGGCGCCCTGATCACCGGTTCGTCGTCGATGCTGGCCGAGGCGGTGCACTCCCTGGCCGACACCACCAATCAGGCGCTGCTGCTGGTCGGTGGGCGCCGGGCCCGGCAGGAGGCCGATGAGCAGCATCCCTTCGGCTACGCCCGGGAGCGGTACATCTACGCGTTCATCGTCTTGATCGTGCTCTTCACGCTCGGCGGGCTGTTCGCGCTCTACGAGGGGTACCAGAAGATCGTCCACCCGCACGAGCTCACCTCGCCGCTCGTCGCCGTGGCGATCCTGGAGATCGCCGTCGGACTGGAGGGCTACGCGTTGTTCACGGCGGCGAAGTCGGCGAACGCCGTGCGCGGCACGAAGACCTGGTGGCAGTTCATCCGCCACGCGAAGGCGCCTGAGCTGCCGGCGATCCTGCTGGAGGACGCGGGCGCCGTCACTGGCCTGGTGGTCGCGCTGCTCGGTGTCGGCCTGAGCGTGCTGGCCGGCAATGCCGTCTTCGACGGCATCGGCACCTTCATCATCGGCGTACTGCTCGTGGCGATCGCCTGGATCCTGGCGATGGAGACCAAGAGCCTGCTCGTCGGCGAGGCGGCGTCGAAGGCGAACATCGCAAAGATCCGCGAGGCGCTGGTGGCCGAGCCCCGCTTCGACCGGGTCATCCACCTGCGCACCATGCACCTCGGCCCGGACGAGCTCCTGGTCGCCGCCAAGGTCGCGGTCGCGCCGGGTGATGCGCGCGCAGGTGACGGCGGCGGGTTGAGCGCGGCGCCGTCACCGGCCATCGTTGAGAGTCTGTCTCAGAGTGTCATCCGGCGGTGCGGTTGCTGCCGCCGGTAGGGGAACGGCAACCAGGACTCAAGTCGAAGTCGGTTCCGGTTACTGGCGGTTGGCGTTGCGGTTGATGAGTCGTAGCCGTACCTGGGCGATGGAGCGACCGGCGATCGCGGTGATCTCAGCGGTGAATCTGGGCAGGGTGACGTTTTCGCCTGGCGCGGTGGGGATGTGGCCGAGCCGGTCGAGGACCAGTCCGGCCACCGTGGTGTAGTCCGCATCCGCAATCTTGTGTACGTCGATCCCAAGGTCGGGTAGATCGTGGACGGGGAAGGATCCCGGGACCAGAAAGACGTCGTCTGCCTCGCGGACGACGGCCACGACATCACGGTCGGTTTCGTCATAGATCTCGCCGACAACCTCTTCGACCATGTCTTCCATCGTGACGATGCCGTCGATGGAGCCGTGTTCGTCGACGACGAGGGCGAATTGCTCACGCTGGTGACGTAGCCGGCGCATGGCGTCGGCAACCTGCAGTGTCTCGGGCAGCAGCAGCGGCTGGCGGGCCCGGTCAGCGGCGGTCGGGCCGCCGTCAGTGGCGAGCAGGTCCCGCAGGTGCACGACGCCGATGAGGTCGTCGAGGCCGCCCGGGCCGACGACAGGGGCCCGGGTGTACCCGGAGCCGGCCAGCACCTGCAGCGCTTCAACGATTGGCAACGAGCCGGGCAGGGTGGCGACGCGATTGTGAGGGACCAGAATGTCCCGAAGATCGCGTTCAGTGATCTCGAAGGCACCGGAGATGATGTCGCGTTGCTGTGCGGTGAATCCTCGCTGCGCGACGACCAGCTCCCGGATCTCCTCGGTGGTGATCTCGTCACGGCCGGCACCCGGATCCCCGCCGGTGATCCGCACGATCAGGTTGGTCGACCGGCCGAGCAACCAGACGAAAGGTCGCGCCGCAGTGGCGAGCCAATCGAGGGGGCGAGCGACTGCGAGCGCCCATCCTTCAGCGCGTTGCATGGCGATCCGTTTGGGTGCGAGTTCCCCGAGCACGAGTGTGACGAACGTGAGGATCAGCGTGACCGAGATGATGGCGACCGTTTCCGCGGCGCTGCCGAGGAAGCCCAGCGGCGGAATCAGCGGCTGGGCCAATGAAGTGGCGGCGAACGCCGAGGCGAGGAATCCAGCGAGTGTGATACCGATCTGGATGGTCGCCAGAAACCGGTTCGGGTCCCGCGACAGACGCGCCAAGACCCGCCCGCCCCGGGACGTGCGCTCCAGCCGTTGCACCTGCGACTCGCGCAGCGAGACCAGCGCCATCTCGCTGCCGGACAAGGCTCCGTTGAGCAGGATCAACACGAGCACCAGCAGGATCTGGGTGCTATAGCCGCCCACAGGTATGCATTCCTCGTTTCCACGTTCAGTTCAGATGTCGCTGCCCGTCTTGTCGCCGGGCGGCCACACCTGATGGTCGCCGTGAAGCGACCCGGGGGTATTGGACTTCGTCGAGCGGGTGGGCAGGGCCGTGCGGTTGGCAGGCCGTGGGGTCGGGTCGGTGTGGGCCGGGCTGTCAGTGCGCCTGCTCGCTGGGTTGGACGATGACGAAGCCATGGCCGGTGAAGCTCATGGTGAATGTTTCGCCGGTGGATCGGCCGATGAGGGTGCCGAGGCCGAGTTGGTCGGCGCGGTGGTAGCCGGTCTGCAGGTTGGCCGACCAGCAGATGGCGGCTTGAGGGTCGGCGTAGGTGGGTTCGTCGACAGTGAGGGTCAGCGGGTAGCCGTCGGTGGTGATGGCGATACGGCCGGGGCCGGTGAACACGCAGTTGAACATGCCGGCCGCCGACAGCATGCCCAAGCCCTGCACCATTTTGATGTCGTACGTGACGGTGGTGTCGAAGGCCAGGATGTTGGCACCGTTGACGGTGATGGCATCACCAGGCCCGAGGTCGATGAGGTGGATTTCCTTGGCCCGGTCGGCGAGCATGACGTCGCCCTTGCCGGCCAGTTTCATCAGTGGCACGCCCTCACCGGTCAGTTTCGACTTGAGCCATTTCGCGGCACCACCGGATCCGAGTGCGGTGAACTGGACCTGGCCTTGGTACGCGACCATGGATCCGGTGCGGGCGAAGCATTCGCCGTCGAGGTCGACCTTCAGCATGGACTTGTTCTGCAGTCGCATACCCGGCTCGCCGGATGCTTTCTCCAGGTTTTCGGTGGCGAACAGATCGCTGCGCATGACATCTCCTTCAAGGTTGCGGCCGAGGTGTTGCCGCGTAGTCGGTTGCGGTAGGTGACGCTCGCTGCGGGCACGGCAGCGCACTGGGCCGTCCTGGTGCGGGCAACGCCAAGCAGCGGCCCCGTTCCGGAGGGTTGCTCAGTCTTCCTGGAAGTAGGAGATCAGGCGCAGGAATTCCAGGTACAGCCAGACGAGTTCGACGAGGATGCCGAACGCGGCGAGCCAACCGTGTTTGCGGGGCAGCCCGGCCGCGATACCTTCTTCGATCTGGTTGAACGTCACCACGAACATCAGCGCCGCGACGACGATGCAGACGAGGCTGAAGAGGATGGCGAACGGCCCGCCGTCACGCAGTGGTCCGGCCGAGCCGGTGAACATCGTGATGACGACATTGACCAGCATGACGACCGCGAGGCCGGCGGCCGCGCCGATGACAATGCGGATGAACTTCGCCGAGGCCCGGATGATCCGGGCCTTGTACAGCGCGGCCATGACGAAGAAGACGCTGAGGGTGGCGATGACGGCGAGCAGGACGATGCCGTTCCACCGGGTCTCGTAGGCTTTGGACACCGCCCCCAGGAAGACCCCTTCCACCACGGCGTAGCCGAACAGCATGACCGGGTTGGTGATCTGCGCGAACGAGATGGCCAGCCCCAGGACCAGGCCGACGAGCATGGAGCCGATCCAGACCGGACCGATCGAGTGCACCGGTACCAGCGCCCACGTCACCGCGGCGGCCAGAACCGCGGCGCCAAGCAGCGACACCGTCTTGACGACGACATCGTCGATGCTCATCACATCGCGGTGGCCAGTCGGGTTGACGTCGGGGTAGCCGTACCCGGCAGGCCCGCCGGGTGCCTGGTAGGTGGGCTGGTACGCGGTGGCGGACAGGCGGCCCAGGACTGGGTTGGACGATTTCACAGAGCAATCCCTTCGCGATGCTGAGGCCCGGAGGACGTCGGCCCGGCTGTGGCCTGGGCCCTGGGACTGTTACCGGGAAGTGCGGCCACCATTCGGATACGGCGGGCAGGGTTCGCGGCCATGCCCGCCGTACCCCAGCGGTGGCTAGAACTCGTCGCCGCCGAAGTCGTCGAACCCGCCATCGTCAACTCCGGCCTCGCCGAAGCCCGCGTCGCCCATGCCGGCAGCCCCGGCGGCGTCCGCCACATCGGGGGACATGGCGTCGCCGATCATGTCGCTGAGCACCATCCCGCCCAGAAAGCCGAGTGCCGCGCCGCCGACCCCGGCAGCGACCATTCCACCGACGCCCATGCCGGGCTTACGCTGGTAGCCGCCGTACTTGTAACCGCCGTGCTGGCCGTGGCCGTTGTAGGCGTAGCTCTGGTGGCCGTGCGATCCGTATGCGGGCCGTCCGTAGCCTGGCTGGGCGTAGCCGGACTGCGAATGCCCGGGTGCACCAGAGTTCAGGAACGCCCCGGGTACCACGGGGGCAGGTTGCGACAGTTTCTGCAGAATGCTGCTGACCCACCCGTCGACTTCACCGATCCAGCCGTCCTCTGTCCCGGACAGCTCGTCCATCTCGCCGGTGGACAGATGGTGCTTGTCGCCGGCTCCCGGCCGCCCGGCAAGTTCCGCGATCACCGTCATCCCGTCGTGGGTACCTGTGAAGAGGAAGACGATCTGGGGGATGTGCGGGCCCGGCTGCTGCCCCTCCGGGACCGGGGCGAGGAACGTGATCGCCTGCGCTACAGAAACGTCGACGCCCGACGGGACACCAGGACGTAGTTCGTTGCGCACGAAGCGGCAGCCGATCGTCCCCAAGGCGTCCATGATGTGCTGATGCGCAGGAGACGCATCCAGACGGGCCGGGTCGAAGTCACCCTTGGCGCTGCCGGACGCCACTGCCACCTCGGTGCGGACACCAATGTTGATGCCGGGCAGCTGCTGTCCATATAGGACTGTGAAGGGCGCATGTGAAGGCACTGCCATCGTGAACGGGATCGACGGCGTGGCCCCGGACGTTACGTTCATCGGCCCGGACACGGTGTGACGAGCCAGTTCCACCTCACCGAGCTGGCCGGTGGCGACGAGGAGCAGGTGGATGCCACTGATGTCGGTATCGCCTTTCGCGCGCAGGTTCACCTGCCCGGTCAACGCCCCTCCCGGCGTGGCCGGTTGCGGCGACAGGACGGTGTCGACTTCGACACCGCCGAATCCCAACCCGGCAAGCAGCTTCTTGAAAACCATGGCCTGTTCCTTCCTCGTGTCGTGACAGTTCCACCGGGTCTTTGGCAGTTGATGTCCCCCGGCCGCAGGTGAATGTGGCGACCCCGTGATTGGCGACGACCATGGGCACCGTGGCGGAAGCCGGCACCGCGACCGGCGCAGCACAAGAGATGCCGACTGGTGCATACGCGCATCGGGCCGCGGGGACGGTCAGCACGTCATCGGCACTCTGCGGTGCATCAAGTAATGCGCCGTATCAGTGCCCCGCTCGCCGCGAACACAGGCCCCAGGGATCTGCGTCAGATGCTCGCGCGTCGCCCCCTGCGGCAGTTGCGTCATCGGCCCAGCCACCGCCATGCGGACCGAGGCGGAGCGGGACAAACTCGCGGGCCAGGGACTCCGGTCTCATGGTGACCAGGTCCTCCGGCGCCAGATTCCCCGGCACATCTGCAGCACAGTCACGATCAGCGCGAGCCCCACCGCGATCGATAGTTTGGCCGCCTCGGACAGGGCGCCGATCGGTGGTACCCGCCCGCATCGAGATACGACTCCCCGACGCTCCCGGCCCACAGCACGGTGACCGTAAAGCCAACCTGGGCAACGGATGCCTGGAACGACAGCCTGCCAAGTCATCTGCAACGCCGGTCGCGCGTCCCGCCCACCGCCGTCAGCTGCCTGATGCGGCCTGTCCCCGTCGGCGACGGCATAGGCAAACCCCAGCATCACGAGATAGGCCGTCGCCGCCGTCAGCGTCAGCATCAGCCCAATCGCTGTCAACACAGCAGTGCCGACACCCCACATCGCCATCGAGCACCGGCGAGCCGGTCAGTCAGCCCGAGCGGCCGGCACCCACCCCAAGGTGTGCCGGTGGTATCAGCCATGAAACCGACACTAACACGTGAAACTGTACGGTTGCTGAAAGGACCTGGTCCTGGCGGACCTGATGCGCATCGGCGAACTCGCTGCCACCGCCGCAGTCCGCAGACCCACCGCCGTCTGCTACAGCAACCGATCACCAGCGCGGAGAACACTCCGCGTTCGAAGCGCGGCCAGCCGATCACCTCGACGATCACGATCGGACGCGACGTGAGGCGAAGCACGCCAACCGTGTCTATCGCGACGGGAAGTGGCCGCTCCACAAATCGTCGTCGCGCCACGGGTCGTCGACTACCGGTGCGGCAGTGGCGGCGGGCGGCTCGGGCTCCCGGTCGGGCTGGGCGCCGGTCGGCTCGGCAGGTCGCCCGGCCGACGTGACGAGCACCGCGAGCGCGGTGGTCATCGCGACCGCCGCGACGATCCCGATCGTGGCGACCACACTGCGCACGATCTCCTGGGCGATGAACTCGCCGTTGAGTGTCGCACCGACCGGCTGGCCACCGGCCACGATGAGCAGCAGTACCGGAAGCGATGCCGGGCAGTACGAACAGCAGCAGGACGGAGAAGCTGACGCCGAGGCCGGCCAGCGCCTCGCGACGGCCGGATAGGATGACGCTGCTCGCGGCGAACTGGAAGGTGGGATGTGACCTCGACGGGTGGGCACCTGCGCAACGCGACGCGGGTCGTCGACGCCGCAGCCGCGGTGATCGCCGGTGTGCTCGGTTGCCTTGCCGCCGATCTCGTCATCACTCGGTTCGTCGCGCACAGCCATGGCGTCGCGCACGGCGTCGCTGCCGGCGTCCGGCACGTGCACGACCAGGACGCTGCGTCAGCGATCGTCGTCGGCGCGCTGCTCGCCACCGCCGTGCTGACCGCCGTGGCCGCGCTGCGCCGCCGGGCCGACCGGTCCGCGGTGCGCTGGGTGAGCGGTCTGTCGATCCTGTCGTTCGTCGCCGGTCAGCTGGTGGCCGTCGGCCCGGAAGGCCCGTCGTCCGCGCCGGTTCTGATCGTCGGCGGACTGGTCCACGTTCTCGTCGGTGCCGGCGCCGGCCTGCTGTGCTGGCGGTGGCTCGAGCGGGCGTACCCGGCCGGCACCGGGATCCGTCCCCGGTCACGCCGCCAGGTGTACGTGACGGCTCAGCTCGACCGCGGTGTCCGGTTGTTCCGGCGCCGCTGGTTGTCGCCGCTCGTCGGTCGGGCGCCGCCCGCCGTGTTCGGGTGACCACGACCATCGTCTCGTAGTCGGCTCGGCCGACCATCACGGCCGGCGTTCTGCCAGCCGATCAACCTCCCTTGACTTGCACCGTGCCGTGCGCCGGGCCACCGTGCCCCGCTGCGCCGTGCGCGGCGACCTGAACGGAGCGCTGTGTCTTCCGACCAGCACGACGAGTTCTCCGGTGACGAGCAGACCCGCGATCCCGGCGCATCCGCGCTCACGCTCATCGGCGTGCTCAGCATTCTCCTCATCCTTGGCTTCATCTACACCGTCATGTCCGGCTAACTGCGGCCGGAATGCAGGTGGGTCGACGTGTTCACCACGCTGCACGCCGGCGGGCCGCTCGCGCGCTCGCCGGCGGGCCCGCACCCGCGGCGGAAGCGGCCCGGACGGCTTGACGCGCACCGCCGCTGGCGAGCGCCCGCTCGGCGCATCTGGCCCTGGGGCACGCGAGCGCCGTGGAGGCCCTGGAACAGCAGCACCACGATCAACCGGCTGGCGATTAGCACTCGCACAACCGCCACCGCCTGGGTGACCCGGTCCGGCCGCCGCCTGGGCGGCCCACCGCCGTTCCCGGTGGCGGCGGGCCGCGGTCCGCCTATTCGGCGGTCTTCGATCTGGGGTCGGCGAACCAGGTGCGGACGAACTGCTGCAGGGCAGGCAGATCGAACGCGGTGCAGGTCAGCGTCCCGCGGACGTGCGTCGCGGTGAGCAGCGCGGTCTGGTCGGGCCGCGGCCCGGCGGTCACCTTGTTGCCCTCCTTGCTCGTGATGAAGGTACGCAGCTCGTCGACCTGCCCGACGGGCAATGTCGGCTGGTACTGCACGATCACGAACGCGTCCCCCAGCACATGCCCGAAGTCCTTCAGTGGCGAGGACTCGGTCGGCTCGTAGAAGTCCTTCGCCGGGTGGCCGCCCTGCCCGACGGGCAGGGTGTCAACTCGCTCGCCGCTGGCGCAGGGGCCTGATGCGGCCACCGGGGCTGGCCGGTTCACGCGGTCGAGCACGACGAGGGTGGCGGCCAGAATCCCCAGGACGATGATGCCGGTCGACGCGACGCGCTGCGCCTTCTCGGAGGTGAACCGGGCCGGGAGGTAGCTGGCGATGAGGGCGACCACGATGAGCGCGATGACCTGGCCGCCTTCGATGCCGACGTTGAACGCGACGATCCGGGTGAGGCTGCCGACGCCGTGGACGTCGATGTCCTGCAGGCGGGTGGCCAGGCCGAGGCCGTGGACGAGGCCGAAGCCGAGCACGGTGGCGCCGAACAGCCGCCAGTGCAGCTTGGTCTTCGGCCGGGCGAGCAGGGCGACGGCGCCGACGAAGATGACACTGAGGCGGATGACGAGGTCGACCTTGGTGGGGCTGACCCGCCATTCGGTGATCGCGGCGGTGATGAGGGTGACGCTGTGGCCGAGGGCGAACAGGGAGACGTACGCGGCGGCGCGGCGGGCGGTGCCGGCGATGAGTGCGACGCCGGCGACGAACAGCAGGTGGTCCCAGCCGAGCAGCATGTGGGTGATGCCGAGCCAGACGAACTCGGGGACGGACCTGCCGGCCGCGCCGTCGACGCCGTGGGCGGACGCCGTGGTCGGCACGGACAGGATCAGGAACGCGGTCAGGGCGGGCAGGAAGTATCGACGCATGGAAGCCTCTCGCGGAGTGTTCCGGGCACGGTCGTACGGCGGGCGGAGCTGAGGAGCGGCGACCGGCTGAAGGTCGCCGTGCCGCGACCACCGTGAGACCGGGCCAGCGGCTACGTCGAGGGCACCGTCACGGCCGGAGGCGCGCGACCGGACACGCGGAGCATCAGCCAGGCGGAGGCTCGGGCCGGCGGGTCAGTGAAGCCGGCGCGGACCGGCCGCGTAGGACGCTCTGGTCGCTCCTGCCCGACGGCCACGGCGAACAGCAGCGCCCCAGCCGCGCGCCGCCACAGCGCGGTCGCCGCCGCGCCGGCCAGGACGTGCACGATCGCCGCCATCAGCAACAGCAGTGGCGGTGGGACCACGTGGACGTCGGAGGCCGCGTAGGCGGCGAGTTCGGCGCCGGCGAACGTGGCCGTGGACCAGTGGCCCGCATCGTACGGGTACCGCCTGCCGGCTGGAGCCACCCGTAGGGCCACCCGCGACGACACACGGCCATGCTGCGCTGGGACGCTACGCTGGGAGCGCGATGACAGGCAGTGACGGGCAACCGCTCGCTTCGACGCTGGCCGAGCGGGGGTTCCGCCGGCTGCTTGGCGTGCGGATCGCGAGCCAGTTCGGTGACGGGATGTTCCAGGCGGCGCTGGCCGGCAGCGTGCTGTTCAACCCGGAGCGGCAGACCACCGCGGTCGCCGTGGCGGCCGGCACCGCCGTGCTCCTGTTGCCGTACTCACTGCTTGGCCCGTTCGCTGGGGTGCTGCTCGACGTCTGGTCGCGCCGCCGCGTGCTCGTCGCGGCCAGTATCGCGCGGATCGTCCTGGTGGGCCTGGCCGCGCTGCTGATCGCCGTCGCGTCGCAGGGCTTGCTGTTCATGTTGGTCGTGCTGGTCGCGATCGGGCTGAACCGCCTGTTCCTGTCGGCGGTGTCGGCCGCTACCCCGCACGTCGTCGCCGACGCCCGGCTGGTGACCGCCAACGCCGTCTCGGGCACCGCCGGATCATTGGCTTCGTCGGCCGGTATTGGCTGTGCCCTGCTGGCCCTGCAGACGGCAGTGTCGATCGGCTACCACGGGTACGCGACGGTCGCGGCCCTCGCACCGCTGGGCTACGCGGCCTCGGCGGCGCTCGCGGTCCGTCGGTTCGGTGCCGACGACCTCGGCCCGGACAGGGTCCCGAGGCGGCAAGGGGCCTGGGCCAGGGTCACCGGGGTCGCCCGCGACCTGGGCGATGGTGTGCGGCACCTCGTCCGCCGCCGGAATGCCGCGCTCGCGCTGACCGTGCAGACCGGTTTCCGGATGCTGTTCGGCGTGCTGACCCTCGCCCTGCTGCTGTTGCACCGCAACTACTTCCCCGGCGACGACGACATCGCGGGCTCCGTGACCGCACTGGCCGGCGTGTTCGTCGCCGGTGCCCTCGGCGTGATCGTCGGTGCGGCACTCACGCCGCGGCTGACCCACCGAATTGGCGGGCAGCGATGGATCACCGCGGTCCTCGTCGCGGCAGCAATGGCCCTCGCCGGCTTCGGCCTGCCGTTCCGGTCGGACCTGCTGCTCGTGGTGGTCTTCGTGCTCAACATCGCCGCCCAGAGCATCAAGATCGTAACCGATACGTTCATCCAGCAGGAGTGCGACGACGCCTACCGCGGCCGGGTCTTCAGCGTGAGCGACACGACGTTCAACCTGGCGTACGTCGTGGGCATGTTCGCCGCCGCGTTCGTCCTGCCGGACACCGGCCGCTCGCCCGTCGTTCTGCTCCTCGTCGCGGCGGCCCTGCTCGCCACCGCCGCCGCCTACGCCGCGCGGCGGTGGCGAGCGCAGGCCGCGTGGGACGCCGTGGCCGACGCGTCGCGTACCTGAATCGGGGCAGCCCGGCTACTCGGTGTGCAGCGCGTCGGCGATCGTCAGCCGGGCCGCCGACCGGGCGGGCAGGAACGCGCCCAATGCGGCGATGACGATGCCCGCGACGGCGAGCAGGGCGAGCGTCGGGACGGCGTAGACGTGCAGCATGCGGTCGGGAAAGGCGACCTGGGCCGCGTCGGCCATGGCCGGCATCGCCAAGCGGTGCGTGACGACCCCGATCGGGATGCCGAGCAGCCCGCCGACGGCGCCGAGCGCCGCGATCTGACCGTCCGGGAGACTGCTCGTTCTTCACGTTCACGGTGACCCGACAGCTAGCCGATGACGGTGAGGCGTCGATCCTCCCCGCAGTTCGTCGAGCGGCGGGGGAGGTCGGCGAAGTCCTGTGACGGGGCCTTCCAATAGCGCCTACGGCGCCACCGTGCCCGCTGGTCCGCCACCGGCGGATCGGCGACGCAGCCAGCCGCTCATCGCGGCGGCTGGCTGTGCTCGAGCAGCGTCTGCCGCGCCCGTTCATACGCCTCGGCGTCTATGTCGCCGCGCGCGAACCGGCGGTCCAGGATCTCCAATGGGGTCTCCCCGTGGTAGCGCGCCTGCCCGCGGCCGCCGCGGTCCTGAACGAGCCGGACCACGGCCCACACGATCAACGCCACCACCCCGATCCACAGCAGGCTCATCAGCATCCAACCAACGCCGAAGCCTGCCCCGCCATACCAGCCGCATCCAGGCATCACGACCTCCTCTCAGCGACTCCCCGCCGTATCCCGATCTGACGAGCGGCAGAGAAACTCAGGATCCTCTACCTACGCTACGTAGTCACCGGCCTGGTCGACAGGGACGTCCGCCCCGCTGTACAGGACGTTCGTCGCCTCTTTCCTGCTCTTGCAGACCGTCCTCGACCTGGCCCCCGTCGCCGCCGTGCGCATCTGGGCGATTGCGCACCCCACTCCGGCTTGCTTGACCTGCTGCTGACCTGCCTGTCCCGTCCGTGCGCGGCGCGGACTGCGGGCGACCGGACGAGACGGTCGAGCATCATTCGGCGTTCAGCAAACGGATGATGATATGCAGCGGGGCCTGGCGGTGCGGTCCAGCGGTGCTGCTAGGCCTGAGTGATCGGCCGGCCGGCGTTCACCCGCTGGTGGCGGGCGCGGCGAGTTCGTGCTGACCGGCCGAGCGGGCCGGCGGATGCGGGAGATGGGTGTGCGCCGTCTCTGCCATGCCGTGGTCGGGCAGGTTGCGGTCGGTGTGGTCCGCGTGGAACAACGCCTCGGCCAGCAGCGCGCGGACGTGGGTGTCGGCGGCGGAGTAGTGCACGAAGGTGCCTTCGCGGCGGCCGCGGACGAGGCCGGCGAGGCGGAGTTTGGCCAGGTGTTGGCTGACCGCGGTCGGGGCGGCGCCGACGAGTTCGGCGAGGCAGGCGACCGAGGACTCGCCCTGTAGGAGCGCCCAGAGGATCTTGATGCGGGTCGGGTCGGCGAGCAGCCGGAAGCCTTCGGCGGCCAGGTGGACCTGCTCGTCGTTGGGCATCTGGAAGTCCGGCAGTGACGTGTGCACGGGTCCAGGATAACCGAACCTGAGTACCAAGCTGCCTATCTGCCTAGCTATCTGCATTCCTGCGCAGGTATTGTTGCCCCTCGTGACCATGACGACGACCGCGGCCCACCGAGCCGCGCTCACACCCACCACACCGGCACCCCGGCGGCTCGCCGGCCGACTGTGGGCGCTGACCGAGGTGCGCTGGGCCGCAGCGGCGACCGTCCTGTTCGCCGCCGGTGCCGCGGCGCAGGTACTGGACGCCCCGCCGCCGCTGTGGTGGACGCTCTACCTGGCCTGCTACGCCGCGGGCGGCTGGGAACCAGCGCTGGCCGGGCTGCGAGCGCTGCGCGAGCGGACCCTGGACGTGGACCTGCTGATGATCGTGGCCGCCCTCGGCGCGGCCGGGATCGGGCAGGTATTCGACGGGGCACTGCTGATCGTCATCTTCGCCACCTCCGGCGCCCTGGAGGCGTTCGCAACCGCCCGCACCGCCGACAACGTCCGGGCACTGCTCGACCTGGCCCCCGAACAGGCCATCCGCCTCGACGCCGACGGGACCGAAACCGCTGTCCACGTCACCGAGCTACGGGTGGGGGACGTGATCCGGGTCCGGCCGGGCGAGCGGATCGGCGCCGACGCGGTCGTCGTCGACGGCGCCAGCGAGGTGGACCAGGCCACGATCACCGGCGAACCACTACCGGTAGTGAAGATCGCCGGCGATGAGGTGTTCGCCGGCACGCTCAACGGCACCGGAGCGCTGGTGGCCCGGGTGCACCGGGAAGCCGGCGAGTCGGTGATCGCCCGGATCGTCGCCCTGGTCGAGCAGGCGTCGGCGACCAAGGCCAAGACGCAGCTGTTCATCGAGAAGGTGGAGCAGCGGTACTCGATCGGTGTCGTCGTGGCCACGCTCGCCCTGTTCGCGATCCCGCTGGCGTTCGGCGCCGACCTGCAGTCCACACTGCTGCGGGCGATGACGTTCATGATCGTGGCGTCGCCGTGCGCCGTCGTGCTGGCCACGATGCCGCCGCTGCTGTCCGCGATCGCCCTCGCCGGCCGGCACGGCGTGCTGGTCAAGTCCGCCGTGGTCATGGAACGGCTCGCCGACACCACTCTGGTGGCGTTCGACAAGACCGGCACCCTCACCGAAGGCCACCCCCGGGTCGCCGAGCTCCATCCGGTCGGCAAGGCGAGTGCGAAGGAATTGCTGCGGCTGGCCGCCGGCGCCGAGCACCCTAGTGAGCACCCCGTCGCCGCCGCGGTCCTGGCCGCAGCCCGTGACCTCGGCCTGCCGGTCCCGGCCGCCGCCGACTTCAGCTCCACGCCGGGCCGTGGCGTGAGCGCGATCGTTGACGGCCGACCTGTGGCCGTCGGCAGCCCCGCGCTGCTCGACGAGGTGTCCCGGCCTGGGGCGAACACCGACGACGTCGCGCAGGCCCGCGCCGTGGTCGACGCCGCACAGGCGGCTGGGCACACCGCCGTGGTCGTGCTGGTCGACGGCGCCCCGGTAGGAGTCCTCGCTCTAGCTGACAGTGTCCGCCCCGCCACCGCCGGCACCGTGACCGCACTGACCAACCTGACCGGCACGACTCCGGTGCTGCTCACCGGCGACAACCCGGGCGCCGCCGGCCACCTGGCCGCCGAGGCCGGCATCAGCGACGTACGGGCCGGGCTCCTGCCTGCCGAGAAGGTCGAGCAGGTGCGGGCGCTGCAGGCCGGTGGCCGGCGGGTGCTGCTGGTCGGTGACGGCGTCAACGACGCTCCCGCGCTGGCCGCCGCCGACCTCGGTGTCGCGATGGGTCGTGGCGGGTCCGACCTGGCCCTGCAGGCCGCCGACGCGGTCCTGGTCCGCGACGACCTGGCTACGCTGCCCGCGGTCATCGCCCTGTCCCGGCGTGCCCGCCGCCTGGTGCAGGCGAACCTGGCGATCGCCGCTACGTTCATCACCGTGCTGGTCGCGTGGGATCTGTTCGGCCAACTCCCTCTGCCGCTCGGTGTGGCGGGGCACGAGGGCTCCACCGTCATTGTGGGTCTCAACGGCCTACGGCTGCTGGCCACCGGCGCGTGGCGCCAGGCCCAGGCGGGACAGGCATCGTGAGCCGGCGCCGCCTCCGCTGTGCCCGCGCGTGCTGACGCCTCGTCGCGCTGCGCCGTCACGGTCTGCCGGGGCTGCTGCTGGGGTTCTGGTTGTGTCAGTTTGGCGAACTGCCGCTTGCGTCCGGCCACATCGCATTTACTATGCGCCGTAGGAGTTTGTGAGTCGGCGGACGCCGCGAGGTGCGACGGCAGGGGGTGCGAGCGGTCTTGGAGAGCGGTGCACCGGTACGCCCGTCCGCCCCCCGTCGGCTCGCCGTCATTCGCCTGCTGGTACTCGTGGTGTGCGCGGTCCTGCAGCAGAGCGCCCTGCTCGGAGTCTGCTGCGCCGCTGCTCACCCGATCGGCCAGGCTCCGATGGCAGCCGCCGGCTCGAATCCCGATGCAGCCGTGGTGGCATGTCCGCACGGCGTCGCGCAGGACAACGGATGCACGGTCGGCGCAGTGAGCGCCGCCCTGTGCCATCAGGTCCAGGCCTCCGGAACGCTCGAACTCCTCTCCCCAGTGCCACACGCCGGAACATCGACTGCGGCGAGGAGCCCCGACGGTCCCGGCCGGCGACTGGCAGCCGCCACATTCCGGCCCATGCGCAGATAGGCCGACGCGCAATGAGCCACGCCGACTGCGTAGCTCACCTGTCTGTCGTCATCCTGCCCGCCGCAGCGGTCCGCACACCGCCGGTCGCTGCGTGCCCCAAATTCTGCGACTATGAGGCGAATATGAGGTCTGTTGTCCCGACCGCCGAGGCGGCGGTCCTGACGCAACATTCAGTTGACGACACCGATGGCAGTGCGGCCTACGGCGATGACTGGGCCGAGGTCTACGACGCGCTGTATGACGGCCGGGACGACCTGGCC
>NZ_JAHYSG010000057.1 GCF_022095675.1 Dactylosporangium sp. AC04546 | reverse complement strand
AATTTCAATTGGCACTGGCTTAACAAGCACCCTGTTGAGTTCTCAAACAACCAACACACACCGCCACGGCCAGCAAACTTGCTCGCCGCATCCGGGGCAACTTCTCTACTTTACCAGGTTGCTCGCCGTTGTCAAGTCCGTAGTTCCGGGCTTTTCAACTTCAAGCGGGTTTCCCGAGCATAACAACGCCGCCGTCTCCGGCGATCTTGTTTCGGGAGATCCAGTAGGACCGACCGGCACTAGAGCATCTCGCTCGCTTGCCTGCCCGGCTCCCCACCGGCTTTCCTACCTTACCAGCCCGTTCCGTCATGTCAAGTTCGCGTTTTCCGCTTGTCGACCTTCTGGAACGTTCCTCCCGCGCACGACTCCGACCACCGTTTCCGGTGGCAGGCTTCTTGCTCGGGATTCCAGTAGGCTGGCCGACTTTTGCAAGTCCGCCCGGTTCCCTACCGGCTGGAGTACCGTACCCGGCCGGCTTCGCGATTGCCAAATCGGCTCCCGCACCATCCAAGTTGGTACTAATCCGACGAACTGGTCGTTTCCGCCCAGCCCCTCGGACCTGGAGAACCGTATGGGCAGCGGCGTGCCCGAGTCAAATCGGCCGTGCACGCCCGGCGGCGAACAGGGAGGATGGCGCTATGACGCCCTATCCCCGCGCGGACGCGTTGATGGAGATGCTCTTCCCGTTGTGGCAGCTCGTCATCGGTGCGGTCGTCGCGCTGGTGGTCATCGTGGCGTCCTGGCGGCTCGCCCGCCGCGGGCCGTCGCGCATGGGGACCGTGCTGCTGATCACGGGCGGCGCCATCGTCGGCATCACCGTGTTCGGCATCCTGTCGGCCCGCCCCGTCTGAGCTCAGAGCCGCCGGTTGGCCAGGCTCGGCACCGTGGCGCGGATCTCGGCGAGCCGCTCGAAGTCGAGGTCCGCGAACGTGACGCCGACGACATCCGGCGCCTGGGCGACGACCGTCCCCCACGGGTCGACCACCATGCTCCGCCCGAAGCAGGTGCGATCCGGGTCATGGTTGCCGATCTGCCCGGCGGCCAGCACGTAGCACTGGTTCTCGATGGCCCGGGCGCGCAGGAGCGGCTCCCAGTGGTCGCGGCCGGTGTGGAGCATGAACGCCGCCGGCACGACGAGGACCGTCGCCCCGTCGACGGCGAGCCTCCGGTACAGCTCGGGAAAGCGCAGGTCGTAGCAGATCGACAGGCCGACCCGGGCCTGCTCGACCGCCACGATCTCGAGCGTCGACCCGGGGGCGACGGTCGCGGACTCCTGGTACGACACGCGGCCGGGGATCTCGACGTCGTAGAGGTGGATCTTGCGGTACGTCGCGGCGAGGGTGCCGCTGCGGTCGAAGACGAGCGAGGTGTTGTACGTGTGGTCGGGGTCGGGGCCGACCTCGTGGAACGAGCCGGCGTGGACCCAGATGCCGAGATCGCGGGCGGCGTCGGCGAAGAACGTCGCGAACTCGCCGTCGATCGCCTCCGGCTTGGGCGCGGTCGAGGCGCGGCCGAGGTGGTCGGTGTACTCCGGGAGCACCGCGAGGTCGGCGCCGCCGGCGGCCGCCCGGTCGAGGAGCTCGCGGGCGACCCGCAGGTTGGCGGCCCGGTCGTCGCGGGCGTTGAGCTGGCAGACGGCTACGCGCATACGAGCCAGCCTACGGGCGTGGGACCGTCAGCACGAGGGCACCGGGATCCTCCCCGGAGGGGCTGCCGGAGGCCGGCGCTCCGCGGAGGTGGCAGGGAGGGCCGCCAAGGCCCGACCGGTGTCTGACGGGAGCAACGGCAGTAGTCCGGCGGGCCGGAGCCATGGAAAGGCTCCGAGGCCTCAGGCGGACTTCTCCTCGCGGTCCGCGCGGCGGCGGCCGACGCGGTGGGCGGCCAGGTCGCGCGGGACAATGGTCGGGATGACCTTCTCCAGGACGACCTCGCGGGTGATCAGGACGCGGGCGATGTTCGGGTTGCTGGGCACCTCGTACATCACGCTGAGGAGGACCTCCTCCATGATCGCGCGAAGGCCGCGGGCGCCGGTGCCGCGGAGGATCGCCTGGTCGGCGATCGCCTCGAGGGCCTCGGGGGCGAACTCGAGCTCCACGCCGTCGAGCTCGAACAGCCGCTGGTACTGCCGGACGAGCGCGTTGCGCGGCTCGGTGAGGATCTTGACCAGGGCGTCGCGGTCGAGGCTCTTGACGCTGGTGATGACCGGCAGGCGGCCGATGAACTCGGGGATCAGGCCGAACTTCAGCATGTCCTCCGGCATGACGTCGCTGAACGCGTCGTCGGCCGTCCGGTCGGTGATCGAGCGCAGGTTGGCACCGAAGCCCGTGCCGCCCTTGCCGACGCGCTGCTGGACGATGCGGTCGAGGCCGGCGAAGGCGCCACCGCAGATGAACAGCACGTTGGACGTGTCGATCTGGATGAACTCCTGGTGCGGGTGCTTACGCCCGCCCTGGGGCGGCACGTTGGCGACCGTGCCCTCGATGATCTTCAGCAGCGCCTGCTGCACGCCTTCGCCGGAGACGTCGCGCGTGATGCTCGGGTTCTCCGACTTGCGGGCGATCTTGTCGACCTCGTCGATGTAGACGATGCCGGTCTCGGCGCGGCGGATGTCGTAGTCGGCGGCCTGGATCAGCTTCAGCAGGATGTTCTCGACGTCCTCGCCGACGTAGCCGGCCTCGGTGAGCGCCGTGGCGTCGGCGATCGCGAACGGGACGTTGAGCATCCGGGCGAGCGTCTGGGCCAGGTGTGTCTTGCCGCAGCCCGTGGGGCCGATGAGCAGGATGTTGGACTTCGCCAGCTCGACGCCGTCGCCGCTGGAGTTGCTGCCCGACTCGGCCTGGACCCGCTTGTAGTGGTTGTAGACCGCCACCGCGAGGGCCTTCTTGGCCTGGTCCTGACCCACCACATACTGGTCGAGGAAGGCGCAGATCTCCATCGGCTTGGGCAGCTCGTCGAACTTGACGTCGCCCGACTCCGCCAGCTCTTCCTCGATGATCTCGTTGCAGAGATCGATGCACTCGTCGCAGATGTACACGCCGGGACCGGCGATCAGTTTCTTCACCTGCTTCTGCGATTTACCGCAGAAGGAGCACTTCAGTAGGTCGCCGCCGTCGCCGATCCGTGCCACCTACGATCTCCCTGCCTTCGGCCGGACCTGGGTCCGGATCGCAATCCTGCTCCCGCGCCGTCTGGGACCGCGCTGGCTACTGCCTCGACGTTACCTGGTGGTGGCCCGTATTCCGACCCCCTACGCGGGGGTGTCTTTCAACCGGCCGCCCGACGACAGTCGTCGGGAACCTCATCGGCTCGCCGAACCCGGGGGTCTGGCGAGCCGATGAGCACGTCACAGGCCTCAGGCGCCGGCGGCGGCGAGGGCCGACTTCTTACGGCTGACCAGGACGTTGTCGACCAGACCGTACTCCTTGGCCTCGTCGGCCGTCAGGATCTTGTCGCGGTCGATGTCCTTGCGGACCTTCTCCACCGGCTGGCCGGTGTGGCGCGAAACCATCTCCTCGAGCTGGGTCCGCATCCGCATGATCTCGCGAGCCTGGATCTCGATGTCCGAACCCTGCCCGTAGCCACCCTCGGTGGCCGGCTGGTGGATGATGATCCGCGAGTTGGGCAGCGCGAGCCGCTTGCCCGGCGTGCCGGCCGCGAGGAGCACCGCGGCCGCGCTGGCCGCCTGGCCCAGGCAGACCGTCAGGATGTCGGGCCGGACGTAGAGCATCGTGTCGTAGATCGCCGTCATGGCCGTGAACGAGCCGCCGGGCGAGTTGATGTACAGCGTGATGTCGCGGTCCGGCTCGGTGCTCTCCAGCGTCAGCAGCTGCGCCATCACGTCGTTGGCCGACGCGTCGTCGATCTGCACGCCGAGGAAGATGATCCGGTCCTCGAACAGCTTGTTGTACGGGTTGGTCTCCTTGATGCCGTATGACGTGCGCTCGACATACGACGGGAGGATGTAGCGGTTGTGCACCTCGCGCAGCGCCGGGGGCAGGCTCAGATCGGTCATGGCTTCGCTCCTCAGGCCAGAGTTCCGGCGCCTTCCGGAGCCTGCTGGGCCCCGGTGATCACCTTGTCGATGAAGCCGTAGTCCCGCGCCTCTTCGGCGGTGAACCAGCGGTCACGGTCGGAGTCGGCCTCGATCTGCTCCAGCCCCTGCCCGGTGTGGAACGCGACGCGCTCCTGGAACATGCGCTTGGTGTAGAGCATCTGCTCGGCCTGGATGGCGATGTCGGAGGCGGTGCCCCCGATGCCGCCGGACGGCTGGTGCATCATGATCCGCGCGTGCGGCAGCGCCATCCGCTTGCCCGGCGCGCCGGCGCACAACAGCAGCTGGCCCATCGACGCGGCCATGCCCATCGCGACGGTGGCCACGTCATTGCTGACGAACTGCATGATGTCGTAGATCGCCATGCCCGAGTAGACGGAGCCACCGGGCGAGTTGATGTAGAGCCAGATGTCACGCTCGTCGTCCTCGGCGGCGAGGAGGAGCATCTGGGCGCAGATCCGGTTGGCGACCTGGTCGTTGACCTCGCTGCCCAGGAAGATGATGCGCTCCTTGAGCAGCCGGTTGAACACCGAGTCGTCGAGCGTCAGGCTCGTGTCCGCGCCCCGACCGCGCCCGTTGGGCGCGGCACTGACTGGCGACGCTGGAATATG
Source organism: Dactylosporangium sp. AC04546 (assembly GCF_022095675.1). GTDB lineage: Bacteria > Actinomycetota > Actinomycetes > Mycobacteriales > Micromonosporaceae > Dactylosporangium. The sequence goes on along the minus strand of NZ_JAHYSG010000057.1, from coordinate 72,494 downwards.
CAGGTCGGTCATGGCAGCCCTTCGCAAGAGTCTTGTACTGCCGACCCTAACCGGTGCAGGGAGCGCCAGCTTCCCGTGCTCACCGCATTTCGCTATGAGCGCACCGTGGCGGCCGGGGGATTTTCACCCCCGGCCCACTCGCGGGGGTCAGTGGTTGTGGCCCTCGTGGTCGCCGTGGTCGTGGCCCTCGTGCTCGTCGGCCGCGCCGCGCAGGTCGTCGAGGCTGAGCGTGGCGCCCTCGCTGTCGACGATCTTGACCCGCTCCAGCACGATGCCGAGCGCCTTGCCGCGGCGCACGTCGCCGAAGACCGCGCCGGCCACGCCGGCCTGGACCAGCTGGTCGTAGTACTGCTGGGGGCCCATGCCCGCGCGCTGCGCCCGGTGGACGATCTCGTGACCGAACTCGTCGTCGCTGACCTGGACGTCCTCGGCGTCGGCCAGCGTGTCGAGCACGAGCTGGACCTTGACGCCCTCGACGGCCGCCTCGTTGAGCTCGGCGTCCATCTCCTCCTCGGTCTTGCCCTCGGTCTGCAGGTAGTCGTCGAACGAGGCCCCGATGCGCTGGAGCTGGTCGTTCATCGACTCCTTGCGCGACTCGACCTCGTCCTTCACGACGCCCTCGGGCGCCGGGACGTCGGTCGCGTCGATGACGGCCTTGAGGGCCAGGTCACGCGCCGAGTACAGCTGCTCCATCCGCTTCACGCGGGTGAGCCGGGTGCGCAGGTCGTCCTTCAGCTCGTCGAGCGTGTCGAACTCGCTCGCCAGCTGCGCGAACTCGTCGTCGACCTCGGGCAGCTGCTTGTCCTTGACCGACTTCACGGTCACCGACACCTCGGCGTCGCGACCCTCGAACTCGCCGCCCACGAGCTGGGTCGTGAACGTGGTCGAGTCGCCGGCACCCATGCCCACCAGCACGTCGTCGAGGCCCGGGACGAGCTGGCCGCTGCCCACCTCGTGCGAGATGTTGGTCGCGCTGCCGCCGGGCACCTCCTCGCCGTCGACCTTCGCGACGAGGTCGATCTGGACGAAGTCGCCCACGAGCGCGGTCCGCTCGACGGTCTTGAGCGTCGCGAACCGGTCGCGCAGGCCCTTGAGCTGCTCGTCGACGTCCTCGTCGGTGACCTTGAGCGCGTCGACGGTCACCTCGATGCCGCTCAGGTCGGGCAGGCTGATCTCCGGCCGCACGTCGACCTCGGCGGTGAACTTCAGCGGCTGCCCGTCGGCGAACTCCTTGATCTCCACCTCGGGCCGGCCCAGCGTGCGCACCTCGTGCTCGCGCACCGCCGCGAGGATCTGCGTCGGGATGACCTCCTGCACCGCCTCGTTGAGGACCGCGCCCCGCCCGACCCGCTGGTCGATGACGGCCGACGGCACCTTGCCCCGGCGGAACCCGGGAATGTTCACCTGCGAGCCGATCTCCCGGTAGGCCTTCTTGAGGCTTGGCTCCAGCTCGGCGAACGGCACCTCGATTTCGAGCCGCACGCGCGTCGGGCTCAGGGTCTCGACGGTGCTCTTCACGAAACTTCTCCCTCAGTAGTTCACGTTCGGCGGCATGCCTGGGCTGTATGGTTCCCGGTCGGGGTGGCGGGATTTGAACCCACGGCCCCTCGCTCCCAAAGCGAGTGCGCTACCAAACTGCGCTACACCCCGGTGGTTTGCGTCGGCAAGTGTATGCGGTACGCCGGGACGTCCGCCGCTCGGTATGCCGGTGTCGCACCCCGTGGACCCCCGCAGTCGGCGCGGGGAAGGATGATTCGGTACGCTGTGGGCGCGCGGGCGTAGCTCAATGGCAGAGCTTCAGTCTTCCAAACTGACGGTGGGAGTTCGATTCTCCTCGCCCGCTCTCATCCTTTCCGCAGGTCAAAGACCTGCCCTATCTCCGCGCCGCCGTGCCGGCACCGGGGTCATCGCTACCTGCACTGTTGCCTTCTGATCCGTTTGTCCAGGTTGTCGGCGATTTTCCGATCTCGCTCGCTGGTCGCGTGCTGGACCGCCCTATCCGGTGCATCAGTTCCCGGGTGCTCGCTCCGGACGCCGCGGCGAGAGCGCCGCCCGGCAGCCTGACGGTCTCGATCCATTTGACGGCCTGACCGAGGTTGCCGGAACGAAGCAGAGCACCCTTGCCGCCGGTGAACACCACCGCTTCCGATCCCTCACCCACGAACTCGCCCCCGAGGTGATCACGGAGTGCTCGGGTCGCCAGCTAGGGCAGCACGACGACCCGGAGACCGCCCTCCGCGAGGTCGATGTCACCAGCTCGGGCGCGGCCCAATCCCCGTGCGAGACCTCCGCCTGGACCAGGGTCAGCCAGTCCTCTGCCTGGCACCACACGATTGCGTTCGATGTGGTCGGCGACCGCGGCCTCGCGGAAGCGCACCAGCCGGCCGACCTTGAAGTACTCGATCCGCCGAGCCTGCACGAGCCGCCGGACGGACCTCGCCTTGAGCAGGGCCGCGACCTGCGCCTCATCCCTCCATCGGTGATGATCGAGATACGCTGCCGCCATGGACGCGATGGGCCCATTGCAGGTCTGGCTTTGCTGCGCCTGTATCTGCCTGGTCCTGCTCGCACTGGTCATCGGCGTCGTCGTAGTGAGACGGCTCGACAGCCGTCCACCCGAGTAAACGGTGGCTGTCGCCGGGCACTCTTTCCGCCGCGCGTTGGCCGCACCCACCGCCGCCTCGCCGCAGGAAACGCCGATCACCGTGGCCCGCCCCATGATCGTGGGAAACATCCGGCTGCCATGGCGACCAGATGTTTCCCTTGATCATGGAGCGAGCGGGGGGCGGGGGTGAACGCTGTCAGGCCAGGTCGAAGGCGGACGTCAGTGGGGGGACGTCGCGGCACAGCGCCGCGTCGACCGTCAGGAGCGGGTGGTCCTGGGTGTCCAGGACCGTGAGCATGGCCACCACCACCGATCTTGCCCTCGGCAGCGCCAGCAGCCTGCGCTCCGAGTCCGTCGGCAGGCGGGCGCCCAGGCGTTCCAGGTCGCGGTGGGCCAGCGCCCCGCGGGAGCGTTCCAACTGCTCCAGCAGCGGCGCGCCCGGGGTGGGTGTGAACGGCGCCGGGGTGTACCAGGCCAGGACCGCGAACGGCTCGTCCGCCGCGCCCAGGACGTAGCGGGTCGCCGCCAGCGGGGTGCCCGGGTCGCAGGACAGTGCCGCCGTGATCGGCGGCCGGGCCGGGACCGTGCCCGATCCCACCGCGCGGCCGTGGCGGTCGGGCTGGAGCAGGACCTGCAGGCGGCGCGGGAGCGACGCCAGGCGGGACGGCGGGCGGCCCAGGACCACCCGGCCGCGCCCGCGGACCGGGTCGACCCAGCCGTGGCGGTCCAGGTAGCGCAGCGCCCGGACCACCGTGTTGCGGGAGGCGGCGAACTCGCGCGTGAGCGCCGCCTCGCTCGGCATGAGGGTGCCCGGCTCGTAGAGCTGGTGCTCGATCCGCGTCTGGAGCGCGGCGAGGATCTGGGCGTACTTCATGGACGGCACCGCGGAACCTCCGGCGAAGGCGGGCCGCGAGCCGTCCAACAGCCTATGACGCCGGCCAGCGGACCGGGAAGGCTCCTAATTTCGCTTCATGCTGACGGTCGCCGCGCTCGACGTGGCCGGCCGGCTTGGTGCACCGGACCTCCACGTCGCCGCTGGCGGTGGGTGTGCTCTTCACGGCGGTACAGATCTCCATGGCCGCCGACCCTACCCGAACACCAGTTCGAAAAACCCGTGGATCAAGGATCCCACCTGCGGAAACGTCCCAACTATGCCCCAGGATCCGAAACTGGGTCCGGAGCCAGGCGGGCCGCGCGCTCGCGCAGGTACCGCTGCTGCGGCAGGCTCCCCGCCAGACCGGCCGCGTGGAGATAGGCCTCGCGCGCCGCGGCCCCGTCCCCGGACATCTCCAGCAGGTGGCCGCGGACCGCATGGAGGCGGTGGTCACCGGATAATTCCGATAAGTCAGACACCAGCGCGAGCCCGGCCGCAGGCCCGGACGCCATCGCCACCGCGACCGCGTGGTTCAGGGCGGTCATCGGGTTCGGCGCCAGCCGCAGCAGCAGCGAGTACAGCGCGACGATCTGCGGCCAGTCGGTCGCGGCGGCGCTGGGCGCCTCGTCGTGCAGCGCCGCGATGGCCGCCTGCAGCTGGAACGGACCGGTCGCGCCCCGCGGCAGCGCCGCCGTGACGAGGGCGATCCCCTCCTCGATGGAGGCCGCGTTCCACAGCGACCGGTCCTGCTCGGCCATCGGGATCAGCGCGCCGTCGGCGGCCGCCCGGGCCGGCCGGCGGGCGTCCGTGAGCAGCATCAGCGCGAGCAGCCCCGCCACCTCGCTGTCGCCGGGCAGCAGCCGGTGGACCATCCGGGTCAGCCGGATCGCCTCGGTCGACAGGTCGGCGCGGTGCAGCGACGGCCCCGACGTCGACGCGTAGCCCTCGTTGAAGATCAGGTACAGCACGTGCAGTACCGCTGCCAGCCGATCCTGCCGCTCGGCCGGAGGCGGCAGGCTGAACGGCAGCCCGCTGGCCCTGATGCGCTGCTTGGCGCGGGTGATCCGGCGGGTCATCGTGTCCTCGGACACCAGGAACGCGCGGGCCACCTCCCGCGTGCTCAGGCCGCCGACCGCGCGCAGCGTCAGCGCGACCTGCGCGTCAGCCCGCAGCGCCGGATGGCAGCACATGAACAGCAGGATCAGCGAGTCGTCGGTACCGGAGACGGCCGGCACGTCGAACGCCCAGCACCACGCCGTCTCCTCGCGGCGCCGCCGGGCCTGGTCGGCGCGCAGCAGGTCGGTGAGCCGCCGCGACGCCACCGTCACCAGCCAGCCGAGCGGCGCGCCGGGCACGCCCTCGGCGGGCCACTGCGTGGCGGCGTCGAGCAGCGCCTCCTGGACCGCGTCCTCCGCGGTGTCGAAGTGCCCGTACCGGCGCACGACCGCGCCCAGGACCTGCGGCGCCAGCCGGCGCAGCAGGTCCTCGACGGTGGCGTCCACGCCTAGAAGCCCAGTTCGGCCGACGACTCCACGATCGGGCGCACGTCGGCGTACGCGGTGGCGGCGGCACCGGGCGGCGCCGGGCACTCACCGAGCCGCATCGCGAGCTGGGTCGCGCGGTCGAAGCTCTCGCACTCGACGATCCAGTAGCCGGCGAGGACCTCCTGGGTCTCCGCGTACGGCCCGTCGGTGACCAGGGCCGGCGCGCCGCCGACCCGGCGGGTGTGCACCGGCGCGTCCAGCCCCCGGGTCTCGACCAGCTCGCCGGACTCCTCCAGCTCCTGGTTGAACTTCGTCATGAACGCGTGCATGGCGGCGAAGTCCTCGCCGGTCCACTCGGTGCCGGTGGCCTTGCCGGCCATCGCGTCGTAGTCGCGCTGCGAGGCGTAGGTCAGGATCATGTACTTCACGGTGGGCTCCCCTCTGAGCGATTGTCGTCAGGGACGTCGGAGCCGGCCACCGGATCCGGACACAGGAACGGCAGCACTTCCGCCGAGAACTCCGCGGGCGCCAGGCTGTGGATGCGGTGCCCGACCGGGACGGTCACCAGCCGGCAGTCCGGGATGGCCGCGGCGAGCTCCCCGAGCCGGGCCGGCGAGATGTGGCTCTTCGGCCCGCCGGACAGCAGCAGCGTCGGCGCGGTGATCCGGCCCAGGCCCGCCCACCACTCCGGCTGCGGCTGCCGCAGCTGGGTGATCGCCGAGCGCAGCGCCCGCGGGTCGAACGCGCGGCCGCGCAGCGCGAGGCCGGTCAGCGCCAGCCGGACCCGGGAGAAGCTGCCCGGTGGCGCCGGCGGGTCCTCCAGGACGAGCCGCGTCACGCGGTCGGGCTGGCGCTGGGCGACCAGCGCCGCGGTGTAGCCGCCGAGCGAGTGGCCGACCAGCGCCACCTTGTCGAGGCCGAGGTGGTCGAGCAGCTCGACGACGTCGTCGGCGTGCCCCGACAGGGGATACGTGCCGGCCCGCGGGCTGTCGCCGTGGCCCCGCAGGTCGGGGGCGATGATCCGGTGGTACCGCAGCGACCCCGCGAACCCGGCCCAGGTGGCCCGGCCGCTCCCGCCGCCGTGCAGCAGGACCACGGCCGGCCCGCTGCCGTGGTCGTCGAAGGCGAGCCGGAGTGCGGCGCGCAGCGGCGCACGGGGGCTGCGGGGCGGGAACCCCCCACGGAACCGCCGGCGAATCCGCGGAGCTGGGAGCAGCCTCATGTGCCGAGCTGGTCGGCGACGTCGTGCAGCACGCTCACCAGCTGGTGCATCGGGATCGGCCGGCGGTCGGAGTCGGCGACGTCCTTGCCCTGCTTGGTGTACAGCGGCGGGAGCACGTGCAGCCCGTTGTCGAGCGGGCAGGCGGCGATCTCGTCCTGCCAGCCCGGCCAGCGCCAGGTGGTGTAGAACTGGTCGACCGCGCCGCCGAGCATGGCATAGAGCCAGTCGGTGTAGCCGAGGCCGAGGTCCTCCCAGCGCAGCGTGTCGGGCGCGAAGTAGTGGATCGTCGGTTGCGCAGCGTCACCCTGGCGCCAGACGAACTCGCCACCCATGACGTCCTGCGCGACGACCAGGCCGGCCAGGTCGAAGGTCTCGTTGACGGCGTGGATGTCGGCGAGGCCGCGCTCGGGCGAGCCGGAGGCCAGGATGCGCAGCCAGCCCTGGTCGACGACCAGGCCGCCGCTGAAGTACACCAGCGCGCCCAGCCACGAGTTGGTCGTCACCTGCAGGCGGTGCAGGCAGGAAGCGCCGCGGTCGGGCTCGGTGGGCAGCACCTCGACGGCGCACGGCGAGCCGCTCACGGCCGCCTCGATCTCCGCCCAGGCGGACCGGTCGTCGGAGATCAGCTCCGCCAGGGATCGCACCCCGCCAACTCTACGGCTCCTGACACGGACGGCGGAAAACAGCGCTGAATGATTGTCATTCACGTTTTCCGGCTGTCCTCACGCGGATACTGAGAGTCACTATGCCGAACATGACTCGTCGCTGGTTGATCACCGGATGCTCCACCGGCCTGGGCCGCGCGCTGGCCGAGGCGGTCGCCGCCTCCGGGCAGCAGGTGCTGGCCACGGCCCGGCGCCCGGAGACCCTGGAGGAGCTCCGGGAGCGGTACCCGCGCACCCTCGCCACCTGTGCGCTCGACGTCCGCGACGCGGACGACTGTCACAACGCGGTGCACGCCGCCCTCGCCCGGTACGGCGGGATCGACGTGCTGGTCAACAACGCCGGCGTCGGGCACTTCGGCGCCGTCGAGGAGGTCACCGACGCCGAGCTGCTGGCCCAGCTGGAGGTCAACCTCGTCGCGCCCTGGCGGCTCACCCGCATGGTGCTGCCCCTCATGCGCGCGCAGGGCCACGGCGACGTCGTGATGGTGTCCTCGACGGCCGGACGGCTCGCGTACCCCGGGCTGGGCGCCTACGCCGCCGCCAAGTACGCGCTGGAGGGCATGGTCGACACGCTCGCGCTCGAGCTGGCCGGCACCGGCGTGCACGTGATGGCGGTCGAGCCGGGCTGCTTCGCCACCGAGTGGGGCACGTCGGTGACCGAGTCGGCGGCGCACGTGAGCGCGTACGAGGCGGTGACCGGGCCGATGCTCGCCGGCACCCGCGCGATGAAGCAACTGCCGATGGCGCTGCCGCCCGAGCTGTTCGCCGCCGAGATGCTGCGCCTGATCGCCGACGACCACCGCCCGACCCGCAGCCCGATCGGCGAGGACGCCTGGACCGCCCTGCTCGACGCCGCCCAGCGCGAGCACACCGCGCTGCTCAACGCCCGGCCGGTGCCCGCGGCCGTCTAGGAACTAGGGCGCCCGGACGATCAGGGCCTCGCGCAGCGCCGTCAGGTCGGCGGCGCGCAGGCCCTGGTCGCGGGCCCAGCCCTCCATGCCGCCCCACCGCTCGCGCACCAGGTCGAGCAGGCGGGCCATGAGCGCCGCCTCCGGCGCCCAGACCAGCACCGAGGGGGGCCGGGGCGGCAGCCCGAGCCGGTCGAAGACGACCCGGACCCGCTCGTGGATGGTCGGCATGGCCGCCGCGGTCGCCGCGTAGTCGGCCGCGATCACGTCCTCGGGCACCCCGAGCAGGCCCAGCACGACCGCGGCGAGCACGCCCGTGCGGTCGCAGCCGGCCTCGCAGTGGAACACCGCCGGCAGGGCGTCCTTGCCGGCCAGCACCCGCACGGTGCCGGCGAGCACGTCGCCCTTCTCGTCCAGCATCGCCAGGTAGTGCCCGACCAGGTCCTCGGCGCCGCTCACGTCGGCGATCGGGGCCGGGTAGTAGCCGACCCCGAGGCGGGCGAACAGGCCGCGGCCGAGGTACGCCACCTCGTGCTCGCCGCGCAGGTCGATCACCGTCGCCACGCCCAGGTCGTCGACCAGGCGGCGCGCGTCGGCGCGGGTGGCGTAGGCGAGGGAGTCGCTGCGGAAGAGCACGCCGGGGCGCACCGTGCCGCCGTCCGCCGGGAGGCCGCCGAGATCGCGGAAGTTGACGAGGCCCTCCAGGCCACCGTCGAAGCGGCGCCGCCGGCGGAACCGCCTCACCAGATCATGCCCTTCAGCCAGCCGTAGAAGCTCATGAACCAGCCGACCTCACGCAGGTACGCGATGCCGGCCAGGGCCAGGAACAGGCCGGTCAGCGCGTGGGCGCCCTTGGCGGTGCGCCGGACGCGGCCCAGGCGCTGCTCGAGGACCAGCCGGCCGAGCAGGCGGGCGAGCGCGAACACGCCCACGGCGACCGCGAGCACCACCAGGAACGCGATGAACGGGCCGGTCAGGCTGCCGTCGGAGTCGAGCGCCCAGAGGCCCCAGCAGATGAACGCGATGAACGCGCCCGTGCCGGTCAGCTCCCACCCGATCTTCAGCGCGCGGGCGCGTTCGCCGGGCTCCGGGCGGTACCGCGGACGCTCCTCCACCGGATCGGCCGGCATCATCCCGGTCGGGTCCGGCGCCGGGCGCGCGACGACCTTGGCCCGGCCCCGCATCTGCGGAACGCCGTCGGCGTTGACCGCCACCCCGCTGGGCGAGACGGGCACGCTGGAGAGCGGCGGGGCCGAGACCGGCGGCGCCATCGCGGTCGGCGCGGCCCGCGGCGGCACCGGCTGGTGGAACGCGGTCACGCCGGAGGTGGCGGCGCGCAGCGCGACGAGCTCCCGCTCCAGGCGCTCGATGCGCTGGTACGCGTCGGTCTCCGTCCCCGTCACCGACGGGCGCGCGCGGCCGACGGCCCGGCCGGCCTCGGTGCTCGTCTGCTCCGGCTCGTGCCAGTCGCACCCGACGTCGGGCAAGCCGGCCCGGCGGACCAGCTCGGACAGCCCGGTCAGCCAGGCGGCCAGCTCGCGAGTCTCCGGCCGGTCGGACGGCCGGTCGGCGAGCGGCGCGTGCAGGTGGTCGCGCAGCGCGGGCACCCGCTCCAGCAGCGGGTGGCGGCGCAGCACGTTCCACGGCGGCGGCGACGCCTCCTGGTGGCGCTGCCCGTGCTGGTCGCTGCGGCCGTCGACGCGCGGGTAGGCGCCGGTGACCAGGAAGTACGCCACGGCGCCGAAGCCGTGCACGTCGTACGCCGGCCCGACGTACTTCACCCCGCCGAACGCCTCCGGGCCGCCCGACTCCGGGGTGTAGGCGATCTGGGTGATCTCCTCCTCGCGGTAGTACCGCGCGCCGGTGAAGTCGATGAGCCGCACCTCGCCGGTGGCCAGGACCATGACGTTGGACGGCTTCACGTCCATGTGCAGGACCGGGGTGGCGCCGGTCTCCTGCGGGTGGTGCAGGTGCTGCAGGATCCCCGTCAGCGTCTTCAGCGCCGAGACGGCGTTGAGCCGCCGGGCGCCGGGCGCCGAGCCGGAGCGCTGGGCCACGTACTCCCGCAGGTTGATCCCGTGGAGGTAGTCGTACACCTGGTAGGGCACCGCGTCACCCGGCGCCGGGCGCTCACCCGGCCGGTGCGGCGGCGGCCCGTAGAAGCCGTCGGCGCGCCGGCAGATGCCGGGGACGCCGCGGTTGTTCAGATCCATGAGCGCCGCGTCACCCTTGTCCCAGGAGCGCAGCTCGTCGGCGATCGGGCGCTGCGGGTCGACCCGGAACACCTTCACCGTCATCGGCGCCGACGTCACCCCGCCGCAGACCCGCACGGCGCGGTACACGTCGGCCTGTCCGCCCGAGCCCAGGTGGGCGACCAGGCGGTACCGCTGGAACGTCTCCGCCAAAGGGCTCGCCGGACCACACACGAGGTCCAGCAACGCACCCTGCGTCATGACGCCACTCCCCCCAGCAACAATGTTTCCCCCAGACCATTTCGAGAGTAACGAGCGCGCAAATCGGTCGCGCTCAGTGGAGGTCACGAGGTAGACACAACCGGATGAGCGACTATGCCCTGCGCACCGCCACCGCCGAGGACGTCGACGCCTTCAGCCGCGTGATCCGCGACGCGTTCGCCGTGCCCGCCGCCCCCGACCCGAGCGATTCGATCCGCACGGTGATCGAGCTTCCGCGGTATCTCGTGATCGAACACTCCGGGCAGGTGGTGGCCTCGGCGGGCGCCTTCACCCGGGACCTCGCCGTGCCGGGTGGCGTGCTGCCGGCGGCACACGTGACCGCCGTCTCGGTCGCCGCGACGCACACCCGCAAGGGCCTGCTGCGCCGCATGATGACCCACCAGCTCGGCGAGGTGCCCGAGGCGGTCGCCGTGCTGTGGGCCAGCGAGGGGCGCATCTACCAGCGCTTCGGCTACGGCCTCGCGGCGCAGAACGTGACGTACCGCATCGACCGCCGGGAGGTGTCGCTGCGGGTCCCGGCCGCCGCCGGGACGCTGCGCCAGGCCGCGCCCGCCGACGTGGTCGAGGAGCTCGCCGAGGTGTACGACCGGGCGCTGCCCGGCCGGCCCGGCTGGTCGAGCCGCAACACCACCTGGTGGGCGCACCTGACGAAGGACCCGGAGCAGCAGCGGGACGGCTACACGGCGAAGCGCGCGGTGCTGTTCGAGAACCCGGCCGGCGTCGTGGACGGGTACGCGCGGTACAAGGTCCGCGGCGAATGGAACGACCACGGGCCGGAGCACGAGGTCAACGTCCTCGAGGTGGTGGCCGCGACCCCGGTCGCCTACGCCGAGCTGTGGCGCTTCCTGCTGCGCATCGACCTCAGCCGCAAGGTCGTGCTGGGCCTGGGCAGCGTGGAGGAGCCGCTCTTCCACCTGGTCGACGAGCCGCGCCACCTCCGCGGCAAGGTCGGCGACGGGCTGTGGGTGCGGATCGTGGACCTGCCGCGGGCGCTCACCTCGCGGAAGTACGCGGCGCCGGTCGACGTGGTCATGGAGGTCACCGACGCGCTGCTGGCGCAGAACGCGGGCACCTGGCGGCTGCGCGTGGGCGCGGGCGGCGCGCTCGTCACGTGCACCCGGGTCGACGCGGCCCCCGACGTCACGCTCGACGTGGCCGACCTCGGCGCCGCGTACCTCGGCGGCACCCGCCTCGGCACGCTCGCCCTCAACGGCCGCGTCACCGAGCACCGCCCGGGCGCGGCGGCCGCGCTGAGCACGGCGTTCGGGTGGTCGGTGGCGCCGGTATCGATCGAGATCTTCTGATCGGTCCACTGGGCCGGGTGAGGCGGTAGGGTGTGGCGATGGGTGGGATCCAACGCCGGCGGCGGCGCGTCGCAGGTGAGCGTGTCGGCCGCCATGCGCGCCCGGGACGCGGCCCGGCCGACCGAGGAGGATCTCGCCGCGGCCGACCGGGACCTCCAGATCATCCGGCGCGGCTGGGTGCCCCGCGAGGAGCTGACCCGCCCGGGCCGCCGCTCCCCGACCAGCTGACGGTCACTCCTCCGGGAGCGGCGGCAGGACGCGGGTCGTGTCGTACGCCAGGACCTGCGCGATGCGCCGGGCGTGCCGCTCGTTGCCGGAGAACGACGTCGTGAGGAACGTGGTGACGAGGGTGGTCGCCTCGTCGAGGGTGTGCTGGCGGGCGCCGACGGCCACCACGTTGGCGTCGTTGTGCTCGCGCGCGAGCTGGGCGGTCTCCTGGTTCCAGGCCAGGGCGGCGCGGATGCCGGGGACCTTGTTCGCGGCGATCTGCTCGCCGTTGCCCGAGCCGCCGATCACCACGCCCAGACTGCCCTCGTCCTCGACGACGCGGGCGGCGGTGTGGAAGCAGTAGGCCGGGTAGTCGTCGTCGGGGTCGAACTTCGCCGGGCCGACGTCGACGACCTCGTAGCCCTGCAGCCCGAGGGCGGAGACCAGGTGGACTTTCAGCTCGTATCCGGCGTGGTCCGAACCAAGGTAGACGCGCATACCCGGAAGTCTGTCAGAACCGGATCAGGCCGAGGCAGGAGCCCGTCACCAGCACCGCGCCCAGCAGGCACAGGCCGCCGACCCAGGCCGCGGTGCCGCCCGTGGTCAGGTTCCAGATCCGCCGCCGGTCCCACGTGAGGGCCGCCGCGGCGAAGGCGCCGACGCCACAGGCGGCCACCATGGCCGCGATGAAGATCTGCATGTGCCACCCCAGGCCGCTAGTACGAGCGGCCTAGTGTGTACCACGATCGGGTGATGGCAGCGAAATTCAATCCAGCTCGACCACGACGAGACCGGCCCGCGCCTTCGGCGTGAACCAGGTGCTCTTGCGCGGCATCTTCTGCCGGGCCAGGTTCACCGCGACGAAGTCGTCGACGGTCACCGGCGCGATGAGCACGGCCAGCTCGGCCCGGCCCGCGTCGACCTCGCCCCGCAGCCACGCGGCCGGGTAGTCGCCCCCGACGTAGGTGATCCGCTTGTCGCCGGGCTCCAGCCCGAGCGTCTCGGCGAACAGCCGGCGCTCGACGAGCGCGTGGTCGAGGTTCTCCACGACGCCGGCGTCGGCGATCTTCGGCAGCGTCACCGACCAGGCGCCCTCGCGGGTGTGGAGGTGCACGCGGCCGCCCGTGGCCGGGACGTCGGCCGGGACGCCCAGCGGCTCCATGTCGAGGCCGTCGAGCGCCTCCGGCAGCTCGGAGACGAGCCGGTTGTACGGCTGGATCGCCACCGACTCGGGCGTGGTCACGACGGCCAGGAAGCGCGGGTAGCCGGCGGTCTGCGCGGCGAGGCTGCGGTGGTTGCCGTCGGCGACGACGAGCTCTCCGCCGCCGGCGAGCGCGAGCAGCCGGTCGCGGGTGGCGCCGGCGCCGACGGCCCAGATCTCGTGCGTGCGGCCGGCCGGGTCGGTATCGGCCACGGCCGGCGCGCCGGCGTCGGCGACGGCCTGGGCGAGCGCGGCGTGCAGCGCCTCGCCGTGCGCGGTCTGCAGCAGCAGGACCGGCGACAGCAGGTGCTTCGTCGCCTCGGCCAGCGCGACCCGCTCGCGGACCTTCTCGATGAAGACGTCCTCGTTGCGGATGACGGCGCCGGGCTCGTCGGCGCTGGTCGAGATCTGGTCGGTCGCGATCATGCACCAGAGGCCGTAGGCGCGGGCCCCGTCGGGCGCCGTGATGCGGTACAGCACCACGACGTCGGCGGCGGCGGCGTAGTGGCCGTCGTCCTTGGCGGCCTGGAGGCGGGCGACCGCGTCCGGCAGGCAGTCGCGGAAGGGCTTCCCGACGCTCTCCGGCGCCCGGTGGGGCATCTCCACCGCCAGCGCGCTGGACGGGTTGGCGGCGATGATCTCGGTGATCTCGGCGTCGTCGGCGAACTCGTCGTAGTTCTGCGCGCCGGTGCCTCCGGTGGACAGCCAGGCTCGGGCGATCGGGTACGCAACCGTCATGTACGAAACGCTATAGCTCAGGCGATGCGGGCCGCGGCACGGGGCACCGCCCGTCCCGCAGTGCGGCGCCGCGCGTTGCGGGACGCGACCGGCGACAGGAACCGCGGGGCGCGCACGAGCGCGAGGGCCGGCGCCGGTGCCGGGCCGGCGGGCGCGCTCCAGGACGAGGCGCTCACCACGACCGGCGGCGCCAGCAGCGCGATGACCTCGTCCGGCAGGTCGGGCAGCTCCTCTTTCCAGGCCCGCTCCTGGACCGTCCACAGCGTCGTGGAACTGTCGGTGGTCATCTCCGTCGTCCTCCCCTTGCGCGGCAGTTGTCGTTGCATCCAGCGCAACGGCTCCCGCGCGCTCCGGCGTCGCACCCTGTGTGCGAATCCGGATTCCAGGGAAGAGCATGCGCGACGCCGCGTGACGGTGCTGTCGCCGTTCAGGCACGAACTGGGGGCACGACAGTCAGCATCTTGACGATGCGCAGCGCCATCTTCCCCGGCTGCCCGTTGTGCAGCTCCACCATGTCGGCGAGCGCGTGGATGATCCGCAGGCCGCGGCCGGACTCGGCGTCGGGCGGCGCGTCGGGCGGGGTGACCGAGTCGAGGCCGGTGCCGTCGTCGACGACGTCGATGATGCACCGGTCCTCCTGGATGGTGACCGTCACCTCGTAGTCGGCGCCGGAGTCGGCGTGCTGCACGGCGTTGGCGCACGCCTCCCCCACGGCGAGGCCGATGTCGTCACGGCAGTCCTTGGTGACGGCGAACACCGCGAGGGCGGCGTCGAGCACGCGGCGGATGAGCGGGACGGTCGAGCGGTCCCGGGGCAGTGAGAGCGAAAGCCGGACCTCCATGCCCACGGTCGTGCTCCCTTCGCGTCTGCGGCCGCCGCACGCCATATGGATGCCCCGGAACCTCACCGTGGAAACGACGACACACCGCTGCGTCATATAGCGAAGTACGCATAAGATTGGGTCCCATGGGGCACGACCACGACCACCACCAGCACGGACCGCGGGAGGACGCCGACCGCCGGTGGCTGTCGCTCGCCCTCGCGCTGATCGTCGGCTTCATGGCGGTCGAGGTCGTCGTCGGCCTGCTGGTCGGCTCCCTCGCCCTGCTGTCGGACGCCGCGCACATGCTCTCCGACGCGGCGGCGATCGCGCTGGCCCTCTTCGCCACCCGGCTCGCGGCCCGGCCGCCGTCGGGCGGCTACACGTTCGGGCTGAAGCGCGCGGAGATCCTCTCCGCCCAGGCCAACGGGCTGACCCTGCTGCTGCTGTCGGTCTGGATCACCTACGAGGCGATCACCCGGCTGGTCAACCCGCCGCCGGTCGGCGGCGGCGCGGTGCTCGTGACGGCGCTCGCCGGCGTCGCGGTCAACCTGGTCGCGGTGTGGGCGATGGGCAAGGCCAACCGGGCCAGCCTCAACATCGAGGGCGCGTTCCAGCACGTGCTGACCGACCTGTTCGCGTTCGTCGCGGCCGCGGTCGCCGGCCTGGTGGTGCTGCTGACCGGGTTCGACCGCGCCGACGCGATCGCCTCACTGGTGGTGGCGGCTTTGATGATCCGCTCGGGCGTCCAGCTGGTGCGCGAGTCGGGCCGCATCTTCATGGAGGCGGCGCCGAGCGGCATGGACCCGGCGACGCTCGGCCGGGAGCTGTCCGGCGTCCCGGGCGTGGTCGAGCTGCACGACCTGCACGTGTGGCAGGTGACGTCGGGCTATCCGGCGCTCTCCGCGCACGTGCTCGTCGACCAGGAGGGCGACTGCCACGCGGTGCGGGCCGCGATCGAGACCCGGCTGCGGGAGCGCTGGGAGATCGGCCACACGACGCTGCAGGTCGACCACTGCGAGGACGACCCGCACTGCGTCGACTCACACGGTGCTGCGTACCGCGCTGCCGGCTGAGGCGGCCTGGACCCGCCGGGTGACGACCCGCTCGGCGACGAAGGACAGGAACGGCACGGTCCCGGCGAGCAGGATCAGCACCGTGAAGCCGATCGTCCACTTCGCCCGCCGGGCGAGGTCGGCCGCGAGCACCAGGTAGACCATGTAGAGGAAGCCGTGCGCCGGCCCGACGAGCGCCACGATCGTCTCGTCGTCGGCGGTGTACTTCAGCACCGTGCCCACGGTCAGCACGATCAGCAGCACGCCGACGATCCAGGCGATGACCCGGTAGCGGGTGAGGGCGGGGTTCAGTGGTGTGGCGGACATCGGCCTCATCCGGGAAAGTCGCTGGGACGGCGGTCAGGGTCGGCGGCGAGCCAGGCCAGCATGCGGTTGTAGGCCGCGAGCTCGGGATCGTCGTCGTCACTGTGGCGGACGACCGGCGGCTGGTGCAGCGGCCGCAGCGGCGGCGGCGCCGGGCGCGGGGCCCGCACCCCGCGGGCGTCACGCACGGCGCGCGCCCACAGGAAGACGACGAAGACCGCGAACAGCGGCCACTGGACCGTGTAGGCCCAGCTGAGCATGTTGCCGGCGGTGGCCCGCTCGTACTGCCAGCGGCCGGCCACCAGGCACACGGCCACCCCGGCGAGCATCAGGACATGCCCGAGCACCCACCGAGGTGTGAAGAACCGCCGCACAGGTAGGCAGCCTACCCCTTCGCCCTCACTCGAACGTCGGGCCCACGTCCCGCGTGCGCTTGATCTCGTAGAAGCCGGGCGTGCCGGCGACCAGCAGCGTGCCGTCCCAGAGCCGGCCGGCGGCCTCACCCTTGGGCCGCGGGGTGACGACCGGGCCGAAAAACGCGATGAGCTTGCCGTCGGGGCCGGGGACGTGGATGACGGGAGTGCCGACGTCCATGCCGACCGGGTCCATGCCGGCGAAGTGGCTGGCCCGCAGCTCGGCGTCGTACTCGGTGGACTCCGCGTACTGCGCCAGGTCGGCCGGCAGCCCGGCCTCGGCCAGCGCGGCCCGGTAGAGCTCGTCGCCCAGCTCCTGCTTCTCGTGGTGGATCCGGGTGCCGAGGGCGGTGTACAGCGGGCGGAGCACCTCGTTGCCGAACTTCTGCTCGGCGGCGATCGCCACCCGTACCGGTGCCCAACCCTTTGCCAGACCCTCCTTGTATCGCTCCGGGAGGTCGTCGCGGCCCTCGTTGAGGATCGACAGGCTCATGACGTGGAAGCGGACGTCGACCGGCCGGACCTGCTCCACCTCGAGCAGCCAGCGGGACGTGATCCAGGCCCATGGGCAGCGCGGGTCGAACCACATGTCGGCGATGACGCGGTCTTCGGCCATGGCGGCGACCACCTCTCTACTGAAAGAGTCGAGAATCGCTTTCGATCCTTACTCCGAGGCGCTCGGGCGGGCTACCCGGGCCGGGAGTGACCTGAGCCACTCCTCCAGTGTCGCCCGCCGACATGGAACACTCGGGGTGACGCCGTCGACGGGGACGGCCACAGCGAACGACGGGAGACGACACGTGGCCGGTGTACGTAACCTACGCCAGGTAGAGGCGGTCGAGCGGGCGCGCCTGCTCGACATCGCGGCGTACGACATCAGCCTCGACCTGACGGATGGCGCCGGCCATCCCGGGGAAGGCACGTTCCGGTCGATCACCGAGGTGCGGTTCACCTGCCACGAGCCGGGTGCGGGCACCTTCATCGAGATCGCCGCAGCGAACCTGCGCGGCGCCACCCTCAACGGCGAGGACCTGGACATCTCGGGCTGGTCCAACGAAAACGGCCTGCCGCTGCCCGGGCTGGCCGCGGACAACGTGCTCGTCGTCGACGCCGACTGTGCGTACTCGACGACCGGCCAGGGCCTGCACCGCAGCGTCGACCCGGTGGACAAGGAGGTGTACCTCTACAGCCAGTTCGAGACGGCCGACGCCCAGCGCGTGTTCGCGTGCTTCGACCAGCCCGACCTCAAGGCCGAGTTCACGTTCCGCGTCACCGCGCCGGCGCACTGGAAGGTCATCTCCAACATGCCGCTGGCCTCGCAGGAGGACCTGACCCGGCAGTTCGCCCCGACGCCGCGGATGAGCACCTACATCACCGCCGTCTGCGCCGGGCCCTACCACGAGGTCCGCGACACGCACGACGGCATCGACCTGGGTGTCTTCTGCCGGCAGTCGATGCGGCAGTACCTCGACGCCGACGACATCAACCTGATCACCAAGCAGGGGTTCGACTTCTTCCACGAGGAGTTCGGCATCCGCTACCCCCTGCCGAAGTACGACCAGGTCTACTCGCCGGAGTTCAATGCCGGCGCGATGGAGAACTTCGGCTGCGTCGTGCACGCCGAGCAGCACTACATCTTCCGCTCGCCGGTCACCGACTACGAGTACGAGCAGCGGGCCAACACGATCCTGCACGAGCTCGCCCACATGTGGTTCGGCGACCTGGTGACCATGCGCTGGTGGGACGACCTCTGGCTGAACGAGTCGTTCGCCGAGTGGGCCAGCCACTGGTGCAACACCCACGCGACCCGGTTCAAGGACGCGTGGACGACGTTCCTGTCCGTGCGCAAGAACTGGGGCTACCGGCAGGACCAGCTGTCCTCGACGCACCCGGTGTACTGCGAGATGCCCGACGTCGAGGCGGTCGAGGTCAACTTCGACGGCATCACGTACGCCAAGGGCGCCAGCGTCATCAAGCAGCTGGTCGCCTACGTCGGCATCGACCCCTTCCGCACCGGCCTGCGCGCCTACTTCCAGCAGCACCAGTGGGGCAACGCGACCTTCGACGACCTGCTCTCCGCGCTGGAGACGGCCAGCGGCAAGGAGCTGCGCAAGTTCGCCGCCCAGTGGCTGGAGACGGCCCAGGTCAACACGCTGCGCCCGGAGCTGACCATCGCCGCCGACGGCACCTACGAGCGGGTGCTGGTCCGGCAGGAGGCCCCGCCCGCGTACCCGACGCTGCGCACCCACCGCATCGGCATCGGCCTCTACGACCTGGTCGGCGGCGCCCTGATCCGCCGCGAGCTGGTCGAGGCCGACGTCGACGGCGAGGAGACGGAGATCACCGTCCTGGCCGGCCGCCGCGCCGCCGACGTGCTGCTGCTCAACGACGACGACCTCACGTACGCGAAGCTCCGCCTCGACCCCCGCTCCACGGCCACGGTCGTCGAGCACATCGACGGCCTGGACAACTCGCTCGCCCGCGCGCTGGTGTGGTCGGCGACGTGGGACATGGTCCGCGACGCCGAGCTCGCCGCGCGCGACTACGTGAAGCTGGTCGCCACCGGCCTGCCGGCCGAGAAGGACATCAACCTGGTCACCGCCACCATCCGGCAGGCCCAGTCGGCGCTCGTGTTCTACGCCGACCAGGCCTGGGCCCCGGAGGGCTGGGCGCAGATCGCCGCGACCGCGCGCACCGCGCTCGCGTCGGCCGAGCCCGGCAGCGGCTTCCAGCTGGCGTGGGCCCGCTCGTTCGCGGCGGCCGCCCGCGGCGCCGACGATCTGGCGGTACTGCAGGGATGGCTGCGCGGCGACGACGTCCCCGCCGGCCTGACGATCCAGGCCGACCTGCGCTGGGGCATCCTGCACGCGCTGATCGCCAACGGCGCCGCCGACCCGGCCGAGATCGAGGCCGAGCTCGACCGCGACCGCACCGCGAGCGGCGAGCGCCAGGCCGCCCTGGCCCGCGCCCTGGTCCCGACCCCCGAGTCGAAGGCCGAGACGTGGCGCCGCCTGGTCGAGGACCACAACCTGCCGAACTGGCTGCAGCGCTCACTCCTGCAGGGCTTCCAGCACTCGGCCCAGACGGCCCTCACCGCGCCGTACGTGGCCGCGTACTTCGACTCCCTCACGACCGTGTGGGAGTCGCGCGACAGCGAGCCGGCAGCGGAGTTCGTCGAGCTGGGCTACCCGGCGTTCCAGGTGAGCGAGGACACGGTCGCCCGCACGGAGGCCTGGCTGGCCGAGCCGGGCCACCCGGCTCCGCTGCGCCGCCTGGTCGGCGAGGGCCGCGACGGCATCGTGCGCGCCCTGAAGGCCCGGGCGAAGGACGCCGAGTCGGCCTGACGAGCACAACGAGCGGGCCCCGGGCGACCGTCAGGTCACCCGGGGCCCGTTGCGCTGGTGGGTCAGGCGCGGCCGGCGTGGTCGGCCAGCTGGGCCAGGCCCGCGACGAGGCCGCCGGCCAGGTCGCCGCCGCCGAACGCGGCGGCCATGGACAGCGCGGCCAGCTTCGCCGCGCGGTCGGGCAGCCGGCGGCGGGCCTCGCCGCCGGTGACGATCTCCAGCAGGCGCTGGTTGGGCGAGACCGCGACGAGGACCGAGTGCGGCGGGTCGGCCAGCTGGCCGTGCAGCTTCTCAGCGCTCGCCCGCGCGGGCTCGTCGAGGTCGCCGACGTAGATGCTGAAGGTCAGGCCGGTGGACGAGTCGGCCAGCCGAAGGGCCTCGTCCAGGCGGAGCAGCTGGCGCGTCGTGAACGGCCCGTTCAGGACGTCGGGCTGAGCCTTACCAGCGGTCACTTGCGCCTCCCATGACGTGCGGCTGCGCCTTGTCGCCGGACCACTCGGTGGCGGCGTCAGTGCCGCCCGCCGACAGCTCGGGCCGCCGGGTGCCGGTCAGCTCGCGCCCGGCCGGCGCCTTGGTCAGCTGCTCGGGCGCCGACAGGAACCAGACGGGCGTGAAGTCGAACGGCCGGCCGGGCCGGTACCGCTTGCTGTTGCGCCGGGAGCCTCCGCCGGCGAACACGGCGCCCGTGATGAGCACGATGACCAAGACCGGGATGCCGGCGAAGATCAGCGTCGTCTCGATGATGGACAAGCTCAACGCCCCCAGGCGTCGAAGGGACTAAAAGACCGGCTTCACGTTAGCGGTCGCGGATGACCAGCCCGTTGCCGGGGGTATCCGACCTTGGAAACAGCGGTGCTGCCACTGCGCCGCGCAACGCATGGGGGCCCGGACACCGTGGGATCCGAGCCACTTGCCGCGAGGTCACGCCCGGCTAGGCGGCGTGACCTAGGCTGGGACCGTCGGCTGGCAGTTCGAGCCAGTCCGCCCAGCGTGGGTCGGGTGTGCGGTGACCGAGCACCCGCCACGCCACTCCCTTGGGTGCCATCGGGGTGGTATGCAAACGCCAGCCGAGTTCGGCTGGCGTTTTGTCACCCTTTGTGTGGTTGCACCGGGCGCAGGCGGCGACGACGTTCTCCCAGGCGTGCCGCCCGCCCCGGCTCCGTGGCATCACGTGGTCGATGGTCTCGGCCGGGCCGCGGCAGTAGGCGCACCGCCATCCGTCACGGGCGAATATCCCGCGGCGGGAGAGGCCTATGTGTGTGCGGTAGGGCACGCGCACGTACCGCGTGAGCCGAACCACAGAGGGGACCGGCAGTTCCTCGCTCGCACTGTGGAGGATGCCCTCACCGTCGGCGACACACACGGCCTTCGACGTCAGGACCAGGATGGTGGCACGTCTGACAGACACGACACACAGCGGCTCGTAGGTGGCGTTGAGCACCAACGCACCCGATACTCGTGCGGGTCGTATGTCAGGCATCGCCGTCCCCCTAGTGCGTGAAGGAATCTCCCTGGTGAAGGTCTCGACAACGGCCCCGGCAGCGAAGCCGTGCGCTAATCGTCCCTGATAGATCCTCGGATTGCACGTACTATTTGCGGCCGACGGATGAACCTTCGCCCGCCCCGGCAGACGTTTGTGCGGACTTACCCCGGTTCGTACCGTTTCATCAAGGAGTGTTGTGACCAGCCCCCTGGCCATGCCGTTGGAGCAGACCCCGAGCCCCAAGCCCGGTCCGAGCTGCGTCAAGGTCAGCGACGTCTGCCAGATCGTCTACGAGCAGACCAACGTGAAGTGGCTCGCCGAGAGCAGCTACTGGGTCCTGGTCAAACCGCTGTCGATCCTGCTCATCCTGGTGGTGGCGTTCCTCGCCCGGACGATCATCCACCGGGCCATCGACCGGTTGATCAAGCACACCGTCTCCGAGAACGAGCAGGGCGGCTCGCTGCTGCGGCCGCTGCGCAACCGGCTGCCCAACGCGCTCGCGCTGCCCATCGAGCGGCGCAACCAGCGGGCCCGCGCGCTCGGGTCGGTGCTGCGCTCGATCGCCTCGGCTGTGGTCTTCACGATCGCCACGATGCTGGTGCTCGGCGAGGTCGGGCTCAACCTCGGCCCGCTGCTGGCCAGCGCCGGCATCGCCGGCCTGGCGATCGGCTTCGGCGCCCAGAACCTGGTCAAGGACTTCATCGCCGGCCTGTTCATGCTGCTGGAGGACCAGTACGGCGTGGGTGACGTGGTCGACGTCGGCGAGACGAGCGGCACCGTCGAGGCGGTCGGCCTGCGGATCACCACGATCCGCGACGCGGCCGGCGTGGTGTGGTACGTGCGCAACGGCGAGATCATCCGGGTCGGCAACAAGAGCCAGGGCTGGGCCGTGGTCAACATCGACGTGCCCGTCGGCTTCGTCTCGGTCGACCAGGCCACCGCGGTCCTGCGCGACGCGGCGGCCGCGATGGCCGAGGACCCGGCCTACGCCGAGGACTTCATCGACCCGCCGACCGTGCTCGGCGTCGAGCAGCTGACCGCCGACGGCGCGGTCGTGCGCACGACGGTGAAGACGTCGACCGAGGCCCAGTGGCGGGTCGGGCGCGAGCTGCGCCGCCGGCTCACCGAGGCGCTGGAGCGGGCCGGGATCACGGCGCAGCTGACCGCCGCGCGGATGTTCATCCGCCCGGCGACCGAGGCGAACGGCGACGCCGGCCCCGGCGGCAACAGCGGAACGAGCGGACCGACCTGATCGGCCGGTTTTGACGCATCGCGCGATCATCGGCAACCAACCCGACGGGTAGGGTCGCGCGTCGGGTGGTCAGTCGGTTATCGTCCGTTCGTTCAGGTGCATCGCTGCACAGTGTCCCGGTCCGGTGCCGTTTGACCCTCTCGGTGCCGGAATGACCGGTTCGGCCGCGCCCGCGAACGTTTGACGCCGCTGTCGTGACCGATGGAAGGGGGCTCCGCCGGTGTCCGACCCCGACGAGTCCGCGAACCGCCCGGCGACCATCGGTGAGACGCTCGCCAACCGCGAGTATCGCGCCGTCTTCGCCGCCAGTTCGCTGTCGTGGTTCGGCGACAGCGTGGCGCGGGCCGCCGTCATCGCGCTGGTCTACCTGCGGACCGAGTCGCCGATTGCGTCGGCCGCCGCGTTCGCCATCAGCTACCTGCCGTGGCTGGGCATCGGTGCGGTGCTGGCCGCCGTCGCCGACCGGCACTCATACCGCAAGATCATGATCCTCAGCGACCTGATCCGCATGGCGATCATGGTGGCACTGGCCGTCTTCGGCGGCCTGCCGACCGCCGCGCTCATCGGGCTGCTGTTCGTCAGCGCGCTGCTCAGCCCGCCGTTCGACTCGGCCCGCTCGGCGCTGCTGCCGCGGGTCCTCTCCGGCGAGAAGTACGTCACCGCGCTCACCATGCAGCGCACCGCCGCCCAGGTGGCGCTCATCGCCGGCTACGCGTGCGGCGCGGCGCTGACCGCCGTCGACTCCCGATTCGCGCTGGTCTTCAACGCCGGCACGTTCGCCGCGTCGGCGCTGCTGATCTTCGTCCGGGTCCAGGAGCGCACCCCCAGCCTGCGGGTCGAGCAGCGCACCAACCTCATCCGCGAGAGCGTCGAGGGGTACACCGTCGTCTTCCGCTCCCCGGTGATGCGCGCGATCGCGCTGCTGGTCTTCTGCGGCGTCTGCTTCGGCGTCGTCCCCGAGGGCCTGGCCGCCGCCTGGTCGGCGCACCTGGCCGGCGGCCCCAACGCGATCTACCTCGGCGTGATCATGGTGGCGGCCGCGGTCGGCTTCGTCTTCGGCAGCGTGCTCGTCACTTGGCTGATCAAGCCGCATCAGCGGATCAAGATCATCCGGCCGGTCGCGATCATCACGCCCCTGGCCCTGGTGCCGTCGCTGTTCGACCCGAACATCGCCGGCGTGGTCGTCATGACCCTGATCTCCGGCGGGGCCCTGGCGGGCACCCTGCCGGCCACCAACGCGCTCTTCGTCCAGGTGCTGCCGCCCGCGTTCCGGGCTCGGGCGTTCGGCGTCATGCAGAGTGGCGTGCATCTCATCCAGGGCGGGGCGATCGTCTTCACCGGCTGGCTGGCCGAGCACTTCGAGCTGCCGAACGTGGTGGGGTACTTCAGCATGGCCGGCGTCGTCGCCATGGCCGTGATCCTCACCATCTGGCCGACGCAGGCCACGATCGCCGACGCGATCGCCGCCAACAAGGTGCGCGTGGCCGAGATGGAGCACGCCGGCCGCTCGCCCGGCGGCAGCGAGGACTTCGGCGAGGTCACCATCGACCTGGGCCGCGCCCCGTTGCCGGCCCGGCGCCCGCGCCCCTCCCCCGGGCCGTCCGCCCGGTCGCACCCGCCGATGGCCGACCCGGCCGAGCGCACCGTCGACCTGTCGGAGCGGACCGCCGAGCTCGGCGGCCTTCCGCCGCCACCGTCGCCGTCCTCGGTCTAGCTGAATTCGGTCGGGGCCTATCGGCTCTGGACCCGATCTAGCTGATTTTGGTCGAGGCCTATCGGCTCTGGACCCGATCTGGCACGGCATAGTTGATGGCGTGACGGCCCCCAACTTCTACGAGCTCGTCGGCGGCGAGCCCACGTTCCGCAAGCTGGTCGACGTGTTCTACGAGGGCGTGGCCCAGGATCCGGTCCTGCGCCCGCTGTATCCCGAGGAGGACCTCGGGCCCGCCAACGAGCGGTTCCGGCTCTTCCTCATGCAGTACTGGGGCGGCCCGGCCACCTACTCCGAGCACCGCGGCCATCCCCGCCTGCGGATGCGGCACGCACCGTTCGTCATCGGCCCGGCCGAGCGCGACGCCTGGCTGCGCCGGATGCGGGTGGCGGTCGACGCGCTGGAGCTCGACCCCGAGCACGAGGCGGTCCTGTGGGAGTACCTGGAGCGCGCCGCCCACTTCATGGTCAACGCCGACGAGTCCCCTTCCGGTGGACTAATCGGACAAATACGCTGAGAGAGGCGCTTTCGTAACGTTTCCTCGTTGATGAAGTATGCGCCCCCTGGTGGGCACTTCACGACGAAGGAGACCACGTATGCGCCGAGGCCTGCTTGCCGCCGCCGCATCAGCACTGGCCGCGCTCGCGGTCGCCATCCCTGCCTCAGCCGCGCTCAACCACGCCACCACCGTGTCGTCGAACCCGGCCGACCACACGCCTCACGTCCTGGACGGTGAGGTGCGGGCGTTCGCGCTGGTCGGCGACGCCGTGGTGGTCGGCGGCGACTTCAACGCGGTGAGCGACGCCGCCCGGAAGGTGCGGTACAAGCGGAGCAACCTCTTCGCATATCGCGCGTCGACCGGCGAGGTGCTGCCGTTCGCCCCCGCGGTCGACGGTGAGGTCTTCACGCTCGCGGCCGGCCCGAACAACACCGTCTACGCGGGTGGCAACTTCCTTCGCGTGAACGGCGCCGGGCAGCGCGGGATCGCCCAGCTCAACCTGGCCGACAGCAGCCGGGTGCCGGCGTTCACGGGCGTCATCGCCTGGGGCGACGTGCGCAGCATCATCGCCTACGGCCCGTGGCTGTACGCGGCCGGCTCGTTCAGCAGGATCGGCACGCTGGACCGGGTCGGCCTGGCCCGCCTGAACGCCACCAGCGGCATCGCCGACGCCACGTTCGACCTCAAGCTGAAGGCGCCGAACCTGACCCGGGTCAAGCTGGAGGACATGGCCCTGACCCCGAACGGGACGCGGCTGGCCGCGGTCGGCGCCGTCGAGCAGGCCGGCGGCCAGTTCCGGGCCCAGGTCGTCGTGGTCGACATCCCGGCCGACGGCCCGGCCCGTCTGGCGGACTGGTACACCGACGCCTACACCAAGCCCTGCCGCGCGGGCTTCGAGACGTACCTGCGGGGCATCGACGTCGACCCGACCGGCACGTACGCCACGATCGTCTCCACCGGTCGCAAGTGGGGCGAGAAGCTGATGTGCGACACGGCGGCCCGCTTCGACCTGCGCGGCGGCGGCCTGCACCGGCCGCTGTGGGTGAACTGGACGGGCGGCGACTCGCTGTACTCCGTGGCCGACACGGGCGCGGCGATCTACGTCGGCGGGCACCAGCGCTGGATGGACAACCCGCTGGGCCGCGAGTCGGCCGGCCCGGGCGCGGTGGCCCGATCGGGCATCGCGGCGCTGGACCCGGCGACGGGCAAGGCGACATCGTTCAACCCCCGCCGCAATCCGCGGGGCGTCGGCGCCCGCGCCCTGCTGGCGACCCCGCAGGGGCTGCTGGTGGGCTCGGACACGGACCGGATCGGCAACGAGTATCACGGCAAGCTCGCGCTGCTGCCGATCACCTAGTGTTGAGGTGACAAAAAGGCGGCCCTGGTCACCCGACCGGGGCCGCCTTTGTTGCGTGGGGTGACTGATGGGATTTGAACCCACGACACCCGGGACCACAACCCGGTGCTCTGCCAACTGAGCTACAGCCACCATGAACGTGCCCGCTAATAGTAGGGCATCGGCGGGGGGATGCGTCGACAGGGTTATGACGCGTTCGTGTCACCTTCCCGGCTCAGCTCGGCGGCGATCGCCTTGGCGGTCTCCACGTCCGGGCCGGGCAGGGGCACGAAGAGGGTGCGGCGGTAGTACTCCAGCTCGCGGATGCTCTCGCGGATGTCGGCCAGCGCGCGGTGGGCCAGGCCTTTGGGCGGCTGGCCGAAGTACACCCGCGGGTACCACCGCCGGCACAGCTCCTTGATCGAGGAGACGTCGATCATCCGGTAGTGGAGGTGGTTGTCGAGGCGCGGCATGTCGCGGGCGAGGAACCCGCGGTCGGTCGCGATCGAGTTCCCGCAGAGCGGGGCGGTGCGCGGGTCCGGAACGTGCTCGGTGATGTACCCCATGATGAGGTCCTCGGCCTCGGCGAGCGTCACCGCGGACGCGCGGACGGCCTCGGTGAGCCCGGAGCGGCTGTGCATGTCGCGGACCACCTCCAGCATCCCGTCGAGCTGGGCGTCGTCGGCGTGGATCACCACGTCGACGCCGTCACCGAGCACGTTGAGATCGGGGTCGGTCACGAGCGCCGCGACTTCGATCAGCGCGTCCTTACCCAGATCGAGCCCCGTCATCTCACAGTCGATCCAGACCAAAAGATCACCCACACCAGACAGCCTAGTGTTCATCGGGCCGACTGCTCACTCCTTGGTGCCCGCAACCACCCGGCCCCTTGCCGTTCGTTCGCCGCCATGCGCCCGAGTTGTCCGATCTTGCCCACGCCGACGTGGCCGGCATCACTGCTGACGGCCGGCCGCGGGTCGTGCGGTGCTCACCGGTTGGTGGCTGCCGTGCCGGCGGTGTCGCGCTCCTCGTCCAGGCTGATCGGGGCCCAGGTGAACTGGAGCTCGATCGCCGGCAGGGCGGGCAGGGGCGGCAGCTCGACGGGACCACGCTCGCCGGCGTCGTCGAGGGCTCCCGCCGGCAGCGGCGCGTCCAGCTCACAATCCGCGTCGCCGCGCCGCTGGGGCGCGGTGCCGGCCGGGGCGTGGTCGCCCTGGACGGCCCGGCGCCCCCCGGCGCCGACCTTCGCGGCACGCCGCGCGGCGCCTTCAGAGCCGCCCTTGGCGACGCCCTCCGCCGCGGCGACGGTCCCCGCCGGGCGAGACGCTGCGGCATCATCGGCGGGCGGGTCATCCACGGTGGCGTCGGCCAGGATCGCAGCGAGGACCTCGGCCAGCTCCCCTTCGACGATGGGCCGGATCTTTGGAGCGCCCTGCCCGTTCACAGGCGCGGTGGCGCCTCCGGCATCGGCCGTGGACGGTCCTTCAATATTGGCCGTCGCCTTGCCGGGGACATCAACATCCGCCTCGGTCGCGACATCGGTCACAGGCTCACTCGCGCCATCGACATCGGCAGGCGCCTGCTCCGATGTATCGACCGACGTGTCAGTCGAGCTGGCCGCACGCGCCGCGAACAGTTTCGTGAGGCCGAAGCGGCCGCGGGTCGCCCGCGTCGGTTGCGCCGGCAGCACCGGGAGCGCCTGCGGCTCCGGCCGGTGCCGCTGGGACCAGGCGAGGGTCAGCAGGGCGAGCAGGAACAGGGCCACGCCCAGGACGAGCATCCCGGTAGCGGTGGGAGCGAGCCAGGCCGGCGCCAGCCGCGCCGTTATGGCGACGTCGACGCCCGCCCGGCCGTCCGCGTTCATGACCACGAGCGCCAGGTGGCGACCCCGGAGGGCGGACGGCGACCAGGCCAGCTCGGCCGTACCGGCCGACACACTGCTCTTCGCCAGCCAGAACAGCTGCCCGCCCGGCGCTGGCAACGGCACGTCGCCCAACTGCCCGGCACCCACGCCGGGCTGGGTCGCCGCGCCCGGCTGACCCGCGCCCGGCTGACCCAGGTCCCCCTGGCCCGCGCCCGGCTGGGGCGCGGCGTCCGGGCCTGCCTGCGGAGCACCCGCGCCCGCATCCCCCTGGGCCGCGGCCGGTTGGCCTGCTCCGTCCGCGCCGGGCTGGCCGGTGCCGTTCGTGACCGGCTGGCCTGCGGGCGGCGCCGCCACGGTGGCGATGCGGCCGGGGTGGGCCGTGAGCTCGACCGGGAGCGGGCCGCGGGCCAGGCGGACCTCGGTGACCCGGGACTGGGCCAGGCCGTCCAGGTAGCGGGTCACGTCCGCGGCCGGGCCCACGCCGATGAACACGGGGCCGCCGGAGCCGCGCGCCGACAGGCTGAGCGTGGTCTGCCCACCCCGCGCGAACGGCGCGTCGGCTCGCAGCAGCGCGTCGACGTCCGGTACGACCACCGCGTGACCGTCCGATCGGACGCGCTCCAGTCGTGCCGTGAACGTGTCGTCGGCGGCGCGATGCTCCAAGGCCATCCAGAGTCCGCCACCGGCGAGCGCCAGCGGCACCGCGATGAGCAGCAGCAGCGCGCCGACACCTGCCCGAACCAGACGCACGACCATTGGCAGCGGCCCCTTCCCCCAGCGTTCTGAAGGCGACCATACCGGCAATATTCGCGCAGAATGCCCTTATTGCCCCAAATTACTTCACCGGGACCTGCATGGTGATCGTCGACTGGTTCAGGTCGTCGACGCGGACCACGAACTTGAACTCCCACGTGCCCGCCGTCACCAGCGACACCTGGCCGAAGGCGTGGTCGTCCTGGATGGCCAGCGTCGGTACCGTCAGCGGCTCGATGCCCTTGCTCGGCAGGGCCGCGGTCGCCTTCCACTCGACGACCTTCAGCGGGCCCGAGCCGTCGGGCTTCAGGGCGTAGAGGTGCACGGTGTTCTGGCCGACGGTCGCCGGCGAGACGTCGACCTGGAGCTTGACCAGGTTGGTGGTCGCCGTGCCGGTGAACGGGCCGGCCGGCGTGTTCCCCGCCTGCGCGCTGCGGGCCGGCGAGGTCTGCACGAGCACCGAGGTGACGGCGAGCACCACCACCGCGACGGCGACCTCGGTGAACACGGCGCGGCGCAGCAGCCGCCGGTCGCCGTCCTCGATCTGCGCGACCGGCGCCGGCTCGTCCTCGCCCGAGTCGTCGCCTGGGTCGTCGCCAGGGTCGTCGCCAGGGTCGTCGCCAGGGTCCGCGGCGGCGGGCACGAAACGGCGGTTGGTCAGGCTCCTGGAGTACGCCGCGATCCCGATGATGATCGCGAGCAGCACGACCTTCGCGATCACCAGCTTGCCGTAGGTGGTGCCGATGAGCGCGTCGAGCGTGCCGATCTCGACCAGCGCCTGGGCGGTGCCGGCGAGCACCAGGACGGTGATCGCGAACAGCGCCCACCCCGACCACACCGGCACGATCGCGCTGAGCTCACGGGTGTTGGCCTGGCGGAGCAGGAAGCCGAACAGCATGACCAGCCCACCGAGCCAGACCGACATCGCGGCCAGGTGGGCCACGTCGGCGACGACGGTCAGCGTCGGCACCGGGGAGGCGCTCGGGTGGCCGGAGATCGGCCAGGTGGCCAGGCCGACGATGCCCAGGATGACGAGCAGCGTCTGGTCGATCTTGCCCGCCCGCCCGGCGATCACCGGGCGCAGCAGGAGCGCGACCGCGGCGATGACGGCCAGGCGGATGAGGTGGGCGGCACCGAACGGCGTGCCGAGCACCTCGCGGGCGGCGTCGCCGGAGACCTCGAAGAGGGAGTTTCCGGCGGTGTAGGGGATCTGGAGGTACAACTCGAGCAATGTGCTGACGGCGAGCAGGCCGGTACCCGTCAGGGCCAACCGGCCGGGCTGGCGGGTCGGGAGCCGGCGCGGCCAGAGGGCGAACAGCACCAGCGCCGGGCCGACGAGCAGCACGAGGCCGGCGAAGCCGAGGAACCGCGCGATGGACATGGCGTTCTTGACCACGGGGTCGGTCTGCACGGCCGGTTCGCCGTCGCCGCTCGCGGTGGCCGAGACCTCGCCGTAGGAGAAGCTGAAGCCGCCGCTGACCGGGTGGCTGTCGGCCGAGATGACCCGGTAGCTGACCAGGTACGTGCCCTTCGGGCCACCGGACTTGAGCGGCACGACCAGCTCGGTGTCGCGGGCGACCGGCTTGCCGGTGTCGACCCGGCTGCCGTCGGGCGCGATGACCCGGATCTTGTCGGCGACGACCCGCACCGGCTCGCTGAATGTGAGCGTCACCTCACCGGGCAGCTGGTCGAGGATCGTGCCCGCGACGGGGGCGGTCTTCTCGATCGTCGCGTGCGCGCTGGCGGGCGCGGCGGGCAGCACCAGGATGACCAGCGCCCCGAGGAGCGCACCGAGAAGCACGGACCATCTGCTTGGGGTCATGTCCCTCATGATTTCGCGTCGGTCATTTCGGGGTAGTCGCGGGTCGGGGTCCAAAAGTTCCCGATGACGTATCGTCACGGCCTATGGACGTTGCGCTATACGGGTCAGTGGCCGGGGCGGGGTCCGCGATAGAGTCCGTTCATGACGACGACGCGCCTCGAGCCGGGTGACACCGCCCCCGAGTTCACGCTGCAGACAGACCGGGACGAGCCCCTGTCGCTCACCGATCTTCGCGGGCGCAAGGTCGTCCTCTACGCCTATCCCGCGGCCATGACGCCAGGCTGCACGAAGCAGGCGTGCGACTTCCGTGACAATCTGGCGTCGTTACAGGCCGCCGGCTACGAGGTGGTGGGCATCTCCCCCGACTCGCCGGCCAAGCTCGCCCAGTTCCGGGAGCGCGACGCGATCACCTTCCCGCTCGTGTCCGACCCCGACCGCGCGGTCCTGCGGGCCTACGGCGTGTATGGCGAGAAGCAGAACTACGGCCGCACGGTGCTGGGCGTCATCCGCTCGACGTTCGTGATCGACGAGAAGGGGCAGATCGAGCGCGCCCTCTACAACGTGAAGGCGACCGGGCACGTGGCGAAGCTGCGGCGGGACCTCGGCCTCGACTGACCTGGGCAAGATCGGCGTCAAAAACACACTGGTAATGCGGCCGAAACGGTTCGTGCCTAGGCTCTCGTCATGGCGGACATCTTCGATGACTATGCGATGTCCGGGGGCATGTTCGAAGCGTGGGACGAGATGTTCGAGCGGCCCGGGCAGCCCCGGGCGCCCTACCGCTCGTTGTTCGCCGCGCTCCAGCCGCTGGCACCGGCCGACCTCCGGTTCCGCGCCGACCAGCTGGCCCGCGTCTTCACCGACCGCGGGGTCACCTTCGCCTACGCGGGCGAGGAGCGGCCGTTCCCGCTGGACCTGATCCCGCGGATCATCGACGCTGCCGAGTGGGATCTGCTGACCGCCGCGGTCCAGCAGCGGGTGAAGGCCCTGGAGGCCTTTCTCGCCGACATCTACGGCGCCGGCCGGGTGTTTCTCGACGGAGTCGTGCCGCGCAAGCTGATCACCACCAGCGCACACTTCCACCGGCAGGCACACGGCATCGAGCCGCCCAACGGCGTGCGCGTGCACATCAGCGGCGTCGACCTGGTCCGCGACGAGGAGGGGCGGTTCCGGGTCCTCGAGGACAACCTGCGGATCCCGTCCGGAGTGTCGTACGTCATCGAGAACCGGCGCGCGCTCACCCACACCATGCCGGCGCTGTTCGCCGACGCACGGGTGCGGCCGGTCGACGACTACCCGGCCCGGCTGCTCGCCGCGCTGCGGGCCGCCGCGCCGGAGGGCGTCGACGACCCGACGGTCGTGGTGCTCACGCCGGGCGTGTACAACGCGGCGTACTTCGAGCACGCCCTCCTCGCCCGGCTCATGGGCGTCGAGCTGGTCGAGGGCCGCGACCTGGTCTGCAGCGGCAACCGGGTGCGGATGCGCACGACGCAGGGCGAGCGGCCGGTCCACGTGGTGTACCGCCGGGTCGACGACGAGTTCATCGACCCCCTGCACTTCCGGCCCGACTCGGTGATCGGCTGCCCGGGCATCGTCAACGCGGCCCGGGCCGGGCAGGTCACCCTCGCCAACGCGGTCGGCAACGGGGTCGCTGACGACAAGCTGATCTACACGTACGTGCCCGACCTGATCCGCTACTACCTGGCCGAGGAGCCGCTGATCGACAACGTCGAGACGTACCGGCTCGACGACCGGGACCCGGATGTGCTCCACGACGTCCTCGGCCGCCTCGACCAGCTCGTGCTCAAGCCGGTCGACGGCGCCGGCGGCAAGGGCATCGTCATCGGCCCGCAGGCCTCGGCCGAGACCCTCGCCACACTGCGCCGCACCGTCGAGCAGGACCCGCGCGGCTGGATCGCGCAGCGCCCGGTGGCGCTGTCCACCTCGCCGACGCTGCTCGGCGACCGGGTCGCGCCCCGGCACATCGACCTGCGGCCGTTCGCGGTCAACGACGGCAGCGAGATCTGGCTCCTGCCCGGCGGGCTGACCCGGGTCGCCCTGCCGGAGGGCGCCCTCGTCGTCAACTCCAGCCAGGGCGGCGGCTCCAAGGACACCTGGGTCCTGGCCCATCCGGGCGAACCGGCGCCCGCTCCCCTCCGCCCGCGCGCCCCGGTCGAGCCGCGGGACTCCGGCGCCAGCCCGCGGGACAGCGGACCGGCGGCGGCTCAGATGGCGGGACAACAATAATGCTCAGCCGTATTGCGGAATCGCTGTTCTGGATCGGCCGCTACATCGAGCGCGCCGACGACACCGCCCGCATCCTCGACGCGTTCCTCGGCCGCCTGCTGGAGGACCCGTGGGCCGACGAGGACGCCGCCTGCCGTTCACTGATGTCGATCCTGGGCGCGCCCGCGCCGCAGGACCGCCGCCTCACCACCGGCGACGTGCTGGAGCTGCTCGCGTTCGACGCCGAGGACCCCAGCGCGATCTCCGGCGCGATCGTGGCGGCCCGCGACAACGCCCGGGGCGTGCGCGAGACGATCTCCAGCGAGATGTGGGAGTGCCTCAACGTCACCTGGCACACGCTGGCGTCCCGGCGGGTCGCGGCCGAGCGTCTCGGGCCGACCGTGTTCCTCAGCTACGTGCGGGAGCGGGCCGCGGTACTGGCCGGGCTCGCCGAGTCGACCATGAGCCGGGACGACGGGTGGCGGTTCCTCGTGCTGGGCCGCTCGCTGGAGCGCGTGGACATGACCGCGCGGCTGCTGTCGATCCAGACGAACACCCCCGACGAGGTCACCGGCTGGCGGACGGTGCTGCGCTCCTGCGGCGCCGACGAGGCGTTCCTGCGCACCCACGGCGGCACGTTCGACCCGCAGCGGGTCACCGAGTTCCTGCTCCTCGACCGCCTCTTCCCGCGCTCGGCCCTGCACGCCCTCGGCACCGCCGAGCAGTGCCTGCGCGACCTGGCGCCGACCACCGAGCGCGCCGGTGTGACGGACCCGGCCCGGCGGCCGATCGGGCAGATCCGCACCCGGCTGGAGTACGCCGACATGAGCACGCTGCTCAGCGAGCTGCCGCAGCACCTGCGCGCGCTCCAGCAGACCTGCGCGACGGCGAGCGCGGCAATCACCGCCCGCTATTTCCCGCAATCCACGCCCGTCACTTGGGGCACCGTCGCTTGGGGTGGGTCATGAGCACGAGCTGGCGGCTGAAGATCCGGCACGTCACCGGCTACAAGTACGCCGGCACCGTCTCGGCCTCCTACAACGAGGCCCGGCTCACCCCGCTGACGCTGCCGTGGCAGACGACGCTGTTCAGCCAGGTCGAGGTGACGCCGGGCGCGGCGACCTACCGGTACCACGACTACTGGGCCACCCAGGTCACCGCGTTCGACCTGCACCGGCCGCACCAGCAGCTGCGGGTGGTGTCGAGCAGCCTGGTCGAGGTGTCGACGCCTCCTCGTGCCTCGGCTTCCCTGGGTTGGCCGGACCTTGCCGCTGATCTTGTCCTGGACGCGCAGGCCGAGTTCCTCACCGAGCGCCCCCTGACGGCGGTCGATCCGGCGCTCGTCGAGCTTGCCTGGTCAGCGGTACCGGAGGGATCGCCCGCCGACTCCGCGGAGGCGCTCTCGCACTGGGTGCGATCGGAGGTCGCCTATGTTCCGGGATCGACGGGCGTGCAGACCAGCGCCCAGGAGGCCTGGGACCTGCGCAAAGGCGTCTGCCAGGACATCGCGCACCTGACCGTCGGGCTGCTGCGGGCCCGGGGGGTGCCCGCGCGGTACGTCTCGGGGTACCTCCACCCGAAGGTCGAGGCCGAGGTGGGCGAGACCGTTGCCGGGCAGAGCCACGCCTGGGTCGAGTGGTGGTGCGGGGAGTGGACCGGCTTCGATCCCACCAACGGCGTGCCGGTCGGCCCGCGGCACGTGGTGGTGGCCCGCGGCCGCGACTACGACGACGTCCCGCCGCTGCGGGGGGTGTACCACGGCGCGCCGAGCAAGCACCTGGGAGTCACCGTGGAGATCACGCGGCTGGCCTGAGTACAGTGTGTGTCTCGGTTGCAGGGGCCGTAGCCCAATGGCAGAGGCACACGGTTTAGGTCCGTGCCAGTGTGAGTTCGACTCTCACCGGCCCCACACGTTATTGGCTGTTTTCGGCGCGCATCGCGCTCGTACACTCGGGCGCATTATGACGAAGCTGAATCAGATCATCGCGGTGGAGAAGGGCGTCAAGTCCCGTTCCTTCCAGGAGCTCACCGACGCCCACCACGTCCTGCAGAAGCCGGCGCTGCTGGCCGGCATCTCGCGCACGTACCGTCCGAAGGACGAGGAGGGCGAGCAGCTGCCGCCCGAGTCGACCCGCGTCCAGGTGAAGGCCGACGAGGTGCTGCGCCAGACGGCGACCATCCTCACCCGGCTGTTCGACGTGACCGCGACCAAGGACTGGACCAACTGCGCCGCCCGCGCCGACGTGGTGGTCGACGGTGAGCCGCTGCTGCGCGACGTGCCGGTGTCCTACCTGCTGTTCCTGGAGAAGCAGCTGGTCGACCTGCTGACGTTCGTGCGCAAGCTGCCGGTGCTCGACGCCGCCGAGACCTGGGCCTACGACGCGTCCGCCGACTGCTACGCCACCGAGCCGACCCAGACGACGCGCACGAAGAAGATCCCGCGCAACCACGTGAAGGCCGAGGCGACGGAGAAGCACCCGGCGCAGGTCGAGGTCTACTACGAGGACGTCGTCATCGGCTACTGGAAGACCGTGAAGTTCTCCGGCGCGCTGCCCGCCAAGCGCGTCAACGAGCTCGTCGAGCGCGTCGAGAAGCTCCAGGCAGCGGTGAAGTTCGCCCGCGAGGAGGCCAACGGTGCCGAGGTGGTCAGTCAGGAGACCGGCGAGAAAGTGTTTCGCTTCCTGTTCGGGTAGCGATTAGGATTGGCGGCGCGCAAGGAGCGCAGACTGAACCTGAGGCTCAGTTTGACAGGTCCGCGCGGTGTCAGTGGAGGTTCGAATCCTCCCGCCGCCATTTCCGTGACGGCGTAGCCCAAGGGGAAGAGGCAGCCGCGAGAGCCGAGACACAAACTCAACTTCTCGCTCCAGTCTGAGCATTCGCCGCCGAACACCGGATCGACCGAGCGCGGGCACCGTCGTCGAGGTTGCGGGTTCAACTCCCGCTCGGCCCTCTTTCCTGGGCCGATAGCTCAATCGAAGAGCGCGACGCCCTGAAGCTGACCCGTGCCCTTCAAACGTGCCGGTGTGCGCAATTGGGCGGCACGCCGAGGCCCGGGGGATGGATACTCCCCCGGGCTTCACCAATTCCTGTGCTCAGCGGGCGGTGGCCCGGACTCTTCCCAGCGCCGCGATGGCGTCCTCGGGATCGTCGACGCTCACCATGAACTGCCGCCCGCCGAAGTCGAAGACGAGCGCCGGCCCGGACCGCACGATGACGGCCCGCCCACGGCCGGGCACCCAGGTCCACCCCCACCGCTGCCCGATGCTGGACTGCACGTCGACGGAGCGCAGCTCCCCGATCATCCGCAGCGGCACCGAGATCGGCGGCATGGGCAGCAGCCCGTGGCGGATCCGCACGTTGTACATGCTGATCTGCACCCCGACATGCGCCATCGCCGCCGCCCAGCCGGACGCCGCGAGCCCCACGAGGAACAGCGCCGCGCTCAGGAGCAGCCACTTGGGCTGCTCAAGGGCGCGCTCGGGCACGACCAGGTACCCGCCCACGAAGCACCCCAGGGCCACCGCCGCACCGGCGGCCGCCCGCCGATACCCGATGGCCCGCCCGGACCACAGCAGAAATGACACGCGCGTTGTTCTACCAGAGGCGCGGTATCCGCGCTGTCACGCAATGCCGTGACCGACCACACTGCCGACAACTCACCCGGCGGCAACCCGGATGACCAGCCGGGACACCCGCGCGTCACCGACTGCCGGAAACCGGTCACCCCAACTGTCCACCACGGACTCGCGCCGGCCCCGGCGAGCGGGTCAGCGGGCGCCCGGCGGTGGCCCGTACTCCTCGATCGCCTCGGCCAGCGCCGTCAGCGGGCGCCCGGCGGTGGGCCGCACTCCTTGATCGCCTCGGCCAGCGCCGTCAGCGACCGCACCACCGCGTTGCGGCCCTCGCCGCCGTGCAGCACCTTGCGCGGCTCGCGGATGCGCTCCACGCCGACGGCGTGCGCGCCGGCGCGCTGGGTCGCCGACATCGCCGCGAACGTCGCGCACACCACCGCCGTGTCCTCGGCGGCGACCCCGATCGCCTCCAGCGCGGGCGCCATCGTCCGCGCCCCCGGGTTCCGCATCACCTCCGGGTTCCGCATCACCTCCAGGTTTCGTATCACCCCCGGGTTTCGCATCGCGAACCCCCGCCCGAGTGCTGGCCCGACGAGACTGCGCAGCCCGAGCCGGTGCAGGCAGCGCCCCACGGCCGACTCGCTGTGCGGCGCGTACACCGCGACCGTCCGCCCCGTCGCCTGGCACGCCTCCAGCAGCTCTCCGGCGCCCGCGGTGACCGGCACCCGGTCAGCGGCCTCGAGCTCGGCGTCGTGGACGATCTGCTCGGCCCGGCGGCCCAGCTCCTCGGACAGGCGGCACGCCTCGCCGAGCATGTCGAACGGGTTGTCGCTCGTGCTGACCAGGATCGACATCCGATGCCCGGACTCCATGAGCATCGCGCGGATGCGCTGGGCCACCGCTCCCGGCACAGGCAGCAGATTGCCCAGCACGCTGAACGTCACGATCACGTGGTGGGTCCGATCCAGGATCTCGGCGAGGTGGGGCCGGACCCGCAAGGGCGTCACCCGTTGATCATGACGCGGCCTCCGCCGCCCGCGACGCGTTATTCCGCTTTTCGCACCGCTTTCGCACCGGCGGCCCGGCCGTCCGAAATTCGGCCTAATCCTGGACCAGCACCTCGTCGCCGATGGCGACCTTGCCCCGCATGTCGGGGATCAGGTTGACCCCGAACAGCAGCCCCTGCGGGAACCGCCGGCGCTGCCCGAGCACCCGCAAGGGCTGGTGCCCCTTCTCGCCCGTCTCCGGGTCGATGGTCGTGAGCACGCACCGGCTGCACGCCTTCGGCACGCGGAACCTCACGTCGCCGACGACGATCCGCCGGCCGACCCAGCCGTCCTCCGCCCACGCCGGTGCGCCGCTCACCACGACATTCGGCCGGAAGCGCGTCATCGCCACCGGCTCGTCGCCACCCTCGACGAGCCAGTCGTTGACCGCGTCCAGCGAGGCCGCGTTCGTCAGCAGCAGGGGAAACCCGTCGGCGAAGCTCACCCGGTCGCCCGGCTCGCTGAACTCCGGCTCGACCGGCCTGCGCGTCGGGTCGTCCAGGTGCACCAGATGCACCGGGCGCTCGACCACCTCCGACACCCAGCGATCCACCTCGTCGCCGGCCGGCGTGGCTGCGATCCACAGACTGAAGTGCTTGACGTCCCGTGCCGTCCCGGACGGGAACGGCACCTCCAGGTCGGCCCGGCCGTGCGCCCGGAGCAGCAGGCCGCGCGGGGTCGGCACCGGCCGCACCCGCCCCATCCGCGGCCACTCCCGCTGCGTGACGAGCTTGCGGTCGTCGTCGACGACGAGCCACCGCCGGTCGCCGGCCAGCCCCCACGGCTCCACCTCGGCCGTATCGGCCTCGACCCGGTAGCAGCTCTTGATCGGATATGTCGCCAGGTAGGTCAACCGCACGTCCCGAGCGTCCCATGAGGTCCCCCCTTCCGGCCACCATTCTGAATGACTCCATGCAGTTGACGCAAATCTGAAAGGAGGCATACAGTCGACCCATGACGACCTCCCCGGCCCAGCGGGTGCTGGAGCTGTTCGACGGGCAGCGGCTGACCCCCGCACAGCGGCGCATCGCGCGCTGCCTGGTCGATCACGCCAACCGGGCCGGTTATCTCTCCAGCGGCGACGTCGCCGCGCTGGCCGGCGTCAGCCAGCCGTCCGTCACCCGCTTCGCCACGGCCCTCGGGTTCGACGGCTATCCGGCGCTGCGCGACCGGCTGCGGGTCGTCTTCGACGGTTATCAGCACAATCCATCCACAGTGGACGAAGACCCGGAAACCGGCTCCGGCAACCAGTTCCAGCAGGCGCTGGCCACCGAGATCGCCAACCTGCAGCGACTGTCCGACACCCTGCGTGACCCGGCACCGCTGGCCGAGGCCGGCCGGCTGCTCGTCGAGAGCCGCCCGCTGCCCGTCTTCGGCATCCGCGCCGCGGCGGCCCTGGCGAGCTCGTTCAGCTACTTCGCGGCGAAGGTCCACCCCGACGTGCGCCTGGTGCAGGAGCAGGGCAGCCTGCTCGCGGATCGGCTGGATCAGGCCCGCGCCGCGGGCGCAGTTGCGATGCTGGCGTTTGTGCTGCCCCGCTATCCACGTGAGGCGGTCGACGCGCTGCGCGAGGCACGCGCGGCCGGCCTGCGCGTGGTGACGGTGACCGACTCGCCGGTCAGCCCCGCCGCCGCCGAGTCCGACCTGGTCCTGCCGGCCGCGGTGGGCTCGCGGCTGGTGTTCGACCTGCACACCGCCCCGTCGGCGATGGTCACCGTGCTGTTACAGGCGATGTGCGACGCAGCCCCCACCGAGACCCAGGCGCGACTCGAGGCCTTCGAGCGATCCGCCGCCACCCGCCAGGTTTTCCTGCCCTAACCGAGGAGTTCCATGGAGACGGTCCGTGCCCCTCGCGGCACCCAGTTGACGGCGCGCGGCTGGCAGCAGGAGGCCGCCCTGCGCATGCTCATGAACAACCTCGACCCGGACGTCGCCGAGCGGCCGCAGGACCTGGTCGTCTACGGCGGGACCGGTAAGGCCGCCCGCGACTGGCCCTCGTTCCGGGCGCTGGTGCGCACGCTGACGACGCTCGCGCCCGACGAGACGATGCTCGTGCAGTCGGGCCGCCCGATCGGTGTGCTGCAGACCCACGAGTGGGCGCCGCGGGTCCTCATCGCCAACTCCAACCTGGTGGGCGACTGGGCGACCTGGCCGGAGTTCCGCCGGCTGGAGGCCCTGGGCCTCACGATGTATGGGCAGATGACCGCCGGCTCGTGGATCTACATCGGCACCCAGGGCATCCTGCAGGGCACCTACGAGACGTTCGCCGCGGTGGCCGACAAGCGGTTCGGCGGCACGCTGGCCGGCACCCTCACCCTGACGGCCGGCTGCGGCGGCATGGGCGGCGCCCAGCCGCTGGCCGTCACCATGAACGGCGGCGTCTGCCTGATCATCGACGTCGACCGGACCCGCCTGGAGCGCCGGGTCGCCACGCGATACCTCGACGTCATCGCCGACTCGCTGGACGACGGCGTCCGGCGCGCGGTCGAGGCGCAGACCGCCCGAAAGCCGCTGTCGGTCGGCGTCGTCGGCAACGCCGCGCTGCTCGTGCCGGAACTGCTGCGGATGGGCGTGCCGGTCGACATCGTGACCGACCAGACCTCCGCGCACGACCCGCTCTCCTACGTGCCGAGCGGCGTCGAGCCCGAGGACGCCGCCACATACGCAGCCCAGAAGCCGGAGGAGTTCACGGAGCGGGCCCGCCACTCGATGGCCCGCCACGTGGAGGCGATGGTCGGCTTCCTCGACCGCGGCGCCGAGGTCTTCGACTACGGCAACTCCATCCGCGGCGAGGCCCAGCTCGGCGGCTTCGAGCGGGCGTTCGCGTTCCCCGGGTTCGTCCCGGCGTACATCCGGCCGCTCTTCTGCCAGGGCAAGGGGCCGTTCCGCTGGGCCGCCCTGTCCGGCAGCCCGGCCGACATCGCCGCCACCGACCAGGCGATCCTCGACCTCTTCCCGGAGAACGAGTCGCTGCGCCGCTGGATCACGATGGCCCGCGAGCGGGTCGCCTTCCAGGGCCTGCCGGCCCGGATCTGCTGGCTCGGCCAGGGCGAGCGCGACAAGGCCGGCCTGCGGTTCAACGAGATGGTCGCCGACGGCACGCTGCAGGCGCCGATCGTCATCGGCCGCGACCACCTCGACACCGGCTCCGTCGCGTCGCCGTATCGGGAGACCGAGGCCATGCGCGACGGCTCCGACGCGATCGCCGACTGGCCGCTGCTCAACGCACTGGTCAACACTGCGTCCGGCGCGTCGTGGGTGTCGATCCACCACGGCGGCGGCGTCGGCATCGGGCGCTCGATCCACGCGGGCCAGGTGTCGGTCGCCGACGGCACCGAGCTGGCCGCGCAGAAGCTGGCGCGGGTGCTCACCAACGACCCGGCGATGGGCGTGCTGCGCCACGTCGACGCGGGCTACGAGGAGGCGGCCGAGGTCGCCGGCGCGGCCGGCCTGCGGGTGCCGATGGGAGAGCAGGCATGATGACCGCCGAGCGGTTCGCCGCGCTGTGGAGCTCGCTGACCCCGATCGGGCGGGCGGGCGGCGACGGGGGCTACCTGCGCCACTCGTGGACCGACGCCGACCTGGTGTGCCGCGAGTGGTTCGTCGAGGAGGCACTCGACCGCGACCTTGAGGTGGAGATCGACCGCAACGGCAACCTGTGGGCCTGGTGGGGCGAGCCCGAGGGGGACGGGGCGGTCGTCACCGGCAGCCACCTCGACTCGGTGCCGCACGGCGGCGGCTACGACGGGCCGCTCGGTGTGGTGTCCGGCCTGCTAGCGGTCGACCGGCTCCGCGAGCGCGGGGTCACGCCCGCCCGGCCGCTCGCGGTGGTCGTGTTCACCGAGGAGGAGGGCGCCCGGTTCGGCGTGCCGTGCCTGGGATCGCGGCTGATGACCGGTGCGTTCGACCCGGCGAAGGCGCTGCGGCTGCGCGACCGCGACGGGACGTTCCTCGCCGAGGCGATGAGCCGCGCCGGGCTCGACCCCGACCGCGCCGGGCCTGACCATGAGCGGCTCAACCGCATGGCGGCGTTCGTCGAGCTGCACATCGAGCAGGGCCGGGCGCTCGACCACGTCGGCGCGCCGGTCGGCGTGGCCAGCGCGATCTGGCCGCACGGGCGCTATCGCTTCGACTTCTCCGGCGAGGGCAACCACGCCGGCACCACCCGCATGTCGGACCGGCACGACCCGATGCTGACGCTCGCCCACACCGTCCTCGCCGCCGACGAGGTCGCCCGGGCGAACGGCGCGCACGCCACCGTCGGCCGGGTCAACGTGGCGCCCAACGCCACAAACGCGATCGCGGCGCGGGCCTCGGCCTGGCTCGACGCCCGGGCCGCCGACGAGATGACGCTGGAGCGGCTCGTCGAGACCATCCACCAGCGTGCCGAGCAGCGGGCCCGGCTCGACGGCACCCGGGTGGCGATGGCGGCCGAGTCGGTGACCGGCGAGGTCGAGTTCGCCGGCGACGTGAGCCGCCTGGCCGCCAAGGAGCTCGGTGCCCCGGTGCTGCCGACCGGGGCCGGGCACGATGCCGGGGTGCTCGCCGGCCACGTCGACACCGCGATGCTGTTCGTGCGAAACCCTACCGGTGTGTCCCACGCCCCGCAGGAGTCCGCGTCCGCCGCCGACTGTGCCGTCGGTGTGGAGCGGCTCACCGACCTGCTGGCACGGCTATGTCAGTGAACCCGCCCGTGACGCGCTACCACTGCGCGCACGCCTGGCTGCCCACCGGCGCCGCCGACGACGTGCTGGTGGAGATCGCCGGCGGCCGGTTCACCGCGGTGACGCCGAACACCCCGGTGGGCGCGGCCGAGGGCGCGGTCCGGCTGCCCGGGCTGACCCTGCCCGGCCTCGCCAACGCCCACTCGCACGCCTTCCACCGGGCCCTCCGCGGGCGCACACAGCACGGCCGGGGCACGTTCTGGACCTGGCGGCAGCAGATGTACTCCGTCGCGTCCGCCCTCGACCCAGATTCCTACTACGCACTGGCGCGGGCGGTGTATGCCGAGATGGCGCTCGCCGGCATCACGTGCGTGGGCGAGTTCCACTACCTGCACCACGGGCCGGGCGGCCGGCCGTACGACGACCCGAACGCCATGGGTCAGGCGCTGCTCGCCGCGGCCGCCGACGTGGGGATCCGGATCACGCTGCTCGACACGTTGTACCTGACGGCGGGCGTCGACGGCCGGCCGCTCGAAGGTGTGCAGCTGCGCTTCGGCGACGGCTCCCTCGACGCCTGGTCCGACCGCTTCGAGCGGCTGAAGGCCGGCCCGCACGCCCGGGTCGGGGCGGCGGCGCACAGCGTGCGGGCGGTGCCGGCGGACGTGCTGGGCGTGTTCGCGACACGGACCGAGGGCCTGCCGACCCACCTGCACCTGTCCGAGCAGCGGGCGGAGAACGAGGCCTGTCATGCCCGGCACGGCTGCACGCCGACGGAGCTGCTCGCCGACCGCGGCCTGCTCGGCGAGCGGGTCACGGCCGTGCACGCCACACACCTCACCGACACCGATCGCAGCGAGCTCGGTGACACGGGCACCGGGGTGTGCTTCTGCCCGACGACCGAGCGGGACCTCGCCGACGGGATCGGCCACGCGCGGGCGCTCGTCGACGCGGGCAGCCCGCTCAGCCTCGGCAGCGACAGCCACGCGGTGGTCGACCTGTTCGAGGAGGCCCGGGGTGTCGAGATGCACGAGCGGCTGCACACCGAGCACCGCGGGCACTTCACCGGCGCCGAGCTGCTCGACGCGGCGACCATGGCCGGCCACGCGTCGCTCGGCTGGCCCGACGCCGGCAGCATCACCCCCGGAGCCCGGGCCGACCTCGTGACGGTGGCCCTCGACTCGCGCCGCACCGCGGGCGCCGAGCTGGACGCGATCGCGTTCGTCGCGGCCGCCGCCGACGTCCGGCACGTCGTGGCCGACGGGCGCGCCGTGGTCCGCGACGGCGTCCACACCGCACTGCCCGACATCGGCCGCGCCCTGGTGGAGGCGATCCGATGAGGTCGCTGCTCATCACCAACATCGGTGAGCTGGTCACCGGGAACCCGGTCTGGGGCGAGGGTCCGCTCGGCATCCGGCGCAACGCGGCGCTGGTCGTCGACGAGCGGCGGGTCGAGTGGATCGGCCGGGCCGCGGACGCTCCGGCGGCCGACGCGCGGGTCGACGCCGGGGGCGGCGCGGTGCTGCCCGGGTTCGTCGACAGCCATGCCCACCCGGTGTTCGCCGGGGACCGGGCGGCGGAGTTCGCGGCACGGATGGCCGGCCAGCCCTACACGGGCGGGGGCATCCGCACGACCGTCGGCGCCACCCGGGCGGCGAGCGACGAGCAGCTGCGCACCAACGTGGCCCGGCTG
This sequence comes from Dactylosporangium sp. AC04546, assembly GCF_022095675.1. Taxonomy (GTDB): domain Bacteria; phylum Actinomycetota; class Actinomycetes; order Mycobacteriales; family Micromonosporaceae; genus Dactylosporangium. The sequence goes on along the minus strand of NZ_JAHYSG010000057.1, from coordinate 28,938 downwards.
CGGGGCGAGGCGCTGCGGCAGGGCACGACCACGATGGAGATCAAGTCGGGATACGGGCTGACCGTGGCCGACGAGGCCCGCTCGCTGCGGGTCGCGCGGGAGTTCAGCGCCGAGACGACGTTCCTGGGTGCGCACGTGGTGCCGGGTGAGTATGCGGACCGGACCGACGACTACGTGAGCCTGGTCTGCGGGCCGATGCTGACGGCGGCCCGGGCGGCCGGCGCCCGGTGGATCGACGTGTTCTGCGAGCGGGGGGCGTTCGACGCCGATCACTCCCGGGCGATCCTCACCGTCGGCGCCGACGCCGGGCTCGGGGTGCGCATCCACGCCAACCAGCTGACGGAGGGGCCCGGGGTGCGGCTCGCCGTCGAGCTGAACGCGGCCTCGGCCGACCACTGCACCCACCTGAGCCGCGCCGACATCGACGCCCTGGCCGGCTCGTCCACCGTCGCCACGCTGCTGCCCGGGGCGGAGTTCTCCACCCGGTCGCCGTATCCGCCGGCGCGGGCGCTGCTCGACGCGGGCGCCACGGTCGCGCTCGCCACCGACTGCAACCCGGGCTCGTCGTATACGACCTCGATGCCGTTCTGCATCGCGCTCGCCGTCCGCGAGATGGCGATGACGCCGGCCGAGGCCGTGCTGGCCGCGACGCGCGGCGGGGCGGCCGCCCTGCGGCGCGACGACATCGGGCACCTCACCGTCGGGGCGCGGGCCGACCTGGTCGTGCTCGACGCGCCGTCCCATCTGCACCTGGCCTACCGGCCGGGGGTACCGCTGACGACCACCGTCGTGCTCAATGGGGAGCTGGTTTGATCACCATCACCGCCTCTGGCATCAGTCCCGCCGACCTCATCGCGGTCGCCCGGGGCAACGCGCGGGTGACCCTCGCGCCGGACGCGCTCGACGCCATGCGCGCGAGCCGGTCCATCGTCGACGCCATCGAACGGGACGGGCGGCCCGTGTATGGGGTGTCGACCGGGTTCGGGGCGCTGGCCAACACGTTCATCGCCCCGGAGCGGCGGGCCGAGTTGCAGCACGCGCTGATCCGGTCGCACGCCGCCGGCATCGGCGCGCCCATGCCCCGTGAGGTGGTCCGGGCGATGATGCTGCTGCGGGTGCGGTCGCTGGCGATGGGTCGGTCCGGAGTGCGCCCCGACGTCGCCCAGGCGCTGGTCGACCTGCTCAACGCCGACATCACGCCCTGGGTCCCCGAGCACGGCTCGCTCGGCGCCTCGGGCGACCTCGCGCCGCTGGCCCACTGCGCGCTCGTGCTCATCGGCGAGGGCTGGGTGCTGGCGAAGGACGGCACGCGGCTCAGCGCGCTCGACGCCGGCGTGAAGCCGATCGAGCTGTCGTCGAAGGAGGGGCTGGCGCTCATCAACGGCACCGACGGCATGCTGGGCATGCTGCTCATGGCCATCGAGGACGCCGCGCACCTGTTCACGATGGCCGACGTGACGGCGGCGCTGTCGATCGAGGCGATGCTCGGGTCGTATCGGCCGTTCATGCCCGAACTGCACACGATCCGGCCGCACCCCGGGCAGGCGGCGTCGGCGGCGAACATCCACCGGCTGCTCCAGGACTCGCCGATCATGGACTCGCACCGCGACGACCTGGTGCACGCGGTCCAGGACGCGTACTCGATGCGGTGCGCGCCGCAGGTGGCGGGGGCCGCGCGCGACACACTCGAGTTCGCCACGACCGTGGCGGCGCGGGAGCTGCGCTCGATCGTCGACAACCCGGTGGTCCTGCCGGACGGGCGGGTGGAGTCGACGGGGAACTTCCACGGGGCGCCGCTCGGGTTCGCCGCCGACTACCTGGCGATCGCGGCCGCCGAGGTGGGCGCGATCGCGGAGCGGCGGGTCGACCGGCTGCTCGACGTGTGCCGCTCGCGGGACCTGCCGCCGTTCCTCACGCCGGACGCGGGGGTGAACTCGGGGCTGATGATCGCGCAGTACACGGCAGCCGGCATCGTGGCGGAGAACCGGCGGCTGGCCGCGCCGGCCAGCGTCGACTCGCTCCCGACGTCGGGCATGCAGGAGGACCACGTCTCGATGGGGTGGGCCGCGACGCGCAAACTGCGGACCGTGCTCGACAACCTGTGCAGCATCCTGGCCGTCGAGCTGCTGTCGGCCGTCCGGGGCATCCAGCTGCGCGCGCCGCTCGAGCCCTCGCCTGCCGGGCGGCTCGCGGTGGCGACGGTCGAGCGGTTCGCGGGCGGCCCGGGGCCGGACGTGTTCCTCGCTCCGGTGCTGGAGTCGGCCCGCGCGCTGATCTGGTCGCGCGACCTGAGAGCCGGGATCGAGCGCGAGGCCGGCCCGCTCGCCTGACCGGAAGCCGGCCGGAGGGAGAGCCCGCCAGGGAATGCGAGTCGGCCAGACACGGGCGGGCGGCCACACACGGCGACACGGCGGCGGGGCAGCGGGGCAGCGCGGGCAGCCGGCGGCGCGGGCAGCCAGGCGCGGGCAGCCAGGCGCGGGCAGCCAGGCGCGGGCAGCCAGGCGCGGGCAGCCAGGCGCGGGCAATCCCGAAGCGCGGGGGCGCGGGCAGTCGGCGGCGCGGCAGGGCGCGGGCCGGCGGAGACGACAACCGCGCGGCACCAGTTGGGTGCCGCGCGGCGAGGGTGAGCGTGTGACGAGCGTTGTGGCCGGCCGCCGGGAACGTGGGCGGTGGCGGAGTCAGTGGCGGAGCTACAGGTGTTCGGCCAGGGCTCGGAAGGCCTTGCCGCGGTGGCTGATGGCGTCCTTCTCGGTCGGGGAGAGTTCGGCCGTCGTGCGGTCGTAGCCCTCCGCGACGAAGATCGGGTCGTAGCCGAAGCCGCCGTCGCCGCGCGGGGCGCGGACCAGGTGGCCGGGCATGTCGCCGCGGACGACGACCTCGCGGCCGTCGGGCCAGACCAGGGCGGCGGCGCAGATGAACGCGGCGCCCAGGTGCTGGTCGGGGACGTCGGCGACCTGGGCCAGGACCAGGTTCAGGTTGGCCTCGTCGCGGCCCGGGGTGCCGCTCGGCAGGCCGGACCAGCGGGCCGAGAAGACGCCCGGCATGCCGTTCAGGGCGTCGACGGCCAGGCCGGAGTCGTCGGCGATGCTGGGCAGGCCCGTGAACTGGACGGCCTCGCGGGCCTTCAGCAGGGCGTTCTCCTCGAAGGTGAGGCCGGTCTCGGGGGACTCCGGGTACTCGTCCACGTCGTCCAGGCCGACGAGTTCGACGTCGCTGGCGGCCTCCTCCAGGACGCGGCGCAGCTCGACGAGCTTCTTCTTGTTGCGGGTCGCCAGCAGGAGCCTCATCCGGCGATCGCCTTCTGCTGCAGGGCGGCGAGCTCGGTGCAGCCCAGGGCACCCAGGTCGACCAGGGTGTCGAGCTCGGCGCGGGAGAAGACGCCCTGCTCGCCGGTGCCCTGGACCTCGACGAAGTCGCCGTTGCCGGTGCAGACGACGTTCATGTCGACGTCGGCGATCACGTCCTCCTCGTAGCACAGGTCGAGGCGCGGCTCGCCGCCGATGACGCCGACGCTGACGGCCGCGACCGAGCGGTGCAGGACCTCGGAGGGCTTGCCGGCGAGCTTGCGCTGGGCGGCGAGCCAGGCCACGGCGTCGTGGAGGGCCACGTAGGCGCCGGTGATCGCGGCCGTGCGGGTGCCGCCGTCGGCCTGCAGGACGTCGCAGTCGAGGACGATCGAGTTCTCGCCGAGGGCCTTCAGGTCGATGCAGGCGCGCAGGCTGCGGCCGATCAGCCGGGAGATCTCGTGGGTGCGGCCGCCGATCTTGCCCTTGACGCTCTCGCGGTCGCTGCGGGTGGTGGTGGCGCGGGGCAGCATCGCGTACTCCGCGGTGAGCCAGCCCAGGCCGGAGCCCTTCCGCCAGCGCGGGACGCCCTCGGTGACGCTCGCGGTGCACAGGACCCGCGTGGCGCCGAACTCGATGAGCACGGACCCCTCCGGGTGCATGCTCCACTGGCGGGTGATCGAAACGGGCCGGAGTTGGTCGGACGCGCGTCCATCGGGTCGAGCCATGGCACCCACCCTAATGATGCAGCGGGAACCGCGGGCGGTCAGGCCACCTTGCCCGACACGTTGTCGCCGCGGACGGCGTCGCGGACCGAGTCCGGGAGCTGGAGGTCCAGCAGGTCGGCCGGCGCCATCGGGGAGCCGTGACGCCACTCCGACCAGGCGAGGCGGAGCAGGCCCGGGAGGAGGTCGGTCGAGCGGCGGATCATCCAGCGGGTACCGGCGGTGGCCATCCACAGGATCATCGCGGCGCGGGACGGGGGCGGGCTGCTCGGGTCGGGGTCCGGGCGCTCGCCGGTGCGGGCGAAGCCCGAGCCGCGCTCGAGCAGCAGGTCGTAGAACGAGCAGGCCAGGAATCGGTGGCCACGCTCGCTCGGGTGCAGGCGGTCGACGCTCCACATGCGCCGGTCGTACGAGCGGGCGTCGCCCGCGGCGTCGAAGTGGACCGTGTCGTACCGGGCGGCGACCAGGTCGGCGACCGCGTTCAGCTCCGCCATGCGGCGGGCCAGCGGGCGGGCCAGCGGGCCCGGCAGGCCGAACATCCGGCCCGGGTCGGGCAGCCGGATGGTCAGCACCTCGGCGCCGCCGGCGCGCAGCGTGGCGACCGTGCGTTCGAGGTGGCCGGACAGCCGCTGGGCGTCGAACGGGTCGCGGAGGGTGTCGTTGGTACCGATGAGCACCGCGGCGACGTCCGGCTGCAGCGCCACGGCGCGGGGCAGCTGATGGTGCTCCACGTCGTGCGCGCGGGCGCCGCTGGTCGCGAAGTTGTGCAGCCGGGCGCCCACCGCCTCGGCCAGGATCGGGGCCCATCCCCGCCACGTGCCGTCCGGCATCCGGTCGCCGAAGCCCGCCGTGGTCGAGTCCCCCAGGGCCGCGAAGACGGTCATGCGTCCTCCGCTCCGCTCCAGCCGCACGCCTTCATGCTGAGCCTCTGATGACCGGCCCCTCCGCTGCGCTCCGGACCGGTCATGGCACTGTCACCGCCGACGGGGCGTCCACCGGGGCCGGCGCCACGGCGGGCGGGCTGTTGTGGACGGCCAGGAAGCCGGAGACCGCCGCCGGCCACGAGAATTCCTCGGCCCGCGACCGGGCCGCGGCGCGGCGGGAGGGGGTGGGGCGCGTGAGCACCTGAAGTACACCTCCCGCGAAATCGTCACGCACCGCGGCGCCGGCCTGGCCGATCACCTCGGGGAGCGCGGACGCCGCGTCCACCACGACCGGCGTGCCGCAGGCCAGCGCCTCCAGCGCCGCCAGGCCGAACGTCTCGATCGGGCCGGGCGCGATCACCACGTCGGCGGTCGCCAGCAGGGCGGCGACGGCGGTGCGCTCGGTGACGAACTCCATGAAGTGCACGGCGTGGCCCTGGGCCTGCTCCTGGAGCCGGGCGCGGAGCGGGCCGTCGCCGGCGACCACCAGGACCGCGTCGACACCCTGCGCGCGGAGGGCCACCAGGGCGTCGATCGAACGCTCGGGGCGCTTCTCCTGCGAGAGCCGGCCGCAGTGGACGAGCAGCGTCTGCTCGGGGCGCGCGTAGCGGTCGCGCAGGGACGCGTCGTAGCGGCCCGGGTTGAACAGGTCGAGGTCGACGCCGAGCGGCACCTGGACCAGGTTCTCGGCGCCGATGCGGCGGAACTCGGCGGCGGCCCAGGAGGTGGTGCACAGGACGGTGTCGTAGGCGCCGAAGCTGCGGGTGTTGAGGTGGTCGGCCCACACCGAGCCCAGGCGGCCGGCGAAGGTCAGCAGCCCGGCCAGGCTCTCGTGGGACACCATCACCGACGGAATGCCCCGCTCGCGGGCCCAGCGGCCGGTCCAGCGCAGCGTGAACCGGTCGGAGACCTCCAGGCGGTCCGGGGCGAGCTCGTCGAGCAGCGCGGCCAGCCGGCGGCGGTGGATGAGCACGCGGTACCCGCCGGTGAAGGGGACGACCGGGCCGGGCAGCGTGATCACCCGGCCCTGCGACGTCTGCTCGTCGGAGTACCGCTCCCCGGGCACGATCAGCACCGGCTCGTGACCGGCGGCCAGGTAGCCCTCGCCGAGGGCCCGGAGCGCGGTGCGCAGCCCCCCGGATCGGGGCATGACGAAATTCGCGAGCCGCACTATTCGGTCGGTCATGCGGGCACCGGCACCGTGCGGCTCGGCAGGCCCCCGGTGTGCACCTCCACGTAGTGGCGGATCAGCTCGTCGCCGACCGCCGACCAGGTGCGCGTGGCCACCGCGACGCGCGCCGCGACGCCCATCGCCAGTCGCCGCTCGTCGTCGCCGGCCAGCGCGGCGACGGCCTCGACCAGCGCGTCGGCGTCGCACGGCGGGATCAGCAGGCCGGTGCGGCCGTCGTCGACCAGGTCGAGCGGGCCGCCCTGGGCGGGGGCGACGACCGGCACGCCGCTGGCGAGGGCCTCCTGGATGGTCTGGCCGAAGGTCTCGAACGGGCCGGTGTGCACGAACAGGTCCAGGCTGGCGAAGATGCGGGCCAGCTGGTCGCCGCGCCGCTCGCCGAGAAAGACCGCGTCGGGCATCGACCGCTCGAGCGAGGCGCGGGCCGGGCCGTCGCCGACCACCACCACCCGGACGCCCGGGATGCGGCTGACCGGGGCGAGCAGGTCGACCCGCTTCTCGACGGCGAGGCGGCCGACGTACCCGACGATGACCTGGCCCTGCGCGGCGAACGCCCGACGGAGGGCGGCGCTGCGGTGCGCGGGATCGAAGCGGGAAGCGTCGACCCCGCGGCGCCAGAGCCACACGCGCTCGATGCCGTTGCGGTGCAGGGCGGTCGCCGCGGCGGTCGACGGCGCGAGGGTCCGGTCGGCGGCGTTGTGGATGTGCCGCAGCCAGCGCCACGCGGCCTGCTCGCCGAGGTTCGAGTGGTAGTAGAGCCGGGCGTAGGCCGGCACGTCCGTCTGGTAGACGGCGACGGTCGGCAGCCCGAGCGAGGCCGCCACGGTCATCCCCCGGGCGCCCAGCACGAACGGGCTGGCCAGGTGCACCAGGTCGGTGCGGTGGGACCGTAACGCGGCCGCCAGGCGCCGGCTGGGCAGGCCCAGCCGGAAGCTCCCATAGCCCGGCGTCGCCACCGAGGGCACCCGGATGATCTGGTACGGGTAGACGCCGGTGAGCGATCGCGCCCCGGAAGACGGCTGGGGGGCGATCACGAGCGGCTCGTGGCCACGCGCGACGAGGTGTTCGGCCACCCGCACGACGGAGTGGGCGACGCCGTTCACATCGGGCGGGAACGATTCGGTGACGATCGCGATCCGCATGCCATGACCATGAGGTCGAAGTTGATGCGTGCGGCCACTATTTGCTGACCAGATGGCAAACGGGTGCCTAAATGTCGTACCTTGCGCCAGGTCGGACGACCTCGATCGGTCCATCGAAGGCTGCCGAAGCCGCCTCGACCGTGAGCGCCTCGCTCCCCCAGGCCGGGACCAGGTGGGTGAGCAGCAGCCGGCCGACGCCGGCCTTGGTCGCGTGCTCGGCCGCCTCGCGGCCGGTCAGGTGCAGGTCCGGCGGGTTGTCCACGCCGTCGAGGTAGCTCGCCTCGCACAGGAACGCGTCGGCCCCCTGGGCCAGCCGGATGAGGGCCTCACAGGGGGCGGTGTCGGCCGAGTACGCCAGGACGCGGCCCTCGTGCTCGATCCGGACCCCGTAGGTCTCGATCGGGTGGTTCACCCGGTCGACGGTCACGTGGAAGGGGCCGATCGGGAAGCTGCCCGGCTGTAAGGCGTAGAACGTGTAGACGTCGTTGATCGACATCGGCTCGTTCTCCCCGCCGTAGGCCGCGGCGATCCGCTCCGGGGCGGCGACCGGCGCGTAGACCGGCAGCGGCGGGTACGGGCCCTCGGGGGCGTAGCGGCGGGCCACCACGTACGAGCACGCGTCGAGCATGTGGTCGCAGTGCAGGTGCGACAGCAGGATCGCGTCGACGTCGTAGAGCCCGGAGAAGCGCTGCAGCGTCGTCATCGAGCCCGGCCCGAAGTCGACGAGCAGACGGAAGCCGTCCGCCTCGACGAGGTAGGCGGAACAGGGCGCCTCCGGCCCCGGGAAGCTGCCGGCGCAGCCGAGAACCGTGAGCCTCATGCTGCGCTCAACCCGCCGTCTCCTGTCTTCGTGCTGATCTTCGTGCTGACAAGTGGATCATTCCGGCCAGGTGAGGATAGATCCAGTGGACGTACGGACAGTGCTCGGCCTGATAAGGCCGCACCCGCAAGGTCCGTCACCGTGCGCAGCCTACGCCGGACTTGCAGGCAAGTCTGAACGATCGGACGGCAGATGTCGCCAACGTGACAGGCTGACGTCACGCTGGACAACCACGCTCGTTGCACGCTGTGAGTCCCGACCAGAGGAGGCGGACGTGAGCGTGGACGTGTCCCGGACGGCCCGCAGGCTGCGCAAACGGCTGCCGCACGCGTTCCGCCTGCCGACCGAGGCCGACCCGGCGCCCGAGCAGCGCCACCTCGCCGTCGTGTGCCTCTGGGCGGCCGCGCTGGGCCTCGGGGGCATGGCGGTGGCCCTGCGGGCGTTCGTGGGCCTCGTGGGGGCGTCCCGAGGCTGGTACGCCCCCACGGTCATCGCGATCGGTCTGGTCGGCCTGGCGTGCACCATCGGCGCGTTCGCGAGCGTGCACCACCGCCGGCTGCCGCTGGCCCTACTGAGCGCGGCGTCGGTGAGCCTGGTGGCCGGCTGGATCGTGACGGGCCTCTAGCGGGCCGCTACGCCCACAGCTGGCCGTCGAGGGCCGACTCGGCCTCCGCGAGCGTGCCGCCATACGCGCCGGTCGAGAGGTACTTCCACCCGCCGTCGGCCACCAGGAAGACCACGTCGGCCTTCTGGCCGGCCTTGAGCGCCTGGTGGGCCACGGCGAGCGCGGCGTGCAGCACCGCGCCGGTCGAGAAGCCGACGAACATGCCCTCGACCTCCACGAGCTGGCGGGTGCGCAGCACGGAGTCGCGGGTGCCGACCGAGAACCGGCGGGTGAGGACGGTCGCGTCGTAGAGCTCGGGCACGTAGCCCTCGTCCAGGTTGCGCAGGCCGTAGACCAGCTCGCCGTAGCGCGGCTCGGCGGCCACGATCTCGACCTTCTCGACCTTGTCCCGCAGATACCGCCCGACGCCCATCAGCGTGCCGGTGGTGCCCAGGCCGGCCACGAAGTGGGTGATCGTCGGCAGGTCGCGCAGGATCTCCGGGCCGGTCGACTCGTAGTGGGCCCGCGCGTTGGCCTCGTTGCCGTACTGGAACAGCATCACCCAGTCGGGGTGCTCCGCGGCGATCTCCTTGGCCACCGCCACGGCCCGGTTCGAGCCGCCGGCCGCCGGCGAGAAGATGATCTCCGCGCCGTACATGCGCAGGATCGCCGTCCGCTCGGACGAGACGTTCTCCGGCATGACGCACACCAGCCGGTAGCCGCGCAGCTTCGCCACCATCGCGAGCGCGATGCCGGTGTTGCCGCTGGTCGGCTCGATGATCGTGTCACCGGGGCGAAGGCGGCCGGCTTCCTCGGCCGCCTTCACCATCCACAGCGCGACCCGGTCCTTGACGCTCCCCGTGGGGTTGCGGTCCTCGAGCTTCGCCCACAGCCGCACGTCGGGACTGGGCGAGAGCCGCGGCAGCCCGACGAGCGGCGTGTTTCCGCACGCATCGAGCAGGGACTCGTAGCGCGCCACGGCGGTCAGCCCCGCAGTGCGTGCGCGGCGGCGAAGGCGAACGCGCCGCCCGCGACGGCGGGCAGGATGGTCACCGAGTCGCCGTCGTTGAGCTTCGCGTCGAGCGCGCCGAGGAACCGGACGTCCTCGTCGTTGATGTAGACGTTGACGAAGCGGTGCAGGCCGCCCTCGCCGGTGATGAGCCGGTCCTTGATCCCGGCGTGCCGGGAGTCGAGGTCGGTGAGCAGGTCGGCGATGGTGTCGCCGGCGCCCTCGACGGTCTTCGCGCCGCCGGTGTAGCTGCGCAGGATGGTGGGGATGCGAACCTCGATGGCCATGGTGGTCTCCTCTTGGATGCGGGCTGGTCGACGACTGGACAGAACGGTGCGCGTGGCGGCTGGGTCAGCTGCCGGCGCGACACTCGTAGTCGACGGTCGTCGGGCTCTGCCCGAAGAGGTACGTCTGGACGGCGTTGGGGTCCACGACAGCATTCACTACCTGAACCGGCTCCTCGGTGACGGTTCCGTCCACGATGCGGAACGACCGGATCTCCGTCGTCACCGGATCCCGGGTCGAGACCAGCAGGTAGTGCGCGTTGGGCTCGCCCGCGAAGGCCACGTCGGTCCGCGACGGGTAGGCCTCGGTCGCCGTGTGGGAGTGGTAGACGATCACCGGCTCCTCGTCGGCGTCGTCCATCTCACGCCAGAGCCGGAGCTGTTCCTTCGAGTCGAACTCGTAGAAGGTCATCGACCGGGCGGCGTTCTCCATCGGCACGTGCCGCTCCGGCCGGTCGGAGCCGGCCGGACCCGCGACGACGCCGCACGCCTCGTCGGGGTGGTCCCGGCGGGCGTGGGCGACGATCGCGTCGAGGATCGCGGCGTCGATGGTCAGCACGCCCGACAGCCTACCGAAACCCGGGTGCAACCTGCCCGTGACGGCCCTCACGCCATCAAGGCGCCGACCAGGGACTCCTGGAGATACGTCAAATACTGATAAACGGACAGTTGCCCCACGCGGGGTGAGGTCGGATCGCGCAGGATGGCGTCGTCGAGCTCGGCCTCGATGTCGACGTCGTCGTCGGCGATCCCGAGCCGCAGGCCCAGCGTGAGCCGCACGTCGGTCAGCGCGCGCAGCCAGGCCTCGGCCTGCTCCTCGTCGAGGGCCACCTCGCCGCCCTCGACCGGGAGGGCGTCCAGCAGCATCGCCGCCTGCTCCAGCTTCGCCGAGCGGAGATCGTCCTCCGTGTAGCGGCGCAGCTCGGCGGAGGCGCCGGCGTCGTCGCGGTACACATCCGGAAAAAGGCGCTCGATGACCGGGTCGGCCCGGTCGAAGCCCTCGGACAGCAGGGTGATGACCTCGAGCATGACCTCGTTGAGGACGGCCGCCTCGGCGGGGCCGAACCGGGCCACGCAGGCCGTGCCGGCGCGCACGAACATGGTCACGACCGGTCCACCGTCGCCCAGAGGCCATAGGCCTGCAGCCGGGACGCGTCGTACTCCATCCGCTCCCGCGGTCCGCTGGAGACGATCGCCTTGCCCTTGTGATGCACGTCGAGCATGAGGCGTTCAGCCTTCTCCTTGCTGTACCCGAAGAGCTTCTGCAGGACCCAGGTCACGTAGCTCATCAGGTTGACGGGGTCGTTCCAGACCACGGTCACCCACGGACGGTCGGCCTGGGGCACCTCATCAACCTCGACGTGGGTCTCTTCGATCGGTAGGACCTGCGGCGCCGCCATACCAACATGGTGCCATCAAGCGAGCAGCACGCCATGGTCGACCGCGTCCCCGGCGATGATGGCGAGCGCCTGACGCAGCTCGGTGTACCGTTCGCTGAGCTCATGGCCGACCTCGACCTCGACCTCACGCAGGGCGTGCTGCAGCCAGCGGCGGCAGTCCTTCTTGTCCGGCAGCTTCGGCGGCCCGCCCGGGGCGAGCTTCGGCTGCCACATCGCGAAGCAGCTGGCGTTGAGGCCGATCCCGATCGCCGCGAGCACGCGGTCGGGCGTGTCGGTCCAGTCGGCCCCGCTGACCGCGGACAGGCTGTCGACGGCGGCGGCCCCGGTCAGCGCGGCGACGGCCGAGGTGGTGGTCACCAGCAGCGCCCGGTCGCGCTCGCGGTCGTCGTCGCGCAGGGTGTCGGCGGCCCGCCGGGCGGCGGTCGCGATCCGGCGCAGCACGGTCTCGTCGGGCGGCACGTCGAGCAGCTCGCCGAACACGGCGGCGATCACCTCGCGGGTGTCGGCGTGCAGCTGGCGGGTGGTGCGCAGGGAGAGCGCGTGCAGCTCGCGGTCGAGCACATGGGGCAGCTCCGGGCAGCCCTTGCCCGAGCCGAGCTCCTGCACGCAGCGCACGTGGATGGTCGCCAGGTCGATCGAGACGCGCTCGGTCGCGGCGAGGCCGCGCTGGCGGATCTCCCGGTCGAGCCGCTCCTGCCAGCCGTCGCCGGCGCCCGAGACGGTGGCCGCGGTGACCCCGCCGATCTTGACCTCGGCCACGCCGTGCTGGTCGGCCCAGGTCTCCAGCAGGTGGCGCAGTTCGGCGACGCCGAACACGGCGTCGGGCTCGAGCGACACGGGGAACCAGGGCGCGGTGGCCAGCTTCGGGCCGCGCGAGGCGAGCAGCGCCCGGTCGGCGGCGAGCATCTCCGGCCACAGGTCGTGCTGGTCGATGTGGGTGAGGACGAACCCGATCCGCTCGACCCGCTCGGCCGCGGTGGCCAGCAGGTCGAGGTCGGCCCGCGACAGCGGCGCGGCCGCGTCGATCACGAACAGCATGCCGAGCCCGTGCTCGGCGGCGTCGAGGACGATCTCGGCCCGGGCCGGGTCCAGGCCCCCGGCGCCGGGCGTGTCGACCAGGGCGACGCTCTTGAGCAGGCTCGCCGGGTGGCTGATCTCGATCCGCCGGGCCGGTCGCTGCGGGCCGCTCTTCGGCGCCGTGGCCGGGCGCGGCTCCCGGTGGCCGGGGATGAACGCCCGGACGTCGGGGCGCTCGCCGTGGCGGAACACCGTCCAGGCCTCCTCCTCGGCGGCACGGTCGGGTTCGGTACGGTGGATCAAGGCGTTGACCAGCGCGGTCTTGCCGCTGCGAGGGGAGCCGGCGACGACGGCGTAGGAGTGGGCCTGGGCGGACGGCGGCCGTTGGCTCCGGCTGCCGCGGACCGGCATCGCGGACACGGGACCCCCGGTGGTCGTCGCGACGGCTAGATCGATCGACGGCGCCTGCATCACTCCAGACCCCATGTGCGACCTCCTTGCGCGCCCGGGATGTACCACCGCAGGCAATCTGGATGACTTTGCGAGCAGCATCGGAACGCTACGTGAACAGGCACTTACCGAGGCAGGGCTTCGGGTACTCAACTGGATCCGATCGCACTACTCAAGTTCGTGCGCCCGCAGGTACGCCCAGTAACCAACATATCGATATGCTGCGACGGTGCCCCCCTGGAGCTTCGTCGGACGAAACGCAGAACTGAGCCGGGTCGCCGAGTCCGCATCCGGAACCACTGGTCGCGGTCTGATTCTCGGCGGACCTCCAGGCATCGGCAAGAGTCGATTGTTGCGCGAGGGCGTCCAGGCCCTTGACCAGGACCGGCTCGCGGTCTGGACGGCCACCGCCAACGCCGCCACGGCGGGCCTGCCGCTCGGCGGGCTGGCCCAGGTGCTGCCACCCGACCAGCCGGCGGGCGGCTCGCCCGCGGGGCTGCTGCGCTGGGCCGTCGACGCGCTGCACCGGCAGGCCGCCGGCCGGCCGATCGTCGTGGCGATCGACGACGCCCACCTCCTCGATCCGCTGTCCGCGGCGCTCGTGTACTACGTGGCCCGGTCCGAGAACGCGACCGTGATCGGCACCGTCCGCACCGGCGAGCCGGTGCACGACCCGATCAGCGCGCTGTGGAAGGACGACCTGGTCGAGCGGATCGAGCTCGGCCCGCTGACCCTCCAGGAGACCTCGGACCTGCTCCAGCAGGTGCTCGGCGGCCCGGTCGACTCCGCGTCGGTCGACCGGCTCTGGCAGCTCTCCCAGGGCAACGCGCTGCTGCTGCGCGAGCTGGTGATCGCCGCGCACGCGGCCGGCGAGATCATCGAGAGCTACGGCATGCAGCGCTGGACCGGCAAGGTCGACCTGGCGCCGACGCTGACCGAGGTCGTCGACGCGCGCATCGGCAAGCTCACCGCGCAGGAGCGGGCGGTGCTGGAGCTCGTCGCGTTCGGCGAGCCGATCGGCCTGCCCCTGCTGGTCAACGCGACCGACCTGGCCACCGTCGAGACGGCCGAGGAGCGCCAGCTCATCCGGGTCGTCGTCGAGGACCGGCGGACCACGGTGCGGCTGGCCCATCCGCTGTACGGCGAGGTCGTCCGCCGCCGCTGCCCGGTCACCCGGTTCCGGCGGCTGCTCGACCAGCTCGCCGGCCTCGTCGAGGAGACCGGGGCGCGGCGCCGCGACGACCTGCTGCGGGTGGCGGTCTGGCGGCTCGACAGCGACACGGCCCGCGACCCGGTGCAGCTGCTCAACGCCTGCCGGCTCGCGTTCGCCACCTACGACATGGCCCTCGCGATGCGGCTGGGCAAGGCCGCGGTGGCGGCGGGCGGCGGGTTCGACGCCGCCGAGACGCTCGCGACGATCCTCATGTTCGCCAACTGCCCCGACGAGGGGGCGCTGATCCTCGACCAGAACGAGGACCAGATCGGCGACGAGGCGCAGCGCAGCCGCTGGCTGGCCATCCGGCACATCACCGCGCAGTGGGGCCTCGGCGACCCGACCACCGTCGACGAGCTCGACCGGCAGGCACAGAAGCTCGGCGACCTGCGGGAGCGCTCGCTCGCCCTGGCCGTCGAGTCGACCATGCGGCTGCACCGCGGCGACTACGGCCAGGCGCTGACCCTGGCCCGCACCGTCCTCGACGGCCCGGCCAGCGCGCCGGGCCCGCGTGCCCTGGCCCGCAGCAACATGGGCCACCTCCAGGCGATGCGCGGCACGCCGGTGCAGACGGTCAAGGCGATGGCGGCGCTCGACGCCGACGCCTCGCAGTGGCGGGCCGAGGTGCCCTACATCCAGCTCGGGATCGAGCTGGCCCGCGGCACCGCCATGATCCTCGCCGCCGACCTCGACGCGGTCGACGCGATCGTCGCCGCCGAGTTCGCGGGTATGGCCGACGCCGGCAACTTCCTGCTCGGCTCGGGGTACCTCCAGATCGTGCGGGCCCAGGCGGCGCGCCTGCGCGGCCGGCTGCAGGAGGCGGCCCGCGCGGCCAGCCAGGCCAGCGCCGCCCTCGCCACCGGCCGGATCTTCGTCGCCCTGGCCCACGCCGAGCGGGCGCACATCGCCGCGCTCTGCGGCGACGCGGCGTCGGCCGCGACCGCCTTCGCTGAGGCGGAGCGGGCGCATTACCGGTCGATGGAGGTGTTGTACCCCTGGCTCGAGGAGGCCCGGGCGTGGGTCGCGGTGGCCTCCGGTGACGTGAACACGGCCGCCGAGGTGCTGCGCCGCCTGGCCGCGCGCAACCGCAACGACGGCTTCGCCGCCCATGAGATGTTCGCGCTCTACCACCTCGGGCGCCTCGGCTTCGCGGCCGAGGCCCACGATCGGATCGACGCCCTCGCGCAGACCGTCGAGGGGCGGCTCGCCCCGGCGATGGCGTGGCACGTCCGCGCGATGGCCGAGGAGGACGGCGGCAGCCTGCTCGCGGTCGCCGAGGAACTGGCCGAGATGGAGCTGAACCTCTTCGCCGCCGAGGCCGCGGCCGGCGCCGTCACGCTGCTGCGCGGCATCCGGTCGCCGCAGACCCCGCGAGCGGCGCAGCGGCTGGCCGAGCTGCGGGCCGAGTGCCAGCTCGCGGTCACTCCGGCGCTGGTGGTACCACAGCCGATGCTCACCGGCCGGGAGCGGCAGATCGCGCGGCTCGCGGCCGCCGGCGTGCCGTCGAAGGAGATCGCCGATCAGCTGTACCTCTCCTCCCGCACCGTCGACAACCACCTCATGCGCGTCTACGCGAAGCTCGGCGTGACCGGCCGCGCCGAGCTGGCCGCCGCACTGCGCTCGCTGCCGCCCGAAGAGTGATCGGCGTCCTATTCGCCGTCGCATAGGGTTGGTCCGTGACAAGCTCGCTGCTGACCGACCACTACGAGCTGACGATGCTGTCGGCGGCCCTGCGCGACGGCACCGCCGACCGCCGCTGCGTGTTCGAGGTGTTCGCCCGCCGCCTGCCGACCGGGCGCCGCTACGGTGTGGTCGCCGGCACCGGCCGACTGCTCTCGCTCATCGCCGACTTCCGGTTCGCGCCGGAGGACGTCGAGTTCCTGCGGGAGCGGCGGATCGTCGACGACGCCACCGCGGAGTGGCTCGCGGCGTACCGCTTCTCCGGTGACGTGGACGGCTACGCCGAGGGTGAGCTGTTCTTCCCCGGCTCGCCGATCCTGACCGTCAGCGGCACGTTCGCCGAGTGCGTGGTCCTGGAGACGTTGGCGCTGTCGGTGCTCAACCACGACAGCGCGATCGCGGCCGCCGCCGCCCGCATGGTGACCGCGGCCCGCGGGCGCGCCGTCATCGAGATGGGCTCGCGCCGCACCCACGAGGAGGCCGCGGTGGCCGCCGCCCGGGCCGCCTACCTGGCCGGCTTCGCGTTCACCTCCAACCTGGAGGCGGGCCGCCGCTACGGCATCCCGACCACCGGCACCGCCGCGCACGCCTTCACCCTGCTGCACGACTCGGAGCAGGCCGCGTTCGGCTCTCAGGTCGCGGCGCTGGGCAAGCAGACCACGCTGCTCGTCGACACCTACGACATCGCGCAGGGCATCCGCAACGCGATCGCCGTCGCCGGCCCCGACCTGCGCGCGGTCCGCATCGACTCGGGCGACCTGTCGGTGCTGGCCTCCGAGTCGCGGGCGCTGCTCGACTCGCTCGGCGCGACCGACACGCAGATCATCGTGTCCGGCGACCTCGACGAGTACGCGATCGCCGCCCTGGCCGCCGAGCCCGTCGACGCCTACGGCGCCGGCACCGCGGTCGTCGTCGGCTCGGGGGCGCCGACCGCCGGCCTGGTGTACAAGCTGGTCGAGGTCGACGGCCGCCCCGTCGTGAAGCGCTCGGAGAACAAGGGCACGGTCGGCGGGCGCAAGACCGCCGTCCGGCGGCACAAGCCGACCGGCACCGCCACCGAGGAGATCGTCGTCTCGCTGGGCTCGCCGCCAGCGCAGCCGCACGACCGCCTGCTGCAGCGCCCCTTCGTGCGCGCCGGCGTCGCTGCGGACGACCTGCCGTCGCTCGCCGAGTCGCGCGAGCACCTCCGCCAGTGCCTGATCTCGATCCCCTGGGAGGGCCTGAAACTCTCCGCCGGCGACCCCGCCGTCCCCGTGACCATGCAAGGAGGCGCCTCATGACCCGCGCGCTCATCGTCGTCGACGTGCAGAACGACTTCTGCGAGGGCGGCTCGCTCCCCGTCGCCGGGGGCGCCTCGGTGGCCGCGTCGATCTCGGCCGCCATCGCCGGGGGCTCGTGGGACCACGTCGTCGCCACGCAGGACCACCACGTCGACCCGGGCGCGCACTTCGCCGCGTCGCCCGACTACGTCGACACCTGGCCGTCCCACTGTGTGGTCGGCACGGGCGGCATCGAGTTCCACCCGTCCCTGGACACGTCCCGGGTCGAGGCGGTCTTCGAGAAGGGCGCGTACGCAGCGGCCTACTCCGGCTTCGAAGGCGCCGCCGACGGCGTCGGCCTGGCCGAATGGCTGCGCGCACGCAACGTGACGTCGGTCGACGTGGTCGGCATCGCGACCGACCACTGCGTGCGGGCGACCGCCTTGGATGCGGTACGTGAGGGGTTCGTTACAACCGTGTTGCTCGACCTGACGGCGGGCGTCGCGCCCGCCACGACCGAGAACGCCCTGGTCACCCTGCGGGAGGCAGGGGTGAACCTGGTGGGTGAACCGATCGTGGCCCGGAGTTGACCAACCGGCGGATGGCACGTGACCGGACTTGCCGTGTAACAAGCGACGTGTACCGTCATGCGGGCAGGCAGGTTCTGCTGTCCGATGTGAGGACTTCTCACGTCATACCGTAAGGAGCGCCTACACGGAGCGTGGCGAAAATGGCAAGACTTCGCTACGCTTGCGAGACCTCAAAGGGTCGTCCATGGTGGACGGCTCAGCACCAGGAGGGTCACGTGAAGTTGTCGATCGAGACTCGCCCTTCGGATCAGCGCGAGGCAGTGCTGACACTGAGCGGCGAAATCGACTATGAGACCGCTCAGGAGCTCCGCACAGCAGTGAGCTCAGTGCTCGACGGAAGCATCGACCTCCTGGTCATCGACCTTGCAGGGGTCACCTTCCTCGACTCCACCGGCATCGGCACCCTGGTCGTTGCCAAGCGCATCTGCCACAGCATGGGCGTGAAGCTCGACATCCGCCGCCCGAATCCGTTCATCGCCCGACTGTTCGCTGTCGTAGGCGTGAGCGACATCCTGGGCGTGCCGATTCCGCCCGGCACCGTGTCCGGCCGGCTCCCCCAGCCGCGTGAACGCGGAGTAACCACGCCGGCCTGATCCGGCTCGGCAGCTGCTAGCCGACTCGCTCGGGGCCGGCCGCGTTCGCGACCCCGGGCGAGTGAAGTTCCGGGTCCCAATATTTGGGACCAAAAGCTGCGCATTTCCTGTGTATCCCGAGGGCTCCCATGATCAAGGGAAGCATCTGGCTGCCATGGCGACCAGAAGTTTCCCTCGATCATGGACCGCGGTCACACCGAGGACCTGCAGCGCGGGACCTTCGGGACGAACGGGACAAATCGGCCGGTCTTTGCGAACCGGTCCTTCCGAGAGGCGGGCTACGCCTCAAGCGCAGGCTCGGCGCGGGCTCGGGGCGCTCAGCACAGCTCGGGGCGCGGAAGTCGCGCTCGGGACGAAACGCCCGGCCGTCGAGCCGCTTCGCCGGCGACCGGCCGTCAACAACCCCCCGAGAAGGGGCTCAAGAAGCCCGCCAACAGCCTTGCAGGCCTTTAGCCTGCCCCCCGGACCCCGAAGGCACGTAACACGTGTGAAACAAAGCTGCGCGCCCCAGACGCGAACCGCCCCCGGGCCTCTGCAGGCGCCGGGGGCGGTTTTGGGCTGGTTGGGAGCTAGTGCTGTTCCTCGTACGTGGCGCCGCCGTCGGCCTCGTGGCTCAGCGGGCGGGCGCCGCCCGGAGGCGGGGCCTCCAGGGAGTGGCCCGGGGCGTGCGCCGGGTAGCGGGCGTCGAACGCCGGGCGCTCCGAGCGGATGCGCGGCATGCTGTCGAAGTTGCGCAGCGGGGGCGGGCAGCTCGTGGCCCACTCCAGCGACATGCCGTGGCCCCACGGGTCGTTGACCTCGACGACGCGGCCCGTCTTGTACGACTTCCACACGTTCCAGATGAACGGCAGGGTCGACAGGCCGGTGATGAACGAGCCGATCGTGGAGATCGTGTTCAGCGTGGTGAAGCCGTCGGACGCCAGGTAGTCGGCGTAGCGGCGGGGCATGCCCTGCGTGCCCAGCCAGTGCTGCACCAGGAACGTGGTGTGGAAGCCGATCGTGGTGAGCCAGAAGTGGACCTTGCCCAGGCGGTCGTCGAGCATCCGGCCGGTCATCTTCGGGAACCAGAAGTAGATGCCGGAGTACACCGCGAACACGATCGTGCCGAAGAGCACGTAGTGGAAGTGGGCCACCACGAAGTACGTGTCCGAGACGTGGAAGTCGATCGGCGGGCTGGCCAGCAGCACGCCGGAGAGGCCGCCGAAGAGGAAGGTCACCAGGAACCCGATCGCGAAGAGCATCGGTGTCTCGAAGGTGATCTGGCCGCGCCACATCGTGCCGATCCAGTTGAAGAACTTCATGCCGGTCGGCACGGCGATGACGAAGCTCAGGAACGAGAAGAACGGCATGAGGACCTGGCCGGTCGCGAACATGTGGTGGGCCCACACGCTCATCGACAGGGCGCCGATCGCGATCGTGGCGCCGACGAGGCCCTTGTAGCCGAAGACCGGCTTGCGGCTGAAGACCGGGATGACCTCGGTGATGATGCCGAAGAACGGCAGCGCCACGATGTACACCTCGGGGTGGCCGAAGAACCAGAACAGGTGCTGCCAGAGCATCGCGCCGCCGGTGCTGGCGTCGTAGACGTGGGCACCCAGACGGCGGTCGGCCTCCAGCGCCAGCAGGGCGGCGGCCAGGATCGGGAAGACCATGATCACCAGGACGCTCGTGACCAGGATGTTCCAGGTGAACATCGGCATCCGGAACATGGTCATGCCGGGCGCGCGCAGGGTCAGGATCGTGGTGATCATGTTGACGGCACCGAGGATGGTGCCCAGGCCGGAGAGGACCAGGCCGACGATCCAGAGGTCGGCACCCACGCCGGGCGAGTTGATCATGTTATTCAGCGGCGCGTAGGCGAACCAGCCGAAGTCCGCGGCGCCGCCCGGCGTGATGAACCCGATCAGGGTGATCGAGCCACCGAACGCGTAGAGCCAGTAGGCGAACGAGTTCAGCCGGGGGAACGAGACGTCGGGGGCGCCGATCTGCAGCGGCGTGATGTAGTTCGCGAACGCGAAGACGATCGGCGTCGCGAAGAACAGCAGCATGATCGTGCCGTGCATGGTGAACAGCTGGTTGTACTGCTCCGGCGACAGGAACTGCAGACCCGGCCGGGCCAGCTCGGCGCGCATGAGCAGCGCCATGAAGCCGCCGATCATGAAGAACACGAACGACGTGGTGAGGTACATCAAGCCGATCTGCTTGGCGTCCGTGGTCCGCAACAGCCGAGCGAACGCCGAGCCCTTGACCGGCTGGTGCACCGGCCAAGGCCTGGTGACGATCGGCTTTGGCGCAACGGTGGTCACGAAAGGCCTCCTGAGGCTGTTGAACCCGCTGGCGAGCCAGCTCCGTGAGGCGCCGCGCGATCAACACGTCACCTCGGAGGCAGAATAGTCTCCCCCCGTCTGGGCGAATCCGCTGGGGGCGGGCGATCTCCAGTGCCACCCCGCGGGGTGCACTACGGCACGGTGGGCACCGTGCCCCCGGACGCGCCGAGGCTGAACGAGATCGCACCGGCCGCGATCGCTGCCAGTACCAACAGGATGATGCCCCAGAAGATCAGCCGGTCGGCCGGTGAGGGGTTCTTCACCGCGTCCACCAGCCGGTTGCGGGCCGGCGCCGGGGCGGGGGCGGGGGCCACCACCGCAGCGGTGGGGGACTCGTCGAACGAGGAGTCCGGGGTGGCCAGGGGAGCCGGCGGAGCCGACGAGGCCAGCGCGCGCATCACGATGAGGGCGGAGCCGGCCAGGACGAGGAGCACGCCGAGCACCGCGACGATGACGGAAATCCAGTCACGCATGCGAGCAGGCTAGGAGATCCACGCTGGTCACACCAGTGCCTGCGGCGCCGGCCTCCCGGGCCGCGGAAGATCGGCGGCCCTGAAATTTACAGTCGGAACCCCGGTGGCGAAACCTCTCGGCAATCTCGTGTTGACAGCGCGGAAACGGTGTATGACGCTGCCTGTGGAAGCGCTCCCAAAATCGACGACTTGCTATCTGAGGAGGTCGCGATGTCGATTACCGCCGCTCCAGAAGCAATGCCTGAGCCCGCCGAACACCCCACGCTCGCCCACGTCGCCGCCCTCGCCGGTGTTTCTTCCGCCACCGCTTCCCGCGTGCTCAACGGCTCCGCCCGCGTCTCGCCGACCGCCCGCCAGCAGGTCCGCGACGCTGTGGACCGGCTCGGCTACGTGCGACAGCGCGCCGCCCGCGCCGTCGACCGCCGCCCCCGCTCGGTCGCCGCCGTCGTGTGCGAGCCCAACGCACGACTCTTCGCCGATCCGTTTTACTCCCGTGTGCTCGCGGGCGCCAGTGCCGCCTTCGCCGAGCGCGACATGCCCATGCTGCTGGCCGCCGGAGAACGACCGGCATCACTGCAGCGGTACCTCAGCAGCGGCCACATCGACGGCGTGATGCTGATCTACTGCCGCAGCAGCCACCCGCTCGTCGTCACGCTCCCCGCCCTCGGCGTGCCGGTGACCCTGATCGGCCGGCCGTTGCAGTCCAGCGCCCTCGCCTACGTCGACGCGGACAACCGGGGCGGCGCCCGCCAGGCCGTCGAGTACCTGGCCCGCACCGGCCGCCGCCGGATCGTCACGATCGCCGGCCCGCCGGACGTCTCGGCCGGCGTCGACCGGCTGGCCGGCTTCCGCGAGGGGCTCGAGCGCGCCGGCCTGGAGCCCGGCCCGATCGCCTACGGCGACTTCACCCGCCCGGCCGGCATCCACGCCATGACCCGGCTGCTCGACCACCGGCCCAACCTCGACGCGGTGTTCTGCGCCTCCGACCTCATGGCCGTCGGCGCCCTGCACGCGCTGCGCCAGGCCGGGCGCCGGGTGCCGGAGGACGTGGCCCTGGTCGGCTTCGACGACCTGCCGCTCGCGTCCTTCACCCAGCCTCCGCTCACCACGATCAAGCAGCCGGTCGAGGAGATCGGCGCCGCCGCGGCCCGCCAGCTGCTGGCGCTGATGAGCGGCGAGTCGACCGACGAGCCGCCGGTGCTGCCCACGACCCTGGTCCGCCGCCAGAGCGCATAACGCCGCACCGCCGCATCCAAGAGCACCCGGGAACGCGAATGACCGGGTATGCAGCGGCTCTTGGACGCGGCCCGGGCACTGGACAGCACCGCGGTCGCCGCCGTCGTGCACGCGCTGGCGGCCGAACGCGGCGTCGCGGACGCGTGGGAGGAGGTGTGCGCGCCGGCGCTGCGGCAGGTGTCGTACCGCGGGGAGCCGCTGGACATCGCCGTCGAGCACACCCTGGCCGACGGCATCGCCCGCGGCCTGGACCGGGCGGTCGAGGCACACGCCGGCGACTGCCACGTCCTGCTCGCCTGCGCGCCGCGGGAGGCCCACGCGCTGCCGCTGCGCGCCCTGGCGGCCGCGCTCGCCGAACGGCGGGTCGGCGCGTCCCAGCTCGGCGCCGCCGTGCCCTGGGCCGCCCTGCGCGCGGCCGTGCGCCGGACCGCACCCCGCACCGCCGTCGTCTGGGCCCAGACCGACGCCACCGCGGACGTGGACGCGCTGCTCGCGGCGGCCGCCGCGTACCCGGACACCCGGTTCTCGGCCGCGGGTCCCGGCTGGGGCGGTCGCCGCCTCCCTCCCGGGATCACCCACCTGACCTCGATCGGCATGGCCGTAACCGCCTGCACGCCGGTGCCCGCGACGCTAGACATGGAGGCATGAAGGCCATCACGGTGACCGAGCCCGGAGACGCCGACGGCGCGTCCGCCGCCGGCTACTCCCTCCGCGACCTCCCCGACCCGCAGATCGACCCGGACCAGATCCTCGTGGAGGTGCGCGCGGCCGGGGTCAACCCGCCCGGCTCCGGCCCCGGTAACGGCGACATCCCCGGCTGGGACCTCGCCGGCGTGGTGGTGGCCACCGGCGCCAACGTCGAGGGGTTCGTCGTGGGCGACGAGGTCTACGCGTGTGCCCGCTCCACCTACGCCGAGCGGGCCGCGATCGCCGCCCGGGACGCCGCCCACAAGCCGGCCGGGCTGAGCTTCGCCGAGGCGGCCGCGATACCGCTGGCCGGCCTGACCGCGTTGCAGGCGCTCCGCGCGGCCGGCACCGGCGAGGGCGACGTTGTGCTGGTCCACGACGCGGCCGGCGGCGTCGGGCACTTCGCGGTGCAGATCGCCCGGGCCCTGGGCGCCGAGCGGGTGCTGGGCACCGCGGCCGAGGCCGACCACGAGTTCCTGCGGGAGCTGGGCGCCGAACCGGTACAGCAGGTGCCCGAGCCGGTCGACGTGGCGCTGGACCTGCACGGCGGCGCGGCGACGGAGTCCGCCGTCGATGAGGTCAAGGACCCCGCCCGGGCCGTCTCCACCGCCGCCGGCGGCGAGCGGATCGCCGAGCGCGGCGGCCGGTTCCTCGAGCCCCGGCCCGACGCGGGCGACCTGCGGTGGCTGGCCGACCTGGCCGACCAGGGCCGGCTGCGGGTCAACCTGCACCGTGAGCTGCCGCTCGCCGAGGTCGCCGACGCGCACCAGCTGATCGAGTCCGGCCTGGTCCGGGGCAAAGTGGTACTGACGCCGTAGCGCCCGCGGAAAATCGACACGGACTTCGCGTCGCGCGGGGTGATCCAGAAGCGATACGGTGCCCGGCATGACCGATGGCCTCGACGTCCCGGACGACTACACCGGACGGCGGCGGGCCGACGCGTACCAGTCACCGCGGATCGCGTTCGTGGTCGTGCTCATCGTCGTCGCGGTCGTGGTCGTGGGGCTGCGCGGGCTGCTGACCGGCGCGCCGGAGACCGCCCGGTTCACCTCGGGCGAGGCGGCGGGGCCGGTCGTGCCGACGCTGAACGGGCTGCCGGCGCCGGTCGTGCCGGCCGGATCGGCGAGCCCGGCCCACGCGAGCGCCTCGGCGAGCCCGGCGGCCAGTGCGAGCGCAAGCCCGGTGGTCAGCCCCGGCCCGTCCGACCCGGTGGGCTCCGGCGCGCCGCCGTCGAGTGCGGCGCCGTCCGTGCCTCCCGCGTCGCCGTCGCCCGGCACCACCGGTACAACTCCCGCATCTCGCTCTTTCGAGGCGGAGGCACCGGGCAACGGCCGGCCGGGCATGACGGTCCGCGAGGTCACGGGTGCGTCCGGCGGGCGGGCCGTCACCGGTGTGGGCAACGGCCGGGTGCTGTCGTTCGCCGGCGTCGACGCGGCGCCGGGCGCCGAGGTCACGGTGACGATCGCATATCTGTCCATCGACACTCGGCGCTGCTACTTCCGCGCGGGCCACGGCGACTGGCACGTGGTCACGTTCGCGCCGAGCGGCGGCTGGGACCGGGTCGCGACCGTCACGGTGACGCTGCGGCCGGGCAACGGCCGGAACAACACGATCGAGGCCGGGAACACCCCCGGCAGATGGTGTCCCGACCTCGACCGCATCACCGTTGCCCCCCGCTGACCACCCCAGCTCGGCAACGTGTTGGGTGAAGCTTTGGCGTGACCGTGCGCCGGTGGACCATCCAGGGAGGCTTCCGGCATTCCGGCGCCGGTCACAAGAACTACGATGACGTCCCGACCTGGGCCGAACCCGTAATCGCGCTGGGAACTTCCTGGTAATAGGGTCGCCCCATGGCCCTCTTCGATCTTCCCCTCGACCGGCTGCGGACCTATCGTTCGGCATCGAACGAACCGGCCGACTTCGACGAGTTCTGGGCGACCACGCTGGACGAGGCGCGCACCCGCGCCACGCCGGCCGTGCTGACCGAGGTGGACGCCGGCCTGCGCTCCCTCCACACGATCGACGTGACGTTCAGCGGGTACGGCGGACAGCCGGTGAAGGCGTGGCTCATCCGGCCGCGCAACGTCGACGGCCCGCTCCCGGTCATGGTCGAGTTCATCGGCTACGGCGGCGGCCGCGGCTTCCCCCACGACTTCCTGCTGTGGTCGGCGGCGGGCTACGCCAGCCTGGTCATGGACACCCGCGGGCAGGGCGGCCGCTGGCGGGCCGGCGACACGCCCGACCCGGACGGCTCCGGCCCGCAGGCGCCCGGGTTCCTCACCCGTGGCGTGCTCGACCCGCGCACGTTCTACTACCGCCGGCTCGTCACCGACGCCGTCCGCGCCGTCGAGACCGCCCGCGCCCTGCCGTTCGCGTCGAAGGTGCTGGTCACCGGGATCAGCCAGGGCGGCGGGCTGGCCCTGGCGGCGGGCGGCCTCAGCGGCGACGCGGTCAGCGGGGTGATCTCCGGAGTGCCGTTCCTGTGCGACATCCGCCGCGCCGTCACCATCACCGACAACGACCCGTACGCCGAATTCGCGCGGTTCGTGCGGCTCAACCCGGCGCGGGCCGAGGCCGCCCTGTCAACCGTGGACTACGTCGACGGCGTGCACTTCGCGAAGCGGATCACGGCGCCCGCGCTCGTCTCGGCGGCGCTCATGGACCTCACCTGCCCGCCGTCGACGGTCTTCGCCGCCTACAACGCCATCCCCGGCCGCAAGGAGATGCAGCTCTACGAGTGGGACGGCCACGACGGCGGCCAGGGCCACTTCTCGCAGCGCTCCGTCCAGTTCGCCAACTCCCTCTGAGCTCAGCTCACCCGGAGGGTCTCCCCCAGCACGCTCACCACGTCGCCGCGGTGCAACTGACGGCCGCGGCGCGTGTCTACTTCGCCGTTGACCGACACCTCGCCGTCGAGGATGAGCTCCTTGCTCTCCCCGCCCGACTCCAGCACGTCGGCGAGCTTGAGGAACTGCCCGAGGCGGATCATGTCGCCGCGGATGGACACGTCTCTCACCGGGCACGCTCCAGCAGTTCCAGCATCGCGGGCAGGTCGAAGAACCGGGCCGTATCAAGGGCCGACGGGCCGCCCGCGTGCGGGTCGGCGCCCGCGTCGAGCAGCGCCGTGACAGAGTCGGCCGAACGGCGGAACACGGCCGCGCTCAGCGCGGTCTGACCCCGGTCGTTGACCCGGTCGGCGTCGGCGCCCCGGCCGAGCAGCGCGGCCACCGTGGCGGGGTGGTCGTGGTACGCCGCGAGCATCAGCAGCGAGTCGCCCTTGGCGTCGGTCAGGTTCACCGGCAGCCCGGCGTCGACGCTGGCCGCCAGCTCCTCCGTGGCGCCGGCCCGGGCCAGGTCGAACATCCGGTGCGCGAACTCCAGGACGTCGGGGTCGATCGGGTCGATCGGTTCACTCACGGTTCGAAGCCTAGCTGTCGGTGAGCTGACCGCATGGAGCCGAACCGCTCTTCGCGGCGGGCCGTGTCTGAGGACGAAGCTGCGATCGAAGGAGAGATTGAGATGCGCAAGTTCGTCCTGACCCTGGCGGTGGCCGCGGCCGCCGCCCTGTCGCTCAGCGCCTGCGGCGCCATCGACCTGACCAAGCAGAACAACGACCAGCCGGCCGCCGCTGCCGCTGACAGCGCGGCGCCCGCCGCCGCCAGCTCGGCCCCCGCGACCAACGTCGTCGGCCTCAAGGTCGCCGAGAACGACACCCTCGGCAAGGTGGTGACGGACTGGAAGGGGTGGACGCTGTACCGCTTCGAGAAGGACACCCCGAAGCCGTCGAAGTCGAACTGCGAGGGCGAGTGCCTGAAGAAGTGGCCGGCCGTCGCGTACGTCGAGAACATGAAGATCGAGGGCGTCGACCAGAAGCTCATCGGCAAGATCACCCGGACCGACGGCTCGCTCCAGCTGACGATCAACGGCTGGCCCGCGTACCGCTTCGCCGGTGACGCCAAGCCCGGCGACACCAAGGGCCAGGGCGTCGGCGGCACCTGGTTCGCCTTCACCCCCGAGGGCAAGAAGGCCCAGACCGTCGTCGCGGACGCCGGCAACGGCGGCTACTGACCCTCCTCCGACGGCTTTCCTCCGAGGCGCCGGCTCCCCTCCCCCCGGGAGCCGGCGCCGCCGCTGTTGTGCAGATCTCGTGACGAGGGCCGTCCGGCCGCCGCCCCGGGACTTACGCTCCGGCCATGTCCACGCAGCGCAAGATTCGGGTCTGGCTGGTCCTGTTCCTCGTCGGCCTGGTGCTCAGCGGCGCGACCGCGTTCCCGCTGGAGCACGAGGTGCGCTGGCTGCACTCCCTGCTCGACGGCTCCCCCGCTCCGGCCGCCCTGGTCGACTGGATCGCCCGGGTCGACCAGGGCATCACGGAGACCAACGACAAATACCCGTTCATCATGTACGGCACCGACTGGCTCGCCTTCGCGCACCTGGTCATCGCCGTGGCGTTCTGGGGCGTATGGCGCGATCCGGTGCGCAACATCTGGGTCGTCGAGTTCGGCATGATCGCCTGCGTCGGCATCGTCCCGCTCGCGCTGTTCGCCGGGCCGGTGCGCGGGATCCCGTTCTGGTGGACGCTGATCGACATCTCGTTCGGCGTGTTCGGGATCATCCCCCTGCTGATCGTCCACCGCCTCATCCGGCGCCTGCCGGTTGCACCCGAAAAAGCGTTGCCGCAGGCCGTCGAGGCTGGCTAGGTTGGGCGTACACGGGAAAGGAGGTGGTCCAAAGTTGTGTAGCAATGGGACTCGTGAGGTGGTTGTCCGCTAGCCGCCGTCCTCTGGACTCGCACTTCGTGCGGCCGCCCGGACGGCGGCCCGGCGAATACGCGACGGCTACCCGGCCCCCGAGGCTGTTCCGGTGTTCGTCCTACCGGACCCACGTTTGTGGGAACCTCGGGGGCTGTTCCATATCCTGGGCCGGTGAATCTTGACCCGGTGGTCTCCGCCGACCGGCTCGCCGGCCACATCACCGCGCTGACGGCCCACGGGCCGCGCTGTGGCGACCTGCCCGGGGTGACCGCCGCGCTGCGGTACATGAGCGACACGCTGCGCGACGCGGGGCTGCGGGTGACGGTCGAGCGGTACGGCTCCGAGCTGTACGACGTGAACCTCGTGGCCGAGATCCCCGGCGCCTCCCCCGACGCGATCGAGCTGTGCGCCCACTGGGACACCACCCCCGACACGGTCGGCGCCGACGACAACGCGAGCGGCGTGGCCGGGGTGCTGGAGGCCGCCCGCCTGCTGCGGGGCCTGGAGCTGCCGGCCCGCACGGTGCGGTTCTGCCTGTTCGGCGGCGAGGAGACCGGCTTCCTCGGCAGCTCGGCGCATGTGCGCGGGATCACACCCGGCACCGAGTCGATCGTGTTCGAGATGATCGGCTACACGGCGCCCGAGCAGGGCTTCCCGCCGCAGTTGGCTGAGCTGGTCGACCCACCGTCGCGCGGCGACTTCATCGCGCTCGTCGGCGAGCCCGACTCGATGTACCTCGTGCACAACTACGCGCTGCACGCCTCGCTGCCGGTGTTCCCGTTCATCGTGCCGGTCGTCGCCCGCGACCTGGTGATGCGCAGTGACCACGTGCCGTACTGGGAGTCACGGCGGCACTCGGTGCTGGTCACCGACACGGCCGACTTCCGCAACCCGCACTACCACCGGCCGACGGACACGATCGACACCCTCGACCTGCCGTTCGCGGCGGGGGTTGTCGAGGCGGCCGTCCGCACGATCAACGCCGCCGCCTACGGCAGGTGATTCGGCACGCCAACTCCGCGGCCCCACTCCTCGCGACCGAGCCGTTTCACCGTGCAGTCCCATGATCAAGGGAAACGTCTGGCTGCCATAGCGACCAGAAGTTTCCCTTGATCATGGGGCTGGCCACGCTGATCGCGGTTTGAGCACGGACGGCACACGGCGGAGGGCACGAACCCCGCGCCGATCTTGGAGTTGTGGTCCCGGGAATATCCGATATGAGCGATATTTCCGGGACCACAACTCCAAGATCGCGGCCGAGGGGCGGTGTGGGCGTGGG
>NZ_JAHYSG010000056.1 GCF_022095675.1 Dactylosporangium sp. AC04546 | reverse complement strand
CCGGAGCACCGAGCCCGGCACCCCGCTGACCGCGGCCGCCCCCTCCCGCCGGCACCGCCGGTGGTCGCCGAAGGGGCCCGGCACCTGGCCGGGCCCCTGACGGCGGGTGGTTCAGCTCGCGCGGATCGTGAAGTTGACGGCGTTGTTGGCGGGCTTCGTGTCGTCGTTGCTCTTCATGTCGTTGAGCCCGACCGCGGTCACCGACGCCTCGACAGTGCCCTCGGTGAAGGTGGCGTCGACGGTGACAGTGATCGTCTCGCTCAGCTGGCCGCCTGCGGCCAGCGGGGCGTGCGGGGACCCGTAGCCGCCGAAGACCCACATCTTCTCGAAGACCGGGTTCTGGCCCGCGCAGGGGAACGAGCAGTTCTGGAGGTTGACGTAGAAGCGGCCGGACGGGTTCGGGCCGGCGTTCTTCACCGTGACCTTCGCGGTGCCGGTGCGCTTGCCGTTGGTGACCGGGCCCAGGACCACGTCGGTGACGGTGACCTGCAGGTCGGTGACGCGGGCCGGGTCGCCGAAGACCGTCGGGCCGGCCACCTGCTTGAACTTCGTGCCGTCCCAGCCGTACTCGCGATCCTGGTGCCGCTCCTCGTCCGGCGACTGGCCGCAGCAGGCGACGAAGTCGGAGATGTCGGCGATGATGCCGCCGCCGTCGCGGGCGGTGATGTCGCGGATGTTGGCGCGGTGGTTCTCGGGAACGACCACGCCGAGCATGACGATGTTGCCGGCCGCGTCCCGGTCGAAGGCGAGGACCTGGCTCGTCGGCGCCTCGCCGGACCTGCACAGCACCAGCGCGGCGGTCTCGAGGGCCGCGTCGCCGTCGAGGTCGGTGTGGACGACCTTCTCCACCCACGCCTTGGTCTGGCTCTTCGGGTCGCTGGTCGCCAGCTTGACCCCCTTGGTCGGGCACTGCCCGCTCAGAAAGGCCGGGAAGTCCACCTTGACCGCACCGAGCTGGGCCGGCGTGATCACACCGTCGGGCGGCGTGGACGCCGGCGTCCCGGCGGACGGACTGGCCGGCGACGGCGTCGCCGACTCGGCCGGCACCGGCGTGACCGAGTCGCCCGGGACCGGTGGCGGGTTGTTGCCGTGCGGATCGGCGGCGAACGCCGCGATGGGCGCGGCGATGAGTAGAGCGCCCAGGACGCTGAGCGTGGTGAGCCGTACCGTGCGGCGGTGCCGGACGGTGGCCCGCACGGCGGCGGTGCCGGGCGTGACTGCGGGAATCGTGGCCTCGGCGGAACGGAAGTCCCCGATGGCGTCGTTGATCAGGTCGTCGAACTCAGACATTGCTCCTGCCTCCCTTGCGCTCCGCCAGCTGCTCGCCGAGGGCCGAGCGGCCCCGGCTCAGCCAGCTCTTGACCGTGCCTTCCGCGACGTCTTCCTGCGCCGCGATCTCGGCGACCGAGAGCTCGCCGATGTAGTGCAGAACCACCGCCTTGCGCAGCTGCGCCGGGATCTTCGCCAGCGCCGCCACGAGGACGATCCGGTCCGGTGAGGGACCCTCCATGTGCTCCTCGCGCTGATTGCGCAGGAAGTTCAGCGCGGTCCGGCGGCGGCGGAACCGGCTGGTGGCCAGGTTCCAGGCCACCCGCCTGACCCAGGCGAACGGGTCCTGGTAGGTGCTGATGGTCTTCCACTTGCTGAACGCCCGGCAGAACGCCTCCTGCACCACGTCCTGCGCCTCGGCCCGGTCGCCGAGGTACGCGAAGAGCTGCGATCGCAGTACCGGAAACGCCGCCGCGTAGAACTCGTCGAAGCCACTTTGGACATCGACGGCCGGCACTGCATCGCTGCGTGTCATCGTCGTGGTCACACTGTCCTTCCTCCCCTGTCGCCCACCCCTTGTTGAGCGGGCACCGTCGACACGCCTGACGGCCGCCGGTGGTTGCGAAGATCTTTTACGACTTCCAGCCGGCCCGTGTCGAACCGGGCCCGGGCCGTTCGACGCATCTACGAGAGGACGACCTACCGGAGGGGTACACCATGAAGATCGTCGCTGGGATGCACGTGTCACTGGACGGCGTCGTCGAGGCGCCCGAGCGCTGGAGCTTCGACTACTACTGCGACGAGGTCGGCCAGTCGATCAAGTCCCGTCGGGACGCCACCGACGTGCTCCTGCTCGGCCGGAACACGTACCAGGAGTTCGCCGCGATCTGGCCCGGCCAGCACGGCGAGGTCGCCGACTTCATGAACGGCACGCCCAAACTGGTCGCATCCACGACACTGACGTCCGTCGACTGGTCCGGCGCCGGCCTGATCGACGGGGACGTCGTGGCGGCCCTGACCGCCCTCAAGCAGCAGCCCGGCCGCAACATCACGATCACCGGCAGCGCCGGCCTGGTCCGGTCACTGATCACCGCCGGCCTGGTCGACGAACTGCACCTCATGGTGTGCCCGGTCGTGCTGGGCAGCGGCAAGCGCCTCTTCGACGGCGTCGGCGCCCGGGTCCCGCTGCGGCTCGCCGCTTCGGAGACCTTCCCGACCGGCGTCGCCCACCTGACGTACCAGCCGACCTGAGGCCTTTTGCCCGGGTATTTCCGCCGGGACATTGTCTAGCGACCATTGTCAATATGCTTGCCGGCATCCATGTCCGTTCCGCAAAAAAGACGGAGGTGCAGGTGAGACGGTCCAAGCTCGCCGCTGTGGTCGCGGCGCTGGTCGCCGCGCAGGTGGCGCTCGTCGCCGCCCCGGCGTCGGCCGGGAATACGGCGCTGTGGCAGGTGGAGGTCGCGAAGATCCCCACCGCCAAGTACACGAAGGACGCGAAGGTCTACGTCACCGAGTCCACCCAGGCCCTACGGCCGTACGTGGGCGAGGGACTGGGCGACAGCCGGATCGACCCGGTGCTCGCGGACGTCGGCACGCGGTACTTCGACGGCGCCCGGCTCAAGAGCCCCGGCGACGCCGAGGTGGCGTTCGACAACCTCAAGCATCTGGAGTCGTACCTCAAGAGCCGGCTCACCGGCGCCTCCCCGCCCAACGGCGAGGCCGAGCAGGCCCACGTGGTCGCGCTGGTGGACACCCTGACCGCGGTGCGGCTGCTGGCCGACGCCGCGATCCAGGACGCCGAGGCGACGATCGGCCCGTTCCGGGCCAGCCCGCCGCCCGCGCCCGCCCCGGCCGGGCTGGCCGAGGCGTTCGCCGACCTGAACGCGGCCAGGGCCGACCTGGCCAAGGTCGACGACATGCTCGTCAAGGCCAACGTGGTGCCGGCGACGATCCAGGCCGGGAACGCCTGGGCGAACGCCTTCAACGTGCTGACCCGGCTCGGCATCACCTACGACGGCGACCACGACGGTGACGGGGTCGTCGACGTGGTGGAGCTGCGGTTCGGGTCCAGCCCGCTGCTGGTCGACTCCGACGGCGACGGGCTGACCGACAAGTTCGAGATCACGAAGCTGGCCGGCTGGACCCGGCCCAACGCGGTGGACACCGATCAGGACACCGTCGCCGACGGAGCGGAGGACGTCGACGGCGATGGGCTCACCAACCTGCAGGAGCAGGATCTCGGTACCTCACCCACCAACCCCGACACCGACGGCGACGGGGTCACGGACGGCGCCGAGGTGGCCCAGGGCAGCAACCCGCTGGTGGCCGACCAGCCACGGGCGCCGCCGACCCCCGGCGACGTCCCGCCGATCGTCCCGGTCCCCACGGACCTCGACACCGACGGCGACGGCGTGCCGGACCTGGTCGAGGAGAACGACGGCACCGACGCCACCAACGTCGACACCGACGGCGACGGGCTCTCCGACTCCGTCGAGCTCGACTGGGGCAGCAGCGGGCTGAGCCAGGACACCGACCGTGACGGCCTGCGCGACGACTACGAGGTCGCGCACGCCGAGGACCAGGGACTCAACCCGGCCCGCCCGGACGAGCAGATCAGCAAGTGGACGTACGTCACCGACTTCCTGCTCGGCATGTTCGCCGGCGACTTCGCCGAGAAGGACTCGATGGCGTGGCTCGCCGGCAACCTGTGCAGCGGCGGGTTGAGCGTCATCCCGGTCGTCGGCTGGATCCTCGGCGGGCTGGCCGACATCCGCGACACCATCGCCGCGCTCATCCACGGCGAGTGGGTCAGCGCGGGGCTCAGCATCCTCGGCGTCGTCCCCTACGCCGGCGACGCGATCGCGATCCCGGCCAAGGTCGCGAAGTTCGTCCTCAAGTACGCCCACCGCCTGATCGAGGCGGCCCGGTTCGTCGCCAAGTACGACAAGGTCCCGGACACCGTCAAGGAGCTCACCTTCGAGCTCATCATGCCGGAGGTCTGGGCCGCCCTCGTCGAGCAGGACGGCCTGGCCATCACGGCCAGCGGCCGGATCAGCAAGCGCACCTTCACCAAGCTGCTCGACAGCGACATCACCAACCTGGAGAAGCTCCACCTCGCGCTGAAGGCGGTGGGCCGCTCGGGCCGGTCGCTGCACGTCGACGGCGACGACGTGCGGTGGGCCAAGGGCTGGAGCGACGCCCAGCGCATCCTCCGCGACGACATCATGAAGCACAATCCGGCGGACCCGAACCGCGGCCAGCCCCAGCTGTGGCTGAACAGGCCGGGCGCCCCCGGCCAGTTCCCGCGCTCCAGCCGGGTGTCCGACTATGCCGAGTGGACCCCCGACGGCTGGGTCCTCCACGAGGTCAAGGCGGGCATCCCGTTCGACCTGGACCCGGATAACATCATCGAGTGCCAGGAGGACGCGTGGTACCGCGACCCGGCCAACCAGGACAAGATCCTGGCCGACAACGCGCGCAACCCGCAGTTCAGAAACACGAAGATCAAGGGCGTTCACTGGCACTTCATGCCGAACGGCAACGGCGGCCGGAACGAACTGGGCGTCTCTGACGCGGTGCTCGACTGCCTGAAGGCGAACGACATCCCCTTCACGATCCATTTCCCGATCGACGAAGACTGACCATTCGCCGGGGGCCGGGCGTTCGGCCCGGCCCCCCTTTTTTCCCGAGGAACCGATGACATCTCCACTGCCCGCCTACGCGGTGCCCGGCATCGAGTCGTCTGACACCACCGGCGACCCGCGCCGGGTCAGCTACCTGGTGGGCCAGCTGGCCGCGTTCCCCGTGGTGGCCGCGGCCGTCGCCGAGACCCCGCAGGTCCTGTCCGCGATCTGCGCGGACGACCCGCAGATGCGGGAGGCGTTCGCCCAGACGCGCGAAGACCTCTGCATGCAGCTCCGCGTGGGCACGGCGGACGGCCACCGCTGGTGGCTGACGTTCCGCGACGCGGTGAAACTCATCGTCCAGACCGACGAGGAGTACTTCCCCGCCGACCTGATCCAGGAGGCGCTGGAGGCC
The DNA here is from genome assembly GCF_022095675.1 of Dactylosporangium sp. AC04546. Lineage (GTDB taxonomy): Bacteria > Actinomycetota > Actinomycetes > Mycobacteriales > Micromonosporaceae > Dactylosporangium. The sequence continues at coordinate 72,327 of NZ_JAHYSG010000056.1, read as the reverse complement.
CAGCCGGGCGTCGAAGCGGTCGACCACGCCGACCACGAGCTCTTCTACGTCCAGATGGCGGACCCGCAGCGGGCCGACGAGATGGCCGCCAGGTGGCTGCGGGCAGTCATCACCGCCCACCGAGACTTCGCCCACCGCCGCGACATCGCCCTGCCCTACTAGCGGCTCACGGCAAGGTCCATCGTTGCGCGTCGGACCGGTTGCAGGCCGCCATGCGCTGCGAGCCCCTGCTGCTGGCGTCGTCGTCCGGCCCGCTGAGGCACAGCCCCGACGCCGGGTTGACCAGCGAGTCCGCCGACCCTGACCGCCATTGCTGGGCGGGGCCGCCGTCGCAGGTCTGCAGGGTGACCTGGCCGCCTGCCGCCTGCAGGCATCGGCCCAGGGTCTGGATGGTGCCGTCGCCCGCCACGGTCCAGCTCTGACCCGAGCTGCCGTCGCAGTCCCACCGGCGGATCCGGTCGGCGCGCGGGCCGCCGGCGCCGTCGAGGCACAGCCCGGAGACGGCGGTGATCCGGCCGGTGCGAGGGTCGGCCGGCGGTGGCTGCAACGGTGTTGGCTGCTCGTCGAGCACAGCGGGAACGCTCGGCTGGGTGCCGCCGGATGGCCGGGGTGGCAGCACGGATCCGGATGGCAGCACGGATCCGGGCGGCGGCCCGGACGCTCCGGCCGTCGACGGCGGGTTCGATACCGGCGACGGCGGTGGGGCCGGCACGGTGCCTGTGGCGAAGTGGCTGCCCTTCGGTGCCGCGGCCCCGCCCACGTCTGCGGCTGGAGCCGCCGGCTGGTCGCCGAAGGCGAGGACAAGTGCGGTGGTGCCCAGCAACAGGATCAGCGTGCCCGAGCCGACGGCGAGCAGGTGACGCCGGCTGCGGTGCACCGCTGAGGCATGCCTCGTCAGGGCCGAGCCGATCCGCCTGCCTGAGCGGGCCGGGCCGGTGCGGTCGGGCGTCGCCGCGGGCCGGTCGTGAGACTCGGGTTGACCGGCCGACGGTGGCGGGCCGCTCACGCCTTCGTCCGCGGGGCGTTCCGCGTGCTCACGAAGGCGCACGTAGGGACGTACCAGCAGCGGCTCGTCGTCGATCTCCGGCCCCGGGGCGGCCGTGCCCAGCTCCGTCAGGTCGGGGGACGTCATTCGCGGGCCGCCGTCTCCACCGCGGCCCGCCGGCTCGGGTGCGGCCGGGTGTCCGCGTCGCGGCGCTCGACGTCACCGCGGCCGGACGTCCGTGCCCATGCGACGAGCATCATCAACAATGTGTCGGGCGGCATGCGCCGACGGTAGCGACCATTGCCGTACGCCGATGATCTCACCCAGGGTGAAAAGCAGGTTCACCCCTCAGCCTCACCCTGCGCGTATGAGGCCACCTGGGAGATCTGACAGCTTCCCGACAGTCCCGCCGACCGGTGTAACCCGACCGGGCCGACGCACGCCCGTTCACCCAGAGACACATCCCAGGCGGGGGGAACGTGGTGATCGTATTTGGAGGCGCGGCCCGACAACCGGCTGCGTACGCAGCGGCCCAAGGACCGCCATGAAGGACTACAGGCCACCCGAAACCCGGAGCGAGGCCCTGGCACTCCTCGAGAAGCACACCGAGCGGGACGGCATCTGCGAAGGCTGCCTGGGCTCATGGGCACGGCTGGTCCCGTTCCCGTGCTCGCTCGCACAGTCGGCACACCGCCTCCTCGCCGACGCTCCGACCACCGACGGATGACCGCGCCGCCGACACCGCTGCTGATGCACGCGAACTGCAAGCACCCTGAGGCAAGCTCCCAGCATGAGACGAACCCTGACGAGCGCCGCCCCGCGTCGAATGGGGTCGGCCCTGGTCACGGTGATGACCATGGCGCTGGCGGGTTGCGGTGAACCGGCCGTCGGGGACCTCGGCAGGACCGCCGGAGTCGAGGGTGTCGTGGAGGTCTTCGAGGCTTGGACCGGGGCCCTGGCCGATGGCGACGGCGCGCGCGCCTGCGGGTTGATGATCGTCACCGCCGCCCGAGACCTCACGAACGAGCTGGGCGCCGCCTCCTGCCCGGCGGCGGTCACGGCCCTGCACGGAAGCCTGACCGTCGAGGAGCGTGCGGTGCTCGCCTCGGCGACGATCCACCGGACGGCCGTGGACTTCGACTCCGACGACGCGGCGCGGATCTGGCACAGCGACGTCCGGTCCACCGGGGGCCCATTCGTGCTGCTGCCCGGGCGGCACAAGAACGTGACCGTCCTCTGCCTGTGCGACGACCGCTGGCAGGTGCAGTACCCGGCCGAGTTCCGGCAACCTTCCGCTTGACGCCAAGCGGGCCACTCCGAGCTGACCGGTGTTGCCCGTCGACCATTGCTCCCGGAGTGACTCAGCCATTCGGCCATTCCTCACTCCGCCCGGTTTGCACATGCACGTGCGGGTAGCCAGGTCGCCGCCGGGCCGGGCAGCGCTTTTCTGATCCGCCCGCCCCGGCACCGGTGGTGACCCAACGGCGTGTCGCCACAGTCGGCGGGCAGGGTTACGGGGTGTTGGAAACCCGCCCGCCGGCGCCCAAACCCGGAACGGGTGGGCCGTCCGGCTGGACGCGGCGCACGATTCGGGGAACATCCACCCACGGCAATATATCGACGGAAATCACTGATAGACGTGGGTACGGGGTCGGCGTGACACAGGTGGCTCCCACCGGGAACCACCGCCTCCCGCAGCACGGCCGTGGCACGCCGACCCACCGGTCTCGACGTTCGCGTCCACCTACATCCCACCACCGCGGGGCGGACGCAGCACAGCACCACCCTCGGCAGCACACGTATCAACAGCGGCTCGCGACTTGACAGCGATCATCACGAAGACGACACTCGCCGGACACGATCCCGTCATCAGCCGCCATTTCGCACGGCGACGCTGTAAACGTTTACAGTCGCTGAGGAGCCCCCTTGAAGCGTTTCCTCATCCCCGTACTCTCGGTACTTTTGCTCGCCGTGGGCAGCGTCGGAACCGCCGAGGCGAGCCGCACCCAACCCGGCACCCTCGTCACCGCGGCGGCGGACAGTCCGGCGCTGGCGGAGCAGATCGCCTACACCGCCTACCTGCCCTACGGGTACGACACCAGCACCAATCGCTACCCGGTGCTGTACCTGCTGCACGGCCGAGGCGACACGATGGCCGCTTGGACGCAGGTGAAGTCCACACTGGACCAGCTGATCCAGCAGAAGACGATCCCGCCGGTCATCGCGATCCTGCCGGACGCGCCGTGGAACGAGCGGGGCAACTGGTACGTCGACTCGCGCTACGACAGCGGCTGGCCGGTCGAGACGGCGCTGACCCGCGACCTGGTCAACGCCGTGGACGCGAAGTACCGCACCGCACCGATCCGCCAGGCTCGCCTGGTCGGCGGCTACTCGATGGGCGGTGCGGGCGCGCTGCGCTTCGCTCTCGCCCACCAGGATCTGTTCGGGTCGGCATTGGTCCTCAGCCCGGCCGTCTACACCCCGCTGCCGCCGGCCGACTCGTCCACCCGGGAGTTCGGCGCGTTCGGCGACGGCGCCGCGACCTTCTCCGACGCGGTCTATCAGGAGCTGAACTACCCGGCGCTGCTGCCACGCGTCGACGCTGACCTGCCGGTGCGGCTGTTCATCGCGGTCGGCGACGACGAGTGGGCCAACCCCGACCCCGCCGACGCCCACCACGACCTGGACTTCGAGGCCGAGGCGCTGTACAACGCCGCCCGGCGGGTCCCCGGGATCTCGGCCGAGATGCGCATCCTCAACGGCGGCCACGGCTGGGACGTCTGGGGCCCGGCATTCGCCGCGGGCATGGCGGACCTCGGCCCGCTGCTGAGCACCGTCGCGCCGCAGGGCCTGCCGGCGGCACCCGTCGGGACGGCGGGCGCCGACTGGGCCGGCGGCGTCGCGCCCGGCCCGGACGGTTCGGTCATCACTGGATTCGCAGCCAGCGGGTCGTTCGGCGGCCGTCAGTACCACGGCAAATTGGACGCGGTCGTGACCCGCCGCAACGCTGACGGCACGACTGCCTGGACCACCCAGCTCGGCACCGCCGCGGACGAGCGGCTGTACGGCGTGGTCACGCTGCCGGACGGCGGTGTGCTCGCCGCCGGCTACACCAAGGGCGACCTCGACGGTCGGCACCCAGGCACGAGCACCGACGACGCGTTCGTGGTGCGCCTCGACGCGGCCGGCGCGGTCCAGTGGATCACGCAGTTCGGCGTCGCGGACGCGGCGGATCGCGGCTACGGCCTCGCGGCCGCCCCGGACGGCGGCGCTTACGTCACCGGCTACACCAAGGGAGCGCTCGGCGGCGCCAACGCCAGCGACAAGGACGCCTTCCTGGCCCGCGTCTCCGCCACCGGCCAGCTCTCCTGGGTGCGCCAGCTCGGCGGTACCGGCGAGGACAAGGCATTCGGCGTGGCGGCCGACGCCACCGGCGCCTACGTCGTGGGTACCGCCGGCGCGGCCCTGCCCGGGACGCAGGCACTCGGCGGGTACGACGGCTGGCTCGCGCGGTACACCGACGCTGGGGCGCTGTCCTGGGTGACAGCGCTCGGCGGCGGAGGCGACGACCGGCTCAACGGCGTCGCCGTCACCACCGGCGGGCTCGCCGTGGTGACCGGATCAGCGGGCAGCGATCTGATCGCCGCCGCGTACACCAATGGCGGGCAGCAGCGCTGGACCAGCACGGTCGACACCGGCGCGACCGACGGTGGTGCGGCGGCCGTGGCGCTGCCGGACGGCGGTGTCGAACTGGTCGGGTACACCCGCGGCCGGGTGACCGTGCCGGCCGGCGGCGCCGATGTGCTGACCGTCCGGCTGTCGGCGAAGGGCAAGACGCTCGCCACCGGGCAGTTCGGCTCGGTTCACGACGACGGCCTGGACCCATTCGCTGAACCCAACCTCTACGCCGCGGCCGCCGCGGACGGGACCGTCCTGATCAGCGGGCTGACCTACGCCAGCAACGGCCCTGGAAACGGCGACGTGTTCACCGGATGATCTGGCGGCCGCCCCGCCGCCCCGCTACACGTAGCGGCGGCGGGGCGGCTCGCGCAGAACCCCTCGACCGGCCCCGGTCAGCCCTGGTCCGACGCGTCCGCCGGCCCGGTGAGGGGCGCCGTCATCCCGGCCACTCGCTGACCGTGATCCCACGCCCCCGCAGCTGCGCGATCTGGTGCTCAGGCAGCAGGGCAAGCGGGGTGAGGGCCAGCTTCCGCAGGTTGCGCAGCGCCTCCACACCCGCCAGCGACCGGACGCTGAACTCGTCGGACTCGCCGTCCCACTGCGCCCAGACCATGTGCGCGGTGGCGTGCCCGCCCCCGAGCCAGCTGAGGGTCTCGACGGTGTCGAGCTCCGCCTGGGGTATCGCGACCGCCATCAGCCGGGCCAGGTTGTCCTCGTCGAACTCGAACTCGTCGAAGAAGTACGTCGGCGGCAGCTCGACCGTGCGCTGCAGCGTGTCGAGCACCGCCAGCTTCAGGATCGGATCGCCGAACGGCGCCGCCGCCTCGACCGGGTCGGGAAGCAGGTTGTCCACCTGGACACCGCGCGCGGCCAGCGCCGCGAGCACCTCGTGGCCCGAGGGGTGCAGCACGCCCGCGGAGGCGATGTGCACCCGCTTGAGCCGGTCGCAGGCGAGCAGCGGGGTGAGATCCGCGTCCGGCGGCACACCGAGCCACAGCAGCTCCAGACCGGGCAGCGCGGTGAGTGGTCCGAGGTCGTCGACCTCGGATTCCCGGAGGTACAGGTTGCGCAGCCCCGGGAAGCCGTCGATGCCGGCCAGTGCCCGGATCCTGCCGTCGGCGCCGTCCGGCAGGGCGTCACACAGGTCCGCCTCGTCGGTCCAGCAGGCCCGGTCGGCGTCGGCCGAGACCTCCAGCGCGAGCAGCTCGGCGTAACGGGCCTTGAGCTCCTCGATTGGACGGTCCCGTGCCTCGCCGACCACGTCGTTCCCGTAGTCGGCCTCCAGCAGGGCAAGGCGCAGGCAGGGGTCCATGCGGGCAACCTACCCGGGACTCAGCCGCCTGCGCCGCTGGGACCGAGGTCCGCGGGATGGTCCGCAAGGCACGATGGACACCCATCAGCGCACTCGCGACCGCGCGGGCCTCGACGTCGTCGGCGCCCGCCCCGGTTCGGCGGCGAGCACCTCGGCCAGCCGGCCCGCTCCGGCCTGACTACTCCCCGATCGACCAGGCCATCAGTGACCTCGGCATCGACGACCGGCCCTGGCTGCTCAACGTGCCGCTGGTGGCAGTGGGCGCCTCGCTGGTCGCTGTCGGCATCGGCCTCCAGCAGGCGCTCGGCCCGCGGTTGGCCGCCCCCTTGTGTCGACCTGGTACGCCCTCGTCCGCGCCGGTACACCCGGTGTGGGCCCGTTTCGGCGGTCATCGTCGCTCTGGTCCGGCGGGACGGACAGTTGGCGACAACGCTCGGGCTCTACCAGAACACGTCGCCGCTGCGGCCCTACGTCTACGTCGGCGGCACAGCGCCAACGTGACGTACACCTTCTCCATCAACGACGCGCAGTCCGGCTTCTGGAAGGGCACGCTGAAGCTGGCCGGGCCGGACGGCCAGAGCGTGACCGCGCCGTTCGAGTACACGAAGTCCGACTCGAGCACGGCGGTCACCTGCGGCGGCGGCTTCAGCGGCGGCGACGTCTACAACCTCTACTGCGGGGTCACCCTGACACTGCCGGCCGGCTCCGCCGCCGGTAACTGGCGGGTCGCCACGATCACCGTGTTCGACAACGCCGGCGCGCTGGCGACCTTCAGGAACCCGCAGTCCCAGTCCGTGACGGTGACGTCGAACGCGACGCTCAGCGCGAGCGGGTTCACGATCAGCCCCAACCCGGTCAACAACTGGCGCGAGGACGTCCTGGGCACCCTGACCATGTCGGTCGCCGGCGCCAAGAAGGGCGTCTCCGCGATCTACGTCGACTTCGACATGGGCGGCTGCAGGCAGTGGGGCAGCGCGACGACCGTCAACGCCGACGGCACCATCTCGATCCCGGTGCGCACCTTCTCCAACACCCAGGGCTGCACCGTCACCGGTGTGGCCGTCGTGGACGGCGCGGCCAACGTCGCGGTCTACGGCGCGCTGTACAACGCGCCGGACCCCGGCCTCGCGATCCAGCGGGTGCCAAACACCACGCCGCCGGTCGTGACCGCGGCGACGCTGAACCCGAGCTCGATCCCGTTCAGCGAGCTGAGCCAGACCTGGGTACAGCTGGTCATCCAGGCCGACATCCTGACCGCACCGATCAACGGCTACTCCCTCTACATCTACGACGCCGCCGGCAACGTCGTCAGCCAGTCCGTCGGCGGCACCGGTCAGGCCGCCGACGGCAGCATCACCCTGTACCCGTACCTGCCCTGGTGGGGCGGCATGGGCCCAGGCGAGTACACCGTCGGCTTCCAGCTGACCGACGCCGGCGGCCTGTCCAGCTACTACGGCATGCCCGACTTCCCCCAGAGCCAGCCGATCCCGAGCGGGCCCCTGGTTCTCACGATCACCGACGACTCCACGGCAGCCGCCTGAGCCAAGCACCGCAAGGCCGCGTGGCCGAGGACTGTGAGGCTGGCCGCACCCCGCTCGTCGCGGGGTGCGGCAGGCCGTCGAGATCGACGTGGCGCTCCTACGGCAACGTCCATCGCTGTGCATCAGACTGGGTGCAAGAGGCTACCCGCTGCGGGCTTCCACGGCCCGAGTCACCCTGCAGCTTCCCGAGACACAGCCCCGACGCGGGATTGATCAGGGAGCCCGCGACGCCGGGCCGCCACTGCTGGTCCGGACCACCGGTGCAATCGCGTAGGCGCACCAGACCCGTCGTGGCCTGCATACATCTGCCCTGAACCCGCATGGTCCCGTCATCCGCCACGATCCACACCTGGCCCTCGGTACCGTCGCAGTCCCGCAGCCGGACTCTGTCGTCGTGCCCGCTGTTGCCCGCGCCGCCGTCGAGGCACAGGCCGGCGAGGCTGGTGATCCTGCCGGTACGAGCCGGAACGAGGGAAGGCTCAACCGGGCTCGGCGACGTCGAGGACGTGACGGAGTCGCTCGGCCGGGGCTCCGGCGATCTCGTTTCCGGCGACCGGAACGGACTTGAGGACGGGCTCCCGTACGGGCTCGGGTACGGGCTTGCGAACAGGACGAGCTTGGGCATCGCCGACGTTGCGGCTGCGGGCGAACCCGGTTCGGCCGAAGCCGTCGGAAGGCGGGTCGTCTGGAGTTGGCCGACCCCGGGCGAGCCGTCCGGCGCGGCGTCGACGTCACGGTCTTCGAACCGGCCGGCGGCGCTGACCGCCACCACCATGGCGGCCAGCGCGAGGGCCAGCGCGCCGCAGCTCGCGGCGATGAGGACCCTTCGCCGTCCGCGGGCGACGATGACCACGGACGGCACGAGGTCTACGACGGCCGCGCCTTCGAGTGCCGGACGCAACACCGGTTCGCTCCGCACCGGTTCTTCGACGGGCACCGACGGCCCGTCCGAGGCCGCTGCAAACGCGGTTGCAGATGCGTTCTCGGCGCGCGTCTGTTCGAATCGCCGAATGTACGGGCGAACGAGGCGATGCTCGCCGTATTCGCCCGGTCCAGCAGGAGCGCGATCCGGCCTGTCGTCGTCGGGCATCGGCTGCTTCCCCCCACGCTGTCGCGTTCTGCAACCTAAGCGGTGTGTACGCGTTGAGATACCCCACGTCACCGTAGCGAAGATGAATGTGTCCGCACCTCAGCCGGTCGTCCCCGGCCGCCCTGACTGATCCGACGACCCCGTCCGGTATCCAGGAACCCCGAGTCCCCGCCCCGCGCAGGCGATTGCGGCACTGGTCGCGGAAGCGCAGGGGCGAGCGCCGCGCACAGCCGGACGCCGACGTGCGGATCACCCAGCCAGGCCCGCGGATCACCGCCGAGCTCGCCGACGTCGAGGAGCAACGACGCCCGGCAAAACGGATCGTCCACGGAAGCCGCCGTCGCCGGGGTGAGCCGGCCGCCGCAGTACAACGCACCCCACAGGCAGGAGCAGGGAACGCCGTCCGCCGGGTGGTAATCCGCCGGGTCGGCGGCCACCTCGGCCAGCTCATCGCGGCGCAGCGCCGCAAGATACACCGGAGCCGAGCTTGCGACACCGTAGGCATCGCGGTGAAGTTGTCCCGCCAACCCTCGCCGTGCGCTGCGCACACTCACTGCGGCCAAACGAGCGGCAGACTGCCCGCCGTGCGTCGCATGCGGACCACCTGATCCGTTCGTCCGGTTTTCCGGGTTGTCAGCATCACCGACGATAGTGGCATGCTCCGCTCACGCAAGGTCATCGTCGGCGGCGTCGTGCTGCTGGTGCTTGGCGGCGTCACCGGACTCGCCGTGTTCCTCTACGGGCTGGGCTCAGAGCGCGCCGACCGCTGGGCGAGCGCCGGAAGCCTGCTCGTCGGGATCACCGGCCTCGCCGTGTCAACGGTGGGCACCTGGGCAGCGATACGCCAGCCGGCCGGCGGCGGCGACAAGCGCCGGCCTCTGCTGCGCGGCGCTTGGATCATGCCCTTGCGCGGCGACGTCAACATCGCCGAGAACATGCGCATCGACAAGCGGGACCAGGTGTGAACCCGTCCTGGCTCAGGCGGGCTCAGCTCGCCCCGGAGCGCGGCGACGTCAACATCGCCGATCGGATGGAGGTCCACCACCATCATGCTGAACGGTTCGTGCCGTGGCTGGCCGCGCGACAGGACCGTACCAGCGTCCTGATCGACGTCGACGTCGCCCGCTTCGTCGGCCGGGCCTGGGTGATCGAGCGGATCGACGCGTTCCTGGCCCGCCGGCAGTGCGGTTACGTGTGGATCGAGGCGGCCGCAGGGATGGGCAAGACGGCCTTGGCGGCGCACCTCGTCGACCGCCGCGGCTGGCTGTCTCACTTCGTCCGGCGCGGCGAGCCGTCGACGAGGTCCCGCACCGCACTGCGCAACCTCGCCGCGCAGGTCATCGACACAGCCGGGCTGCGTGACGAGCTAGCACCGAACGGAATGCCGGGGTGGGTCCAGGAATCGGAGGGCTTCGCCAACCTTCTCGCACTCGCGGCCCCGCGGACCGGCGTGGAAGGCCCGCTGGTGCTGGTCGTCGACGGGCTCGACGAGGCCGATCGGACAGCCGGTGGGCTCCCCCTCGGGCTCCCGGGCCGACTGCCGCCCGGCATGTTCGTGGTCGGGACCTATCGGACCGGCAGTCCGCCCGGCCGAGCGGACTGTCCGACAACAGTGATCACCATCGACGCGGCCGACCCGGGCAACGTGGCCGACGTGGCCGAGTTCCTGCACCGCGCGGCGGCCGACGAGGGTGTTGCCGGCGCGGACCGGGACCGGTTCGTGGCGCAGCTCGCGCATCTGTGCGGCGGTGTCTGGGTGTATCTGCGATACGTCCTGGCGGAAATCCACCACGGCATGCGCGCCGTCGATAAGCTCGACTCGCTGCCACGCGACCTGTGGGAGTACTACACGGACAACCTGCGTGCCTGGCGGGAGCACCCCGACTGGGCGACGGTCGGTGCGCCGGTGCTCGCCGCGCTCGGCGCCGCGGGTGAGCCGGTGACAGCGGCGACGCTGGCTCGGTGGGCGGGCGCCGACGTGGGTGCGGTGCGTGGCTGGTGCGATGCGGTACTGCGACCGTTTCTTTCCGTGGTCGACGGTGACGCGCCCACGAGGTACGGCATCTATCACGCCAGCCTGCGGGAGCTCCTACGCGGTGAGGTCCCCGCCGACGTCCAGGGCGACGCTTACCGAGCCTGGGCCGAGGAGCTGCGGGAGCGTACCGACGCGGCCCACCGCCGGATCGCCGACACCTACCTGGAGCTCTTCGGCCCGGCCGAGCTGGCCGATCTCGCCGCCGACCCCGGCCTGGCTGACACGGACGCCGGCTACCCGCTGCGCCAGCTGTGCGCCCACCTGGCGGAGTCCGGCCGGTGGCCGGACCTTCGTCGGCTGCTGCTCGCCGGTAGCGGCCAGAACGTGTGGTTCGCAGCCCACGACGCGCACGACTCGATCGACACCTACCTCGACGACCTCGACCGCGCACGGCACCATGCCGCTGGATGCACCGAGCGGACCTAGTCGCCGGCCGGCCGGCGACGGCCCTCGCCGACGAGGTTTGGTACGGCCTGATGGCGGCCAGCGTGCATAGCCTGACCAACCGGATCCCGGCCGACCTGTTGGAGCAACTGCTGACGGCGGGCCTGTGGACCCAGAACCGCACGCTCGCCCACGCCAAACGTCTCTCCTCGCCCCGCCAACGCTGCGAAGCGCTCACCCGCCTGCTACCGCACCTGCCGGCCGAGCGCCGAACGGTCCTCGCCGACGCCCTGTCCGCAGCCCGGATGATCCAGGAGGGGTACCAGCGGGCATTCGCCCTGATCGGGCTGCTCCCGTTGCTGCCGGCACCTGAAGCGGAGGAGATCACCGCCGAGGCCTTGGTCGTGGCCGGCGGGTTGGCCGACGACTATCACCGGGCCGAGACGTTGACGGCGCTCTCGCCGCATCTCCCCACCGCCGAGAGGACGGAGGTCGTCGCCCAGGCGATGGAATTCGCCACCGCCATCGAAGGCGACCACCTACGGGCAATCATGTTGATGAGCATGGCGCCCCACCTGACCGGGAGCTGGCGCGCGGATGCACTGGAGATGGCCCTGGAGGCCATCACCAGCATGGACGACGACCGCGAACAGGCGGACATGCTGGTCAGCATGGTCCCGCACCTGCTGGACGAGCAGCTCAACAACGCCGCCGAACTGGCTGCCAGCATCGCCGACGAGCGGGCACGCGCGTGGGTGTCGGCGGCGCTGGCGGCGCGGCTGACCGGGGAGATGCGACGCGACGTCGCGGAGGCCCTGACCTCCGTGTCCGGACACCCGAAACTGTTCACCGACGTCCTGCGGCTGCTCTCGCCCGGCCTGCGGCACGAGCTGGCCGGGGAGGCGGTTGCCGCGATATCGGGCGTCAGGGACCCGTCCCAGCGCGCCGTGGCGCTGACCGAGCTCGCACGGCATCTGACGCTGGAGCAGCGCCGCGGGGCGTTACGGCAGGCACTGGCTGCCACTACCGCGATCGGTGACGGGCCCTGGCAGTGCAACGCGCTGGTCGGGTTGGCTCCGAGCCTACCTGTGAACCAGGTCGGCACAGTGCTCGACGCCGTCACGGGCCTGCCCGACGTGTCCCGCGGTGCAGCGCTGGCCAAGCTCGCGCCGTACCTCCCGCCCCGGGACCTGCGCCGGGCCGTGGCGGCCGCCGACACGCTGTCTGGCGACGCGGTACGGGCACTGGCGCTGGCCGGGTTGGCCGCCCACCTCCCCACCGACCGACGAGCCGCACTCCTTGACCGCGCGCTGGCATCGGCCCTGGCGGAACGTGAGGCACCATCCCGTGCAGGCGCGTTGACGCGGCTCGCCCCGCAGCTCCACGGCGCTGCGCGGAAGACGGCCGTTGAGCAGGTGCTGGCCGCCGTTACCGCGATCACCGGTGTGCGCTCATTTTCCCAGGCATTCGCCCTGACCGAGCTGGCGCCGCTACTCTCGGCCGAGCAGTTCGCGCCGGTGATGCGCATCGTGGGCGCCATGTCGGAGGAACACTCAAGATCCCATGCCCTGGCCGGCCTAGCGCCACATCTGCCGGCCGAGCATCTCGCCGCGGCGCTGGCCGCTGCCAACGGAATCGACGACGCCCACTGGCGCAACAGGGCGCTGATTGCGCTCATACCTCACTTGCCGCTGGGACAGACCGGCATCGCCGTCACGATGATCCTCAAGGTCGGCAGCGACTACCGACGCGCCGTGGCACTCGCCGAGCTGGCACCGCACCTGCCGGCCGACTGGCTGCAATGGGCGGCGAATGCGGCGATGACGTTCGACGACTACGCACGGTCGATTGTATTGGCCGGCATGTCGCCGTATTTGCCCACAGCCCGGCGCCAGGAAGCCCTCGAACAGGCCGTCGCCTCCGCCCAGGCACTGGCCGACGACGCCTACAGCTTCGCCTCCGCCCTGGCCAGCCTGGCGCCGCACCTGCCGGCGGGGTTTCGGGCTGCGGTGTTGGAAGAGTCCTTGGCCGCGGTAGTGGAGATCGATGAAGACGAGTGGAAGGTGTCGGTGCTGGTGCAGCTCGCACCGAGCCTGTCAGACAAGCAGCTCCACCGCGCGCTCGCCATCGCCTCGCACCTCGGCAGCGAGGGCGATCAGCTGGAGGTGTTGGAGGCGCTGACGCCGCACCTCACCGGCCGCGGCCTGGTTGATGGCGCGACGGCGGCGGTCAAGATATACGACCATGTGGGATATTCCCCAGAGTGTTACCTGCACGTCGCCGAGCGCGCGAACGCGTTGGCCAGCAACTCGGGCGATGTGGAGGACGTGCGGACTGCGCTGGCCGTGCTGCGCGCCGGTCTGCAGTCGACCAGGCGTGAGGTGCCGTTGCGCTGCCTCGCCGAGCTCAGGAGCCTGATCCACTCGGTGTCCGGAGCCGCAGGTGTGCAAGCCTGCGCCGACGCCATCACACAGATTGCCCGGTGGCACCCGTAGTCCGGCGCTCCATCAAGTTGATCGAAGACATCCTCCGTAACGGCAATGCGGACGGCATCGGCGAACCGGAGCGGCTGCGGCACCAGTTCGACGGCTAGGGGTCGCGGCGGATCGACGAGGAGCATCGGCTGGTGTACGTAGCCACTGCCGATGGCGTGCATACCATCGCCTGCCGGTACCACTATTCCTGAGCTTCGGTACCACTATTCCTAAGCTGAGGCCAGGTGGGCCGCGAGGCTCGGGCCGACAGCTCAGCAGGCTAGGGCTGGGGACTCATCATCCCTTGGTCGTCAGATGCGACCCGACCGCCGCCGATGCCTGGATCTGTCATACCGGCAACCAGACTGGTCCGGAACGCGGCGAATAGGGCGAATGGGGTGAACGCCGCGCGGGCTGGCGCGGAGCTCGGAGTGGCGGCCCGTCCGGCTTTGCCGGCAGACCAAGGCGAACTCAGCCGTGAGACGTGGTGATCTGGAGCGCGCAGCGCAGCCAGGACGCCTGACCAGTTCACACAACAGGAGGAGCTGTTGATGCGCGGCTCCCGCCCGGCGCGGTCGGCCCGCCGTCCGTCCTGACCAACCCGGTAGGGCACCTTCCTCAAGGCCGCTCAGACATAGGCCGGCCGTGTAGATCTGCGCCATCTGCCCGGCAGTCGCCGGACAAGTCCCAGACCGCCAAGATCCCCGGCTCGTACGTCATGGAAACACCGTGTGCAGCCGCAAGGCGAGCGACAATGTCCCGCACGTCAGATCGGCGAAACCCGACCAGGTCCACTCGACGAGAACCCGCCGATCCGGAGCCAGCGATCGCCGGACACCCACCTGTTCGACGACAACTTCGATCGGACCCGGATGCCGAGCCGGCTGCAGGTTGGCGCGATCTTGGAGTTGTGGTCCCGAATTTATCCCCTTTATCGGATATTTCCGGGACCACAACTCCAAGATCGGCGGGGCCCGCGGGTGGGGTGGGGCGATGCCGACCCGGCGAACGTTGGTGGACACCGCACTAGACTGGTCCCGAACGCGACGAAAAGGGCAAGGAGGGCGAAAACCCGCGCGGGCCCGCGCGACGCTCATGATGGTGGCCCGTCCAGCCATCCCTACAGAGGGCCGGAGGCCAACCGTGAGGCTTGGTGGTCTGGCCAGCGGAGCGCAGCCAGTGGCCGTGCAGCGGCCATGGGGGGCGCGGGGTGGGAACCCCCCGCCTCGCGCCGGAGGCGCGAAGCACAGGTAGTGGGGCGGGCGGGACTCGAACCCGCGACCAAGGGATTATGAGTCCCCAGCTCTAACCTGCTGAGCTACCGCCCCGAGCGTCGCAAGCTTACCGAGTGAAGCAACCCGAATGCGGACCCGAAACGGTGTCAGGGTACCCGCGCATGAAAAATGGCCCCGGTAAGGGGCCGTTTGGAGCTCCCGCGATAGGACTCGAACCTATAACCTGCCGGTTAACAGCCGGCTGCTCTGCCAATTGAGCTACGCGGGACCGTGCATCTCCCCCGTGCGAGGGCGACCGGGAAAGAGTACAGCACGAACCGGGGTCCCGCGCCACCGGGTATCCGGCGTGCCGCGGGCAGGTCACCGCTACGGGTGGCGGATCTTGGCAAAGGGCCCACAAGATCGATGTGTCGGAACGACGATGGACGGGTAACGAAACCACAGGGCGGCAACCTGATCGATCCGTCGCCGTCCAGAAGGAGGTCGTCGCGATGCGCGGCAAGCTACTGTTCCTCGGCGGCCTGGCCGCGGGCTTCGTGCTCGGTGCCCGGGCGGGTCGAGAGAAGTATGAAGAGCTCAAGGCCACTGCTCTGAAGATCAAGGAGAGCCCGACGGTCCAGGAAGCCGCCGGGGTCGTCCAGGAGCAGGCGACGCGGCTCTACAGCGAGGGCAAGACCAAGGTGACCGACCGCCTCGCCAACAGCCGGTTCGCCGAGACCGATCTCGGCCAGCGGCTGCTGCACACGTCGGACACGCCGGCGATCGAGCGTGACACGCTCGCCACCACCGGGCCGGGGGCGACGCGGACCCCGGGGGTGTAAGTCAGGACCAAACGGTGAAGGGCCGGCTGAAGTTAGCCGGCCCTTCGCCATGAACAGGGTCAGGACGACGACGAGAACGCCGCGTCGAAGGCCGCGGCGGGAGCGTCGAAGGCCAGGCGGCGCACGAACTGCAGCGCCTCGGGGGCGCCGAGCAGGCGGTCCATGCCGGCGTCCTCCCACTCGATCGAGATCGGGCCGCTGTAGCCGATCGCGTTGAGCGCGCGGAAGCAGTCCTCCCACGGCACGTCGCCGTGGCCGGTGGAGACGAAGTCCCAGCCGCGGCGCATGTCGGCCCACGGCAGGTGGGACGCGAGGCGGCCGCGGCGGCCGTCGCCCGTGCGGACCTTCGCGTCCTTGCAGTCGACGTGGTAGATCCGGTCGGCGAAGTCGAAGATGAAGTTCACCGGGTCGAGCTCCTGCCACACGAAGTGCGACGGGTCCCAGTTGAGGCCGAAGGCGGGCCGGTGCCCGACGGCCTCCAGGGTGCGCTTCGTCGTGTAGTAGTCGTAGGCGATCTCGCTCGGGTGCACCTCGTGCGCGAACTTCACGCCGACCTCGTCGAAGACGTCGAGGATCGGGTTCCACCGGTCCGCGAAGTCCTGGTAGCCGGCCTCGATCATCTCCGGCGGGACCGGCGGGAACATGGCGAGCGTGTGCCAGATCGACGAGCCGGTGAAGCCGACGACGACGTCGACGCCGAGCTTGCGGGCGGCCCGGGCGGTGTCCTTGATCTCCTCGGCGGCCCGCTGGCGGACGCCCTCGGGTGAGCCGTCGCCCCAGATCCGCGCCGGGAGGATGCCCTGGTGCCGCTGGTCGATCGGGTGGTCGCAGACCGCCTGCCCGACGAGGTGGTTGGAGATGGTCCAGACCTTCAAGTTGTACTTCGCGAGCGTCTCCAGCTTGCGATCCACATAGGAGTCGTCGGAGATCGCCTTGTCGACCTCGAAGTGATCGCCCCAGCAGGCGATCTCAAGGCCGTCGTAGCCCCACTCGGAGGCCAGGCGGCAGACCTCCTCGAACGGAAGGTCGGCCCACTGGCCGGTGAAGAGCGTGATGGGACGCGCCATGCTGTGTCCTCCGGTGCACTGTGGTGAGCACGTTGGGGTCCAGGCGCGAGGGTGACCTGCGGGCAATCAGAAGCACCACCACGGACGTGTCCGAGGCGGGCGGGTTGCGCCTCCCGCCCGCGCCGGCCGGCCGGCGAAGGCCGAGTCCATGTGCGCTGCGGAAATCATCCTACGGGCAAGTAATGCCAGGGAAAAGAGGCTCCCCGCCCGCTCGGACCGCACCGGAACCGGACGTCGGGTGGAGTCGGCGTCACCACCCGAAGCCCGTGCCGGCACGTCGAACGTCCGAGCGGACGGGGCCCGGAGATGGGGTCGGTCGGCGTCGCGACCCCATCTTCCGTCTAGGCCGGCCCCGGAGGGCCGGGCAACTCAGAGGGCATGCAGCGTGAACTCGTCGACGTCGAAGAGCGACCCGCTGCCACCGCGGAACACCAGGAAGAGGCTCGTCGACGCGTTGGGCGCCAGCGGTACCGACGCCTCGCGGAACGTGTCCCAGCTGCCCGTGTTCGTCACCGCGAGCGTGCCGAGCAGCGTCCCGGTCTGCGAGCCGGCGCGGAACTCGATGGTGCCGCCGGCGCCGGCCGACGACCACCGCACCCGCACGCCGGCCGCCGAGGCCAGCGAGAGCCCGGTGTACCCGGCCCAGTCGTTGTTGTCGACGAAGCCGGCGGTCTGGCCGCCGACCGCGGGGCCGTGCGCCGCCACCTGGAGGCCGCCGGTCGAGGACCAGGCCTCGCCCTGGCGGGTCGTCGCGGTGCGGGTCAGCGTGAACTGGTCGAGGTCGAAGAGCGAGCTGCCGGTGCCCTTGAACACGAGGTACAACGTGGAGGAGGAGTTGGACGCGAGCGGGGTGAACACGTCGCGGAACGTGTCCCAGCTGCCGGTGTTGGGCACCGAGACGGTGCCGAGCAGGGTTCCGGTCGCGGAGCCGGCACGGAACTCGACGGTACCGCCGGCGCCGGCCGACGAGACGCGCACGAGCGCGCCGCGGGCCGTCGCGAGGTTGACCCCGGTGTACGAAATCCAGTCATTCGGGTCGATGTAGCCGGCGGTACGGCCGCCGACGGCGGGGGCGTGGTTCGCGACCTGGACACCGCTCGTCGCCGACCACGACTCGCCCTGGTAGACGCTGGACGCCGGCGGCGTCGACGGCGCGCAGTTGCCGTCCACCCGCTTCGCGGTGTAGCGCAGCGCCCCGAGCAGCAGCGACGTGAACGCCGCCTCGGTGTAGGACGCCTCGGTGTGGCCCAGGCCGGTGTAGAACGAGCGGCCGTTGTCGATCGTCTTGCACCAGGTGATCGGGTGGTCGCCCATGGTCCCGCCGGAGTACGACGACTCGGTGAGCGACGCGAGCACGCGGGCGGACGAGCGCGGGTTGGTCTGGTAGTTGTACCACTCGTCAGTGCGTGCCCAGGTCGCGCCGAGGTGCGCGGTCGCCGGGTGGGTGCGGTCCTCGACGGCGATCGTGGCCTGCTGGATCGCCGGGTGGGAGGAGAACCAGGCGCCGACGAGCGTGCCGTAGAACGCCCAGCCGTACTCCGTGTCGGCCGCCGCGTGCACGCCGACGTACCCGCCGCCGCCCCTGATGTACGACTCGAAGGCGGTCTGCTGGGTGTCGTTGAGCACGTCGCCGGTCGTCGACAGGAACACGACCGTCTGGAACTGGGCGAGGTTGGCCGTCGTGAACGCCGCGGCGTCCTCGGTGGCGGTGACGGTGAAGTTGTTGGCGGCACCGAGCGACTGGATCGCGGCGATGCCGTTGGGGATGGACGAGTGGCGGAAGCCGGCGGTCTTGCTGAAGACAAGCACCTTGTACGGGGCGTCGGCGGCGCTGGCGGGCGCCGGGATGAGCGTGGTCGCTGCGGTGAGGCTCACCGTAGCGGCGGCGAGCCACGAGCGGATTCTCATGACAGTTCCTTCACGGTAGGTAAGGCGCGCGCCGCCGCGCTGTCATGGTGTGCGTCGTCCCGGTGGCCCGGCGCGGCGACTGGGTGACGCCGCGCCGGCCTCCGGTCTCCCCCGTTCCGGTACTCCCGCCTGCGGGGCGCAACCGCGGGCGGGCCCTCGCTACCGGTCCGGGAAAGTCATTCGGTCAGCCACGGATACCGAGCAGGTGCTCCATGGCCAGCTGGTCGAGCCGTTCGAACGCCATCCCCCGGGCAGCGACCGTCTCGACGTCGATCTCCTCGGCCCGCAGCTCGTCCAGGGACTCCCCGGGCAGCAGCGTCGGTACCGAGAGCTCGTCGACCCGCGCGGTCGCCAGGGCGGCGGACACCTCGGGGTCGTCGCGGAAGGTGTGGACCTTCTCCTTGAGGATCAGGTAGTTGCGCATGCAGGCGGCTGCCGTCACCCAGACGCCCTCGGTGTCCTCGGTGCGCGGCGGCTTGTAGTCGAAGTGGCGCGGCCCGGCGTAGGCCGTCGGGTAGCCGGAGCTGTTCTCCAGCACGTCGACGGTCCAGAACGCGCCCCGCAGGTTGCCGGCGCCGAAGCGCAGGTCCTGGTCGAAGCGTGGCCCGTGCTGGCCGTTGAGGTCGACGTGGAAGAGCTTGCCGTGCCACAGCGCCTGGGCGATCCCGTGCGCGAAGTTCAGCCCGGCCATCTCCTCGTGCCCGACCTCCGGGTTGAGCCCCACCCGCGAGGGCTCATCCAGCGTCGAGATCAGCGCGAGCGCGTGCCCGATCGTCGGCAGCAGGATGTCGCCCCGCGGCTCGTTCGGTTTCGGCTCGATCGCGAGACGGATGTCGTACCCCCGCTCGCGGATGTACGCGCAGATCGCGTTGATCGCCTCGCGGTAGCGGTCGAGCGCGGCCCGCATCTGCTTGCCCGCCCCGGACTCGGCGCCCTCGCGTCCGCCCCACAGGACGTACGTCGGCGCGCCCAGCTCGGCGGCGAGGTCGATGTTCCGCAGTACCTTCTGCAGCGCGAAGCGGCGCACGGCACGGTCGTTGGCGGTGAACGCGCCGTCCTTGAAGATGGGATGGCCGAACAGGTTCGTGGTGGCCATCGACACCACCAGGCCGGTGTCGTCGAGCGCCTCCTTGAAGCGCTTGACCACCTGGTCGCGGACCGTCTCGTCGCTGCCGAACGGGATCAGGTCGTCGTCGTGGAAGCTGACACCGTACGCCCCCAGCTCCGCCAGCCGGTGCACGGACTCGACCGGGTCGAGCGCCGGGCGAGACGCCGAGCCGAAGACGTCCTGGGCCTGCCAGCCCACCGTCCACAGCCCGAACGAGAACCGGTCGGCGGGCGTGGGGGCGTACGGGTCGGTCATGACTCCACCACGCTGATCCATGCGGCGTCCGCGGCCCCGGAGCGCTCGACCGCGTCGAGCACGAGCTGCACCTGCAGCGCGTCCTCGAACGACGGCGTCGGGTCGCTGCCGGTCGCGATGGCCTCGATGAAGTCGCGCATCTCGTGCGTGAACGAGTGCTCGTAGCCGAGGATGTGCCCCGGCGGCCACCACGCGGCGACGTAGGGGTGGTCCCCCTCCGTCACCAGGATCCGGCTGAAGCCCTGCTCGGCCGTGGGCAGCGTGGCGTCGTAGAACTCCAGCTCGTTGAGCCGCTCCAGGTCGAACACCAGCGAGCCGCGCTCGCCGTTGATCTCGACCTTGAGGCCGTTCTTGCGGCCCGTCGCGAACCGGGTCGCCTCGTACGTGGCCAGGCCGCCACCGGACAGCCGGGCGACGAACACGGCCGCGTCGTCGACGGTGACCTCGCCCGTCGCCGCGCCGGCCGACGCGGACAGGCCGCTCGACTCGGCCGGCAGCGGCCGCTCCTTGACGAACGTCTCGGTCAGCCCGGCGACGCCGGTGATGGTCTGCCCGGTGACGAACTGGGTCAGGTCGATGATGTGCGCGCCGATGTCGCCGAGCGCGCCCGAGCCGGCCTTGTCCTTCTGGAGCCGCCAGACGAGCGGGAAGTTCGGGTCGGTGATCCAGTCCTGCAGGTACACGGCCCGGACGTGACGGATCGCGCCGAGGCGGCCCTCGGCGATGAGGTTGCGCATGAGCGAGACGGCCGGGACCCGGCGGTAGTTGAACCCGCAGGCGGACCGGACGCCGAGCGCCCGGGCCTTGACCGCGGCCGCGACCATGGCGCGCGCCTCATCGACGCTGTTGGCGAGCGGCTTCTCGCACAGCACGTGCTTGCCCGCTTCCAGCGCGGCGATGGCGATCTCGGCGTGGCTGTCGCCCGGGGTACAGACGTCGATGACGTCGATGTCGTCCCGGGCGATCAACGCGCGCCAGTCGGTCACCGCTTCGGCCCACCCGAGCCTGCTCGCGGCTTCCGCCACCTTCGCCCCATCGCGACCGCAGACGGCGACCATGGTCGCCCGCGCCGGGAGGTCGAAGACACGGTTCACGGTGCGCCACGCCTGCGAGTGCGCGGCGCCCATGAACGCGTAGCCGACCATGGCGACGCGCAGCTCCCCGCTGCTGCCCTGAGTGGACACTGGCGGTTCCTTTCTGGTGGTTGGGTAGAGGACCCCTTAGGACTTGAAGCCGAGCGGGAGGTACTTGTCGACGTTGTCCTTGGTGATGGTCTCCGACTGCAGAACGATCAGCTTCGGCACCTGCAGCTCGACCAGGTCGCTCATGCCCTTCCCCTGGGCCGCGAGGCGGGCCAGGATGATGGCCGACGAGGCCATCGACGGCGGGTAGGTGACGGTCGCGGTCAGCACGGAGTCGCCGGCCTTGATGTGGTCCATGGCGTCGCGCGAGCCGGCGCCACCGACCATGAAGAACTCCTTGCGGCCGGCCTGCTGGATCGCGGCGAGCACGCCGACGCCCTGGTCGTCGTCGTGGTTCCACACGGCGTCGAGCTTCGGGGCCGCCTGGAGCAGGTTCGCCGTGGCCGCCTGGCCGCTCTGGACCGTGAACTGCGCCGGCACGCGGTGCTTGACGGTGAGGCCGTACGTCTTGAGGGCGTCCGCGAAGCCCCGCGAGCGGTCCTTCGTCAGCTGCAGCTCGTCGATGCCGGGGATCTCGCCGATCACGGCGTCGGTCTTGCCCTTGAGCTTCTCGCCGACGTAGTGGCCGGCCGCGATGCCCATGCCGTAGTTGTCGCCCTTGATCAGGCAGAACGACGCGGCCGGGTCGGAGAACTCACGGTCCAGGTTGATGACGATGATGCCGGCTTCCGTGGCCTTCTTGCCGACCGCGGTGAGCTGCGCGCCGTCCTGCGGCAGCAGGACGATCGCGTCCGGCTTGCTCTGGATCAGCGACTCCAGCGCGGCGATCTGGGCCGGGGCGTCCTTACCGGCGTCGACCACCTTGAGGGTCACGTCGGAGAACTTCTTGGCCTGGGCCTGGGCGTTCGCGGTGATGGCACCGATCCAGCCGTGGTCGGCGGCGGGGGCGGAGAAGCCGATGGTGACCGGCTTGCCCGGGGCCTCGCTGGCGGCGGTGTTCTCCTTGACGTTGGTGCCGGCGTCGGCGTCCTTCGAATCGTTCGAGGTGCAGGCGGCAAGCAGCGCGCCGGCGCCGACTGCCGCCCCGCCGAGGAGAAGACGGCGACGGGACATGTCACCCGAGGATGCGCTCATCACGACCTCCTGGTCGTCTGTGGGATGGGGGTGTGTTTTTGGTGTACTGGTGGAGCTGTTTTGGGCGCAGTGATCAGAGCTACCGTCTCGGCGTGACGGCGGCGTCAGCTGACTGATCGATGAATTGCTATGAGGTGGCGCTGGGCTTCGCGCCCGGCTTGCGCCAGAACGACGTCACCCGGAACTGCTGGATGAGGACGGCGGCGACGATGATGCCGCCATTGATGATGCGCTGGATGTCCAGCTGCAGGTTGTTGACGATGAACAGGTTGGTGATCTGGGTGAAGATCAGCACGCCGAGCAGCGAGCCGACGATGGTGCCGCGGCCGCCGGTGAGGGCGGTGCCGCCGATGATCGCGGCGGCGATCGCGCTGAGCTCGTAGAGGTCGCCGTGGGTGTTGCTGCCAGAGGTCGTCTGGGACACCACCATCAGCGCGGCGATGCCGCAGCAGAGGCCGGACAGCACGTACAGCAGCAGGGTCTGCAGGCGGACGTTGATACCCGCGAGGCGGGCGGCCTCGGTGTTGCCACCGATCGCGATCGTGCGCCGGCCGAAGGTCGTGCGGTTGAGCAGGATCCAGCCGAGCGCGACGACCAGCAGGAAGATGATGACCATGTACGGCACGCCGAGGAGCTTGTCGCCGGCGAGGCTGAGGATCACCGGCTCGGTGGTGATCTGGGTGTGCGAGCCGGAGATGTTCTGGGCGAGGCCGCGGGCCGACAGCATCATCGCGAGGGTCGCGATGAACGGCACCAGCTTGCCGTACGAGATGAGCACCCCGTTGACCAGGCCGGCACCGGCGCCGACGGCGAGCGCGGTGAAGATCATCGCTCCGGCGCCCAGGTCCTGCGTGGCGACCGTGGTGCACCAGACGCTCGCCAGGGCCAGCAGCGCGCCGACCGACAGGTCGATGCCGCCGCTGATCATCACGAACGTCATGCCGACCACGATCACGCCGATGCTCGACGCCTGGGTCAGCACCGTCAGCTCGTTCGACCAGAGGCGACTCGGGTCGAGGAAGATGTCGCTGCGGGTGATCGCGCCGATGATGAGCAACAGCAACAGCACGCCGATGAGGGCGAGGTTGCGCTTCACCGAGTCGGCGCCGTCGCGCTGCCACCAGCTCTGGCCGGCAGCCTTGGGCTGTTCCTGCTGGAGCTCCACCGGTTCGGTCGCGGTGCTCATGCGGCGTTCCCTTCAGGGGCGGTGCCCGCCAGGTCGGCCCCGTCGAGCAGCGAGCCGGCCATCACGAGGTCGAGCACTGTGTCTTCGTCGAGTTCAGCGGCGGGCGCCTCGTGGACGACCCGGCCCTCGCGCATGACGAGCACGCGGTCGGAGAGGCCGAGCACCTCGGGCACCTCGCTCGATACGAGCAGCACGCCGACGCCCTCGTCGGCGAGCCTGCGGATCACCTGGTACAGCTCGGCGCGCGCACCCACGTCGACGCCGCGGGTCGGCTCGTCGAGCAGCAGCAGGCGAGTGCCGCCGAGCAGCCACCGGCCGACGACGACCTTCTGCTGGTTGCCGCCGGACAGGGTGCGCACGGGCCGCCGGACGTCGGCCGGCCGCAGGTCCAGGCCCCGCGTGACGCGCTCGGCCTCGGCCCGCTCCTGGCCGGCGTCGGTGAAGCCCGCCTTGGCGAAGCGCGCGAAGCCCGCGAGCGTGACGTTGCGGTAGATCGGCTCGGCGAGCAGCAGCGCCTGGCTCTTGCGCTCCTCCGGTGCCATGCCGATGCCGGCCCGCACCGCCGCGTTCACGCTGCCGCGGCGCAGCGGCCTGCCCTCCAGCTCGACCCGGCCGGCCGTGGCGCGGCGCGCGCCGTAGATGGTCTCCAGCACCTCGGTTCGGCCGGAGCCGACCAGTCCGGTGATGCCGACGATCTCTCCGCTGTGGACGTGCAGCGAGATGTCCTCGAACCGGCCGTCGAGGGCCAGGTCGTGCACCGCGAGCAGCGGGGTGCCGTCGGGCACCGGCTTCGCGGTGCGCTCGGGGAAGACGTACTCGATGGTGCGGCCGGTCATCCGGCTGACCAGCTCCCGGTTGGGCGTCGTCTTGGCGTCGAGGTTGGCCGCGGTCGTGCGGCCGTCCTTGAGCACCGTCACCCGGTCGCCGATCTCGCGGATCTCCTCGAGGCGGTGCGAGATGTAGATGACCGCGATGCCCTGGGCGGTCAGCCCGCGGACCATGCGGAACAGGTTCTCCACCTCGTCGTGGGCGAGCACGGCGCTCGGCTCGTCCATGATGAGCAGCCGGGCCTCGCGGGACAGCGCGCGGCCCATGCTGACGATCTGCTTGGCCGCCGCCGGGAGCTTGCCGACCTCGCGGCCGGCCGGGATCTCGGGGTGGCCGAGGCGCTGGAGAATCTCGGCGGCGCCGCGGCGCATCGTGCGCCGCGCGACGAAGCCGGCGCTGTGCGGCTCGTGGCCGAGGTACATGTTCTCGGCGACGCTGAGGCCGTCGACGAGGTCGAGCTCCTGGTAGATGGTCGCGATGCCGGCCTTCATGGCCGCCTGCGGACCGCTGAAGCTCACCGGCTGGCCCTGCCACAGGATCTCGCCCGAGTCAGGGGTGTGGGCGCCGGAGAGCACCTTGATCAATGTCGACTTCCCGGCGCCGTTCTGGCCGAGCAGGCAGTGGACCTCGCCCGCTCGCACCTCCAGCTGGACGCCGTCGAGCGCCCGGACGCCGGGGAAGGTCTTCACCACATCGGTGAGCCGGAGGACAACGTCTTCCGGGGAATTTGTCATGATGGCCGCCCATATGCGAGTTCGCTGGCCAGCACCGCGGCTCCGACAACGCCGGCGCGGGGGCCGAGCTCGGACAGGACGACCGGCAGGTTGCCGGTCGCGAGGGGCAGCGAGCGCCGATACACCACGCTGCGGATCTCGGCGAGGAGGATGTGACCGAGGCCGGCGAGGCCGCCGCCGATCACGATCATCGACGGATTGATGAAGCTGACCAGGCCGGCCAGGACCCCACCGACCCGCCGCCCGCCGTCACGGATGAGGCGGATGCAGGTCACGTCGCCCTCGGCCGCACCGTCGGCGACGTCCTTTGCGGTGACGGCGCCGTTGGCGTTGAGCCGGTCCGCGAGCGCCGGTGAGGCGCCACTGCGGGCCGCGGCGGTCGCGTCGCGGGCGAGCGCGCCGCCGCCGAAGAGGGCCTCCAGGCAGCCGACGTTGCCGCACGAGCACACCGGCCCGTGGCTGTCGACCTGGATGTGGCCGATGTCGCCGGCGCACCCGTCGGTGCCCCGGTACACCTCGCCGTTGAGGTAGATGCCGCAGCCGATGCCCGTGCCGACCTTGAGGAACAGCAGGTTGTCGACCGAATGAGCAACGCCGCCGTAGCGCTCGCCGATGCTCATGATGTTGACGTCGTTGTCGACGACGACCGGGCAGTTGTGCTCGCGCCCGAGCGCCTCCCGCACCGGGAACCGGTCCCAGCCGGGCATGATCGGCGGTGACACCGGGACGCCGTCGCGGAAGCTGACGGGCCCGGGCACGCCGATGCCGATCGCGTGCAGGCGCTCGAAGGCGCCCTCAGCGTGGAACTTGTGGAGGATCTCGTTGACCCGTTGGAGGATCACCTTGGGCCCGGACCGGATGTCGGCCGGCTCGCCGTAGGCGGCGACCGGCTCCAGCCGGCCGTCGGTGATCTCGACGTCGATCGAGCTGGCGCCCAGGTCGACGGCGGCGAACCGCAGGCCGGGGCTGAGCTCCACCAGCGTCGAGCGCCGTCCGCCGCGGCTCGCCGCCGGCCCGGCCTCGCGGATCAACCCGGTCGCGACGAGCGCGTCCAGGTCGGCGAGCAACCGGGGCCGGGGCACCTCGAGGCGATCGGCCAGCTCCGCACGCGACAACGCACCGGTGTCCCGCAACAAGCGGAGCAGGCGCGACTGAACGGGTCCATCTACCGCACTGACCGTGTTCACAAGGGCACCTCCTCATCTGGTCGCAGGCAGGCGTCCGCGACATGCGGCTACACCACCACACCTTCACGAAGGCGCTGGTAACCGGTCCGTGTGCCGTGCGTTACACCCGTGTTGCGTCGAGACTTTAGGCCGTCCTCCGCGCCGCGTCTAGAGCTTCTATCGCTTGTTACCAAACTTTTGCTCTCTCCAGCAGAAGTTGGAACGATCTCGAAAATATGTGCGTTTGAGCAGCTCAACACGGGTGCCGAGAGATCATCCGACCTTTCCCAAACCGGGACGAACTAGGTCAGCAGAAGTTTTTCCATCCGCCGCCCGGCAAGCCACAGCCCGCCCCATGCGAGCGCTCCCAGATAGACCGCGTGCCATAAGAGCCCCCACGACGGGGAGGCGGTCGTGACGGCCCGCAGGAGGGCCACGCCGTGATACAGCGGGGTCAGCTCGACGATCACTCTGAGTGCCGGCGGGAAGTCCCCGGGCGGCGAGAAGGTCCCGCTGAAGAGGAACAGCCCGAACTGCGTGACATTGATGTAGTCGAAGTCCTGCCACGACCGCAGCAGCGTGGACAGCCCCATCCCGAGCCCGCCGAACGCGAACCCGACGAGCAGCGACACGGGGAACGCGACGAGCGCCCACAGCGGCGTGGTGAGCCCGAGCGCGGCCATGACCACGAGGAACGCGGCCGAATACACCCCGCCGCGCACCATCGCCCACATCAGCTCGCCGGACGAGACCTGCATGGGCGTGAGCGGCGTGGCGAGCGTCGCGTCATAGATCTTCATGAACTTCAACTTGCCGTAAAAATTCATGGTGGTCTCGGCAAGGGCCCCGTTCATGGCCGAGGCGGCAAGCATCGCGGGCGCCACGAACTGTGCATAGGTCACGAGCCGGCCGTCGGGCAGCGCCACGTCACCGACCAGCCGCCCGACCCCGACGCCGATCGAGAGCAGATAGAGCAGCGGCTCGGCGAACCCGGACATGAGGACCCACCAGTAGGCGGCGTGCCGGGCGGCGGCGACGTTACGCCCGGTGACGGACAACGCGCCGGCGGCCCCCCGATCGAGCCGGGCCAGCCGCGACGCCACCAACATGGTCACCACAGGGCATCAGTCCTCGAGTTTCCGGGTGAAGTAGCGCAGGGCCAGCACGTAGCCGGCCGCGGACCACAGCAGGAGGACCGCCGTGTGCAGCGGGACGCCCCAGGCGGTCGGCGTGCCGAGGGTCGCGGCGCGGCAGAGCTCGACGCCGTGCCACAACGGCGACACGTAGGCCAGCAGGCGGGCCGGGGCCGGCAGGTCCTCCACCGGGAAGAACACGCCCGAGAACAGGGTCATCGGGACCACGGCCAGACGGAACAGCACCGCGAAGAAGCCGTCGTTGTCCACCGCCGCGGCGAAGGCGAAGCACGGCGCCGCGCAGGCCAGGCCGACCAGCAGGGCCGGCAGCGGGGTGGCCAGCGCCCACCAGGAGTGCAGGGCACCGAACGGCAGCAGGACCAGCAGGAAGCCGGCCGTGGCGAGCAGCACGCGGAGCAGGATGTACAGCAGGTGCCCCCGCACGATCGCGCCGCTCGTCAACGGGCTGGCGCGCATCGCATGGTAGGTGCGGATCCAGT
The DNA here is from genome assembly GCF_022095675.1 of Dactylosporangium sp. AC04546. Lineage (GTDB taxonomy): Bacteria > Actinomycetota > Actinomycetes > Mycobacteriales > Micromonosporaceae > Dactylosporangium. The sequence continues at coordinate 44,608 of NZ_JAHYSG010000056.1, read as the reverse complement.
TGAACGCCGAGAACACCGGCCACGTCGACTCGCCGATGGCGACCTGCAGCGCGGTCGAGGCGAGCAGGCCGGGGCCGATGTAGTCCAGGTAGGGCACGCCGATCGCGGTCGAGCGGGCGTCGACGTAGTGCCCGACGGTCACGCCCATCGCGACCAGGAACATCGCGGGCAGCGCGAACGAGCTGAACACGCTGGAGCGCCAGGTGCGCCGGTAGGACACCAGGTGGTATTCGAGGGCCGCGAGCGTCGCCATCTAGTCCACCAACGTGCGGCCGGTCAGGTGCAGGAACACGTCCTCCAGGGAGCCGCGGCGGACGAGCACGCTCGACGGGGTCAGGCCGCGCGCGGCGATCTCGACCACGCCGGCGTCGCCGTCGTCGGTGTAGACGAGGACGCGGTCGGGCAGCACCTCCGTGCGCTCGCCGATGCCGTCGAGCTTGTCGGCCAGGCCGTCGAGCGGGTCCAGGCCGAAGCGGACCTCGACCACCTCGCGGGTCGAGTGGCGATCGATGAGCTGGCGGGGCGAGCCCTCGGCGACGATCCGCCCGGCGTCCATCACGACCAGCCGGTCGCACAGCTGCTCGGCCTCGTCCATGTAGTGCGTGGTCAGCACCAGCGTCACGCCGCGCTGCTTGAGCCGGAACAGCCGCTCCCACACCAGGTGGCGGGCCTGCGGGTCGAGGCCGGTCGTCGGCTCGTCGAGCAGCACGATGTCGGGCTCGTTGACGAGCGCGCGGGCGATCGTCAGCCGCCGCTTCATGCCGCCCGACAGCGGCTCCACCTTGTCGTTCGCCCGGTCGGCGAGCTGCACGAAGTCGAGCAGCTCCATGGCCCGGCCCCGGGCCACCTTGCGCGGGATGCCGAAATAGCGCGCGTAGACGATCAGGTTCTCCACGACGGTCAGCTCGAGATCCAGCGTGTCCTGCTGCGGGCAGACCCCGAGGCGCGAGCGGATCGCCGCGCCGTCGGTCGCCGTGTCGCGCCCCAGGATCCGCAGCGAGCCGCTCGTCGGCCGCGACACGCACCCGATCATGCGCATCGTCGACGACTTCCCCGCCCCGTTGGGCCCGAGGAAGCCGAATGCCTCGCCGGCCGCCACCCGGAGGTCGATGCCATCGACCGCGGTGAAGTCACCGAACCGTTTGACCAGCCCCGTAGCCTCGATCAACGCCCCGTCATCAGCCACGCGCCGACACTAGCCCAGGGGTACGACAAAATCCGATCCGTTTACCATGCACCAGTGCGCATCAACCCGCGCTGGCTCGGGCTGGGCGCGTCCGTCCTGCTGGCCGTCAGCGGCTTCCTCGCCGGCAAGCCGTATCACCACGACGCCGCCTGGGTCACCGGAGTCGTCGTCTGGTTCGTCGCGCTGATTCTGCTCGTCTACGCCTGGTGGGCGCTGCGCGACGAGACCGACGGCAAGCGCCTGCTCGTCACCGCGGCCCTGTGGAGCCTGCCGCTGCTCGTCGCGCCTCCGCTGGGCGCGCAGGACGTGTACGCCTACGCCTGCCAGGGCCAGCTGTTCAACGCCGGCCTCGACCTCTACCGGGTGGGGCCGTCGGAGCTGCCGTGCACGTGGCTGGACTCGGTGCCGCCGCTGTGGCAGGACACCCCGACGCCGTACGGCCCGCTGTGGCTGGCGATCGAGGGCGGCGTCGCCTGGCTCGCGCACGGCAACCTGCACGTGGCCGTCGGCCTGTTCCGCGTCGTCGCCGTCCTCGGCCTGCTGCTCTGCGTCGCCGCGGCGGCCCAGCTGAACAGGACCAACGCCCTGCTCGCCGCCAGCCCGCTGGTCCTCGTGCACGTCGTCTCCGGCGTCCACAACGACATCCTGCTCGCGGCGTTCGTCCTGGCCGCGTTCGCGCTGGCGCGCCGGAGCGCGGCACTGGCGGGCGTCGCGCTCGGGCTCGCCATAGCGATCAAGGTGACGGCGCTCATCGCCGCGCCGTTCGTGTGGCTGCTGGTCTTCACGAGGAAGGGCACGGCCGCCTTGGCCGCCACCACCGTGGGCACCTACGCGGTCCTGGCCTGGGTCACGGGGCACGGCCTGGGCTTCGTCACGGCGCTGGGCTCCACCACCGGCCTGGTCCAGTGGCTGTCGATCCCCACCGGCGTGGGCATGGCCGCCGGCTACGTCCTGCGCTGGTTCGGCGCGCCGGAGGCGTTCGACACGGCCGTCGCCGTGACGCGGGCCGCCGGCTTCCTGGCCCTCGCCGGGGTCCTGCTGGCCCTGTGGCTCTGGGCGTACCGGGACAGGACACGGGTCCTCACCGCGGCCGGCCTCGGACTGCTCGCCGGCGCCGTGCTCGGTCCGGTGTTCTACGCCTGGTACGCCATCGCGGGCATTGCCGTGCTCGCCGCGACGGACCTGCACGGCCGCCTGCGCACCACCGTCCACGTGGCCGCGGCCGGGCTGGTGTTCCTCACGCTGCCCGACAGCCTGGGCCTGGCCACCAAGACGAAGGTGCCCGGCGCGTTCCTCGACGTCGCCCTCGTCGGATGGGCGGCCGTGACGCTAGGGCGTCGGGCCCGCGCCCGAGCGCGCCCAGGCGACCAGCTCGGCGGTCTGCCGCGCGACCTCGGATGAGGCGGCGTCGACGCCCTCGTCGTATCGCACCGTCCAGAGCAGCCCGTCGATCCCCGGCACCCGCCGGCCCACGACGCGCACGCCGGCCGCGTCGTCGAGCGGATGGTGCGAGGTGTGCGCGATCGACTTGTTGACCCGCACCCGCACCTGCTCGGGCACCCGGTCGGGGTCGAGCAGCGTGAGCACCAGCGGTGGCAGGTCCTCCATCACCACGTAGTCGGCGCCCTCCACCGGCACCTCCCGGGCCGCGACCAGCGCGAGCTGCCGGCCCGACCAGGTCGCCTTGTGCAGCTCGTGCCAGCCGAGCCGCTCGTCGGCGCCGGGCAGCCACAGCCCGAGGTTGGTGGCCACGACGACGTTGTCGCCGGTCGCGGCGGCCCAGGCCACGACGCGCTCGTCGGGCGCCAGCGGGGGCCGTCGACCGGCGGGCAGCCGGCGGCGCTTCAGGAAACCGAACATGGCGGAAGGCTCCTCACCACCGGCTCGCACCGCGGTCACGCAGCGCGCGGGCGTGCTGCTCCAGCGACACCAGCTCGCTGAACAACCGCAGGTGCTCGTCGGCGTTGCTCACCGGGTTGATGCGCTGCAGCTTCGACTTGAGGTCGGCGATCGTGCGGTTGAGCGCCGGCAGCTGGAGCCGGATGATCGTCGCCTCGACGTAGCGCGGGTCGGGGTCGCCGTCGAGCCGCAGCGGCTCGACCGCCAGCTCCGTGACCAGCGCGCTCGCGGCCAGGTCGACGCAGGCCTCGCGGACCTGCTCGATCCAGACCGCGCCGCCGCCGGACGCCGACGACGCACCCCCGGCCTCGGCGATCGCGACGCGCAGCGACTGGTACGCCGGGTGGGCATACGTCTCGGCACCCACCGCGTCGAACATCGGGCCGGCCAGCACCGGCTGCTGGAGCGCGAGCTTGAGCGCCTCCCGCTCGACGAGCGCCTCGGCGCTGTCGGGGGCGAGGATGCGCCGCTGCGGCGGGACGACGTCGACGACGCCCTTGGCCGCCGAGTTGACCGCGCGCTGCACCGTCTCCAGCTCCATGCCGAGGTCGCCGGAGAGCTTCCGGGCATACTCCGGGCGCAGCGTCCGGTCCTTGATCTTGGCGACGAGCGGGGCGGTCGCCTTCAGGGCGCCGACCCGCCCCTCGGCCAGGTCGAGGTCGAAGCGCTGGATGACCGAGCGCAGCGCGAAGTCGAGCAGCGGCTGGCGGTCGGCGACCAGGTCGCGGACCGCCGCATCGCCCTTGGCCAGGCGCAGCTCGCACGGGTCCATGTTGTCGGGGCCGACCGCGATGAACGTCTGGGCCACGAAGCGCTGGTCGTCCTCGAACGCGCGCAGCGCCGCCTTCTGCCCGGCGGCGTCGCCGTCGAACGTGAAGATGATCTCGCCACCGTAGCCGTCGGCGTCCATGAGCAGCCGGCGCAGCACCGAGATGTGGTCGGTGCCGAACGCGGTGCCGCAGGTGGCGACGGCGACCGGCACCCCGGCGAGGTGGCAGGCCATCACGTCGGTGTAGCCCTCGACGATGACGACCCGGCTCTGCTTGGCGATCTCCCGCTTCGCGTGGTCGATCCCATACAGCACGTGCGACTTCTTGTACAGCGGGGTTTCGGGCGTGTTGAGATACTTCGGCCCGTCGTCGTCGTCGAACAGCTTGCGCGCGCCGAAGCCGATGACCTCGCCCGAGATGTCCTTGATCGGCCAGAGCAGCCGCCGGCGGAACCGGTCGATCAGGCTGCCGGAGCGCGCCTCGCGGGACAGCCCGGCGCTGGTCAGCTCGGCCGCTGTGTAGCCCTTCTGGCGCAGGTGCTTCGTCAGCGGGTCCCACCCCTCGGGGGCGAACCCGCAGCCGTAGCGCTCGGCTGCCTCGCGGGTGAACCCGCGCGCGGCGAGGAACTCCCGTGCCGCGCGGGCGCCGGGCGTGCCGAGCTGCTCGGCATAGAACCGGGCGGCCTCGGCGTGCGCGGCGATGAGCCGCTGCTTCTGCCCGGTCTGCCGGATCGGCGCCGCGCCGGCCTCGACGTAGCGCAGCTGGAGGCCGGCGCGCCCCGCGAGCCGCTCGACCGCCTCCACGAACGAGAGGTGGTCGTGGTCCATGAGGAACTTGATCGCGTCGCCGCCGGCGCCGCAGCCGTGACAGAAATACACATTCCGGACGGGTGAGACGTTGAACGAGGCGGTCTTCTCGTCGTGGAACGGACACAGCCCCTTGAGGTTGCCTCCACCGGCCGACTTCAGGGTGACGTGCTCGGAGATGACGTCGGCGATCGCCGTGCGCTCACGCACCAGGGCGATGTCCTCGTCCTTGATCTTGCCGGCCATTCGCCACCTCCCCGGGTCCGACGGGATACATCCTGCCTCGCGGCACCGACAATTTACGACTCACGGGTCAGCGGCGAGCCGCCGACCCGTGCGAAGCTGCGCGGGTGACCAAGCTGCGCGACGACCGTCTGGCCTGGCTGGCGGCCGAGGAGCGGCTGCGCCGCCGCAGCCGGGGCCGTGGCCCGCTCGGCTGGCTGGTGGTCGTCGCCACACTCGGCGTCTGGTTGATCTTCACCTCCCGCAGCCGCGGCGCCCGCCGCATGACCCGCTACTCGGTCGCGGTCGACCACGTCACCGGCTTCCTGAACGACGGGGAGCGCACGAGGTTGCGCGACGACCGGGAGCTGCCCGGGTGGTTCCTCTTCGAGGTCGGCCGGGCCGAGCGCCGCGTGCGCCGGGGCCGCGCGCTGCCGGAGGGCCGGGAGACCCGCCGGGAGCGCCGCCGGCGCCTGGCCGGCCGGGCCCTGCTCACGGTCGTCGTGCTGGCCGCTCTGGTGCTGGCACCGACCGCGTGGATACGCCTGTCCTCGGCGGGCCGGATCAGCACGGTCGCCGACGCGCCGGTCGCCGACGTCGCGATCGTGTTCGGCGCCCAGGTGGCCCCCGGCGGCGAGCAGCCCATGCCCTTCCTCAAGGGCCGCCTCGACATCGGCGCCGAGCTGCTGCGCTCGGGCAAGGTGAAGGCCCTGCTCATCTCGGGCGACGCCCACGGGGGCAGCGGTGACGAGGTCCGGGTGATGCGGCAGTACCTGATGGGGCAGGGCGTCGATCCGTCCCGCGTCGTCGTCGACCCGTTCGGCCTCGACACCTACGACACCTGCCGCCGCGCCCACGACGTGTACGGCCTCGACCGGGCGCTGCTGGTGAGCCAGGAACTGCACCTGCACCGCGCGATCACGCTGTGCCGGCGGCTCGGGGTCGACGCCGTCGGGGTGCCGGCGCGCTGCGACGGGTGCCGGCGGGTGACGATCTGGTACAACACGGCCAGAGACGTCGCCGCCGGGCCGAAGGCCGCGTGGGAGGCGTTGCGGCACCGGCCACCGGCGGTGCAGTCGCCGCCGGATCCGTCGCTCCGGCTCGCAGCCCGTCCATAGTGGACGACGATTCCGCCGTAACGCCCCGACACGCCGAGCGCCGCGCGACACGCACGAGCCCGGACGACAAGCACCGGCGCCACACCGGCCGTTTCGGGTACGGCGAGGCACCCGCACCGGCATACTTGACCGGGTCCTGAACCGAGCCGATGGGGGTGCGAGCCGGCTGATGGTCATCGTGTTGCGCAACGCGGACGACGTCCTCGGCTGGGCCGGCCTCTTGGTGGACCCGGCCCTGCACGCCGCGGTGGGCCGGCTGCCCGAGCCGTCCCGCGAGATCGCGGAGCTCCAGCTCGGCTGGTCCGACGGCCCGCGGGGCCACGGGGCGCACGAGCGCTCGGCCCTCACGCTGGTCAGCGCCGACGCCGTGGGCGGCGACCCGCACGACGCGGTGCCCGCGGCGGTCATGATCGAGCTCGTGTACCACTGGGCGGCCATCCGCCGCGACCTCTACGACGGCGACCTGTCCCGCCGGAAGCGCCCGACCGCGTGGAGCGTCTTCGGCGCCCAGCGGGCGGCGCTCGGCGCCGAGGCGCTACTCGCCCTCGCGTTCGACGTCGCCGGCACCGGCTCCCCGGCCCGCGGCGCGCCGGGCCCGTTCCGCCAGCCGACCCACGACCGCGCCGCCCCGGCCGCCGGCAGCGCCACGGTCCGCATCCTCGGCGACACCGTCCAGCAGCTCCTGCACGGCCAGCACACCGCGCTCGCCCTCGGCAGCGGCCCGACGGCCGGCAGCGACCTGCTCCGCGACTGCCTGAGCTCGGCCGAGCAGCGCGCCGGGGCCGTCTTCGGCTGCGCGTGCGCGCTGGGCGCCCGGGCCGGTGGCGGCAGCCTGGCCCAGGTCGACCAGCTGCGCCTGTTCGGCGTCCGGCTCGGCCTGGCCGTCCAGTTCACCGAGGACCTCACCGGCATCTGGGGCGATCCGGCCGAGACGGGCCGCCCGCTCTACGCCGACCTGCGCCGGCGCCGCCGTTCCCTCCCGGTCGCGGCGGCCCTGGCCGCGGGCGCGACCGAGGTCGCGGAGGTGCTCACGAGCAAGGGCCGCCTCACCGACGCCGACCTGGAGCGGGCGGCGAAGGCCATCGAGCAGTCGGGCGCCCGGGCCTGGTGCCGCCAGCAGGCCGACGATCTGCTGGCCCAGGCGCTGCTCGCCCTGGACCTGGCCACGCCGTCGGCGTCGGCGGTGGCCGAGCTGGTGGCGCTGGCCCGCCGCGCCACCCGCCACTCGACCTGACTGTCCGCTACGACAGGGCGGCCACGATCTGCTCGGCCTTCGCCGCGTGCTTCTGGTAGGCGCTGGGGAAGGCCGACTTCTGCACCGCCTGGGCCGCGGCCGTCACGCTCATGCGCTCCCAGCCCCGGACCTGCGCCAGCGCGCTGTAGAACAGCATCGCCGAGTGGGCCGGATCCATGAGCTGCGGCACGGTGCCCCAGCCCTGGCTGGCCCGCTGCTGGAACAGGCCGACCGAGTCATGGTCGGTCGACAGGCCCTCGTGCGGCAGCTGCAGCGACGAGGGCACGGCCTTGCTCGCGACGTTGTACAGGTCGCTCTCCTGCATCGCCGTCGCGACCGCGACGACGAGGGCGCGCTGCGGCATGCCCTGGGCGCGACCCTGGCGCACGATGGTCGCGGCGTTGTCCATCTGGCGCTGGTCGAGGCCGGCGACCGGCTGCGGCTTGGCCGGCGCGGCGGCGGGCGGGACCGAGGCCGGCGGCGTGGCTGGCGGGACGGTTGGCGGGACGGCCGGCGGGACGGTCGGTGGGATGGTGGGCACGGCGGCCGGCGGCGCCTCGTAGGCGGCGTACGCCGGCAGCGCCACGAAGCGGCTGTCCAAAGTGGACGCTCCGGAGCCGGCCGTCAGCATGGTGACGGACAGCGCGGCGATCGAGGCGGCGCCGGCCCTGACGGCCAGCCCGGCCCGGCGATGACGTGGATGGAACTGACGTGGCAGAACTCTCACGGAAACGCTTCCCTCAACAGACGAATGAGCGCAGGAGTCATCGGCACGGCACCGTGGAGCAAGGTGCCGCGCGAAATCGCGAAACAGGAGCCGCTAGGCGGGGCTCACCCGTCGAATGGGTGGACGGCGGACGGCCGTCGGGGAAGCATCTGAACCAGCATGCTGACGCACGAGCCTGAACTCCTTCCGAGGCCGCCTACCGGGTTAGCTGACGGGTTCGGGCGGGAGGATTCGCCCTACCACGGGCCGGCTGGGAGGCCGGCGCGCGGATACACCCCAGAACTACCTGGGTCCCCGGCTCGCGAACGGGTCGCGACTCGACGGCGCCTGCCCGGCGGCACCAACACGGCGCCCGTCGACCGGAGCAGACGACCCGACACTACTGGCCGTTATCCGGCCCGGCCAACCGCAGCAACGGGATCCCACCCGGCGCACCCGCATGCTCACCGAACGCTGTCACCCGGCCGGTCACCCCGGAGGCGTGTCGATGGCCCTTGACCAGGTACATCGCCCGGTCGGCGGCGCGCAGGGCCGCTCCGGCATCGGAAATCGTGGCATCGATCACGGCCACGCCGACGCTGACCCGCACGCGCAGAGCGTGACCTTCGTGACCGATCGGCGCGGACACCGCGCGCTCGACCCGGTCGACCAGCGCGGCCAGGTCGTCGGCGGGCACGTCCTCGGTGAGGATCACGAACTCGTCGCCGCCGAGGCGGGCCACCGTGTCGGTCGGGCGGACCAGCGACCCCAGCCGCTGGGCGACCGCGACGAGCACCGCGTCGCCGGCGTCGTGGCCGAACGTGTCGTTGACGACCTTGAAGTCGTCGAGGTCGCAGAACAGCAGCGCACTGGTCTCACCGCCGCCGGCCGCCCGGCGGACGGCGGCGTCCAGCGGCGCGGCGAGCGCCTCGCGGTTCACCAGGCCGGTCAGCGGATCGCGCGAGGCCCGGCGGACCAGGTCGGCCTCGGCCGCCTTCCGGCCGGTGATGTCCTGCACCTGGGCGATCGCGAACGGCGGCGGGCCGGCGACCACGGAGACGGTGGCCGACACCCAGACGACCTCGCCGTCGCCGCGCACGCAGCGCAGCTCGTGGTCGTGCATGGGCGCGCCGCCGAACGCGTCGACCAGGATCGCGCGGCCCTCGTCGACGTCGTCGGGGTGGATGAGGTCGGCGAAGCGCATGCTGAGCAGCACGTCCTCGTCGCGCCCGAGGAGCTGGCACAGGGCCGGGTTGACCCGGTTCAGCCGGGTCCGGTCATCGGCCATCCCGATCATGCACATGCCGGTGCCGGCGCCGTTGAAGGCGAGCCGGAACGCGGCCTCACTGGCGGCCAGCTGCCGGCGCTCGCGGCGCAGGGCCTCGACCAGGTTGGCGTTGTCGATCGCGATCCCGGCCTGCGCGGCGAGCATCTCCAGCAGCTCGCGCTGCAGCGGGCCGGGCTTGCGCCCGTCGGCCGGCAGGTCGACGCCGAGGATGCCCACCAGCTGCCCGTCGGGGGCCCGCAGCGGCGCGAACAGGGCGTCGAGCGGGTGCCAGGCGTCGTCGTCGCCCTCGGTGGCGCCGGGGACCTCCGCGGGGACCCACGAGGGGATGGCGTCGCTGAACCGCTCCTGGGGGAGGTACCGCAGCTGACCCCACCGCTCGGCCCGCTCCAGGTAGCCGTCGAGCTCCTCGGCCGGATAGCGCACACCGAGCAGCGTGTCGCGCGCCTCGTCCGACCCGGCGATCGCGACCGCTTCGTAGACCTTGTCCGGGTGCAGGTAGTTCGCCACGGCCACGCCGAAGCCGACGCCGTCGACCACGGCATCGACGATGAGCTGCAGCGTCTCGGCGAGCGTGACGCCGGTGTTGATGCGCCCCGTGATCCGGTAGACGGACCGGATGGCGGCCATCGCCATGTCACGATCTCGCTCCACGGCGCGCCCACCCCGGTCCGGCTGACCTTGCACCAGTACATCGACGCATCAAACGCCATCTGAAGCAAATGTCTCTCGTAGGGTGGAGCCCATGAAGATCACGCTGAACTCCGGCGCCGAGATGCCCGCGCTGGGTTACGGCACCTATCCGCTCAAGGGCCGCGCGGCCACGGATGCGGTACTGCGAGCGCTGGACCTCGGCTATCGCTTGATCGACACCGCCGCGTCGTACGGCAACGAGGACGCGGTCGGCGCCGCGCTGCGCGAGAGCGGCCTGCCCCGCGCCGACATCTTCGTGACGACCAAGCTGCGGGGCAGCGAGCAGGGCCGCGCCGCCACCCGGCCGGGCCTGGAGGCGTCGCTGACCCGCCTCGGCCTCGACCATGTCGACCTGTACCTGATCCACTGGCCGATGCCGGCGGTCGGCAAGTACGTCGAGTCGTACGAGGAGATGGTGGCGCTGCAGCAGGAGGGCCTGATCCGCTCGGTCGGCGTGTCGAACTTCCTGCCCGAGCACCTCGACGCGGTCGTCGCCGCGACCGGCGTCCAGCCGGCGGTCGACCAGCTCCAGGTCTCGCCGTCGTTCGCGCGGACCGAGATGGTCGAGGCGGTCCAGCGCCGGGGCACGGTCGTGCAGGCCTGGAGCCCGCTGGAGCGCAACACCGGCATCCTCGACCACGGCGTGGTCACGGAGATCGCCGCCCGGCACGGCGTGACCGGCGCCCAGGTCGTGCTCCGCTGGCTGCTGGAGCGGGGCATCACGGCGGTACCGCACTCCGGCAACGCCGAGCGCCAGCGGCTCAACCTCGACGTCGAGGGCTTCACGCTCAGCCCGGACGAGGTGGCCGCGGTCACCGCCCTCGACTCGGGCCGCTCCCCCAAGCAGGACCCGGCCACGTGGGAGGAGTTCTAGCCGTTGAGGTACGCCAGGACGGCGCGCACGCGGCGGTTGGTGTCGTCGGCCGGTGGCAGGTCCAGCTTTCCGAAGATGCTGGTGATGTGCTTCTCGACGGAGACCGGGGCGAGGAACAGCGCGGCGCAGATCGCCGAGTTGGACAGGCCCTGCGCCATCAGGTCGAGCACCTCGCGCTCGCGGGCGGTGAGCGCCTCGACGCCGTGGTGGCGGGCGCCGCGGGTGAACAGCTGACGGACCACCTCGGGGTCCATGGCGGTGCCGCCCGCGGCGACCCGCTCGATCGCGTCGAGGAAGTCGTCGAGCGCCGTGACCCGGTCCTTCAGCAGGTAGCCGACGCCGCCCCGGCCGTCGGCGAGCAGCTCGGCGGCGTAGGCGCGCTCGACGTACTGCGACACGATGAGCACCTTCGTGTCCGGCGCGGCGGCCCGCAGCTCCAGCGCCGCCCGCAGCCCCTCGTCGCGGAACCCGGGCGGGAGCCGGACGTCCACGATGGACAGATCGGGCCGGTGCGCGGCGACCGCGGCGAGCAGGCCCGGCGCGTCGGCGACGGCGGCGACCACGGTGTGGCCGGTGTCGGTCAGCAGCCGCACCATGCCCTCGCGGAGCAGAAGCAGGTCTTCGGCGATCACGATGCGCATGGGAACTCCGCGTGCAGGACGGTCGGGCCGCCCGGTGGACTGTCGATGGTGAGCGTGCCGTCGAGGGCCTCGACCCGCCGCCGCAGGCCGTCGAGGCCGGACCCGGCCGGGTCGGCGCCGCCGCGGCCGTCGTCGGCGACGCGGACCCGCACGGCGTCGCCAGCCCGGGCGAGGGTGACCGTGCAGCGGCTCGCCGCCGAGTGCTTGGCGGCGTTGGCGAGGCCTTCGGCCACGACGAAGTAGGCCGCCGACTCGACCGCGGCCGGGTACCGGTCCGTGTCGCCGTCGACGGTCACGTCGAGCGGGCTGTCGCCGGCCAGCGCGGCGACGGCCGCGTGCAGGCCGCGGTCGGTGAGGATCGGCGGGTGGATGCCGCGGACGAGCCGCCGCAGCTCCGCGAGGGCCTCGTCGAGCTGCCGCCGCGCCAGCCCGATGTCGGCCCCGACATCCGAACCGGCCGAAGCGCCGCCGGAAGCGCCGCCGGCGGACGGGCCGGCCGCGGTGCGCAGCTTGCGGGCGGCCAGGGCGAGGGTCATCCCCGCCGCGACGATCCGGGCCTGCGCCCCGTCGTGCAGGTCGCGTTCGATGCGGCGCAGCTCCGCGGCCTGGGCGTCGACCACCCGGCGGCGGGTCTCGGCGAGCCGCTCGGTCTCCTCGACGAGGCGCCGGTGCAGGCCCGGTGCCAGCAGTGTCCGCGCCGCAGCCGCGACGAGGCCGGCCAGCCACCGCACGAACCAGGCGGCGAGCGGCAGCACCGCCAGCCCGAGCAGGACCAGCGCGAACCGCCCGGGCACGGTCGTCATCAGCGGCCGGGCCGGGAACGGCGCGTGCGGGTTCGGTACCGCCCACAGCCACAGCGGCGCCAGGATCGCGCCCAGGTCGACCGCGGTGACGACGACGGCGGCCACGCCACCGGCCAGGCCGAGCGGGAACAGGGCGATCAGCCAGGCCAGGTCCCGCCAGGTCGCCGGCTGCGCGGCGGTCGCGAGGACCCGCTCGCGGAGGCCGCGCCCGCGCACCGGGACGTACGGCGAGCCGATCGGCGCGCCGAGCACCCAGCCGGCCCGCCGGCGCTCCAGCCCGGCGAACCGCCGGGTCACCCAGGTGGCGCCGAGGAACGCCGGGCCGCCGAGCTGGGTGACCGACAGGACGGCGGTGACGAGCGTGCTCAGCACCGCCCACACCAGGCCGGCGACCCCGGCGACGAGGCCGCCGGCCAGGTAGGCGAGGGCCTTGACCGTCCGGAGCAGCACCCGCCCGATGCTACCCATGATCAACGAGGCCGGACGGCGAACCGGGTCGGCAGCACGCCCGCCAGCAGGCCGAGGCCGCCGACGGTGCCGAGCATGGTGAGGTACGTGCGGGGGTCTGAGAACAGCCGCAGCGTGCCGTCCTGCGCGACGCTGAACACCCCGGTCACGACGCCGGTGACCAGCGCACCGAGCAGCAGCCCGACGGCGACCGTGATGAGCGCCTCGCGCGCCGCCAGCCGGTGCAGCTGCCCGGCGGTCGCCCCGGCCAGCCGCAGGTCGGCGAACTCCCGCCGCCGCCCGGCCGCCGCCATCGCGAAGGTGTTGACCACAGCGACCGCGGTAAATCCCAGAGAAACGACCACCATCAACTCCCAGGCGCCCTGCTGGTTCGAGTCCGCGGCCGGGGCCACGGCCGCGGCGGACGACCCGCCGGCACCACGCAGCCAGACCGCGCCGACCAGGCCGGCGGCGTCGTGGGCCGCCACCAGCTCCGCCGGCAGGACCAGGTCGCCGAAGCCGCGGGCCCGGGCATAGACGGCGGACAGCCGCAGCGGGACCTCGGTGCCGTCGGCCAGCCAGACCGCGACGGTGTCGCCGACGTGCCAGCCGTACCCGTCCGCGAGGTAGGTGCTGGCCGCGAAGGTCCCGTCCCCGCCCAGCGCACCGGCCCGGACGTCCAGGTCGAGGACCGGCTCGGCCCCCAGTGTCAGCAGGCCCTGGGCGGCGTAGTCCTCCGGCTTGCCGTCCCGCACGACGATCGCCCGCGTCGGCAGCGTGACCGCCGCGCCGGTGACGCCGGGAGCGGTCACCACGTTCCGCGCCTCGGCCAGCGGCATCCCGCCCGGCGCCCGCCCGGTCGCCGCGGCCGTCCGCGCGGCCTGCTCGGCGGCGGCCAGGTCGGTGAGCAGGGCGCCGTTGAGCAGCATGACGGCGTTGAGGGCGAACATCAGCACGAGCGGCACGGCGACGGCGGCGACCCGGCGGCTCTCGGCCCGGGTCACCATCGCGGCCAGCCGCCCGGTCGCCCCGCCGATCCCGAGGACGCGGGACACGACGGCGGTGACCGGCCGGACCACGAGCGGCCCGAGCGCGGCGACCGCGCACAGCAGCAGCGCGGTGGACACGAAGCTCATGCCCATCCCGAGCGGCCCGCCGAGCGGCACGAACGTCAGCACCGCGACGGCGCCGGCCGTGGTCACCAGCGCGGCGAGAACCCGCGGCACCACCCCGCCGGCAGGGGCGACCGCCGTCTCGGCCAGGGCCTGGGTGGGCGCGATCCGCACCACGCGGCGCCCGGCGAGGCGGGCCGCGGCGTACGCGACGAGCAGCCCGGCGGCGACGGCGCCCAGCACGACGAGCACGTTGACCCGGACCTCGAACTGGGCCGGCACCGCGCCGAGCGCCCGGAACCGCGCGGCGACCACCGCCGCGAACGGGATGCCCAGCGGGGCGCCGACCAAAGAAGCCAGCCCGGCGAGCAGCAGGCTCTCCAGGCCCAGCAGCCGGCGCAGCTGGCCGGGCGTCGCGCCGGCCGTGCGCAGCAGGGCCAGCTCCCGCAGCCGCTGCCGCACGCCGAGCGTCACGGTGCCGGTGAGCACGAACACGGCGGCGAACCCGGTGAGCCCGATGACGAACCCGAAGATCGAGATCGGCGCGATGTAGTCGGGCAGCGCGCCCGGCAGGTCGGCCCGCACCTTGTCGGCGCCGGTCAGCACCTGCCCGGTCCCGGACGGCAGCGTGAAGCCGGAGCCGAACACCGCCACCGCCGTCGGGCCGGCCAGGCCGGTGACCGCGGCGACGTCCGCGTCGGCCAGGAACAGCGCGCCCTGGGCCGGCAGCGCGGCCCGGCCGGCCGGCACCGCGACCCCGGCGACCCGGACGGTACGGACGCCGGTGCGCGACGTCAGCACGAGCGTGTCGCCGGCCCGGGCGGCCAGGTCGGCGTCCAGCACCACCTCGCCGGGCCCGGGCGCGTGGCCGGAGCGCAGCGTGAAGGGCGTGACCGCGGCCGAGGCCCAGCCGTGCGCGACGACCGGCGCGTCGTCGGCGCCGAGCACGGCCCGGCCGTCCGGGGTGGCGATCCGCACCGGCGCCGCCGTGTCGGCGACGACGGCGGTGACGCCCGGCACCGCGCGCAGCCGGTCGGCCAGGCCGGCCGGCAGGGTGCCGGCGCCGGTCAGCCGCTCGGTCTTGGTCTTCGTCTTGGCCTTGTCCTTCTTGTGCTTCGTCGTCGTGACGCTGACCTCGCGCGCGCCGGAGACAACGGCGTCGGCCGCGGCGAACCGGTCGGCGGGCGGCGTGGCGGTCAGCACCGACGCGAGCAGCTGGCCGGCGCCGCAGAGGAGGGCCACCGCCAGTACCGCCGCGAAGAACGTCCCGGCGTAGGCGGCGCGGTGCGTGCGCAGCGTGCCCAGGGCGAGGCGGATCATCGCGCGCTCACCGCCGTCATGTGCGCCGCGACCAGCTCGGCGGTCGGGGCGGCAAGCTCCGTGACGATCCGCCCGTCGGCCAGGAAGACCACCCGGTCGGCCCAGCCGGCCGCGGCCGGGTCGTGGGTCACCATGACGACGGTGGTACCGAGGTCGTCGACGGCCTCGCGCAGCAGCGCCAGCACCTCCCGGCCGCTGGCCAGGTCGAGCGCGCCGGTCGGCTCGTCCGCGAAGATCACCTCCGGCCGGCCGGCCAGCGCGCGGGCCAGGGCGACCCGCTGCCGCTGCCCGCCGGACAGGCTCGCGGGCCGCGCGGACGAGCGGTCGGCGAGGCCGACCCGGCGCAGCACCTCGCGCGCCCAGTCCCGGTCCGGCCGCACCCCGGCGAGCCGCTGCGGCAGCAGGACGTTGTGCCAGACGGAGAGCGAGTCCATCAGGTTGTACTGCTGGAACACGAACCCGACGCGCCGCCGCCGCACCTCGGTGAGCCGGGGTTCGCGCAGCCCGGCCAGGTCCTGCCCGGCGAGCAGCACCCGGCCGCCGTCCGGGCGGTCGAGCGCGGCGGCGCAGTGCAGCAGGGTCGACTTGCCCGACCCGGACGGCCCCATGACGGCGGTGAACGTGCCGGCGGCGAAGGCCACCGAGACGCTGTCCAGCGCCGTGGGACCGCCCGGGTAGTGCTTGGAGACGGCGACGAGTTCGACGATCGTGGTCATGCCGTCGAGCCTCCCGGGATCGGCCCGACGGCGGCACACGGCGAACCATGCGACCGGGGTGGGGAAACCCCTACTCCTGCGCGGCTGTTCTGCGCCGACGGCCCGGGCTCACTCCGTGCGCAACGCCCGGGCCGTGGTCGTGCGGGCCGCCCAGCCGGCCGGGAGCAGGGCGCCCGCCACTGCGATGAGCAGGCCGCCCGTGGCCAGGGCGGCCACCAGGCCGGGGCCGTAGACGTCGAGCACGGACGCCGGGAGGTGGGTGCCCGCGGCCCGGCCCATCGCCGGCATCACCGCGCCGTGCAGCGCGATCCCGGCCGGCACGCCGGCCAGGCCGGCCACCAGGCCGATGCCCGCGACCGACGTCAGCACCAGCGCGACCGTCTGCCGCGGTGCCATGCCCAGCGCCTTGCACACGCCGAGCTCGTGGACCCGCTCGCGGGTGTCGAGCACGACCGTGTTCAGCACGCCCAGCCCGGCCACGGCCACGAGCAGCAGCGTCAGCGTGCCGGCCATGGTGTCCAGGGCGACGACCGTGCCGCTGATCTCGCCGGTGTTCACCTCGGCGTGCAGGTCGGAGTGCCCGGCGTTGAACGTGTCGGCCCAGGCCTGCGGTGCGGTGCCGGCGACCAGGTCGACGTGGATCTCGGAGAAGCCGTCGAACTGCTCGAGGCCGGCCAGCGAGCGCGCGTCGGTGATCAGCCGGACGCCGTCGGAGCGCAGGTCGAGCACCTCCCCCACGATGCGCAGGCGAGTGGTGCCGCCCACCACCACGTCGTCGCCCACGCGCAGGCCGGTGGCGGTGAGGAAACCGGTCGGCACGACCGCCTCGCCCGGCCCCGCGAACCAGCGGCCGTCCAGGATCTCGTACGTCGCCCAGGACGCGTCGCCGTCGAACGCCACCGTCTGGACCAGGCCGGCCAGCCCGGCGACGGGAAGCTCCAGCCGGGTCGTGGTGAACAGCCGCGCGGTTCCCGGCTGGGCCCGCACCGCGGCGACCGACGGCGCCGGGCCGCCCGGGCGCTCGGCGCGGACGATCACGTCGCCGGCGTCGCGGCGGTTGAGGGCCGCCTGGACCCCGCCGACCGACAGCGCCAGGCCGACCCCGAAGGTCACGCCGAGCGCGCCGAGCGCGACCGCGGCGGCGATCGTCACCGAACGGCCGGGCCGGGTGAAGGGGTTGGCCAGCCCGAGGGTCACCGGCCGGGGCAGCGGCAGCCGGCCGATCAGCCGGCGGGCGGTGCGGCCGCGGCCGACCGCCGGGGTGCGCCCGACGGCGAGCGCCTCGACGGTGCGCAGCCGGGCCGCCCGCAGCGCCGGGGCGAGGGCGGTCGCGGCGACGACGGCGAGGGCGCCCAGCGGTACCGCCACGGAGATCCACGGCGGGAGCGTCGCACCGCCGGAGAACTCGTCGGTGAGGACCGGGACCGCCGCGAGGTTGCCCAGCAGCACGCCCACCGCGGCGCCGATCGCCGCCGGCACCAGGGCCTGCGCGAGGTACCGGCGGGCGACCTGCGCCGGGGTGTGCCCGAGCGCCTTGAGGATGCCGATGCGCCGGGTCTCGCTCCCGACGGCGCCGCTGACCACGATGCCGATGACGAGGACGGACATGACCAGGCCGAGCACGCCGAACGCGACCACGAAGGGCAGGAAGAGCGCCGCCATCCGCTCGGCGACCCGCTTGACGGTGAGGTAGGAGGCGCCGCCGGTCAGGGCTTCCGGCGGTACCGTGGCCGCGACCGCCTCCCGAACGGCGTTCACCTCGGCGTCCGTCCCGGCGCTCGTCAGGCGGTAGAGCATCTGGAACCCGCGCGGCCCGCTGATCGCCGCGACCGTCGCCGGGGTGGCCCAGGCCTGCGCGGTCTGCCCCGCGGACCGGGCGAACCCGACGGTCGTGAGCGTCGTGCCACCGGCGGCGAACTGCTCGCCGATCTCGAACGGCACGGCGCCGGCCAGCCACACGACCTCCCCCGGCCCGGTCGCCCACCGCCCGGCGGTGAGCTCCAGGCGGTCGACGTCGCCGCCGGGATCGGCCCGCCCGACGACCGTCACCGGCGGCAGCTCGATCCCGGGTGGGACGGCGGGCCCGTGCTCGCCGGGCACCTGCGCCGCCACCGTGCGGGGCCGGACGCCGACGGTCGGGAACGGGCCCGCGGCAGCGGTCACCCCGGCCACCCGCGCGGTCGCGGCGACCTGGTCGGCGGTCGCCTCCCCGGCGTCGAACTCGGCGGCGAGGTGCGCGCCGTGCAGGCGGGCGAACGTGCGGTCGAACGGCCCGCGCGCCTCCACCAGCAGCCCGGCCGCCAGCACCGACGCGGTGACGGCGAGCAGCGTGGTGAGCGCGATGACGAGCCGCTTCACCGGGTCACCTCCCCGTCGACCAGCTCGATGGTCCGGGTGGCGCACGCCTCGGCCAGCGCGAGGTCGTGGGTGACCAGCACCAGGGTCTGCCCGTCGCGGTTGAGCTCGGTGAGCAGCTTGCGCACGTCGTGGCCGGAGGCGGTGTCCAGCGCGCCGGTCGGCTCGTCGGCGAGCAGCAGCGGCGGGCGGTTCATGAGCGCGCGGGCCACCGCGACCCGCTGCCGCTCGCCGCCGGACAGCCGGCCCGGATACGTCTCCTGGTACCGCTCGATGCCGAGGTACCGCAGCAGCTCCAGCGCCCGCGCCCGCGCCTCGGCCCGGGGCGTGCGGGCCAGCTGGGCCGGCAGCAGCACGTTGTCGAGCACGGTGAGGTCGTCGAGGAGGTTGAAGAACTGGAAGATCATGCCGATCCGCTCGCGCCGGTACCGCGCCGACGCCGCCTCGCCGAGCCGGTCGACCCGCACGCCGTCGACCGTCACCGTGCCCTCGCTCGGCCGGTCCAGCCCGGCGACCAGGTTGAGCAGCGTGGACTTGCCGCTGCCGGACGGTCCCAGGACGGCGAGCGCCTCGCCCGCGCGCACCCGCAGGTCGAGCCCCGCGAGCGCCGGGGTGCCGTTGTCGTACCGCTTGGTCACGCCTTCGCACTCGATGAGTGCCCTGTCGACTGCCGTCATGGTAACGGACCGTATTGGCGGGACCGCGCGGTGCGCGTCGGCCACGGTAGCGGTTCGCGTCATCACTGCGATGTACGCATCGGTCGGGACGCGCGCCCGCGGGCGCGCTTGCCACACTGGTGCGATGGAAGCGATCCGGCGGCGAGGGTGGGCCGCGATCGCCTGGCTGCGGCGGACGACCGGCGAACCGCCGCGGCTCACCGCCTGGGCGTTGGCGGCCGACGTCATCCTCGCCGTGCTGCTCACGATCGGCGCCGTCAACGGCGTGGCCGAGCAGGTCCACGAGCCGCTGCCGATCGAGCTGTTCCCGGACCTGCCGCCGCCGTCCCCGCCTCCGTTCGGGGAGCCGCTGGAGCCGCCGCCCGTGGAGTCGCACGACTGGCAGCTGTTCCTGGTCGCGGCGGCGTCGGCGCTGCCGCTGGCGGCCCGCCGCCGCTTCCCGCTCGCGTCGTTCTGGATCATCGCCCTGGCCGCGGCGCGCGTCTACACCGAGGGCGGCGACCCGACCTGGACCGTCGTCGCGTCCGTGGTGGCCGCGTACAGCGCCCCGATGTACAGCCGGTACCGCAACCTCGCGCTCGTCAGCGTGGTCGTCGCGGGCGTCCTGGTGATCACCGGCAGCAGCCGCACGCTGCCCGGCCTGCCGTCCGGCGTGGTGACCTTCGTGCTGCTGTCCTCGGTCGGCGTGGCCGCCAACGCGATCCACGTCTGGCGGCAGCGCGCCCACGAGGCGGCCCGCCTGGCCACCGACCTCGAACGGGCCCGGCTGGCCCGCGAGCTGCACGACGTGGTGAGCCACAACGTGAGCGTGATGGTCGTGCAGGCCGGCGCGGCGCGCAAGGTGCTCGACACGGACCCCGCGCTGGCGAAGGAGGCGCTGCTGGCCGTCGAGGCCGGCGGCCGGGCCGCGATGACCGAGCTGCGGCAGGTGATCGGCCTGCTCACGGTCGACGACGACGGCCTCGACCTGGCGCCCCAGCCCTCGCTCGCCGGCCTGCCCGCGCTGGTCGAGCGGGTCCGTTCGACGGGTCTTGCGGTGACGCTGGACGTGTCCCCGGTCGACGGCCTGCCGCCGGGGATCGACCTGGCCGCGTACCGGGTCGTCCAGGAGGCCCTCACCAACGTCATGCGCCACGCGGCCGGCGCGTCGGCGACCGTCTCGGTCACGGTGGCCGACGGCGCCGTGCTGCGCATCGAGGTCACCGACTCGGGCGGCGTCCCGGCGGGCGCCCGCGGCAGCGGCCGCGGGCTGGCGGGCCTGCGCGAACGGCTCGCGGTCTACGGCGGTACGTTGGCGGCGGGCCCGCGCCCGACGGGCGGCTTCCGGGTCCTCGCCGAACTGCCCCTGGAGGGTCCGTGACCGGTCCGGAGCGAAGCGGAGGGTCCGTGACCGGTCCGGAGCGAAGCGGAGGGTCCGTGACCGGTCCGCCGCGGGTCGTCATCGCCGACGACCAGGCCCTGGTGCGCACGGGCTTCCGCATGATCCTGAGCGCCGACGGCATCTCGGTCGTCGGCGAGGCCGCCAACGGCGTGGAGGCCGTCGAGGCGGTCCGGCGCACGTCCCCGGACGTGGTGCTGATGGACGTCCGGATGCCCGAGATGGACGGCCTGGAGGCGACCCGCCGCATCCTGTCGGCCCCCGCGCCGGAGCCGCCGCCGCGGGTCGTCATCCTGACCACGTTCGACCTGGACCGCTACGTCTACGCGGCCCTGTCGGCGGGCGCGAGCGGCTTCCTGCTCAAGGACGTGAGCCCGGAGCACCTCGTGGCGGCGGTGCGGCTGGTCCGCGCGGGCGACGCGCTGCTGGCCCCGGCCATCACCCGCCGCCTGATCGAGCGCTACGCGACCCGCGAGACGGCCACGGTCCACCGCGACCTGTCGTCCCTCACCCCGCGCGAGCTGGAGGTGCTCCGCCTCCTGGCCCGCGGCCTGAGCAACGCCGAGCTGGCCGGGCGCCTCCACCTCAGCGACGCCACGGTGAAGACGCACGTGGCGCGGATCCTGTCGAAGCTGTCCCTGCGCGACCGCGCCCAGGCGATCGTGCTGGCCTACGAGACGGGCCTGGTGACCCCCGGCACCCGGTGACCGCGTGTGGGCCGGCCCCCGCTCGCGGTGGTTTCGCGGGTCGCGCTCAGCGGGACACGCAGAACTCGTTCCCCTGTGGGTCCGTGAGGGTGCTCCAGGTGTAGGGCCCCTGCGAGCGGTGGTGCACGAACGTCGCGCCCCGGTCGACCAGCTTCTGCACCACGGCGTCGAGGTCCTCGTCGCCGACCCGCACGTCGAGGTGCATCCGGTTCTTGGTCGTCTTCTCCTCGGGCACCCACTGGAACAGCACCCGCGGCCGGTCGGGGTGGCGGATCGCGGCGCCCGCCCTCCACACGAGCCTCCCGTTGTGGGTCGTGGTCTCATCCTCGCGGGCGTGGCCCTCGCTGACCATGCGGCGGATGAACGCCTCGTCCTGGGGCTCGACCTCCCAGCCCAGGGTCTCGGCCCACCAGTCGGCGAGGTTGTGCGGGTCGGTGCTGTCCTGGGTGACCTGGAACTCGTATGCCATGACCTCACGCTAACCACAATCGCGGACAGGTTCGGTCCTCAATGGCTGGCAGAATCGGGTCCATGCTCGACACGTCGGCCCGGCTGCTGCGCCTGCTGTCGATCCTGCAGCGCAGGCCGGAGTGGTCCGGCGCCGAGCTGGCCGAGCGGCTCCAGGTCACGGTGCGGACGCTGCGGCGCGACGTGGCACGGCTGCGCGAGCTCGGCTACCCGGTCGAGGCCACCCCGGGCGTGGCCGGCGGCTACCGCCTCGGCGCCGGCTCGGTCCTGCCGCCGCTGCTGCTCGACGACGACGAGGCCGTCGCGGTGGTGCTGAGCCTGCGCACCTCGACCAGCATGACCGGCATCGCGGAGACGTCGCTGCGGGCGCTGGCGAAGCTGGAGCGCATCCTGCCGGCCCGGCTGCGCGAGCGGGCGGCCGCGCTGCGCCAGGCCACGGTGCCGCTCGGCGGCCCCGCCCCGACGGTCGACCCCGAGGTGCTGGCCGTGATCGCGGAGGCGTGCCACAGCCGGCACCGCCTCACGTTCGAGTACCGCCGCCGCGACGGCCAGCTCGGCACCCGCGACGTCGAGCCGCACCGCCTGGTCCATGCCGGCCGCCGGTGGTACCTGATGGCCTACTCCGGCGACGACTGGCGCACGTTCCGCGCCGACCGGATCACCGGCCGGCCGGCCGCGGGCCCACGCTACTCCGACCGCGACGCGCCCGATGCCGCCGCGTTCGTCGCCGACGCCATCACGACGTCGGTGTACCGCCACCGCGCCCGCGTCGTCATCGAGGCCCCCGCCGACGTGGTCGCCGAGCTGGTACCCGCCACCACCGCGGTGGTCGAGGCCATGGACCGCGACCGCTGCCTGCTGACCGCGGGCGCCGACTCCCTGCCGTTCCTGGCCTCCCGCCTGGCGTTGCTGGGCCACGACTTCACGGTCCTGGAACCACCGGAGCTGATCACCGAACTGGACCTCCTGGCGAAGCGCCTCCACCAGGCCCACCGCCGCTCGTCGCGGTAGCGACCTCAGCCGAGCAGGTCGCCCAGCGGCACGTCCGGGTCGGCCAGGCGGGCCAGGTCGACCGGGCGGCCCGCGTAGCCGGCGCGGACCAGCTGCTGGATGTCGTCCGTCACGTCCCACACGTTGGCGTTCATGCCGGCCAGGACGCGGCCGTCCTTGACCCAGAAGGCGATGAACTCCCGCGCCGCGACGTCGCCGCGGAAGACCACGCGGTCGTAGCCGCCCGGCTCGGCGAAGCCGGAGTACTCCATGCCCAGGTCGTACTGGTCGGAGAAGAAGTACGGGACGCGGTCGAAGACCACCGGCTCGCCCAGCAGGGCCTTGCCGGCCGCCTTGCCGCCGTTGAGGGCGTTGGCCCAGTGCTCGACGCGGATGCGCCGGCCCAGCCACGGGTGCTCCAGGTTCACCACGTCGCCGGCGGCGTAGATGTCCGGGTCGGAGGTGCGCAGGCCCGCGTCGACCAGGATGCCGTTGTCGACCTCCAGGCCGCCGTCGACGGCCAGCTCGGTGTTGGGCTGGATGCCGACGCCGACGATCGCGATGTCCGCCGGCAGGACCGTGCCGTCGGTCAGGGTCACCGACGACAGCGTGCCGTCGCCGTCGAAGGACGACACCGAGGTACCGAAGCGGAAGTCGACGCCGTTGGCGCGGTGGAGGTCGGCGAACACCGTCGCGACCTCGTCGCCGAGGACCCGCTGGAGCGGCAGGGACGCCTGCTCGACCACGGTGACGGTGGCGCCGTGCTTGCGGGCCGCGGCGGCGGTCTCCAGGCCGATCCAGCCGGCCCCCACGACGACCACGTTGCTCGCGATGCGGAGGTGGGCGAGCAGGGCGTCGGACTCGTCGACGGTGCGCAGGTAGCGCACGCCGGTCAGCTCGGCGCCGGGGACGGGCAGGGTGCGGACCCGGGAGCCGGTGGTGAGCAGGAGTTTGTCGTACCGCACCGGGTCGACGCCGTCGAGGGTGACCGTGTGGGCGACCGGGTCGAGGTGGGTGACCCGGGTGGCGAGGCGGAGATCGACGTTGTTCTCGTCGTACCACGACGCGGGGTGGACGAAGGCCTTCTCGCGCGCCTCCTCGGAGCCCTGGAGGTAGGCCTTGGACAGCGGCGGCCGCTCGTACGGCCGCTCCGTCTCCTCGCCGATCAGCAGCACCGCGCCGGTGAAGCCCTCGGCGCGCAGCGTCTCGGCGGCCTTCGCCCCGGCGAGGCTCGCTCCCACGATCACAAACGTCCGCTCGTCAGCCATGCCTACCAGCCTTCCGCAATCGCTCGTGCCATGCCAGCGCTGCCGGGTCCGTCAGGCTGGCCACCTGGTCGATCACCACCCGCAGCCGCGCCGCGTCGTCGGGGGCGGCGCGCCACATCGGGGCGAAGACGGGGTCGAGGCCGTCCGGCGCGCGGTCCAGCAGCGCCGCCACCAGCTCCCGCAGGACGGTGACCTCGTCGGCGTAGCGCTGACCGGATCCCGGGCGGCGCATCACGTACCGCAGCGCGATCCCCTTGAGCAGCGCACAGTGCGCCCGGACCAGCGGCGGGACGACGAGGTCGGCCGCGTAGCGGCGCAGCGGACCGTCGCCGTGGACGGCCCGGGTGGCGGCGACCGCGGCGGCGGCGAACCGGCCGGTCAGCACGCTGGTCATCCGCTTCAGCGCGACCTGTGCCGCGTGGCTGCCGTCGTAGTCGTCGAGCGCCGCGAACACCGGGTCGGCGAGCAGGTCGACCAGGACCAGCCCCAGGTCGTCGGCGGTCTCGTGGGAGTACGCGGCGGCAACGTCGGCGCACAGCGCGGCCCGCTCGCCGGCGTCGTCGCGCAGCGGCGCCAGGTGCACGTACCCGCCGTGGATGCCGTCCTCCAGGTCGTGCACGGAGTAGGCGACGTCGTCGGCCCAGTCCATGACCTGGGCCTCCAGGCAGCGCCGGCCCTCGCCGGGCGCGTCGGCGCGCAGCCAGTCGAAGACGGCGCGGTCGTCGGGGTACACGCCGAACTTGCGGGACTCGGGGCGGCGCGGCCACGGGTACTTCGAGACGGCGTCGAGCGCCGCCCGGGTGAGGTTGAGCCCGGCCGAGCCGCCGTCGGGGGCCACCACCTTGGCCTCCAGGCGGGTGAGCACCCGCAGGGTCTGCGCGTTGCCCTCGAACCCGCCGCACGCGGCCGAGACGGCGTCGAGCGCGTCCTCGCCGTTGTGCCCGAACGGCGGGTGACCCAGGTCGTGGGCGAGGCCGGCGGTGTCGACGACGTCCGGGTCGCAGCCGAGCCGGGCGCCCATCTCCCGGCCGATCTGGGCGACCTCCAGCGAGTGGGTGAGGCGGGTGCGCAGGAACGAGTCGGCGCCGGCCGCGTGCACCTGGGTCTTGGTGGCCAGCCGCCGGAACCCGGCCGAGTGCAGCACCCGGGCCCGGTCGCGCTGGAACGCGGTCCGCCCGTTGTCGGCGGTGGTCGTGGTGAAGTCCTTCAACGGCTCTTCGACAAAGCGCTGTTCGTCAGACGTCACGGTTCGAGCTTAGATCCCGTCCTGAGCTGACAGGCCTCGACCGAATCAGTCAGCACCGTCCTGCTCGCGCGGCGCCGGGATCGGCACCGGCGGCGGCGCGGCCGGCTCGGCGGGCTCCGGCGGCTGGTTGAGCGCCTCGACCATCGGGCTCATGAGCACCTTGACGGCGGCGACGATCGGGATCGCCATGAGCGCGCCGACCACGCCCAGGACGGCGCCGCCCACCAGGGCCGCGAGCAGCACCGAGATCGACGACAGGTCGACGGTGTTGCGCAGCACGCGGGGCGCGATGAGGTAGTTCTCCAGCTGCTGGTAGGCCAGGAAGAACAGGGCGACGACCACCGCCGCCGGCCATAGGCCGACGGTGACCAGCGCGACGACCGTGCAGCCCACCGCGCCGACGGTGGCGCCGATCATCGGGATCAGGTCGGTGACCGCGACGAACACCGCGAGCGGCAGGGCGTAGGGCACGCCGAGGGCGAACAGGCAGACGAACGACGTGACGCCCGCGAACAGCGAGATGATCAGGTTGCCGATCATGTAGCCGCCGACCTTGTCGACGACGACGTTCACGGCCTGCGCGGCGCGCGGGCGGCGGGCCCGGGGCACCAGCCGGACCAGCCCGCGGCGCAGCCGGGGCAGGTCGGCCATGAAGTAGATGGTGAGCACGGCGACGAGCAGCACGTTGAAGAGGGCGCTGAAGATGCCGGTGATCACGCCGAGGGCGCCGCCGCCGACCTTCCCGGGCACGCTCCTGGCGAACTCGGTGAGCCGCTCGGTCAGGCCGTAGCGGTCGGCGACCTCGCGGTAGGCGCGGGAGCGTTCCGGGAGCTCCTGGAGGTACCGCGGGATGTGCTGCAGCAGCTCACCGGCCTGCCCGACGAGGGGCGGGACCAGCGACCAGACGAAGGCGACCAGGATCCCGACGGCGACGACCAGGATGGCCGCGACCGCGACCGAGCGCCGCACCCCGTGCCGGATCAGCAGGCGCACCGCCGGGTCGAGGCTCACCGCCACGAACAGCGCGATGACCACCTGGACGAGGACCCGCCGGACGCTGTACAGCGCGAAGGCGCCCCCGGTGACCGTCAGCAGACCGAGGCCCGCCGCGACGCTCAGCCGGTACACCTTCGCGAAGGTCATCGCCTCGGCCTGATCACACAGAACTCGTTGCCCTCGGGGTCGGCCAGCACGACCCAGGCGGCCTCGTCCGGCTGGCCGACGTCGACGTGCCGGGCGCCCATGTTGACCAGGCGCTCGATCTCACCGTCGAGGTCGTCCGGGCGGAGGTCGAGGTGCAGCCGGTTCTTCGCGTGCTTCACCTCGGCGTGGCGCAGGAAGACCAGCCGGGGATGGCCGTCGCGGTCCGGCCCCACCACGACCTCGTCCGGTGACACGCGTTCGACCTGCTGGTCGAGCACCTCGGCCCACCAGCGAGCGAGGCGCTCCGGGTCGATCGCATCGACGATCAGGGCATACCACCGGCTCCCCATGCACACCTCCGTGGTCGGCGTGGGGACCCACCATACGCCGCGTCGACACCTGGATACAGCCACGCCGCCGAGCTCGGGCGACGCACCCTACCGTCTTTCCGGAGGTCACGAAGGTCAAACGTGCGCATTGCAAAATCCAAAGTCTTATCGGCCAGTGGTTATCAGCCGATTGCACGGCGTAGTCGATCATGGCGTGCGAGGTAATTTGCCTGTTGCGCATGGTTCTGGCCCCTGCCACCGTCGCGCATTCCCCCCCGGCCGCCCGACGGGAGACCCTGCCTGTGCCTGCGATCGATGAGTGCCTTCGCCGCGCCATGACCATCCGCGGTGCCATCGGAGCCAGCCTCATCGACTACACGACCGGGCAGACCCTCGGCCTGGAGGGCGGCCAGGACCAGGTCGCACCGCATGCCGACCCGGCCGCCGCCGCGCTGGGCACGGCGAGCGTCATCCACGCCGCGATGCAGACCGCGGCCTACGCCCCGGCCGTCCCGGGCGACACCGTCGAGGACGTCATCATCAGCACGTCGGCCGCGTATCACCTGATCCGGCCGGTGCGGACCGCCTTCGACTCGCGACTGGTGCTCTACGTCTGGCTGGACCGGACGGAGGGCAACCTGGCGATCGCCCGGCGCCGGGTCCGCGCGCTGGCCGACGACCTCGCGTGAACGCGGGCGTCGCGGTGGTCGGCCGACAGCCCCGGCTGGCCCGGGGTACCTCACCCGTGAAGGCGCTGGGCCAGCTGGCCGCGGCCGGCGTCACCGGCGCCCTCACCGTCGTCGGCGAGCCCGGCGGCGTGGTGTTCCTGCGCGAGGGCCGGGTCACCGGCGTCGAGTCGCCGGCCGCGCCGAGCGTCGACCGCCTGCTCACCGCCTGCGGCAGGGTCGAGGAGCAGGTCTGGGAGACCATCCCCTCGCTGCCGGCCCGGGCTCTGGTGGAGGGCGGGCACGTCACCGCCGCCGAGCTGGAGCTGTGCGCGGTCCAGGCGCTGTACGACGCGGCGTTCTTCGTACTGTCGACCAAGGGCGCCGACCTCCGCTTCGACGCGGGCATCGAGCACTGGCTCGGTGCCGAGAACACCGTGACGGCGGACCAGTTGTGCGATCACGTCGTCCGGCAACGGCGCATGATCGACGAAGTGCACCCGTCAGAAGCAACCGACCTCGCACCGGTCGTGCCGGTCCTCCGGCCCGGACTCGACCGCGTGCTGCTGTCCGGCCTGCAGTGGGAGATCGTGCTGCACGCCGACGGCCGGCGGACGCCGCAGGACCTCGCGGGCCTGCTCGGCCGCTCGGCCTACGCGGTCACGCTGGACGTCCGGCGGCTGGCCGCGGCCGGCCTGGTCACGGCACCCGCGGTGGCACAGGCTCCGGAGGATCCGGAGGCTGTGGTCGCGCCCGGCGAGCCGGAACTGCCGAAGCGGGTGCCCGGCACGTACACGTTCGACGATCCGCCCGCCCAGCGCCGGCGCGAGCTCCCGGCCGGGGTGAGCGCCCTCGCGGTGCTGCCGGGCGCCATCGACAGGTCCCCCGACGACTCGCTGCTCAAACGGATCCGCTCCGCGCTGCAGTCCCTGCGCTGAACCGGGCCCGGAGAGGAGGAACGACCCCGATGAGAACCGACGCGGAGCTGCGTGACGAGCTCTACGCGGAGCTCCACCGCCTGCGCCAGGTGGTGCCGGAGATCACCGGCTGCGTGGTCGCCAGCACCGACGGCCTGCTCATCGCCGACGACGCTCAGGCGGTGGTGGTCGAAGGTGTCGCGGCACTCGCGGCGGCCTGCCTCGGCGTCAGTCAGCGCATCGCGGACAGCGCCGGGCACGACGACTTCCAAGAGGTGCTCATTCGCAGCACAGGCGGGCACGTCGCCATGTACATGGCGGGCCACGGCGCGGTTCTGGTGCTGCTGGCGGGGGCGGACGCCAACGTCGGCCGGCTGCACCACGAGGCCCGCCGGGCCACACAGGTGGTCTCGCGCGTCGTGGCCACGGCCGCGCTCACCTTCGCGCAGGCGCTGCCGGAGCCGGCGCAGTGGTGAGCCGCAACGGTGGCGCACACCGCAGACCCAGACGCACGACCGAATCTTCCCCGATAACCCTCACGGAGGTTGCCATGGCGGACATGGAGACTGCGCTCAAGGAACTGATGACCATCGACGGCGCCATCGGCGTGGCGCTGGTGGACTACAACAGCGGCATGGCGCTCGGCGTGCTCGGCGGCTCGAAGGACCTCGACCTGACCGTCGCCGCCGCCGGCAACACCGACGTCGTCCGCGCCAAGATGCGCACGATCGAGATGCTGAACATGAAGGACGGGATCGAGGACATCCTGATCACCCTGAACAACCAGTACCACCTGATCCGTCCCGTCACCGGCCGCTCCGGCAAGGGCCTGTTCCTCTACCTCGCGCTCCTGCGCTCGCGGGCCAACCTGGCGCTGGCCCGCCACCAGCTGAGCCGGGTCGAGGACGAGATGGAGATCTAGCGGTACCGCGACGAGCTTCGTCACGAAAGAGGCCGGGGCGACGCTGCCCCGGCCTCTTCGTGCCCACCGGGGCGCCGTTGCCCCGGTGGACGTCTGCTCACCGGGAGTCGGACCCGGTGGACTCGATGGCGGCGCGGCCCGCCTCCAGGCGCGCGACCGGCACCCGGAACGGCGAGCAGGACACGTAGTCCAGGCCGACCTCGTGGAAGAAGTGCACCGACTCGGGGTCGCCGCCGTGCTCGCCGCAGACGCCGAAGTGCAGCGTCGGCCGGGCGGCGCGGCCCTCGTCGACGGCGATGCGCACCAGCCGGCCGACCCCGTCGCGGTCGATCGACTCGAACGGCGAGACGCCGAAGATGCCGAGCTCGAGGTACCGCCAGAAGAAGGCCCCCTCGACGTCGTCGCGGGAGAACCCCCACCCCATCTGGGTGAGGTCGTTCGTGCCGAACGAGAAGAAGTCGGCGGCCTGCGCGATGTCGCCGGCCGTCAGCGCGGCCCGCGGCACCTCGATCATCGTGCCGATCTTCACGTCGACCGCGAACTCACCGATGATCTTCTCGGCCTCGGCGCGGATCGTCTCCAGCTCCTGCACGGCGCCGACGAGCGGCACCATGATCTCCGGTTGCGCGTCCGGCACCTGCGCCGCCGCCTCGACGATCGCCCGCACCTGCATCGCGAACAGGCCCGGGATGACCAGCCCGAGGCGCACGCCGCGCAGGCCGAGCATCGGGTTCTCCTCGTGCATGCGGCGCACGGCGTCGAGCAGGTCCTTGTCGTGGCCCGGGTCCTCGCCGCGCTCCTCGGCCACGGCGACCTTCACCGCGAGGTCCTCCAGCGGCGGCAGGAACTCGTGCAGCGGCGGGTCGATCAGCCGGACCGTCACCGGCAGGCCCGCCATCTCGCGGAACAGCTCGGTGAAGTCGGCCCGCTGCAGCGGCAGCAGCTCGGCCAGGGCGGCGTCGCGCTGCTCCGGCGTGCGGGCCAGGATGAGCCGCTCCACCAGCGCGCGGCGCTCGCCGAGGAACATGTGCTCGGTGCGGCACAGCCCGATGCCCTGCGCGCCGAACCGCCGGGCGCGGGCCGCGTCCTCGCCCGTGTCGGCGTTGGTGCGCACGCGCAGCCGGCGCCGCCCATCGGCGTGGGTGAGGATCCGGTGCACGGCGCTCACCAGCGGGTCGGCCTGCGGGTCGAGGTTGCCCTCGAAGTACTGCACCACCGGGGACGGCTGGACCGGCACCTGGCCGAGGTACACCCGCCCGGTCGTACCGTCGATGGAGATCAGGTCGCCCTCGGACACCACGTGCCCGTTGACGTTGAACTGCCCCTTGTGGACGTTGACCTCGAGCTCGTCGGCGCCGCACACGCAGGTCTTGCCCATGCCGCGGGCCACCACGGCGGCGTGCGAGGTCTTGCCGCCCCGGCTGGTCAGGATGCCCTGGGCGGCGATCATGCCGGGCAGGTCGTCGGGGTTGGTCTCCCGGCGCACCAGGATGACCTGCTCGCCCTCCTTGGCCATGGCCACCGCGTGCTGCGCGTCGAAGACCGCCTTGCCGAACGCGGCGCCCGGCGACGCGCCGACCCCGCGGGTCAGCTGCTCGGGCTCCTCGGTCAGGTCGAACGTCGGGAACATGAGCTGGGCCAGCTGGTTGCCGTTGACCCGCTTGGTGGCCTCGTCGAGGTCGATCATGCCCTCGTCGACGAGGTGCGTCGCGATGACGAACGCCGCGGCGGCGGTGCGCTTGCCGACCCGGGTCTGCAGCATCCAGAGCTTGCCGCGCTCGATCGTGAACTCGATGTCGCACAGGTCGCGGTAGTGCTCCTCGAGCTTGGTCATGATGGCCATGAGCTCGTCGTACGACCGCTTGTCGAGCTGCTCCAGCTCCTGCAGCGGCATCGTGTTGCGGATGCCGGCCACGACGTCCTCGCCCTGGGCGTTGGCGAGGTAGTCGCCGTAGACGCCGCGCTCCCCGGTCGCGGGGTCGCGGGTGAACGCGACGCCGGTACCGGAGTCGGGCCCGAGGTTGCCGAAGACCATCGCGACCACGTTGACCGCGGTGCCGAGATCGGCGGGGATGCGCTCCTGGCGCCGGTACAGCACCGCCCGGTCGGCGTTCCACGACCGGAACACAGCCGCGATCGCCAGGTCGAGCTGCTCCCGCGGGTCCTGCGGGAAGTCGCGGCCGGTGTGGTCCTTGAAGATGGTCTTGTACTGCGCGACGAGCGCCTTGAGCGCGTCCGCGTTCAGACCGACGTCCTCACGGGTGCCACTCTGGACCTTGGCGTCGTCGAGCGCGTGGTCGAACTCCTCGCCCGGCACGCCGCAGACGGTCTTGCCGAACATCTGGATGAGCCGCCGGTACGAGTCCCAGGCGAACCGCTCGTCCCCACCGGCCTGCGCGGCCAGCCCGGCCACGCTCGCGTCGGTGAGGCCGACATTGAGGACCGTCTCCATCATGCCGGGCATGGAGAACTTCGCCCCCGACCGCACCGAGACCAGCAACGGGTCCTCGGCGTCGCCGAGCCGCCGCCCCATCTTGCCTTCGAGGGTCGCGAGGTGCCGCTCGATCTGGTCGCGGGCGGGCACCTCGCCGGTGCGCAGGAACTCACGGCAGGCGTCGGTGGTGATGGTGAAGCCGGGCGGGACCGGCAGGCCGAGGTTGGTCATCTCGGCCAGGTTGGCGCCCTTGCCCCCGAGGAGGTCCTTGAGGTCGCGGTTGCCTTCTTCGAAGTCGTAGACGAACTGCTCCACAACGCCTCCATACCCATGGTGCTGCGGCCTAAGTCCTCGTTAGGTCCGCACACCGTAAGGCGTCCTTCCCTATTTCGGCACCGTCGGGTGAGGCATTGCACAACGATCGGTAGATGTCTCGATTACGCACGCCTATGGGAGCGATTCCATGCGCAGAAATGCGCAGGGAAGCGCTCTCTGAACTTTCCGAGGATTGGCACGTTTCCACACTTCGGGATGCATTCAACTGCTCTGTGGATCGCAATTTCGCGCACTTTCAAGCATCACTTCTGCACACGCAACAACTCCACCTCTTAACGATCACACCGAGCACAGATTCGGACAAACGGTGATGCTCCCGACGCCGCGTACTCCGTGTCCCATCGACACAGCCCGACACCTCATCCACATAAGATCGACCAAAGTCGTTGCGTCACCCAGGGCCGACCCACTCTCGCGGGCCACCCCAGACGAAGGCCCCACCACACTCGGCTACATCCCCGGACACTCCCGGCCGCTCACCGCCACAGGCGTCGGTCAGTCGACCGACCAACCGCCGGGACCCACGACCGCAGTCAGTCGGTCGACCGACCGAACCCCGTACCCGCTCCACCCGCACCCACCTGGCCCACCGCGGGGTCCCCACTCACCGACCGATGCCGACCCGATCCACAGTTCTCGGCCAGTCGACCGACCAAACCCGCGCACCCGCTCCACCGCGCCGCCAGGCTGCACTCGCCGCAGATGTCGGTCGGTCGACCGACCGAGCACCTTCCTCGGCCCGCGCCCCGCGGGCTCGCGCCCATGATCAAGGGAAAGATCTGGCTGCTATGACAGCCACATCCTTCCCTTGATCATGGAGCCAGGCCCGCGGGGCGCGATTGGGAGCCGTCGCCGGGGGCGTGCCATGCTCGGAGCGTGCCGCTGCAGCTCGGAAGCTTCGCCGTCGATCCGCCCGTGGTGCTCGCGCCGATGGCCGGGATCACCAACGTGGCGTTCCGGCAGCTTTGCCGCGAGCAGGGGGCCGGGCTGTACGTGTGCGAGATGATCACCACCCGCGCACTCGTCGAGCGGAACCCCAAGACCATGAGCATGATCAAGTTTGGGGTCGATGAGCGGCCGCGGAGCCTGCAGTTGTACGGGGTCGATCCTGCCACCATCCGCAAGGCCGTCGAGATGATCGTCGAGCAGGACCTTGCCGACCATATCGACATGAACTTCGGGTGCTCGGTGCCCAAGGTCACGCGGCGGGGCGGGGGTAGCGCGCTGCCGTGGAAGCGGCGGCTCTTCAGCTCGATCGTGTCGTCCGCGGTCGACGCCGCGCAGGGCCTGCCGGTGACCGTCAAGATGCGCATCGGCATCGACGATGACCACCATACGTACATCGACGCCGCCCGCACCGCCGAGGACGCCGGTGTGGCCTGGGTCGCCCTGCATGCCCGGACCGCGGCCCAGCGCTACTCCGGGCAGGCCGACTGGGCAGCGATCGCCGCGCTCAGGGATGCCCTCGACATCCCGGTCCTCGGCAACGGCGACATCTGGGAGGCCACCGACGCCCTGCGCATGATGGCCGAGACCGGCTGCGACGGCGTGGTCATCGGCCGCGGCTGCCTCGGCCGACCGTGGCTGTTCGCCGACCTCGCCGCCGCCTTCGCCGCCGAGCAAAGCCAGACCGATCCCGCCGCCGCAGAACAAAGAACGAAGGCAGCACGAAGCCAGACCGAGCCGGCGGACGGCGGGCGCACCCTTCCCGGCCTCGGCGAGGTCGCGGCACTCATGTACCGCCACGCCGAGCTGCTCACGCAGTGGCTCGGAACCGAGCGCGACGGCGTCACCGACTTCCGCAAGCACGTGGCCTGGTACCTGAAGGGCTTCCCCGCCGGCGGCGAGCTGCGCCGCCAGATGGCCATGGCCTCGTCCCTGGCCGAGCTGAGCGACCTCCTCGCCCAACTCGACCACGCAGCGCCGTTCCCGAGGGAGATCCTCGGCCAGCCGCGCGGCCGCACCGGTACACCGGGCAAGGTCGTCCTCCCCGACGGCTGGCTCAACGACCGCGACGCCGACGAGGTCCCCGAAGGCGCCGAGCTCGACGACTCCGGCGGCTGAGCACGGACCGGGGCGGAACTTTGCGGCTGCGGCGCGCGACAATCCAACCGTGGAGTGTGAGCAGTACCGCGAGGCGCTGTCGGCCAGGCTCGACGGCGAGGACGAACCGATCGCGCCGGCGCTCGTCGACGCGCACCTGACCGGGTGTGCGGCGTGCCGGCAGTGGGAGCGTGAGGCGCAGGCCGTGACCCGGCTGGTGCGCCTGCAGCCGCTGACCGCGACCCCGCCCGACACCGACCGGCTGCTGGCCGGGTTCCGGGCGCGTGAGGCGAGGAACCCGAGAAAACGGCTCGTCCAGGTGCTGCGGGTGCTCCTCGGCGTGTTCGGCATGGCCCAGTTCGTGCTCGGCATCACCCAGGCCGCGACGGCCGCCACGACCAACCACATCCACCAGGCCGGGCATGTCTTCCACGAGTCCGCCGCCTGGAACGTGGCGATCGGCGCCGGTTTCGCCTGGATCGCCACCCGCCGGGCCAGCCCGTCCGGCGCGCTGCCGATGCTGACCGCGTTCGTGGCCCTGCTCGCGCTGCTCAGCACCAACGACCTGATCGCCGGCACGGTGGAGACCCAGCGGCTGATCAGCCACGGCTTCGTGCTGGCCGGCTACGCCATTGTCGTGGCGCTGACCCGGCCGGGGCTCGACCCGGGCCGCCCGCCCGCCGGGAGGCAGGGCCCGCCGTGGCGCTGGCGCCGCCCGGCCGCCCTCGACGAGGAGCCCGCCGCACCCGTGCGGCTCACGGTGGTCCCGGGCCAGGTGACGGCGAACGTCAGGAAAGCCGCCTGAGCAGGTACGTGTCCATGATCCAGCCCTTGCGGGCCCGGGCCTCGGCGCGCACCCGCTCGATCTCGCCCAGCACCTCGCCGAGCCGCCCGGCGACGAGCAACTCGTCGGGCGTCCCGAGGTACGCGCCCCAGTAGATGTCGATCGCCTCGTCGCGGTACACCCGGCAGGAAAGATCGGCGTCGAGCATCACCACGACGTCGTCGCACCCGTCCGGCCACCCGGCGGCCAGCCGCCGGCCGGTGGTGATGTGGACGGCGCCGGCGACCCGGTTGAGGGGCACGCGGTGCCGCGCGGTGAGCACCTGCACGCTGCTGATCCCGGGGATCACCTCGAAGTCGACGTCGCCGAACGAGTCGAGAATGCGGATCGTGCCGTCGTAGAGGGCTGGGTCGCCCCACACCAGGATGCCGCCGACGCCCTCCTCGGCGGCCATCGCCTCGTGCAGCACGCGGGCCCGCTCGTCGCGCCACTCCCGCACGGCCCCGCTGTAGTCGGCGGCGGCCCGGTCGCGCGGCGGGTCGGCCAGCGTGACCGTGCGGTGCTCCCGGGTGACGAACCGCTCCAGGATCGCGTGGCGGGCCGCCGTGAGATCGCTCGTGGCACCGCCTTTGTCGAGCACGAAGAACACGTCGACGGCGTTCATCGCGGCGATCGCCTGCACGGTGACGTGCTCGGGATCCCCCGCCCCGATCCCGATGACCAGCACCTTGCGCATGCGGTGACGCTACCGGCCCGGTTGCAGCAGCCCGCGGGCGACCAGCAGGTCCCGGGCGGCGGTCTCGTCCTCACCCGGCATGAGCGTCCACGGCACCGCGAGCACCCCGCTGCCCTTGACCGTCACGACCCAGAACTCCCCGGTGTCCGCGACCCGGTCGACGGCGTCCCACTCGTAGGCGCCACGGAAGCCCGGCGTGGTGGCGACGACCCCGGTGTCGGTCAGCTCGTAGGTCGCGGCCTCCGCCAGCAGCCCGGTGCGGGCCTTCGCCGCCGCCCGGGGCAGCGCCCACGGCAGGACCAGCAGGCCCGCGCCCGCGACGGCGGGCGCGTATCCGGCCGGGTGCCCCGCCACGACCAGCGCCACTCCCGCGGCGGCGAGGAGGACTCCGCCGGCGAAGAGCAGCTGGAGCTTGCGCCGCTTGGCCGCCCGAACCTGCCGTCGCGCCCGTTGCCGGTCGGGCGGGACGGTGAAACTGATGTGCATCGCTCCCCGATCATCGATCGTCCGTGGAGACAGTACGCCACGTCGATCTCTGGCGGCGATCAGATGCCGTCGGCCGCCGACCCCACCGTCCAGTACACCTGGTTGTAGTCCTCCAGTCGCAGCGGGCCGCCGTCGCCCTCGCAGCGGTAGGTCGTGACGCCGCAGTTGGCCGGGGACTGACCCTCGGGCCACCGCTGCGCCTGCGAGTAGCTCCAGCCCTCCAGCAGGAAGCGGAAACAGCGCAGCGTGCCACCGTGCGTGACGACCATGACCTTCTGGCCGGCCCGGTCCTGGAACAGCGCGTCGAGGAAGGTGTGCACGCGGCCGGTCACGTCGGCGAGGCTCTCCCCGCCCGGCGGGCGGGCCATGAAGCCGCCGAACGTCTGCCAGTACTCGTTCAGCCAGGGGAAGGCGGCCTCCGCCTCCGCGGTCGTCATGTCGTAGGCGAAGCCGGGGTCGCGCTCGCGGATGAACAGGTCGTTCTTGCACCGCATGCGGGCGCGTTCGTCCTCGCTGTACGCACTGAGGATGCCCTCGGCGGTCTGCACCGTCCGGGCGTAGCCGCTGGTGTAGACGTAGTCGAACGTGCCGAAGCGCTCGCGGATCCCCTGCCCGGTCTGGACGGCCTGCTTGTGGCCGTCCTCGGTCAGCTCGATGAGGTGGTCGGGCACGCCACGCACGACCTGGCGGGCCGCGTCGTCCGCGAAGTACACGCTGCCCTTCTTCGCGTGGTTGCGGGCCGACTCGGCGTGGCGGACGAGCACCAGGAGCGCGGGGCGTTGCAGGTCCATCTACGACTCGTACTGCTCTTGGGGCGCGGGTATCAAGGTGACCTCGGACACCTCGAGGTACGGAATCGTCTCCCCGTTGACCGAGTCCTTGATCTGCCGGGAGGTGTAGCGGCCGGTCACCCGCAGCCACTGCTCCTCGGCCAGGCCGTCGGGCAGGTCGCCGTCAAGCGCGATCTTGACCGGCCGGGCGTCGGCGGCGCAGCAGCTCACCATCATCCGGGCGAGCAGCCAGGCGCCGCCCGGGCCACGCATCGCGAAGCCGGTGAGCTCCACCCGCCGGTCGCCGAGCGACACCCCCTGGTCGAACACGGCCCGGGACGCGTAGTCGAGCATCGAGATCCGCACCGGGTCACCGGCCGGCAATGGCGCGAAGTCGGACTTCTCGACGAGCGCGGAGCCGGACCGGCCGGCCGCGTAGGACCCGAGGGCGGGCGGCGCCACGAGCAGCAGCCCGATCACCGGCGCCAGCAGCAGCCAGGCGACCCGAGGCCCGCCGGGCCCGTGCCCGTGGCCGTCGTCCGCGTGGTCGTGCTCGTGCTCGTGCTTGTGACCTGGCCGCAGCTCGTACCACAGCGTGAAGATGCCGGCGATGACCAGCAGCGCGCCGGACGCGATGAGGTACGGCTGGAGGCTGGGCTTGACGTAGTTGAGGTACTGCCCGGTGAGGCTCGCCCGCAGGACCGCGCCCCCGACGAGCAGCAGGATGACCGCCTGCGCCTGCCGGTTCACAACAGCACCGTTCCGACCACCGCGGAGACTCCGATCGCGAGCACGAAGGTGGCCGGCGCGAACCGCAGGGCGAAGGACCTGCCGAAGATGCCGGCCTGCATGGCGAACAGCTTGAGGTCGATCATCGGGCCGACGACCATGAAGGCCAGCCGGGCCGTCATCGAGAACTGGGTGAGCGAGGCGGCCACGAAGGCGTCGGCCTCCGAGCAGATCGACAGCAGGACGGCGAGCAGTCCCAGCACCACGATCGCGACGGCCGGGTTGGCGGCGAGCTGGGAGAGCCACTCCTTCGGCACCACCACCGCGATCACGGCGGCGCAGGCCGCGCCGATGACCAGGAACCCGCCGGCGTGCAGCACGTCGTGGCGCACCGAGGCCCAGAAGGCCGGCCACTTCCCCATGCCGTCGAGGTGGGGCCGGGCCGGCATGCGCAGCCAGCTGCCCTTGCCGAACGCGTGCCACAGCCACCCCATCAGGCACGCCACCACCAGGCTGGCGAGCGCCCGGGCCACGACGACCCGGGGCTGCCCCGGGAACGCCACGGCCGTGGACACCAGCACGATCGGGTTGACCGCCGGCGAGGCCAGCAGGAACGCGAACGCCGCGGCCGGCGTCACCCCGCGCCGCACGAGCGCCCCGGCGACCGGCACGCTCGCGCACTCGCAGCCGGGCAGCACCACACCGGCCACCCCGGCCGCCGGCACGGCGAGCGCAGGGTGCCGCGGCAGCGCCCGGGCGAAGAACGAGGGCGGCACGAACACCGCGATGACCGCGGAGAGCACGACCCCGAAGACCAGGAACGGCACCGCCTGGGTCATCACGGACACGAACACGGTCAGCCAGGTCTGCAGCGCCGGTGCGGCCAGCGACCTGGTGATCGGCCCGCGGAACACCACGACGAGCACGAGCAGCCCGGCGAGCACCTCCACGGACCCGATCCGCTGCTTCGGCCGTTTGGCCGGTGCCGCGGCCGGGGCAGGCGATTCCGGGTGATCGGTGAGGGTCACGGGGCTGAGGCTATCGCGTCGGTTGGTACCTTCGGCATGAAGCGCCGACGAACACTTCGGAGCGTGATGTGATGGTCGCAGGATTCGACTCGATCGGCTGCGCCCTGGCGCACGGCGCCGTGGAGCCCGCGGCGGACCGCCGAGCGCTCGTGGCGGTGTTCGACTCGCCGGTCGCCACCCACCTGATGCACATCGCGGCAACGCTGGGCTACCGGGTGGCGCTGGCCGAGCCGGACCTGGCGGGCGTGACGATCGACGCGGAGACGGACGTGGTGGTCTGCGACCACGACCGTCCGGAGCTGGGCGTCGCCCTGCAGGCCGCGCTCGCCTCGCCGGCCCGCTGGATCGGCGTCATGGGCAGCCCGCGCCACACGGGCCCGCACATCGCGGCGCTGCGCGAGCTGGGGGTGGCGGAGGCGGACATCGCCCGGGTGCACCGCCCGATCGGCCTGAACATCGGCTCGAAGACCCCGGCGGAGATCGCCCTGGCCACCCTGGCCGGCCTGATCGCCGACCGCAACGACCGCCCGGGCGGATTCACGTTCTAGCCGGGCTCAGCGGGCCTCGCGGGCGTGCGTCACCGCGTCGGCCACGATGTGGGCGATGTGCTCGTCGGTCAGCGAGTACGCGATCTCGCGCCCCCGCCTCGCCCCGCGCACCACACCGGCCCCGCGCAGCACCCGCAGGTGCTGCGAGACCAGCGGCTGGGCCGCGCCGAGGGAGTCGACCAGCTCGTGCACGCACCGGGGCCCGCCGGCCAGCTCGGTCACGATCCGGATCCGCAACGGGGCCGAGAGTGCCCGGAGCAGCTCGCCCGCCGCCTCGTAGCCGTCACTCGTCGACATACGCGTAACGGTAACCGTTCTCAGTTTGCCGCTGCGCACCCGTGCGGCGCCTGACCGCCCGCACCAGCCCCGCGCCCACGGTGACCACGAAGAAGCCGGCGATCGCGAGCAGTACCACCGTCGCACCCGGACCCGTGTCGACCTGGGCCGACAGCCAGACGCCGCCGCCGGAGGCGAGCAGGCCGAGCCCGACGGCGGCCAGCATGGTCACCTTGAAGCCGCGCGTGATCTGCTGCGCGGTGGCGACCGGCACGACCATGAGGGCGCTGACGAGCAGCAGGCCGACCGCCCGCATGGCGACCGTGACGGTGACCGCGGTCGTGATCGCCAGGACCAGGTTGAGCGCGCGGACGGGCAGGCCGGACACGCGGGCGTACTCCTCGTCGTGGCACACCGCGAACAGCCACGGCCGCAGCAGCACCGCCACCGCCAGCACGATCGCGCCCAGCACGAGCATGACGGTGAGGTCCTGCCGGCTCGTGGTCAGCGGCGAGCCGAACAGGTAGGTCACCAGGCTGCGGTTGCTCTGCGCGTCGGAGAGGTTGACGAGCACCACGCCGCCGGAGATGCCGCCGTAGAAGAGCATCGACAGCGCGATGTCGCCGGAGGTCTTGCCCCGCTCGCGCACCAGCTCGATGACCACCGCGCCGACGACGGCCGCCAGCACCGCCATGAGCACCGGGGACTGGTTGGTCAGCAGCCCGACGCCGACGCCGGTCAGCGCGACGTGGCCCAGGCCGTCGCCGATGAGCGACAGGCGGCGCTGGACGAGGTAGATGCCGATGGCGGGCGCCGCGGCGCCGGTGATAAGCGCCCCGATGAGCGCCCGGATCATGAACTCGTGCTGGAAGAGGCTCACGTCACGCCGCCGCGGCGTGGGGGTGGACGTGGTCGCTGTCCGTCTCCGGCGGGTCCCCGTCGTGGACGATCTCACCGTGGTGCACGACGACAGCGCGCGTGATCAGCGGTCGCAGCGGCCCGAGCTCATGGGCGACGAACACGACCGTGCCCCCGTCGCGGACGAACCGGTCGAGGCACCCGGCGAACGCCTCCTGGCTGGCCGCGTCGACCCCGGCCGTCGGCTCGTCGAGGACCAGCAGCTCCGGCCGGCCGGCCAGCGCGCGGGCGATGAGCACCCGCTGCTGCTGCCCGCCGGACAGCACCGAGACGGGCTCGCGGGCCCGGTCGGCGAGCCCGACCGCGTCGAGCGCCTCGCCGACGGCCCGCCGGTCGGCGGCGGTCGCGATGCGCAGGAACCCGCGGCGGGCGAGCCGCCCCTCGGCGACCACCTCGGCGACCGTGGCGGGCACGCCACTGCCGGCGCCGACCCGCTGCGGCACGTACCCCAGCCGCTGCCACTCCCGGAACCGCCGCAGCGGGGTGCCGAACAGCCGCACCTCGCCGGCGCTCAGCGGCACCAGCCCGAGGGCGGCCCTGACCAGGGTGGACTTGCCGGACCCGTTGGCGCCGAGGATCGCGACCACCTCGGCCGGGGCGACCTTGAGGGACACGCCGTCGAGCACGGGGCGGCCGTCGTACGCCACCACCGCCCGGTCAACCTCTAGCACCACGCTGTCGAGCCTGCCCGATAATGAGAATCGTTGTCAACTTAAGCGATCTTGAACACTGCGAGGGCGAGCAGCAGGCCGAGGATGAGCAGCCGCGCCACCCGGACCCGCGGCGGCTGCACCACCCAGGTCTTGGTCAGCACCCAGACAACCCCCGCGGCCAGGAGCAACAGCAGCGCTCCCCCGACGATTCCCGGCAGCACGAGCGCCACGAACACCAGCGCGCCCACGCCGAGGAAGACCGCGGTCGGGTTCAGTCGGCCCAGCCTGATCAGGACACGCTCGGACATCTCACTCCTCAGGTCCGTATGCTCGCGGCATGCTGGTGGTGACACGGTTCGTCGTCGAGGATCCCGCAGGCTTCCCCGAGCGGGCGCACGCCGCGCTCGGCGCCCTGGCGGCGTGCCCAGGGTATCTCCGGGGCAGCCTCGGACGGGCGTACGACGACCCGGCGCACTGGACGATCCTCACCGAGTGGGAGTCGGTCGGCGCCTACCGCCGCGCCCTGTCGAACTTCGACGTCAAGATGTACGCCACCCCGCTGCTCGCACAGTCGCTCGACGAGCCCTCGGCGTTCGAGGAGCTGGCCACGGTCGCGCCCGGCGGCGAGCTGACCGTGACCGCGAGTGACCGCGCCTGAGGGCGGATAGGCTTCGGTCATGATGCCGCCGCAGGTCGATGAGGTGCCCGCGCCGCCGGCCGGGCCGGGGGTCGTCGCGCCGTTCGCCGCCCCGCCGCGCGACCGCGACATGAAGGGCCTGTGGATCGGCCTGGGCGTCGGCGGCCTGGTGCTCGTCCTGTGCTGCGTCGGCGGGGTCCTCGGCGGCGGCTTCTTCATCTCCTTCGCCGACAACCTGGCCCGCACCCAGGTCGCCGACGTGGCCCGCGGCTACCTCGGCGCGCTCCAGGCGGAGGACTACGCACGCGCCCGCAACGAGTACCTGTGCGCCGCCGAGCAGAGCCGGCACACGGTCAACTGGTTCCGGGACCACTACGCCGCGTCACCGGTCGTCGCCTTCTCCGTCAACGACGACGACGTGAGCATCCAGCAGGACATCGTCGTGCCGGCCAACGTGGAGCAGGAAGGCCAGGCCCCGCGCTGGATGCGGTTCGTCATGACGCAGGAAGGCACCCGATATGTCATCTGCGGCGGCGTCGAATAATCTGGTGCGGCTCACCGTTGCGTAACCGTAGCGTCGATGGGGACGTTGACGGTTCGCTTGTCCTTTCCGCTGAAGACCGCCTTGCCGACAGCCAGTCGCCGTGAGGCTTTAGGAGGAACCACCATGGCCGCCGATCGCATCGATTCCGTCGTCAGCCTCGCGAAACGGCGGGGTTTCGTCTTCCCGTCGAGCGAGATCTACGGTGGCACCCGCTCCGCCTGGGACTACGGTCCGCTGGGCGTCGAGCTCAAGGACAACGTGCGCCGCCAGTGGTGGAAGACGACGGTGCAGCAGCGCGACGACATCGTCGGCCTGGACTCGGCCGTCATCCTCGCCCGCGACGTGTGGGTGGCCTCCGGCCACGTCGAGGCGTTCGTCGACCCGCTGACCGAGTGCGCCTCCTGCCACAAGCGCTTCCGCGCCGACCACCTCGAGGAGGCGTGGGAGGCCAAGAACCCCGGCAAGCCGTTCGTGCTGGGCGAGCTCAACTGCCCCAACTGCGGCAACAAGGGCACGTTCAGCGAGCCGCGCATGTTCAACGGCCTGATGAAGACCTACCTCGGCGCCGTCGAGAACGACGAGGGCCTGCACTACCTGCGCCCCGAGACCGCCCAGGGCATCTTCGTCAACTTCAACAACGTCGCCGGCGCGGCCCGCAAGAAGCCCCCGTTCGGCATCGCGCAGGTCGGCAAGAGCTTCCGCAACGAGATCACCCCGGGCAACTTCATCTTCCGCACGCGCGAGTTCGAGCAGATGGAGATGGAGTTCTTCGTCGAGCCCGGCACCGACGAGGAATGGCACGAGTACTGGCTCCAGGAGCGCTGGAACTGGTACATCGACCTGGGCATCTCCGCGGACAACATGCGCTTCTACGAGCACCCGAAAGAGAAGCTCTCCCACTACTCGAAGCGCACGGTCGACATCGAGTACCGCTTCCGCTTCGGCGGCACCGAGTTCTCCGAGCTCGAAGGCATCGCCAACCGTACCGACTTCGA
This sequence comes from Dactylosporangium sp. AC04546, assembly GCF_022095675.1. Classification (GTDB taxonomy): domain Bacteria; phylum Actinomycetota; class Actinomycetes; order Mycobacteriales; family Micromonosporaceae; genus Dactylosporangium. The sequence continues at coordinate 1,794 of NZ_JAHYSG010000056.1, read as the reverse complement.
CCTGAGCACCCACTCCAAGCACTCCGGCGTCGACCTGTCCTACTTCGACCAGGAGAAGAAGGAGCGCTGGGTCCCCTACGTCATCGAGCCGGCGGCCGGCCTGACCCGCGCCGTGCTGGCCTTCCTGCTGGAGGCCTACGACGAGGACGAGGCGCCGAACACCAGCGGCGGCGTCGACCGCCGCACGGTCATGCGCTTCGACAAGCGCCTGGCCCCGGTCAAGGCCGCGGTGCTCCCCCTGTCGCGCAACGCCGACCTCTCCCCCAAGGCCCGCGACCTGGCCGCCCAGCTCCGCAAGCGCTGGACGGTCGACTTCGACGACGCCCAGGGCATCGGCCGCCGCTACCGCCGCCAGGACGAGATCGGCACGCCGTACTGCCTCACGGTCGACTTCGACACGCTGAACGACAACGCCGTCACGGTCCGCGACCGCGACTCGATGACGCAGGAGCGCGTCTCCATCGACCAGGTCGAGCGGTACCTGATCGAGCGCCTGCCGGGCTGCTAGTTCCTCCTTTCCGGGACTCGGGTCCGCGCAAGGCGCGACCGTCGCTCCCGCCAGACACCGCTCGTGGGCCCGGGACATCCGTCCCGGGCCCACGGACGCTGCCGTCGCCGTCGTCCCAAGAGCCCGCGGGCTGCGCCCGCGCGGACGCCCGCGGTGCTTCCGCGCGGGGGTGGGCTACGGCAGCGCCTCGCGGATCGACGCGGCCATCGCGTCCAGCTCGGCCCGCGTCGGGCGGCCGGGCTTGACGACCAGCTTGAAGCCGTCGCCCTCGTAGCGGGGCACGACGTGCAGGTGCACGTGGAACACCTCCTGGCCGGCGGCCACCCCGTCGGCCAGGAACAGGTTCACGCCGTCGTGGCGCACCACGCGGCCGAGGCGGTGCGCGATCCGCCAGACCGCCTCGCCGGCGGCCTCCTCGAGGTCGGCCAGCCCCACGGCGTGCCGCCGCGGGATGACCAGCAGGTGCCCGGGCGTGACCGGGTTGAGATCCATGAATGCCACCACGTCGTCGTCCTGATGGACGAAGCTGGCCTCGGCGGCGCCGGCCACGATGGCGCAGAAGATGCAGTCCATGGTGGATCATAGAAGCATGGAGTCGTGAAGCTCTATGCCGACCGTGCCCCCACCGCCATCCGGCAGCTCCTCACCGACGTGCTGGTCGCCGCCTGGGTCTACGCCTGGGTCCGCCTGGGGATGACGGTGTTCGACCTCATCCAGAAGCTCGCCGTGCCCGGGCAGAAGCTCGAAGGCGCCGGCAACGGCCTGGCCGAGAACCTCAACTCGGCCGGCGACAAGATCAAGGGCGTGCCCGGCGTGCCCGACTCGGTCGCCACGCCGTTCACCAACGCCGCCAACGCCGCCACCTCGCTGGCCAACGCCGGCCGCGACCAGCAGGAGATCGTCGACGACCTGGCCTGGATCCTGAGCGTGGTCCTGGTGGTGGTCCCGGTCGCCCTGGTCGTCCTGCTCTGGCTCCCGCTGCGCGTCCGCTGGATGCGCAGAGCCGGCTCGGCGGCCCGGCTGCGCAACGCGACGGCCGGCCGCGACCTGCTCGCGCTGCGGGCCCTGGCCACCCAGCCGATCGGCAGGCTGGTCAGGCTGGACCCGGAGATCGCCGCCCGCTGGCGCCGGGGCGACAGCGCCGCGGTCGAGGCCCTGGCCAGGCTGGAGCTGCGCTCCCTGGGCCTGCGTGCCTGGCCCGAACCGGCACACCCGGACGCAGACCAGCCCCTGCACCTGCGCACATAACTCCCGCGCTCGCCCCTCCCGCTCCGCCCCTCCCGCTC
>NZ_JAHYSG010000055.1 GCF_022095675.1 Dactylosporangium sp. AC04546 | reverse complement strand
ACCACACCCGGCAGCGCCGGGGGTGCCCCGGCGCTGCCGGGTGTGGTCGCGGATCAGCCGCTCCAGGGCGACCTGGCGGCCGGTCCGGGCCTTCCCTGCCGCGCGGGCCTCCTCCAGGACGATGCCGCGCAGGTCGGCGAGGAGCTCGGCGAGGCGTGGGTCGTCGGGAGGGCGGATGCTGCGGTACTCCAGGCGGCTCGCGCGGCCACGCTCGGCCCACTCCAGGACCCGCCGGGGGCGGCCGTCGCGCAGGGCCATGCGCAGGCCCAGCTCGGTCAGCTCCCGCCGGTGCGCCGCGGAGTGGACCCGCAGGTCGGTGGCGCCCAGGGCGGCGGCGTGGTCGTCGAGAATGCGCAGTCCCGCCCGTACCGCAGCCGCCGCACCCGCGTCGTCGGCACCGTCCAGCCGCAGCAGCGCCTCGGCGAACCAGCCACGGGCGCGCAGGGTCGCCGGCCCCCGGCGACGCGCGGCGGCCGCGGCCTGGGTGAGGTGGTCGCGGGCGTGGCGGCGGTCGACCCGGGCGGCGACCAGGCGGGCCTCGACGGCGGCGGCCGGCCAGCTGCTCGCGTCGAGCGCGGCGACCACGGCCCGCACCCGCGGCGCGGTCGCCGGGGCGCCGGCCCGCAGCGCGGTCAGCCGGGCCGCGGCGGCCCACTCAGGCCGGCCCTGGCGGGCGAACTCGCGGGCGGCGCGGGCGGCGTGCGCGGCGGCCGCCGGCCGGTCGCCGGCGACGAACGCGGCCTGCGCCTGCATGAGCCGGGTCTCCGGCACCCGCAGCTCGCGCCGCTCGCGGCCGTACGCGGCGACCGCGCGCTCGGCGACCTGGGCCGCCTCGGCCGCCAGCCCGGCGGACAGCAGCAGCTGGCAGCGGTCCTGCAGCAGCACGGCGAGGTGCCCGCCGTGCGCGGTGATCGCCTGTTCGGCGCGGTCGAGGTACGCCAGGGCGGCCGGCACGTCGCCGCGGAGCGTCTCGACGAAGCCGAGGTTCTCGACCACGATCCCGACCGCGAGGTCGCGCCCGAGCGCCCGGGACAGCCGCGCCGACTCCTGCAGGTCGGCCACGGCGGCGTCGAACGCGTGCCGGTGCGCGAGCAGGTTGCCGCGGTTGGCGAGCAGCCGGGCCACGCTCAGGTCGTCGCCGACGGCGCGCAGGCGGGGCAGGGCGGCGGCGAACGCGGCGAGGGCCTCGTCGAGCCGGCCGCTCTCGCTGAGGATCACGGCCCGCTGGCCGAGCGCCTTCGCGGCGGACGGGCCGTCGAGCTGGCGCACGGCGGCGTCGATCTCGGCCAGGGCGGCGGCGGTGCGGCCGCGCATCAGCAGCGCGTACGCCAGCTTGATCCGCGCCTCGCCCGCGAGGGTCCCCGAGCCGGCCCGCTCGCCGTGGGCGATCGACCGGCGCAGGTGGCGGGCGGCGGCGTCCATCCGGCCGGTCTGCAGGTGGGCCTGGCCCCACGCCCGCTCGGCGAGCGCGGCGGCGGCCGGGTCCCCCTGGCGGGTGGCGGCGCGCACCGCGGCGGCCGCGACCGGCTCGGCCCGCGCCGGGTCGGTGTCCGCCACGCGCATCGCCCGCTCGGCCAGGGCCCGGGCCGTCGCTGCCGCGCTCACAATCGATCACACTGCGTACCGGACGGCGCCGATGTCAATCGCTCGGTCGGCCGGTGCATCACGGGGCGGGGTGGCGTATCCGTGGTACGGAATCCTCAATCGGGAAGGAAGCGCCATGTCTGAGCAAGAGCTCGGCGCCCTCGTCGTGGACCTCGACCACCTCGACCTGGTGCTGGCCAGGGCACGCGACCTGCGGCAGGACCTGATTATCGGTCCGCCGGACGAGCTGCCCGCCCTGCGGCTCGCCCGCGTGCCGGTCTCGGCCGAGGTGTCCGCGTCGACGTTCGTCGACCCCGAGCAGCTCGACCTGCTGCTGGCCCAGCTGCGCTGGTGGTGCGCGGGCCGCTTCGGCGGCTGGACCCCGGAGATGGGCAAGGACCGGGACCTGGAGAACATCTTCGCGTTCGGCCATCCGAAGTCCCTCGGCGCGCTGGTCGCCGTGCCGGCCGAGGCGCCGTCCGCCATGGCGGCCCCATCGGGCAAGGGCGAGGGCACGGGCGCCGGTGTCACGGTGGTCATGCTCGACGTCGACCCGGTCGAGGCCCAGGTGGTGGCGGACTCGTCGGGCGTGCCGCAGGTGGCCGGGCACGGTCGCTTCGTCGAAGGCGTGATCAAGAGCCTTGCTCCCGGCGCGGTCATCCGGCCCCGGAAGGCCCTCGAACCCGACGGCCGGGGCAGGACGTGGCAGGTCGTCAAGGCGCTCGCGGCGGCGGTCCTGCAGGACGGGGCGCAGGTGGTGAACCTGTCGATCGGCTGCCGGACGTCCGACGGCGCGCCGCCGTTCGCCCTGCGCCGCGCGGTCGAGGTGCTCGGCGAGCGGGCGCTGCTGGTCGCCGCCGCCGGCAACCGGTGGAACGACGCGGGCGTCGCCCAGCGGTCGCAGCCGACCTGGCCGGCTACGCTGCCGGGCGTCGTGGCGGTCGGCGCGGCCGGCGCGCCGTTCAGCCCGCGACTGCCGTGGGTGGACTACCTGGCGCCCGGCGTCGACGTCGTCTCGACGTTCCTCGACGGCGTCTCGACGGCGGAGCACCCGCGGGAGGCGTTCCACGGCTTCGCGAAGTGGAGCGGCACGTCGTTCGCGGCCGCCCACGTCGCCGGGGCCGTCGCCGCCGCCCTGTCGAGGCCCGGTCCGGCGCCCGCCGCCCAGCCGTCCTCACGCGCGGCGCGCGCCGCGCTCGAGGACCTGGCGGCCGACAGCGGCTCGGGCATCACGAGGTACATCTGGAAACACGAGGTATAAACGCACGCATGCATCTGGGCGAGGTCGAGCGGGAGATGGCGCGGCTCGACGCGTTGTACCGGCCGGTCGCCACCGCGCCGGTCGACGTCTCCAACCCGGACGCGATGATCACCGCGTGCACCGGCGTCGACCGGGAGCTCGGCGCGATCAACGCCGACGGCCGGTCGGTGGCGGTGCTGCGCGCGGTCGTCGAGCGCTACGCCGAGGGGGACGACCTCGTCCGGGGCGCGATCCGGGGGCTGTTCGAGCGGTACCAGTGGTTCCGCTGGGGCGCCGCCCTGCCCCGGGACTGGACGACGGCGGCGGAGCTGCGCGCCCACCTGATCCTGTTCAGCGCCCGCGACCAGGGCGCCGACGCCCGCGACGAGCTGCTCGGCCTGCGCGACCTGCTGGCCCGGGCCCGCCGCCACGGCATCGACCCGGCGCCGGCGCTCGCGGAGGTCGCCGCGATGTCGAGCGACACCGACCGGTACGGCATGGGCTCGACCCGGGCGATCCTGCGGCTTGCAGTCGGTACCTAGGTACGGGTTTACCCTCGGGGCATGACGAGCGACGCCCGCGGGGGCCTGCGCAGCGGCGAGGTGGCCGAGCTGACCGGGCTGAACATCCAGACGCTGCGGTACTACGAGCGCCGCGGCCTGCTGGCCGAGCCGTCACGGTCGCTGGGCGGGCACCGCCTCTACCCGCCGGACACGGTGGCCCTGCTGAACGTGATCAAGGCCGCGCAGCGGCTGGGCTTCACGCTGGACGAGGTGGCGGACCTGCTCGACGCCGGCCGCCGGCACCACCCGACCCCGGACCTGCGCGAACGGGCGCTGGACAAGATCGCCGAGATCGACCGCCGCATGGCCGACCTGGCCGCGATCCGCTCGACCCTGACGGAGATCGTCGACGCCCGCTGCGACAGCCTGACCAACTGCACCTGCCCGTCCTGCCCGATCCCGTTCCTGACCATCGGCACGGCATCCCCGAGACTGGACCCATGACGATCTTCCGGTCCATCGTGCTGTTCGTCGTCGCGGCCGTCGCCGAGATCGGCGGGGCCTGGCTCGTCTGGCAGGGCGTGCGCGAGCATCGCGGGCTGCTCTGGATCGGGGCCGGGGTCGCGGCACTCGGGGCCTACGGGTTCGTGGCCACCCTCCAGCCCGACGCGAACTTCGGGCGGATCCTCGCCGCCTACGGCGGGGTCTTCGTCGCCGGGTCGCTCGCCTGGGCCATGGTGGTGGACCGGTTCCGGCCCGACCGCTACGACCTGATCGGCGCCGCCATCTGCCTCGCCGGGGTCGCGATCATCATGTATGCCCCGCGCTCCCACTGAGCCCTCAGGCCGGGGCCACGGCGGCGGCCGGGGCCCGGCGGCGCGCCTGGCGGCTGTACAGGATCGTCCAGGTGACGAGGGCGGCGGTCACCGCGTACGGCAGCACGGCGTTGATCACGACCATCGTGTCGATGCTCAGCACCTCGGTCAGCTCGATGCGTAACGCCGCCTCGGCCAGGAACGTCACGCCCCACACCACCGTGAGGATCCGCTGGGTGCGGCGGAATCCTGCGTACTGCCAGAGGCCGTCCCACCAGGCCACCCGCTCGGGCGAGCCGTCGGTGGCGAAGCGGCGCCCGAAGTAGAACATCAGCGGGCGCCGCGCGAGCAGTGAGGCGAGCAGCAGCAGGCCGAACAGCCCGGTGACGGCGGACTCCTTGAACAGCACGAGCCGCCCGTCCCGCAGCGCCAGGGACGAGCCGACGCCGAGCGCGATGATGATCAACGTGAGCACGCCGAACTCGTCGACGCGGCGGCGGACCGCGAACATCACGGCCACCTCGACGGCCGGCCAGACCCCGCTCAGGGCCAGCGCGGACGCCTCGGTCAGGCCGCGGTCGGTGAGCCAGGAGTAGGTGAGCAGCGGCAGCACGACGTTGGCGACCAGGGTGGGACCCCAGCCGAGCAGGACCTTGCCGAACCGGCCCATGCGGACCTCCCCGATTCCGACCCGATTGTGTTCGATTATTCTCACGGACGTGAGCCAGATCGTACCATCCACATCTCCCGGGGGAAGGTCCGCGTCGCTGGTGCCGTTCCTCTTCGGCGTCGCCCAGCGGCCGGAACTGCCCGGCCCCACCCTGATCCGGCTGCTCGGCGACCTGGGCCTGACCCCGGCCGCCGCGCGGGCGCTGCTGCTGCGCATGCGGCAGGAGGGCAAGCTGGCCAGCATCCGGCACGGGCGCGGCGCCGCCTACCGGCTCGCGGGCGAGTACGGCCGGCGGTTCGACCGGATCCGGGCCGGCGGCCGGCCTCCGGCGCCGCAGTGGCCGGGCGCGTTCCACGCCGTGCTGTACCAGGTGCCCGAGTCGCGCCGGGCGTTCCGCGACGCCCTGCGGCGGGTCGCCGTCCAATTCGGCTACGGCCTGCTGCAGCCCGGGGTGCTCATCGCGCTCGACGACCGCACCGGGCACCTGCCGCTCGCCGACGCGCCGCCGGACGCGCTGCTGCTGGTGACCCGCCTGCCGCTCGACGAGCCGGACGCGGCCCGGGCCGCGCGGGTGGCCTGGGACCTGGACACCCTCGCCGGCACCTTCGCCACCCACGCGGGAGCGTTACGCGAGGCCCTCGACGCGTTACCCGGGCCACCCTCGCCGGGCGCCGAGACGCTGCGCCGCTACGCGACCCTGCTCAGGACGCCGATGGTCGACACGCTCAGCAGCCCGCGTCTGCCGGCCGCCCTGTTCCCGCCCGGCTGGCCGCTGCCGAAGCTGTGGGCCGAGATCCAGGCCGTGCAGGATGTCTTCGGCGGCCCGGCGTCGCGCTACGTCGCCGAACTGCTGGGAACTTCCGCGCCACCATCGACGACTACCCCTCCACCGACTTCTCGAGGATGACGACATGAAGCTCCGGCGCCTGCTGGTCGCGACGCTGCTGGGTGCCACCGCCACGCTCGGCCTGGCGGCGCCCGCCTCCGCCCACTCGACGCTGGTGCGCTCCGACCCGGCGAAGGGCGCGACGGTCACCACGCCGGTCGCCACGGTGACCCTCACCTTCAACGAGATGGTGAAGCAGAGCCGTACCACCGTGACGGTGACCGGCCCCGACGGCGCGTCGTACAGCGACGGCGCCGCCCGCGTCGTCGACAAGAACGTCCTGCAGGCGGTGCGGGCCCTCCCGCCGGGCGCGATCTCGGTCGCCTGGTCGACGGTGTCGGCGGACGGCGACGCGATCTCCGGCACGTTCGCGTTCACGAACGCGGCGCCGGCCCCGTCGCTCTCCCCGTCCCCGTCGGCGCCCGCGTCACCGACCGCCGCGCCCACGTCGGCGTCAGCGACGCCGGTGCCGGTGCCCACGTCGTCGGAGGACTCCGGCTCGGCGGCCTGGTGGATCGCCGGCGCGGCGGTGCTCGTCGTGCTGCTCGGCGGTGGCTTCTTCTGGTCGCGGCGGCGCCGCACCGGGTGAGCAGGCTGTAGGCACGGGCATCCTCCTGCTGGCCGCGTCGCGCGGCGGCGACCTGCTGGACCTCCTGGCCCCCGACGTGATCCGCCGGGCCGACCCGATGCTGCTCCCGGCGGGCGCCCCGACCGAACTCCGCGGCGCCCGGACCGTCGCGGAGGAGACCCACACGGACACCGCTCGGGCGGCCTGGTCGGCGGTGGCCCTCCTGGACGGGTCGGCCGGGTTGGTGATCGCTCCGGCCGCCTGCCCGCCGTCCTGCACCTGGAACTCGACGGCGATCGAATCCGGGCGATCGACGTCGTCGCCGACCCGACCCGCCTCGCGCAACCGCGGATCACCCTGCCCCTCAACGCCCGACCCCCGCGCCGATCTTGGAGTTATGGTCCCGGAAATATACGACATGAGCGACATTCCCAGGACCACAACTCCAAGATCGCGGGCGGAGGACGGCGCGGGCGGAGGGCGGCGCGGCCGCCGCCAGTTCACCGGCCGCCCGGAGAAGGTCGACTCGTCGCCGCAGTCCCACGACGAGGAGGCTCAGCGCCGGCTCTGGGACCTCTCCGAGCGCCTGACGGGCGTGACACTGACCAGCCCGACCGCGGCGAACCACACCATGACCGGCAGGTGCAGCGCATAGCCGACCTGTTCGAGCGCGACCGAGGGCCCCGCCGTCCCGCTGGTCCAGGGGACGGCGACAGCGGCCAGTCCCGATGCCGCGGCGACGGCTCCGGTACCGCGGAACGCCCGCGACAGGCCACGGCTCAGCGCGACCGTGGCGGCGACCCAGAGCAGCCCGGCGAGGTTGACCATCCACTTCGCGACGAGCAGCACCGCCACGGCCGCCGCCGGCACGGCGGTCAGCTGGGTGACCGCGAGATTCCCGGCGTCGTGGAGCAGCCCGGCGAGCCCGGCCGCGGCCAGCAGGCCGGCCGCGACGGCAGTGGACGGCCCGGCCATGGTGAGCGCGGCGGCCAGCAGCGCCAGCCAGCCGGCGACGTCCAGGGCGAGGGCGGCGAGGTGCAGCTCGGTCCGTTCGGCGACCGCGCCGAGCGTGGCGGGCAGGTCGGACGGGTTCAGGGTCAGCCCGGCCGCCACGGCGACGACCGCCCCGGCGAGCAGCGCCCCGGCCGACGACAGCAGCAGCAGGCCCGCGGGCCGTGCGATGGTGGTCATGGGCGGCGACGCTAGAACCTTGGTGCGGGGCGAAGGTCAAGCCGCGGAGGAGGGCACGTGTGGCGGATCGGGCAGCTCGCGCGCATGGCCGGCGTCACCGGCGACACGCTGCGCCACTACGACCGGATCGGGCTGCTGCGGCCGGCGGCGGTGGACGCGGTGACCGGCTACCGGTGGTACGGGGTGGGCGAGCTGACCCGCCTCGAACGCGTCCGCGGCCTGCAGCGGCTCGGGCTGCCGCTGCGCCGGATCGCCGAGCTGCTCGACGCGCCCGACGCGCAGGTGCGCGCGGCGCTCGCCGACACCGTGGCCGAGCTGCGCCGGGACATCGCGGCGAAGAGCGCGGCGGTGGCGGCCGCCGAGGACCGGCTCGCCGCCGCGACGCCGGTCCTGCCGCAGGTGGCCGCGGTCGGCCCGCGCCGCCTGCGGGTCCGCCGGTTCCAGGTCGCCGACCCGGGCGAGCTCGGCCCGCTGTGCGCCGGCGGGACGCTGCTCACGTGGCTGAGCGGCCCGCCGGGAGCCCCGTTCACGGCGGCCGTCGCCGACCGCGGCGGCGAGCCGCTGACGCTGCCGCCGCGGCGGGTGGTGCGGGCCGTCGTGCCGCCGGACTGGGGCGTGGTGCGCTCGGGACTGGACCTGTTCGACTGGGTCCGGCGGCACCGGCTGGCGGTCGCCGGGCCGGCGGTCGAGGAGCACCTGACCGACGCCGACGGCGCCACGGCCACCGTGCTGGAGATCCCGGTCGGCTAGGGTCGCAGCTCGGCTAGGGCAGCAGGTCGGCCGGGGCGCGCATGTGCCAGGCGTCGGTGACCAGCTCCGCCAGCCGGGCCACGTCGACCGTGTCGAGGCGCAGCATGACCAGCGGCAGGCCGTCGTACGCCGGTGTGGTGAAGAACCTGTCCGGCTCGCCCAGCAGCAGCGCCTGCTTCTCGGCCTCGTCGCCGACGTAGAGCACGGCGACGTCGGTGCGGATCACGCGCGGCTTGCCCGGCAGGCGCTCGGGGTAGGACCAGACGAAGCCCTTGTTGCCCACCCGGAAGTCGAACCCGTCGCTGTCGATCTCGACCACGTGCGGCAGCGACAGGGCGAGCCGGCGCACGTCGTCAGCGTCAGCCACGCCACCACCCTAACGAAAACCGGGCGCGCACCGGCAACCAGCGGTGCTAGCGTCCCGCGCATGACGTTCGGTTGACGCCGCGGCTCGCCGGCACAGCGGCTCGGGTGGCTCGCCGTGGGGTGGTCCCTGCTCGGCGGCGCCGTGCCGCTGTACCCGCTGTACGCCCTCTTCTTCACCGCGACCGGCCTGACGGGCGGGCAGATCTCCGCGCTGTTCGCCGTGTGGTCGGTCACGGGCATCGTCGCCGAGGTGCCCACGGGGGCGCTCGCCGACCGGTTCTCGCGGCGGGCCGCGCTCGCGGCGTCCGGGGTGCTGCAGGCCGTCGGGTTCGCGGCGTGGCTGGTCACGCCCGGCTTCTGGGGGTTCCTCGCCGGGTTCGTGCTGTGGGGCGTCGGCGGCGCCCTGGCCAGCGGCGCCCTGGAGGCCCTGCTCTACGACGGGCTCGCCGCGACCGGCGCCGAGGACGACTACGTGCGGCTGTCCGGGCGGGTCGACGCCGCCGGCCTGCTCGCGCAGGTCCCGGCCGCCGGTGCCGCCGTCCTGCTGTACCGGATGGGCGGCTATCAGCTCGCCGGCTGGGTCAGCGTCGGCGTGTGCCTCGCCGCGGCCCTGCTCGCCCTGCGCCTGCCCGAGGTCCCGCGCACCGCCGGGGCGGACGACGGCGACGGCTACTTCGCCACCCTGGCGCGGGGCGTCCGGGAAGCGGTCGTCAACCGCGTCGTGCGCACCGCCGTCATCGCCCTCGCCGCGCTCGCCGGGCTCGACGCGGTCGAGGAGTACTTCCCGGTCATCGCGGCCGACTGGCGGGTGCCGACCGGGCTCAACCCCCTGGCCGGCCTGGTCGTCACCGGCGGCGGCGTCGCCGGGGCGTGGCTGGCCTCGAGGGCCGGCGCCGGCCGGTTCCAGCAGTGCCTCATGCTCGCCGGCGCCGCGCTCGCCGCCGGGGTGGCCGCGCTGCTGCGCGTCCCGGCCGGGATCGTGCTGCTCGCCGTGTTCTACGGGTTGTACCGCCTGGTGCTCGTCCTCGTCGACGCCCGCCTCCAGCGGGTCATCGAGACCGGCGCCCGGGCCACCGTCACGTCGGTCGCGGCCCTCGCCACCGAGGTGTCGGCGCTGGTGCTGTTCGCGGCCTGGGCCGCCGGCGGGCTGCCGCTGGTCGCCGCCCTGACCGCGCTGCTCGCCCTGGTGCCCCTGGCGGCGAAGGGCGTGCCCCTCGCGGCGAAGGGCGTGCCCCTCGCGGCGAAGGGCGTGCCCCTCGCGGCGAAGGGCGTGCCCCTCGCGGCGAAGGGCGTGCCCCTCGCGGCGAAGGGCGTGCCCCTCGCGGCGGAGGGCGCCGCCACCGGCACGGTGGCGGCGCCCGACAGCGGGATCAGCAAACCGTCCCGTTGAGCTTGAAGCCCGACGCGGCGCCGTTGCTGCCCGAGAAGGTGGCCTGGAAGCCGAAGCTCACCGTGCCGCCGGTCGGGATCGACGCGTTCCAGCCGCCGTCGCGGACCGACACCGACGTGCCCGACTGGGTCGCCGTGGCGTTCCACGCGTTGCTGATGCGCTGGTCGCCGGGGAAGGCGAAGGTCAGCGTCCAGCCGTTCACCGCCGGGCCGCGGTTGGTGATCGTCACCGTCGCGGTGAAGCCGTTGTTCCACTGACTGTCCACCTTGTACGCCACCGAGCACCCGCCGGCCGGGGGCGGCGACGAGGACGGCGACGACGAGGGCGACGAGGAGGGCGACCGCGACGGCGACGCGGACGCCGACGGCGAGGACGACGGCGACGACGAGGTGGGCGGCGGCGAGGTGACCACGCCGTTCAGCGCCAGCTGGTAGGCCAGGTCCGGGGAGAACGTGCCGGCCGAGGCCGCGCAGCCGTCCGCCTCGCCCGGCGGCTTGGCCCACACGAACGCGTCGACGGTCGCCTCGCCGGTCGACGTCGTCGGCGCGACGCCGGTGCCGCGCCCGGACGGGTCGCACCACTGGCTGCCGTTCGGGCCCTTGCCGTTGCGGCTGGTGTCGACGACCTGGTGCAGGTTGGCCGCGCCGATCGCGTTGAGCACGTTGCGGCCGTAGCTGACCTCGTCGGCGGTTGTGCGGAAGTTCGACACGTTGCTGTAGAAGCCGTCGGCGCTGCGCACACCCGCCGCCACCAGGCGGTTCGCCTGGTCGCCGGCCGAGTTCCAGGCCGAGTGACCGGCGTCGAGGTACACCTTCGCGTTCGGGTTCGCCTGCTTGATCGTGGTGATCGCGCCGGACAGTGCCGAGTTGCGGGCGGCGATGCCGGCGCTGTCGAGGCAGGTCTGCAGCGCGATCGAGTCGGGCTCGAGCAGCACGACCGCGGTGCGGTTGCCCAGGCCCGAGGCGAACGCGCGGACCCAGTTCGCGTACGACGGGTAGTCGGTGGTGCCGCCGGCGCTCGCCCCGCCGCAGTCGCGGTTCGGGATCGCGTAGGCCACCAGCAGCGGGATCTGGCCGGCCGCGTTGGCCCCGTTGACGTACGCGGTCACGTCGGCCGTGGTCGTCGACGTGTTGGGGCTGGTGAACCAGCGGCCCTGCGGCTGGGAACCGATCCGGTCGCGGATCAGCGCGGCCCGTGAGTCGTTCGGGTTGGCCGCCAGCCAGCGCAGCACCTGCGAGTTGGGGTCCTTGTAGAACGTGCCGGAGATGGTGCCGGCGCTCGCGGACCCGCCCCCGACGAGCCAGACGGCGGCGGTGCCCGCCGTCACGGTCGCGATCGCGGCGACCGCCGGCAACCGCCATCTTGCAAGTACGCGCACGGTGACCCTCCAAAGACGACGACACAGGCTGCGGGCATCTCAACAGGCCGGGCCCCGCGGGCAGAAGGGAGTCGTCGATCGGACAGGCGTTGACCTGCGCTGATGCGAATGAACAGGCTGAAACTTTCGGCTACACGTGAATGAATCGCGGGTGCCGGTCGCCGAGCGTGTCGGCGTCATGCGCACATCGTCGAGATCAGGGGGCTCCTGCGGTACCGCCAAGGCCGCAAACTCCGCGAAAACTCGTGAAACCCGGTGGTCGCACCCTCGCCGAACGATCGTGCCAGGTACTCCTCATTCGGCACTGAACTGGGTAGCGTCTGCCTCGTGCTCAAGGTGTACGTCGGGGCGATGGCGATCCTGGTGACCGCCAACTTCGCGCTGCCCGGCCTGCACCTGGTGCTGTGGACCGCGATCGGGCTCGCGTCGGTGGCCGCCATCGTCACCGGCGTGCACATGCACAGGCCCCGCCGGCGGGCGCCGTGGTACCTGCTCGCGGCCGCCGTGGGCTCGTTCATCGCCGGTGACCTGACCGCCGACGTGCTCACCCGGCTGCTGCACCGGCAGGGCTTCCCGTCGGTGGCGGACTTCTTCTACCTCACCGTGTACGTGCTCATCGCGGCCGCGCTGGTCTGGCTCTACCGGCTCGGTGTGGTCCGCCGGGACCCGGCGAGCCTGTTCGACGCGCTGACCCTCACCGCCGGCCTGGGCCTGCTCTCGTACATCTTCCTGATCCGGCCGTACGTCGAGAACCCGGCGCTGTCGGCCCTGGAGCGCACGATCTCCATCGCGTACCCGCTCGCCGACATCATCGTGCTGGCCGTGGGCGCGCGGCTCATCGCCTCGGTCCGCCCGACGCCGGCGGTGTGGCTGCTCGCGATCGGCGGCGTCGGGCTGCTCACCTCCGACGTCGGCTACGGCCTCGCGCAGCTCAACGGCGACTGGGCCACCGGCGGCCCGGTCGACACCGGCTGGGCCGCGTTCTACGTGCTGTGGGGCGTCGCCGCGCTGCACCCGTCGATGCGCGAGCTCACCGAGCCGAAGGTGGTGCGCGCGGGCGAGGAGCGGGTCGGCCGGCTGCTGCTGCTCGGCCTGTCGCTGTTCGTCGCGCCGGTCGTGCTGTTCGTCGAGATGCGGGCCGGGCGGGTCCGCGACGCGGCCGTCATCGCCGTCGTGTCCGCGCTGCTGTCCGGCCTGGTCCTGCTGCGGCTGGGCCGCGCCGTCACCGGGCAGCGGCGCACCCTGGAGCGCGAGCGGCGGCTGCGCAGGGCCGGGGCCGCGCTGCTCATGGCCACCGACGACGCCGCCGTCGAGGCGACCGTCCGCGGCGCGGTCGCCGACCTGCTGCCGCCCGGCCGGGACCACCGCGCCGCCATCGGCCCGGCGCACACCGACCGGCTGTCGATGTCGTACACCCGCGACCTCGGCGGCGACCTGGCGGTCGACCTGGGTGACTTCGAGGTGACGCTGTGCTGCCCGCTGGCGCTCGCCGACGGCCGCCCGGCCGAGCGGGCGCTGTACGTCGCCGCCGACGAGGTCGTGCTGGTCGGCCTGCAGGAGGCGGCGCAGATCCTGGCCACCCAGGCCGCGATGGCCCTCGACCGGATCGCGCTCGGCGAGGAGATCGGCCGGCGCAAGAGCGAGGCCTACTTCCGCACGCTCGTGCTCAACGCCACCGATGTGATCCTCGTCATCGGCGACGACGACCGGGTCCGCTTCGCCAGCCCGTCGGCGCAGGCCCTGTTCGACCGGGAACTGGTCGGGGAGCCGCTGCCGGAGGTGTTCGCGCCGCCGAGCGCCGGCACGGTCGAGCGGCGCCTCGGCCAGGTCCGGGCGGGCGGTCCCGACCGGCCGGGCGAGGACCTCACCGGCACCGGCACCGGCGGGCGGCCGATCCTGGTCGAGGCGGCCTTCCGCGACCTGCGCGACGAGCCGACCGTCCGGGGCGTGGTGGTGACCCTGCGGGACGTGACCGAGCGCAGCCGCCTGCAGGCCGAGCTGTACCAGCGGGCCACGTTCGACGCGCTCACCGGCCTGCCGAACCGGGAGGTGTTCCTGACCCGGGTCCAGGAGGCGGTCGCGTCCGGCGCGGAGACCGGCGCGACGGTCGGCGTCCTCATCGTCGAGCTCGACGACTTCAAGGTCGTCAACGACACGTGGGGGCACGGCGCCGGCGACGCGCTGCTGGTCGCGGTCGGGCAGCGGCTCACCGAGGCGCTGCGGGGCGTCGACGGTTCCTACGGCGCGGCCGGGACCGTCGCGCGGCTCGGCGGCGACGAGTTCGCCGCGCTGGTGCGCCGGGCCGGCAGCCCCGCCGACGTGGAGCGGGTCGCGCAGGTGGTGCTCGCGAGCTTCAAGCAGCCGTTCGAGCTCGATCACGGTACCGTCACCACCACCGCGAGCATCGGGGCGGCCACGACCACCGAGGCCGCCACCGCCCAGGAGCTGCTGCGCCACGCCGACCTGGCCGTGTACGTCGCCAAGGACGCCGGCCGGGACCGCTGGCGGCGCTACGAGTCGTCGCTGCACAGCGAGATCGTCGAGCGGCACCGGCTGCGGGCCGACCTCGACCGGGCGATCGCCGACGAGGCGCTGCTGCTGCACTTCCAGCCGATCGTGACCCTCGCCGACGGGCGCACCCACGGCTTCGAGGCGCTCGTGCGCTGGAACCATCCGGTGCGCGGCATGGTGCCGCCCGACGACTTCATCCCGGTCGCCGAGGAGAGCGGGCTCATCGTGCCGCTCGGGGCGTGGGTGCTCAGCAACGCGGTGAAGGCGGCGGCGCAGTGGCGCATCGCCTACCCGGACACTGAGACATACGTCTCGGTGAACGTCTCGGCCCGGCAGTTCCGCACGCCCGATTTTGCACCATGGGTGCTCACGGAGATCGATCGGATGGGCCTGCCGCCCCGCGCGCTGCTGCTGGAGATGACCGAGAGCCTGCTGCTGCACGACGACGGCGAGGTCGCCGGCGCGCTCGCGGCGCTGCGCGACGCGGGCGTGCGGATCGCCATCGACGACTTCGGCACCGGCTTCTCGTCACTGTCCTACCTGCGCAGACTGCCGGTCGACGTGGTGAAGCTGGACAAGAGCTTCATCGACACCATTGCATCTTCGACGCAGCAGCACGCGGTCGTCGACACCATCGTGCAGCTGGCCCGGATCCTCAAACTCCAGGTCGTCGCCGAGGGGATCGAGACCGAGGCGGAGCGTGAGCTGCTGGTCACGATGGGCAGTGACCATGGCCAGGGGTACTTGTTCTCCCGGCCGCTGAGTTACGGTGACGCTAGCCAATGGTTGTTGGAGGATGCGTCGGGGCTTCAACGGGGAGGCCGCACCGCGGCCTGAGACACCCCGGAGGAAGCATCTTGACCGTCGAGCAGCTCGCCACCGCCGTCGACGAGGACCCCAGGTACAGCGGCATCGCTCACCTGCGGGAACACACCAGGTTCTACGACGCCGTGATCGACGAGATCGACGGGCGCCGCATCCGCGTCGGCGGGCACTGGCTGACCGACTGGGCGTCGTGCAACTACCTCGGCTTCGACCTGGAGCCCGAGATCATCGATGCGGTCGAGCCGCAGCTGCGCCGCTGGGGCACCCACCCGAGCTGGTCGCGGATGCTCGGCAACCCGAGCCTCTACCCGCGCATCGAGGAGCGCCTCGCCGAGCTGCTCGGGGCGCCCGACACGCTGGTCCTGCCGACGATCACGCAGATCCACCTGTCGGTCATCCCGGCCCTGGCCGGCGACGGCACGCTCCTCGTCGACGCGCGGGCGCACAAGACGATCTGGGACGGCTGCGTCTTCGCCCGTGGCCAGGGCGCGACGGTGCGGCGGTTCCGTTCCCTCGACGAGCTGGCGTCGCTGCTGCCGGCGGCGAAGGGCCCGGTGCTGGTCTGCATGGACGGGGTCAACAGCATGACCGGCAACATCCCCGACCTGCCCCGCTATCTCGACCTGTGCCGCCGGCACGGCGCGGTGCTCTACGTCGACGACGCGCACGGCTTCGGCGTCATCGGCGAGCGCCGCCCCGACGAGACCAGCCCCTACGGCGCCCGCGGCAACAGCATCGTGCGGTACCACGGGGAGTCCTACGACGACCTGGTCCTGGTCGGCGGGTTCTCGAAGGCGTACTCGTCGCTGCTGGCCTTCGTCGCCGTGCCGACCGTCCTGAAGAACCGGCTGAAGGCCTCGGCCGCGCCGTATCTGTACTCCGGGCCCTCTCCCACGGCGTCGCTCGCCACGGTCCTGGCCGGCTTCGACGTCAACGCCGAGCGCGGCGACAAGCTGCGCGCCGACCTGCACCGCATGACCATGCGCGTGCTCGGCCACGTCCGCGGCCTGGGCCTGTTCACCCCCAACACCGACGACACCCCGATCATCGAGCTGCCGATCGCGCTGGATCGCGACCTGGTCGAGGTCTCGGAACTGCTGTGGGCGCGCGGGCTGTTCGTGACCCTGGCTCCGTACCCCGGGGTCCCCCGCGACCAGGTGGGCTTCCGCGTCCAGGTCACGGCGGCCAACACGGACGCCGAGGTGGACCACCTCCTCGACGTCCTGAGCGAGCTCGCCGCCGCGGAGGTCTTCCAGTCGGCCCGGGAGGGCAGCGCCAGTTGATCAGGATTCGAGAAGCCGGGGCCGTGGCCGGTCCCTAGCATGGGATGCATGAGCGCACCGAAGAAGGCCACGAAGAAGACCGCCGCGTCCGACACCCTCAGCGACGAGGAGCGGGCGGCCGTCAAGGAGCGGGCCAAGGAGCTGCGGTCCAAGAAGGGGGCGGACGAGGAGCCCGCGCTGCTCGCGAAGATCGCCGAGATGGAGGAGTCCGACCGGGTCATGGCCGAACGCATCCACGCCATCGTCAAGGCCAACGCCCCCGGGCTCACACCGACGACGTGGTACGGCATGCCGGCCTACGCGCGCAACGGCAAGGCCGTCTGCTTCTTCCAGCCCGCGAAGAAGTTCAAGTCGCGGTACTCCACGCTCGGCTTCAACGACCCGGCCAGCCTCGACGACGGCGTGATGTGGCCGACCGCGTTCGCCCTCACCGAGGTGACCGACGAGGCCGAGGCCCGCATCGCCGCCCTCGTCAAGAAGGCGGCAAGCTAGACGCTCCGGGTCACACGCTGCGAGTCACGAGGACCGGCGACGCGGCGTGGTGGACGATGAGCTGGGTGACCGGGTTGGGCCGGGGGTGCTCGTACCAGCCCGCCCGATGGGCGCCCAGCACCACCAGCAGCGCGCTGCGGGCGGCCTCGGTCATCGCGTCGAGGATCGGGGCGTCACGGCTGGTGAAGCGGGTCTCGACCTCCGGGTGACGGCGCAGCCACGGCTCCATCTCGGCGGCGACCGCCTCATGGGGGCGGGCCCGGCCGGCGTGCAGGGCCACCAGCGGCACGTGCCGGGCGGCGGCCTCGCCGTAGCCGAACGCGAGGGCCCGCTGGCTCGACGGGGAGCCGTCGACGCCGACCACGACCGGGGCCTTCTGCGGGATCGCGCTCATCGGGTCGGCCCAGCGCCACGCGTTGTTCACCACGAGCACCGGGCAGTGCGCGAACGCGGTCAGGTGGGCGTCGACCGAGGTGTCGAGCAGGCCGCCGTCATGGACGCGGCCGCCGATCACGACCAGCGACGCGTGGCGCGACTGGTCCTGCAGGACGGCGGCGGCCGGGCCGCCGAGCGTCGCGGTCTCCACCGCGATGCCGGGCTGCCAGTTGCGGGCCTCGCAGGCGGCGTCGAGGACGACGCCCTGGCCGTCGGCCGGCCCCTCCCAGCTCATCGCGTGCACGACCCGCAGCGTGCAGCCGTGTCTCGCCGCCTCGTCGGCCGCCCAGCGCACCGCGCCGAGGCTCGCGGTGGAGCCGTCGACCCCGACGACGATGGGACTCCGTGTCAGCTGCATGGCGCACCCCCTCACGCCTCCCCAGCTACCACCATCCCTCGCCGCGGGCTGCTTGGCCAGACATTCAGCCCGGCGGTCAGTCGGTCGCTTCCTTGGCCTTCTTGCGCTTGCGCGCCGGGCGGCGCCGGGGGCGCTCCCCGCCCGAGGCGAGCTTCGTGTACGTGAGCATGTTGGCCAGGCCGATGCCGATCGCGGCGAAGAGGACCTGGATGGCCAGCTCCCACCAGCTCCACTGGATCTTCCAGACCTTGACGAGCGCCTTGTCGTCCAGGTTGACCAGCTCCGCGACGAGTGTGCCGAGAAGGGCCGCGCCGACGCCGATCAGGAAGGTGATGAAGATCCCGATCGACTGACGGCCCGGCAGAACCAGCCGGCCGAGCACGCCGATGAGCAGGCCGATCGGGATCGCGGTCAAGAAGTCGTTGATGTGCATGGTCCCGCGCGTTCCTCCCCATCGATTTGCCAAATCGAAGGGACGGTACAGCACGGGCGCGCGACGTGCTCAGCGGGCCGAGTACCCGCCGTCGACCGAGACGACCTGGCCGGTGATGAAGCTGGCCTTCTCCGAGCCGAGAAACATGATGGCCTGGGCGATCTCGTCGGGCCGGCCGAAGCGGTGGGCCGGCACCGACTCGCGGAACGCCTCCCGGTCGTCGGCGGAGTGTACGTACTCGTCGAGCATCCGGGTCTCGATCGGGCCGGGCGCCACCGCGTTGACCCGCACCCCGGCCGCGGCGGTCTCCAGGGCCGCCGTGCGGGTCAGCCCCTCGACGGCGTGCTTGCTCGCGACGTACACCGAGTCGTCGGGGAAGCCGATGTGCCCGGCGACCGAGCCGACGTTCACGATGCTGCCGTACCCCTGGGCCAGCATCACCCGCACCTCGTGCTTCATGCTGAGGATGACGCCGAGCACGTTGGTCTCGAAGGTCGACGCGTAGTTGTCGACGGACTGGTCCTGGACCGGTGACCGGGTGCCCAGGCTGCCGGCGTTGTTCACGGCGACGTCGAGGCGGCCGAAGCGGGACACGGTGTCGTCGACGAGCGCCCGGACCTCGTCGTCGTGGCGGACGTCGGCGTGCACGTAGTCGGCCTGCGCCCCGGCCGAGCGCAGGTCGCCGGCGAACGCCTCGCCGGCCTCGTCGCGGCGGCCGGCGACGATGACGCCCGCGCCCGCGGCCGCGTACGCCTCGGCGGTGGCCCGCCCGATGCCGGTGAGGCCGCCGGTGATGAGCACGACTGGATTCGTCATGCCTCGGTACTGCCCCGATCCACCGGGGCCATGCGCTTAGGACGCGGGCCGGCGCAGTGCGGCGAGGATGCCGTCGCGGACGGTGGCGCGGCCGGCCTCCTGGGCGCCGAGCAGGGCCGCGTCGTCGTGGATCGTGCTGGTGGCGATCGTCGTCTCCAGCGGCGCGGCCTCGGCGAGCGCGGTCGCGACGGCCGTGCCGAGCACCGGGCCGCCGGCCTGGCCGACCTCCCCGCCGATGACGACCAGCGGCGGGTCGAGCACCGCCACGACGGCCGACAGGCCGATCGCGATGCGGCCGGCGAGCGCGGTGACGAAGCTGCGCGCGCCCTCGTCGCGGTCCTCGGCGCGGGCGACCGCCGCCGCCATCGTCCCCGCGGCGGAGCTTTCGTGGATCCCGTACTGCGAGGCGAGGTCGAGCACGGCGCCGCCCCCGACGAGGTCCTGGAAGTCGACCCGGCCGGTGAAGCCGCGCCCGTCACCGGCGCCGGGCAGCATCATCGGCATGTAGCCGATCTCGCCGGCCCCGCCCCGCGCGCCGCGCAGCAGCGTGCCGCCGAGGTCGATGGCCAGGCCCAGGCCGGCCTCGCCGAGCCACAGCAGCGCGAAGCTCTCCGCGTCGCGGCCCGCGCCGTGCGCCCGCTCGGCGACCGCGGCCAGGTTGACGTCGTTGTCGACGCCGACCGGCACACCGAGGCGGCGCCGCAGGTCCTCGATCAGGCCGGGGCGGCCCCAGCCGGGCACCTCGACGTGGTGCAGGACGTCGACCTTGGCGTCGTACGAGCCGGCCACGGCGATCTGCACCTGGGCGACCGGGTCGCGGGCGACCCGCGCCTCCTTGCACACGTCCTCGACGGTGTCGACCACCGCGCTGACCGGGTCGGTGCGGGTGAAGTCGACGGTCAGCTCCAGGCGCCCGCGCAGCTCGCCGGCCAGGTCGGTCACGGCGGCGGTCACGGTCGGCGCGTCGGCGTCGCCGCGGTCGCGCACCGACAGGGCCACCGAGTAGGCGGCGTCGGGGTTCACCGCGTACACCTCGGCGTTGGGTCCCGGTCCCGCGCTCACGTAGCCGACGACGGTCACCAGCTTCGCCTCGGTCAGGCGGCGCAGCGCCTCCGAGATCGTCGGCTTGGACAGGCCGGTGAGGTCGCGGAGCTCGCCGCGGGTCAGCGGCCCGCGCTCCAGCACATGGCTCAGCGCGGCCGCGTCGTTCATGGCCCTGAGCAGCTTCGATGATCCGCCGAGGTGCGTCATTGTGGCTCGAACCGTACGGAGGCGCCTCGCCGGGTGTCAATCGCCACCCGACGGCCGGTGGTTCCCCCTAAACTGGCACAAGGGGACAAAATGACCGTGCTTGTCGAGGCGGCGCCGGACCAGCTCGGCACCGGGCCGCGGTGAGCCTGCTGCGCGACGACCAGGATGACGGCCTGAGCTCAGCTCGAGGCCGGCGCCACGGGCAGCATCCTGGCCAGCTCGTCGCGCACGAGTCCGGCCGCCTCGTCGAAGCCGGCGACTGCCGACTCGGTGCCGTCGAGCCCGACGACCTGCCACGTGCCGCCGGCCGACGACGACAGCGTGACCCGGGCCGGCTGGGCGCCGCGGGCGAAGTCGGCCGCCGAGGAGGCGTTGAACGTGGCGGTCGCCGGGCGGTGCCGGTGCAGGAACCGGTCGGCGACGGCGAGCAGCGACTCGCGCGCGTCCGCCTCGGCCGGCAGGGGGGTGATGTCGTAGCAGCGGTACGCGCGGGCGCCGACCATGAACCGGACACTGCCCGCGTCGAACAGCAGCGCCCCGTCGGCGAGGTCGTCGGCGGTCAGCCCGACCTGCACGAACGCCCGCGGCCGGTGCAGGGCGGCGGCGATCGCGGCCACCGCCGGCGACAGGTCGAGGCGGCTGCCCTCGACCGGCGCGGCGAGGTGGCGCAGCAGCAGCGAGCCGAGCCCGGCGCTCAGCACGGCGTCGGTGCGGTCGGCCTCGGTCAGCCCGAGCAGGCGCGTCGCCTCCGCCGGCCGGTCACCGCTGGCCAGCAGGAACGACAGTTCGGCGGCGGTCATGCTGAGCTGTTCGGTGGCGGTCCCGTCCATGGTGTCCATCCCGTCGCGCTGTCGTTGTCAGAAGGCTCAACGGCCGTCCCCGCGCGGGGTCACGCTCTAGCCGGCCGGCTTCGACGACTTTCGCAGGCTGCCCTGGTCGCCGGTGTTGCCCTTGCCGTTGCCCTGGTTCCCCTGGTCGTTCGGGTGCGTCTTCGACGGCGTCGGGGCGGGGCCGGCGCCGCGGCGCTGCTTGCAGAACGCCTCGACGCGGTCCTCGCCCTGCGCGGCGGCCGCCAGCTCGCGCCGCTCGGCGTCGGTGAGCTTGCGACCCCGCCCCTCCTGCCAGGCGCGGCACAGCTCGTCGATCCGGGCCGCCGATACCGAGGCCGCCGCGGTGCTCGGCGCGGACGAGCGGACCACCGGCGGCTCGGACCGCGACGGCGAGGGCGAGGGCGCGGCGACCGGCTCCGGGCCGGGCTCCGGCACGCCGACGCCGGCGAACCAGTCGTGGGCGGCACGCTGCAGCGGATCGGGGAGGTGTCCTGTTCCGGCGGCGGTCGCGGTGCCGGCCAGCAGTACACCTGCCGCCAGGGCCCCGGCCAGCACCCCGACCCGGCGGCCGGGCCGGACCAGGCTCCTCGCCGGGGAGCTCCTCGCCGGGGACCGGCCCGCCGGTGCCGTCCTGGCCTGCCGGAAGGCGGTCACGGCCGCGTCCTCACCGGCCAGCTCGTGCGGCCGGGCCGGCCCGGCGGCGGCCCGCAGCAGCGCCGCGAGCTGCTCGTGCCCGGGCCCGGCGGCACCGTCGAGCAGCCGCTCGGCCTCGTCCCGGCCGATCCGGCGCCGCGCCTGCCGCCAGCTCATCGTCACGCGCCCTTCAGTCGCAGGTCGGCGGTCGCCTCGGCGGCCGGCCGCGGCCGGCGGGACTGCACCTGGGGGTGCGTGGCCAGCCGGCGCAGCCCGCGCATCGCGGCCACGCGCACCGCGCCGGGCCGCTTGCCGAGGACCTCGGCGGTCCCGGCGACGTCGAGACCGGCGACGACCCGCAGCAGGACCGCCTCCGCCTGGTCCCGCGGCAGCTCGCCGATCAGCCGCAGCGCCCACTCGGTGCCGGCGTGATCGAGCACCTCCCCGGCGACGTCCGGCACGGCCAGGATGCCGGCCGTCTCGACGCTGTCACGGGACTCCTCGCGGCGCCGCCACACCCGGCGGCCGTCGTCGATGCCGCGGTGCCGGGCGATGCGGAACAGCCACACCCGGAACGCGGTCGGGTCGCCGGTGAACCGCGGCAGGTCCCGCGCGACCTGCAACCACGTCTCGGACGCGACGTCCTCCGCCGCGTCGCCGCACACCGCGTGCAGGTACCGTAGGACGGCCGGCTGCAGCGCGCGCCACAGCACGGCGAACCCGGCGTCGTCGCCTTCGACGGCCGCCCGCAGCGGGTCGGCGAGCTCGGCGTCACGCACCGTCGTCGGGCCTCCCGGACCGTTGTAACGTGGCGCGGCAGCGATCCGCCCCTTCGGGGAGGAACCGACCGGAGGGGACCCCCGACATGACCGACGCCATCGCGACCGAGACCGTCGACGGCTCCCTCGTCGTCACGCCGGCCGGCGCGCTCGACGTCGCGACCTCGCCGGCCCTGCACACCCTGCTCCATCGGTCGCTGGATGAGGGCACGACGCGGCTCGTGCTGGATCTGTCGGCGGTGGACTTCATTGACTCAACAGCATTACGTGTCCTGGTGTCGGTGCACAAGCGCTTGCGCGAGTCGGGCGGGTTCGCGGTGGTCTGCCCGCATGCCCGGATCCGCCGCATCTTCGACCTGACCGCCCTCGACCGCGTCCTCACGCTCACCGACACGGTGGACGAGGCGCTGGTGGCGCTCAAAAGCGACTGAGCGCCTCCTGCGGCTGGCGGATGCCCGGGTGGCCGTCGGGCAGCGCGCGCCGCAGCACCCACCAGCTCGCCGCCACGCACGCCGCCACCAGCGGCCAGGTGAGCACGGCCTGCGCCGTGGCCAGCCACAACGTCTTCCCGGCCCACCAGAGCGGAACGAAGACGGCGAGCCGGACGAGGTACTGCAGGACCCAGATCCAGCTGGCACGCTGATAGGCTCGGAGCAGGTCGGGGTCGCGGCGCCACCGCCCCTTCTGCCCCAGCAGGGTGCCCACGACCAGCCCGAGGAAGGGCCACCGCACGAGGATGCTCGCGGCCCACGCGAGCGCCGACGCCGCGTTGGTGAGCAGCCGCACAAGGAAGAAGTCCTCGGCCCGCCCGGTCCGCAGCGCGACGATCGCGCCGAGGATGACGACGAGCAGGCTGATGACGGTCCCGACGGGCCGCTTGCCCTGCCTGACCCGCCAGGACGCGACGGCGGCGGCCGCGACGACGGCCAGCCCGGCACCGAGCGCGATCGACCGCCCGCCGGCCAGCCACCCACCGGTGAACGCGACGATGGGCACGGCGGTCTCAACGGCGCCACGCCACCCACCGAGCAGCTCCCCGAGCTCCCCACTCCGCCCCATACCGTTCCCCTCGCTCCGCCACGTTCCCACCCGCGCCGCGCACCAGCATAGGTAAGCCTTGCCTACGTGGCCATGCACCGTTGGGATCCGCGATCCCGACCCGACGGCCTTGAGGCGGTCGGCGCCGGAGCCCCCGCCCCGCCGCTCCATGATCCAGGGAAACTTCTGGTCGTCATGGCAGCCAGAAGTTTCCCTCGATCATGGGGCCGCACAGAACTCACCTGACTCGCCCGCCGCGGCATGGCCGACACCCGCGGCCCGGCTGGCGCCAACAACACCGCCACGGTCACCTGCATGGTGGAACGATATTCCGGCCAGGAATACATATTCCCCACGGGAATATCCGCCCGGCCGACACCCACCCCGCGGTGATGCGGTTGCGGGGCGGCGGACGCTGCGAGGTGCGATGCGGCGCAGTGGGCGCGGTGGATGGGCACGACCGGAGCGGCGCGGCGTGGCGTGGCCGACCCGGCGTGGCCGGTGAGGTGCGGCGCGGTGAGGCGCGGCGTGGTGAGGTGCGGCGCGGTGTGGGCAGCGCGGTGCGGGCGGCGAGGCCGGTGCGGTGTGGGCGGTGCGGTGTGGTCAGGTGGGCGGTTGCGTGAGGGCGTGGTCGACGACCAGGGACTCGATGCCGTACAACAGGTTTGCCATGTGCTCTCTCGGGATCAGGGCGCTGTCCGCGGTCATCGCCAGCTCCAGCGAGCCGGGCGCGTCCTGGGCGTCCAGGGCGAACGTCGTTCCCGGCCTGGGCTCGTGGTCGACCGGCCAGGACAGGGTGGTCTGGGACAGCGCTTCCTCCAACGCCGCCGGGGTCGGCTTCGCGTAGCCCAGGACCGGCATCAGGCCGCGGGTGTCGTTCACGAAGCAGGAGTGGTCGCACGTGTCCGCGGCCGCGATGGCGCGGCGTAGCGCCACCTTGTCGTAGTACGCGTGGCGGTGGGCGGACAGGGCGGCGCCGAATGCTCGGCGGACCAGTGCCGGGAACGGTTCGCCGGTGCCCTCCAGGTGGAGCAGGCCCTCCTGGGCCACCGTTGTCACGCCGCCCGCCAGGCCTGGCAGGAAGCGGTTGTTCACCACCACCTGGAACACCGTGTCCGTGGCGCCGGTCAGGCGGGCCGCGGCGGCGGCCGTCGCGGCCAGGAGGACCGCGTGGGCGTCGGCGGCCAGGCGGTCCAGGGCCAAGGCCAGGGCCGGCGAGTTGAGTACGGCGTTCGGGAACACGGGCTCGGCGGCGGCACGGACCGGGAACGGGCGGTGCGGGCCGCGGGCCAGCTTGTCGAGCCAGGAGCGGCGGGCGGCGGCGTCGCGGCGGCGGCCCCGGTCGGAGTGCTGGAAGGCGGCCTCTTCGAGCGGCTGCCGCAGTACACCTGATGGATCGAGATCGGCGGCGAACGCCGACCAGTCGGCCAGCAGGTTGCGCAGGCCCCAGCCGTCGGAGGCGGTGTGGGGCATGGAGAAGATGATGTACCGCACCAGGCCGTCCGCGACGACCAGGCCGACGCGCAGCGGCAGCTCGGCCAGCGGGTCGAACGGGGTGGCCTGCAGCTCGTGGTAGAGCGCGTAGGCGGTCGGGAGCACGTCGCCGGAGCGCACCACGACCGGCACCGACCCGGCGGGCACCACCCGCTGGCGGACCGTGTCGCCGTCGGCGTCGAGCAGGGTGTGCAGCGAGTCGTGCCGGGCCAGCAGCGCCCGGACCAGGTCGGCGACGCGGGGCAGCGGCAGGGGTTCGGCCAGCTCCCGGCCGCCGGTCACGTTGTACCGCGCGGCGTCGGTGCCCAGCCCGCGCACGACGTCCCAGATCGCGCGCTGCCCCCAGGTGCCCGGGCCGTGGCCGGCGCGCAGGCCGGCGAACGCGAACTCCACGCCAGGAGTCTGGCCCACCGCACGGCCGGAGCGGAACGGTGGCACGATCCTGTATATGCAGCCCGACGTGACTATGGCCCGCGCCATTCTCGACGACAACCGGTACGTGGTGCTGGGCACCGCCGACGAGCACGGCACGCCGTGGGTGTCGCCGGTGTTCTACACGCTGGACGGCTACGGGGAGCTCCTCTGGGTCTCCGATCCGCAGGCCCGCCACTCCCGCAACCTGGAGGTCCGCAACGAGGTCAGCCTGGTCGTCTTCGACTCGCGGGCCGGGGTCGGCGACGCCCGCGCGGTGTACCTGGAGGGCCGGGCCGAGGAGCTGACCGGCGCCGCGATCGACCCCGCGGCCGCCCGCTACAACGCCGAGGCGGTGCGCAAGGGCGGCTACGAGATCGGCTTCGCGGAGCTCCACGAGGGCGGGGCGATCCGGCTGTACCGCGCGGAGATCAGCGCCCACTGGGTGCTCGACCCGGGGCGCGTCCCCAACGGCCGCGCCCCGGTCGTGCTCTAGCGTCAGCGGCCCGGCCGGGCCCGCTACGACCAGCCGTAGCCCTGGCGGAGCGCGGCGGCGATCTTGTCGAAGCGGGCGCGGTCGAGCACGGCGCCCTCGCGGCGGATGCCGTCGGCGTCCACGTGCAGCACCCGGTCCAGGCGCACCCAGCTCGGCCGCTTGTCGCGGTCCCACGAGCCGGGGCCGAGGGCGAACCAGTTGCGCTGGCCGTCGCGGTCGCTCTGGCTCGACAGCATGAGGCCGAGCACGTCGCGGCCGGCCCGCCCGACGACCAGCACCGGGCGGTCCTTGCCCTGGGTGGGGTCGTCCTCGTACTTGACCCAGGTCCACACGATCTCGCCCGGGTCGGCGTCGCCGTCGAGCTGCGGCGAGTACTCCAGCAGCTTCTGGGTGCGGCTGCGCTCCGGCGGCGTCGGGCTGTGCCTGGGCAGCGGCCGTCCGGGCGGCGGGCCGGGCACCGGCCGCTGGGCGGGCGGCGTTTTCGCACGGCCCATCCCCAATCGGGTGGCCACCGCGTTGAGAAGTCGTTTCACGCCGATGACCATAGCCGTGGCGATCTGGACTGGCATCGGCGCGGCAGGAAGACTGTCCGCATGTACGACTTCGATGTCCTCGTGCTCGGCTCCGGTCCGGGCGGGCAGAAGGCGGCGATCGCCGCGGCCAAGCTCGACCGCCGGGTCGCCGTGGTGGAGCGGCGCCACATGATCGGCGGTGTCTGCATCAACACGGGCACCATCCCGAGCAAGACGCTGCGGGAGGCGGTCCTCTACCTGACCGGTCTCAACCAGCGGGAGATGTACGGGCAGAGCTACCGCGTCAAGGAGGACATCACCGTCGGCGACCTCGGCGCCCGCACGCAGCACGTGATCGGGCGGGAGATCGAGGTCATCCGCAGCCAGCTGGCCCGCAACCGGGTGCGCCTGCTGCAGGGCACCGGCACCTTCACCGACCCGCACACCGTCGCGATCGAGGACGACCAGGGCCGCGAGTCGCACGTCACCGCCGAGAAGATCATCGTGGCCGCCGGCACCCGCCCGGCCCGGCCGGACAGCGTCGACTTCGACGACGTCACGATCATCGACTCCGACGGCATCCTCAACCTCGACAAGGTGCCCAGCTCGATGGTGGTCGTCGGGGCGGGCGTCATCGGCATCGAGTACGCGTCGATGTTCGCCGCGCTCGGCACGAAGGTCACCGTCGTGGAGCGGCGCGAGCGGATGCTCGACTTCTGTGACCTCGAGATCGTGGAGGCGCTGAAGTACCACCTGCGGGATCTCTCCGTCTCGTTCCGCTTCCGCGAGTCGGTCGCGGCGGTCGAGCGGCACGGGCGCACGGCCGTGGCGGTGCTGGCCAGCGGCAAGCGGATCGCCGCCGACACGGTCATGTACTCCGCCGGCCGGCAGGGCGCGGCCGACATGCTCGGCCTGGACAAGGCGGGGCTGGCCGCCGACGCCCGGGGCCGGATCAAGGTCGACGAGAACTTCCGCACCGAGGTGCCGCACATCTACGCCGTCGGCGACATCATCGGCTTCCCCGCGCTCGCGTCGACGTCGATGGAGCAGGGCCGGCTGGCCGCGCACCACGCCTGTGACGAGCCGGTGCGGGGCATGCACGCGCTGCAGCCGATCGGCATCTACACGATCCCGGAGATCAGCTTCGTCGGGCGGACCGAGGACGACCTGACGGACAACAACATCCCGTTCGAGGTGGGGATCTCGCGGTACCGTGAGCTCGCCCGCGGCCAGATCATCGGCGACTCCTACGGCATGCTGAAGATCATCGTGTCGCCCGAGACGCGCAAGATCCTCGGGGTGCACGTGTTCGGCACCGGCGCCACCGAGCTGGTCCACATCGGACAGACCGTGATGGGCTGCGGCGGGACCGTCGACTACCTGGTCGACGCGGTGTTCAACTACCCGACCCTGGCCGAGTCGTACAAGGTGGCGGCGCTCGACGCGATGAACAAGATGCGCTCCGTGTCGCGGCTGTCGGCGTGATCCGTCCGATGCCCTCCTCCGTCCCGCGGCGGCCGGCGTGATCCGTCGGATGCCTTTCTTCGTCCCGCGGCGGCCGGCGTGATCCGTCCGATGTCCGCTGCGGACGCGCCGGCCGTGCTCGCCATCTACCAGCAGGGGCTCGACACCGGCATGGCCAGCTTCGAGGTCACGGCACCCACCTGGGAGGCGTTCGACGCCGGCCGCCTGCCCGAGCACCGCTTCGTCGCCGTCGTCGACGGGGCGGTCGCCGGGTGGGTGGCCGTGTCGCGGGTGTCGGCCCGGGCGGTGTACGCGGGTGTCGTCGAGCACTCGGTGTACGTCTCGCCGGCGGCCCGCGGCCGGGGCGTCGCGCTCGGCCTCATGCGGGCCCTCATCGACTCGACCGAGCAGGCCGGCGTCTGGACGATCCAGTCGGCGGTCTTCCCGGAGAACACGGCGAGCCTGGCGCTGCACGCGCGGGTGGGGTTCCGCGTGGTCGGCACCCGCGACCGGATCGCTCGTCGTGACGGGGAATGGCGCGATGTCGTACTGCTGGAGCGGCGCAGTCCCAAAATTGTCTGACCCCCGGGGTACGGTCGGTCCGTGCGTCTGGTTCGTGGTGTTCTCGTCCTGTTGCTCTTCGGTGTGTTGGCCGCGTGCGGCGAGCCGTCCGTCGACGACCGCCTCGCGCGTTTTCTGCAGGCGTGGCAGAAGGCCGACTTCGCGGGCCAGCCGCTGTATACGCCCCGGGGTCAGCCCCTGGACGCGGCGGCGGCGAAGCGCACCCTGACCGATGTCGAGGGCGAGCTCGCCGCCCACCGCCCGGCGCTGACCAAGCGCGGCAAGGCGACGGTCCGCGGCGCCGACGCCACCCAGCCCGTGGGTGTCTCCTGGCCCCTGCCGGACGGCCGCACCTGGACGTACGACACGACGGTGCACGCCCGCAAGATGGACAAGGCGTGGCAGATCTACTTCGACGCCCGCACCGTCCACCCCGACCTGCACGAGGACCAGCACCTGACCCTCCAGCGCTCCCCGGCCAAGCGCGGCGTCGTGCTGGCCGCCGACGACTCGGAGGTCGTGAGCGAGATCCCGGTGGTGTATGTCGGCCTGGAGCCCCGCCTCGTCGACGACGTCGACGCCGTCGCGCAGCACCTGGACCTGGTGTTCCGCTCCGTCCGCGTCGACGTGGACGTGTCCGCCCTCCCGGCGAGGCTGCGCGCCGCCAAGCCCGACGCGTTCGTCGACGTGGTGACCCTGCGCCAGAGCGACTACGCCGAGATCGAGACCGACCTGCGCAACACGAGGGGCGTGACCACCCGCACGGGCACCCTCTCGCTCCCGCTGACCCGCACCTTCGCCCGCGCCCTGCTGGGCACGTCGGGCCCGGCGACCAAGGAGCTGATCGACGCGAGCGCCGGCGCCCTGAAGGCGGGCGACGTGACGGGCCTGACGGGCCTGCAGCGCCGCTACGACACGCTGCTGCGCGGCGGGCAGGGCCTGGCGGTGGTGGCCGCCCCGGCGTCCTCCGGCGCCGCGCCGCTGTTCACCGCCCCACCGTTACCGGGCGGCCGCCTCCGCACGACGCTGGACGTCCGCACCCAGCAGGCCGCCGAGGCGGCACTGGCCACGACGCCGTCCCGCTCGGCGCTGGTCGCGATCCGCCTGTCCGACGGCGCCGTCCTGGCGGTGGCCAACGGCCCTGACGCGGCCGGCTACAACCTGGCGTTCCAGGCCGAGCTCCCGGCGCCGCTCCCGGCCGGGGCGTCCCCGGCCACGCTGGGCTACGGCCTGGACTGGCACCTGGGCGCCGACGCCTTCACGGGCCGCCCGTCCGTCTCGGCCGCCGCCTCCGGCGCCCCGCTCCCCTCCGCTGGCGGTCCGGCCTCGGCAGGCGCGTCGGGTTCCGCGGGTGCGCCGGGTTCCGCGGGCTCGTCGGCGGCGGTGGGCTCCCCGCTCGTCCACGCGGCGGCCGTGGCCGCGCTGTCCCGCGGGCACTGGAAGCAGCCAACGCTGATCCGCGACCCAGCCGTCCCCGGCGCTTCGCCGGACGGTCCGGCCCTGACGGCGGTCCCGTCCCCGACGCTGGCCGGCCTGGGCATGACGGCGGCGGTGAGCGGCGACATCGCGTACTGCCTGTACGTCGAGTCCGCCACCCCCGAAGCCCTGACGAACATCGCCAACACGTTCCTGTCCGGCGCCCCGAAGTAGCCGGCTCGGCAGGCTCGCGGCCCGCCGAGCCGAGCTGCACGGCCGCGTCGCCCTGGCGCGACACGCCGTCCGCGGACGGGTGCCGATCGCTCTTGCGCCATGATCAAGGGAAGCTTCTGGCTGTCCCGGCGACCAGATGTTTCCCTTGATCATGAGGGCGGCGGCGCTCCTGCCGGTCCGCGGCTGCGTCGCAGACGCTTCCGGGTCGTTTCCGGCGCCGGACTGGCCGCGGTCATGACGAGCGGCACGGGGCTTAGGATCGCGGGATGCTTGGAGTGCACTTCGCGATCACGGCGGAGCAGGAGCGGGCGTTGTTCGCGGCGGTCGGCGACGGTGACGGTGACGGTGTGGACGAACTTATCGCGGACCTCGAGGAGGAGTGGGACGACGACGCGCTCAAGGTCGACACCGACAAGGCCTGGGACCCGATCCACCGCTGCCTGACCGACGGGACCCTCGACGGCGACACCGGCGAGTACCCGCTCTCGCATGCCGTCCTCGGCGGCGACGACCTGCACGACGACCTCTGCGTCATCTACGTCAGCGCCGCCGAGGTCCGCGATGTGGCCGTCGCGTTGCAGGAGGTCGACGAGGGCTGGCTCCGTGCGCGGTTCGACGCCATCGACGACCCCAACTACCGCGGTGCCCTCGACGACGACGACTTCCGGTACACCTGGTCCAACTTCGAGGACGTCCGCCGCTTCTACGCCAACGCCTCGGCCGCCGGTCGCGCCGTCATCTTCACCGCCTGCTGAGCCTTCAGCCGAACCCCAGCCGGTCCGCCGGCTGAGCCGTCACCTGACCGCCGGGAGGAGCACGGACTCGCACCACTCGCGGAACGTCGTCGGCGTGGTCCACGACGGGGTCCTGTGCACGCCGTTGTCCAGGCCCCCGTTCTTGGCCACCATCATCGCCGTCGTGCCGTCGGCGACGGCCGGCGAGGCGCCGCGGGACAGCAGTGCGGACCGGAACGCCTCCGGGGTCACCTGGGTGTACTCGACCTCGCGGTCCAGGACCTCGCTCATGATCTTCGCCAGGTCGGCGAACGACAGGTCCTCCGGGCCCAGGACCGGGTGGTCCGCCTGGCCCGTCCACGAACCGTCGAGGAGCAGGTCCGCGGCCACCGCGGCGATGTCGCGCGTCGCCGCCAGCGGCAGCGGGCGGTCCGGGGCGATCACGCCCGTGCACCTGCCCTCGGTGGCGATCGGACCCGCCTGGCGCAGCATGTTGTCCATGAACGACGGCAGCGCCAGGGAGCGGTACGGCACACCCGTCGCCATGATGGCGTCGTCCATCGCGAGCGACGCCGTCACCAGGCCGGCCGAGCCCGCCCAGGGGGTACCCCGGCCCAGCGCCGAGACCGCCACCACGCGGCCGGCCAGGCCGCCGGCGAACGCGGCGCAGGCCGGGGCGGTGAAGCCCGTGTACACGTCGTCCAGCGACGCCGAGTTGAAGCCGGGCGGCGCGATCCACAGCACCGCGTCAGCACCATCGAACGCCGCACGGACGACCGACGGGTCGCCGTGCGAACCGGGCACCACCGACGCCCGGGCACGGACCGCCGGCGGGAGGGACGACGGGTCGCGGGCGATCACGCGGACCGGGGCGCCGGCGGCCAGGAGCAGGTCGACGACCTGGTGGCCGATGTTGCCGGTAGGAGTCGTGACAACGATCATGCGACCCAGTCAACCCCGGCGACGGCCCGTCTGAAGGACCGATCCGGTCGGCATTGATACCGTGCAAGTATGAGTGACCTGGAGTCGCGGCAGCTGCGGTACTTCGTCGCCGTGGCGGAGGAGCTGCACTTCGGCCGGGCGGCAGAGCGGCTGGGCATGGCGCAGCCGCCGCTGTCGCGCGCGATCCGCGACCTCGAACGGCACCTCGGCGTCCAGCTGCTGCGGCGCACCACCCGCGAGGTCGCGCTGACGCCGGCCGGGGAGGTGCTGCTGCGCGACGCCCGCACCGCGCTCGACGCCATCGCCGCCGCCGCGCGGCGCGCCCAGAACGCCGGCCAGCCGACACCGGCGCTGCGGGTCGCGCTCAAGGCCGACTACGACGCCGGGCTGCTGCCCCGCTTCCTCAGCGTGTACCGCGAGGACCCCGCCGCGCTTGCGGTCGAGGTGCTGCTCGGCGGTCGCGGCGAGCAGGTCCCCGCGCTGCGCGACGGGCGGGCCGACGTGGCGCTCCTGCCGCGGCCGTTCGACGAGCGGGGCCTCGACGTCGAGGTGCTGCTCGTGGAGCCCCGCCTGCTCGCGATCGCCGCCGACGACCCCCTCGCCGCTCACCCGACGCTGCGGCTGGACGACCTCGCCGGCCGGTTCCTGCCCGGCGGCGGACCCGCCGACCGGCCCGAGACGGCCACGCCGCACGATCCGCGGCACAAGTCGTACGACCTGGCCCAGCTGTTCAACCTCGTCGAGCTCGGCACGGTCGTGTGGTTCCTGCCCGAGTCGGTCGCCCGGTGCCACCCGCGCCCCGGGGTCGCCTACCGCACCGTCGAGGGGCTCGGGCCGTCCACGTTGTGCGTCGCCTGGCCGCGCGACTCCCGCGACCACGCGGTGGCCGCGTTCGTCCGCGCGGCCACCGCTGTGGCGCTCGATGCGGCGCCGGTCCCCGCCCAGGCCCGGTCCTAGCCGATGGCGGTGTCCCCGCAGAGGTGGACCTCGACGCCGAGGGCGGCGAACACGGCCGCCTTGACCAGCAGCGCCCGGTCGGCGACCTCCCCGGACGGGGCGTAGGCGACGTTGAGGTGGTTCGCCTTGTGCCGGGCCATGAACTGGTCGCGGGACACCCCGTGCAGCACCGCGTGCATGATCGGCCAGGCGGGTGTCGTCGCCTGCGAGCGGCGCTCGGTCTCCGCGTCCGGCAGCGTGACGGCCGAGGCGCGGCCCAGGTCGACGTGCAGGCGGCCGCCCTGGACGAACACGCGGCTCCAGACGATCTCGCCCGGCTTGCACACGCCCTTGATCGTGGAGCCGCCGAGCGGGAAGTACACCGGGTCCTGGCGCCAGCCGACCGCCTCGGCGTAGCCGGTCGCGAAGTGCGACGGCGGTACCGAACCGGAGATCTCGAAGACCCAGACGAACTCGCCCGCGTAGTCCTCGCCCCAGCGCACGTCGTGCAGGGTGGTCGCCGGGTCCAGACCCATCGCGGTCCAGATCCGGTTGGTGACCAGCGCGTCGACGGCCACGCCCTCGTCGGCCTCGTTGAAGTGCGGCAGCGGCACGCCCTCCCACAGCACGCGGGCGCCGTCGCGGGTCGTGACCGGCGGGCGGTCGGCGTTGTTGAGCAGACCCTCGGCCAGGTCGGAGGCGGGCGAGAGGTCCTTGAGGCCCTGCTGGTACTGGATGCCGACCGCGTCGAGGCCGAAGTCGTCGCTGATGCGCAGCGCCGCGATGTACATCTTGTACTGCCAGCGCAGCTGCGCCTCGGTGAGCTCGGTCGCCTCGTCGGTGCCGAGCTTGAACGTCATGCCCTTCGCCCGCAGCCACGCCCCGACCGCGTCGGCCTCGGCGTCGGGCACGCGCAGCATCTCGGCCCACAGCGCGCTCTGCGACAGCCGCTCCTTGTAGACGCCGATCGGGTTGAGCAGCTCGTCGTCGATGATGGCGTTGTACATGCCCATGCAGCCCTCGTCGAACACGCCGATGATGGCCTTGTCGGCGAGCAGCTGCGCCGCGAGCGCGCGGCCCAGATCGGCCTCGGACGATGACGGCAGCGCCGGCAGGTCGCGCACGTGCGACTCGTCGTGGTCGATGCGGCCGGTGGCGACCCACTGCCGCAGGCCGTCCTTGAACCACTCGTCGGTGAAGTCGACCGACCAGATGGTCGAGTAGGGCACGCCCATCTTCGCCATGCCGGCGTTGACGCCCAGCAGCCCGACGAGGCCGGGCCAGTCGCCGGCGAAGTTGGCGACGGTGAGGATCGGGCCGCGATGGGTGCGCAGGCCGGCCAGGACGTGGTGACTGTACTGCCACACCGCCTCGGCGACGACGAGCGGCGCGTCGACGGGGATCGTCTTGAAGACCTCCAGGCCCATCCGCTGGCTGTCGATGAACCCCTCGTGCGCGCGCACCACCGACCAGCCCAGTTCCTTGAACGCGGCCGTGACGGCGGCCTCGACCGCGACCTGCGTCGGCCAGCCCGCGGCGTTGGCGCTGGGGCGCAGGTCGCCGCTGGCGATGAGGTACGCCGTCTGCGGCGGGCACGCCGGTCGGCTGACCGCTGGGGGCATGGTGTATCCGGTCATGATCTCTCCTCCGGGAGGGCGAGCCGGCGGGCTCGCGACGCGAGGGTGTGGGCGACGCCGCGGGTGGCCGGGTACAGCTCGCGGTACAGCGCGTACAGCTCGT
The DNA here is from genome assembly GCF_022095675.1 of Dactylosporangium sp. AC04546. Taxonomy (GTDB): domain Bacteria; phylum Actinomycetota; class Actinomycetes; order Mycobacteriales; family Micromonosporaceae; genus Dactylosporangium. The sequence continues at coordinate 45,499 of NZ_JAHYSG010000055.1, read as the reverse complement.
CGTAGCCGGGCCGCAGGGCGGCGTCCGGGGTGATGGTCTCGGCGGGCGGGTTCCACGCGGCGATGTCGGCGCCGGTGGTGGTGCGGGCGGCGAGGTAGGCCGCCCCGTAGGCGGCGCCGACGGTGATGGCCGGCACGACCTGGGTGAGGCCGGTGACGTCGCTGACGATCCGGGTCCACAGCCCGCCCTGGGTGCCGCCGCCGACGGCGACGACCCGCTCGATCACGGCGCCGGCCGCCCGCATGGTCTCGACGTTGTGCCGCACGCCGAGGGCGGTCGCCTCCAGCGCGGCGCGGTACAGGTCGCCGCGGGTGTGGCTGAGCGTCAGGCCGGCGATGACGCCGCGGGCGTCGGGGTCCATGAGCGGGGTGCGCTCCCCCGCGAAGTACGGCAGCATCAGCAGCCCCCGCGCGCCGGGCCCGGACCCGGCCGCCTCGGCGAGGAGGGCCTCGTAGTCCACATCGGACAGGTCCCGCAGCCAGGCGGTGATGGCCCCGGACGTGGCCATGCCCCCGGCGAGGCTGCGGGAGCCGGGGTACGCCCCGACGGTCCCCCACATCGACGGTGTGGTGATCGGCCGGTCGACGGTCGCGACGAGGAACATCGTGGTGCCGTACATGAGCATGAGGTCGCCGGGGTTCTGCGCGTCGACGCTCACGGCCTCGGTCCAGGCGTCGATCGTGCCGGTGATCACCGGGACACCCGCGGGGATGCCGGCGACGGCCGTGCGGGTCACCCCGGCGACGTCGGCCGGCCACGACAGGGGCGGCAGGTCGAGGTCCGGGGCGATCCGCGAGGCCCAGGGGTGGTACCAGGCGAGGTCGTCGGGCGCGTACAGCGGCGTGCACTGGCTGGCCGAGTGGTGGTCGAGGACGTACTCGCCGGTCAGCTGGTACGCCAGCCAGGAGGCGGGCATGAACAGGCGGCGGGCGCGGGCCCACACCTGCGGCTCGTGGGCGGCGACCCAGGCGAGCTTCGGGCCGACGGCCTGGGTCGACAGCGCCGAGCCGCAGCGGGCCAGGATCGCCTCGTCGCCGCCGAGCTCCCCGGTCAGCGCCGCGATCTCGGCCGTGGCCCGGGTGTCGACGCCGTACAGGATCGCCGGCCGCAGCGGCTCCCCTTCGGAGGTCGTCAGCAGCACGCACGGCCCCATGCCGCTGACCCCGACCGCGGTGACCGGGGACGGCGAAGTCGCCGTCAGCTCCGCGGCGATGGAACGGAACTCGTCCCACCACACGTCGGCGGACATCTCCACGTGCCCCGGGAACGGGCGGGAGACATCGTGCGAGCGCACGGCGGTGGCCAGCACCCGGCCGCCGGGGTCGACCAGCACGCCCTTGCTGCTGGAGGTACCGATGTCGACACCGAGGAGCATCACGAACCATCCTTCGCACGCAGGACCACGGTGCGGGCCGGGCCGACCGCGCCCGAGATGCGCTCGAGCAGCAGGCCGGCGGCGGCCGCGCCCAGCTCGCGGGCCGGCAGGTCGACGACCTGGATGCCGCGCCGCTCGAACGAGGCGAACGGCAGGTCGCCGAAGACGGCGAGGCCGAAGCCGGGCGGTGTGAGGCCGGCGTCGTGCAGCGCGTCGAGCGCGCCGGCGGCCATGAGGTTGTTGGCGACGACCGCGGCGTCCGGCGGCTCGCGCAGCGCGAGCAGGTCGGCCATCGCGGCCCGGCCGCCGTCGACCCGGTAGTCGGCGTAGCGCAGCAGGGCGTCGTCGTCGCGGCCCTGCCGGGCGTGGGTGGCCTGCTGCCAGCCCTCCATCCGCAGCTGCGCGGTCTCCACCGAGCTCGGCCCGGTGATGCAGGCGACCCGGCGGAACCCGGCGGCGAACAGCGACTCGGCCGCCGAGCGCCCGCCGGCGCGATTGTCGACGGTGACCGCGTCGATGTCGTTGCGGTGCAGGCTGCGGTCGACGGCGACGACCGGCCGCTTCGCGGCGACGAGCCGCGACACGTCGCTGGCGTCGTCGGCCGGGGCCAGGATCGCGCCGGCCATGTGCTCGGCGAGCACGATGTCGATGTAGGTCTTCTCGCGGGCCGGGTCCTCGTCGGTGTTGCACAGCACGACCGAGTAGCCGGCGGCGCGGGCCCGGTTCTCCACGCCGCGTGCGAGCGCGGTGAAGAACGGGTTCTCGATGTCGGGGATGATGAGGGCGATGACGGCGGAGCGCTGGACGCGCAGCCGGCGGGCGGTGCGGTTCGGGATGAACGCCAGCTCCTCCGCCGCGGCCCGGACGAGCCGTTCCGACTCGGCCGAGACGCGGGTGCCGTTCATGACCCGGCTGACCGTGGCCGGTGACACCCCGGCGCGGGCTGCCACCTCGTAGATCGTCACCAACTCAGGTCCCGGGCCAGGGCGTTGCGGCGGCGCTCGACGGCGGCGCGGCTGACGGCGGCGTCGGGCGCGATCCGCTCGAACGCGTGGACGGCGCCGGGCCAGCACTCGAAGCGCACCTCGACGCCGGCCGCCTCGAGGCGCTGCGCGAACACGGTGTCCTCGTCGCGGAACAGGTCGAGCTCCCCGGTGTCGAGATAGGTCGGTGGAAGACCGGAGACGTCAGGAGCGCGCGACGGGGCGGCGTAGGCGTCGGCCGGTTTCCTGCCCAGGTACGCGTTCCAGGCGACGTCGGCGAGGCGCTGGTTCCACACGGGAACGTCCGCCGGTCCGGCGGTGCGGTCGTCGAGCATCGGGTAGTACAGGTGCGCGGCGGCGATCGCCGGGCCGCCCTCGTCGCGGGCGAGCAGGCACAGCGCCGCGGCCAGGCCGCCGCCCGCGCTGCCGCCGGCCACGACGACTCGCTCGTACCGCGCCGCGCACCAGGCGAGTGCGGTCCGGCAGTCGTGCAGCGGGGCCGGGTGCGGGTGCTCCGGGGCGAGCCGGTAGTCGACGGCGACGACGCTCGCATTGAGGGCTGCGGCGAGGTCGCAGCAGAACGCGTCGTCGATGGCGGCGGTGCCGAGGAACATGCCGCCGCCGTGGATCCACAGCACGCAGCCGGTGCCGCTGCCGTGGACCCGCAGCTGCAGGCCGTCCAGGGAGACGAGCCGGGGTTGGACCGCCGGGGCGACCTCGATCCGGAGCCGGTCGTCGATCGCGCGCACCGTGGCGACGTCGAGCGGCGTGGGCGGCAGGTGGGGGGTCAGGGTCCCAGCGATGCCCGCGACCAGCTCGGGATCGATCATGGGAACGGCCGGAGCGACCTCGGAAACGCCCGGATCGGCGTGGGAAGCGGTCGGAACGATCCCGGAAACGGTCGGCCCGGCTCCGGGAACGGCCGGAACGATCCCGGAAACCCCCGGATCGGCGTGGGAAACAGTCGGAGCGATCCCGGAAACACCCGGACCCGCGTTGGGAACGCCCGGAACGATCCCGGAGACACCCGGACCCGCGCCGGGAACGATCGGAACGATCCCGGAGACACCCGGACCCGCGCCGGGAACGATCGGTGCGATCCCGGAAACACCCGCACCCGCGTCAGGAACAGTCGGAGCGATCCCGGAAACACCCGCACCCGCGCCGGGAACGGCCGGAACAATCCAGGAAACACCCGCACCCGCGTGGGGAACGGCCGGAACAATCCCGGAGACACCCGGAACGGCGTCGGGAACGGCCGGAACAATCCCGGAGACACCCGGAACGGCGTCGGGAAACGCGGTCATGAGCGGGCCTGCACGGCGTCGATCTCGTCCAGCAACGCGGCCGTCTGGCGGGCCGCGATCGTCAGCACCAGCGGCACCACCACGACGGCGAGGACCCCGGCCGAGGCGACCGCGGCGAAGCCGCCGAGGCAGGCCAGCGCGAACAGGGTGAACGCCCAGCCGGGGCGGTACGCGACGAGGATCGCCCCGCCGCGCACCGCCGCCAGCCCGCGCCGCCCGCGCACCGCCCCGTAGGCGAGCGCGGACGGCCCGGCGAGCAGCAGCCCGGCGCCGCACACCGCACCGAACAGTGCGGCGGGGCCGCCGCTCACCAGTCCAACTCCGGCGGCTGTCGCGCCGGCCGCCAGTACCACTGCCAACACCGGATCGACGTCGCGCAGCTGCGTGACCCGCGCCGCTCCGCCGCGGGCCACGGCGCCCGCCATCGCCGCGGCGCCGGTGAGCGCGAGCGCCGGCGGGACCGTGGTGAGGGCGAGCAGCCAGGCCGGCAGGCCGGCCGCCACCGCGACCGCGAACGGGACGGCGGCGAGCGCGGTGACCGCGCCGGCGAGGAGGTTGCGGGGCAGCTCGTGCCAGAAGGCCACGGCCCCGCCCGATGTGGTGGTCCAGGTGTTCATCAGAGTTTCAGCCCGCTCGATGCGATGGATTGGACGATGTACCGCTGCGCCGCGACGAAGACGACGAGGACGGGAACGATGGCCATCGCGATCCCGGCCGCGATCGTGCCGAGCGACCCGGTCGAGAAGCGGCCGGCGAGCAGGACCAGGCCGACGGGCAGGGTCTGCTTCTCGGTGTCGCTGATCATGACCAGGGGCAGCAGCAGATCGTTCCACCAGTACGTGAAGCACAGGATGCCGAGCGTCGCCAGTGACGGGCCGGACAGCGGCAGGATGACCCGCAGGAACGTGCGCAGGTGCCCGGCGCCGTCGATGCGGGCGGCCTCCTCCAGCTCCTTCGGCAGCGCCAGGAAGTGCTGGCGGAGCAGGAAGATGCCGAACGCGCTGAAGATGCCGGGCAGGATGAGCGCCCACAGCGTGTTGGTGAGGCCGAGCTTCGACAGCACGAGGAACAGCGGCACGATCGTCACCTGGATCGGGATCATCAGCGAGCCGATGACGACGGCGAACAGCACGCCCTTGCCGCGGAAGGTCATCCGCGCGAACGCGTAGGCGGCGGTGGAGCAGGTGAGCAGCTGCGCAACGGTGATCGTGGTGGACACGACGATCGAGTTGAGGAAGAAGCGGTAGTACGGGACCTGGTCGGTGACCTTGCCGAAGTTGTCCGCGGTCAGGTTGTCCAGGGAGAAGCTCGGCGGCAGGCGGTACAGCTCGGCGTCGGAGCCGGAGAAAGCGCCGCGGAAGATCCACAGGAACGGTGCGGTGATGGCGAGCGCCGCGATCCCGAGGACCAGGAACGTCGCCGTGCGCGAGAGAACCCTCGAAGTGCTCATTCGTAGAACGTCCATCTGCGGGAGAGCCGGAACTGGATCGCGGTGAGCACGATGAGGACCAGCGTGAACGTGATGCCGATGGCCGAGGCGTAGCCCAGCTCGAAGTCGCCGAACGCGCGGTCGTAGAGGTACTCGACGATCGTGCGGCTGGCGTCGCCGGGGCCGCCCTGGGTGAGCACCCGCGGCTCGGCGAAGATCTGGAACGAGTTGATGGTGTTGATGACGACCAGGAAGAAGATCGTCGGCGAGAGCATCGGGAAGGTGATCCGCCAGAACCTGGTCCAGGCGTTGGCCCCGTCGACGACGGCCGCCTCCTTGAGCTGGGCCGGGATCGACTGCAGCCCCGCGATGTACACCAGGATCGAGAACCCGATGGTCTTCCACGAGTTGACGATGATCACCGAGATCGGCGCCCAGGCCGATGAGCCGAGCCAGTCGATGCGGTCCACGCCCACCAGGCCGAGCAGGTAGTTCACCAGGCCGAGGTCCTTGTTGAGCAGGAACCGCCAGATCAGCGCGACGGCGGAGGCCGACACGACGAACGGGAACAGGAACGACAGCCGGAAGAACGCCCGCAGCCAGCGCGGCATCCGCGCCTCCAGCAGCACCGCCAGGAGCAGGCCGAGCACGACGTTGACGGCCAGGATGACCAGCGCCATGTACGTGGTGGAGCCGTAGACGCCGAGCAGGCGTTCGTCGTGCACGAGCCGGTCGAAGTTGTCGAGGCCGACGAAGGTGCCGTCGCTGAGCAGGTTCCAGTCGTAGAAGCTCAGGTACAGCACGCCGGCCGTCGGGGCGGCGACGAACACGAGGAACGTCACGATCGAGGGGCTGAGGAAGGCGAGCGCGGGGAGCCCGTCCCCCCGTTTGCGGCGGGCCTGCGGGGCCCGTGGCCCGGGGTCGGCGGCGATGGTGCCGCCGGCCCCGGACCGGGGTGTGGTGCTGCTGATGGTCATGATCCGCCTTTTCGGCTTCAGCAGGTGACGATGCTGTTCAGCTCGTTCTGCATGTTCTTGAGGCCGTCGGACACCGAGGCCTCGCCGGCGAAAATCAGCTGGAGGTGGCGCAGGACGGTCGACTCGAACGCGCTGTACTTCGCGGGGGCGGGGTACGGCACCAGGGTCGGGTACTTGTCGATGCTGTCGTAGTAGAGGTCGGAGTTGGCCGGGGGTACGCCGACCTTCGAGATCGTCTGGGCGACCGAGCGGCGCGACGGGATCGAGTCGCCGGGCTTGTCCGCGGTGCCGACGTACTGCTGCTCGATCTCGTTGCTGACGGTGAACTTCTGGTACTCCCAGGCGAGGTCCGGGTTCTTCGACGACTTCAGGATGGGGTAGCCGGCGCCGCCGAACACGGTCTTGTAGGTGTCGCCCTTGGGGTACAGCTGGATGTCGAACGCCTTGAAGCCCGCGGGCAGGAAGGTCGCGATCGGCCAGCGGCCGGCGCCGAACATGGCGACCTGCCCGTTCTGGAACCGGGTGAACACGTCGCTCATCGGCATCGGGGCCGGGGCGATCTGCTCGGTGATCATGTCCCTGAGGAAGCTGACCGCCTTGTTGACCTGCGGCGAGTCGGCCGTCGGCTTGCACACGTCGTCGCTGGTGAGGTTGCCGCCGGCGTTGGCGACCCAGGGCATGATGCCCGGGAAGATCTCGTTGCTGGCCCAGGTGAAGCCGTACTGGTCGGGCTTGCCGTCGCCGTTGGTGTCGGCGGTCAGCTTCTTGGCCGTCTCCTTGAAGTCGGCCCAGGTCCAGTCGGCCTTCGGGGGCTCGAGGCCGGCCTTCTTGAACACGTCCGTGTTGTAGTACACGACCATGTCGTTCCAGCCGTAGGTCAGCGTGACGACGTCGCCCTTGACCGTGAAGCCGTCGATGAGCCCCTTGGCGATGTCGCCGGTGAGGGCCTTCGCGTCGGCGTCCTTCTCGAGGTACTGGTTGATCGGCTGGACAAGCTTGTTGGAGTGCACGAACTGGGCGCCCTCACCGGAGATGACCATGAGGTCGGGGTGCTTCCCGGAGGCGATCAGCGTCGCGACGTTCGCGTAGTAGGTGCCCCAGTTCTCGCCGGTCACCGGGGTGAGGGTGACCTTGACGCCGGGGTGTCCCGCCATGAACTGCTCGGCGGTCGACTTGTTGCCCGCCTCGGCGGCCGGGCCGTAGTTCCAGTAGACGATCTCCAGCGACTTGTCGCCGTCAGCGGCGGCGTCGTCGCCCGAGCAACCCGCAAGGGCGGTAGCCGCGAGGGCGGCTGTCGCGCAGAACAGCGCGACCTTGCGGAATCGAACGTTCATAAGCCTGCGTCCCTCTCCGTTGAGAAGCGGTGCGGTGCGCAAAGTGAAGACCAAGAAATCGATTTCGTCAAGACCCCAGCCACCCCTGCTCGATATTGTGCCTGATCAGGGAAGTCTTTTGCTGATATCGATTACAGCGAGGGTGTCTTGACCTCGGCGCGCAGCACGACGGTGCGCGGCGGCGTGGCGTCCCCGCCGATCCGTTCGAGCAGCATCGACGCCGCGGTGGTGCCGAGGTGGCGGGCCGGTAGGCGCACCTCGACGACGCTGGCCGGGGCGAACGTCAGGAACGGCAGCTCGCCGACGACGGCGAGGCCGAACTCGGCCGGCTGGATGCCCGCGGCGGCGAGCGCCTGCAGGGCGCCGACGGCCATGAGGTTGTTCGTCGTCACGACCGCGTCCGGCGGGTTGTCGAGCGCGAGCAGCGCGTTCATGGCGGCGCGCCCGCCGTCGACGCGGAAGTTCGCGTGCTGCAGGTAGCCGTCGTGCGTGACGGTTCTGCGGGCCGTGACCACCTGCCGCCAGCCCAGGAAGCGGTCCTCGGTCGTCTCGATCCCGGCCGGGCCGGCGATGCAGGCGATCCGGCGGTACCCCTGGTCGAAGAGCGCGGCCGCCGCGGCGATCCCGGCGGCGCGGTTGTCCACCTTGACGGCGTCGACCGGGTACGGCGTGGTGCGGTCGACGGCCACCACGGGCCGCCCCAGCTCGGCGATGGAGCCCAGGTCGACCTCGTCGGAGGCCGGCGCCAGGATGACGCCCGCCATCTGCTCGGACGCGGCGATGCCGAGGTAGCGCTTCTCCTTGGCCGGGTCCTCGTCGGTGTTGCACAGCACGACCGAGAACCCGGACTCCTGGGCGCGGTCCTCGACGCCGCGGGCGAGCGCGGTGAAGAACGGGTTCTCGATGTCGGGGATGAGCAGGGCGACGAGCTCGGAGCTCTGCTTGCGCAGCCGCCGGGCGGTCTTGTTGGGCACGAACGAGAGCTTGGTGGCAGCGTCCCGGACGGCTCGCTGCTTCTCCTCGGAGACGGTGAGCCCGTTGAAGACGCGCGAGACGGTCGCGGGCGAAACCCCGGCGAGCGCCGCAACCTCGTAGATCGTGGCCATGATCCCACACTGTAATGGGCCCCGCGGCGGCTCCCGGCCGCCTCGCCACTCACGGTGCTTGACAGAGCGTTACCGGGCGTCTAGCTTGTGCGAAATCGATTTCACGGCCTCCGGAGCGCCAGCCAGCGGGTGTGGTTCCTCCGGCGGTGGCGTGTGCGCTCTAGGAGGCGGACAGTGCGTCGGTACACCGGGGACGCGCGGCGCGCGGTGGCGTTTCCGCTCGGGGGGTTCGGGACCGGGCACGTCGCGCTCGCCGGGGACGGGTCCCTGCGGCAGTGGCAGCTCAGCGGGGTCGCCAACCACCGCGGGTTCCTGCCCGACAGCTTCTTCGCCCTGCGCGTCTCCTCGCTCGAACCGCCGGGCGACGTCGTGCGGCTACTGCGTAGCGCGCCCGTCGAGGCGCACCCGGCGCCCGCGCCGAACGTGTCCGACGCCGACGTGCCCGACGCCGGGGCGCTGCCGCCGTGGCCCACCGTCCGGACCACCGAGTTCCGGGCCGGCTACCCGTTCGCCGAGGTCACGTACCTCGACGAGGCGCTGCCCGTCGACGTGGGCATGGAGGCGTTCACGCCGTTCGTGCCGCTCGACCACGATGCCAGCTCACTGCCGCTCGTGCGGTACCGGTTCACGATCACCAACCGCAGTGCGCAGTTCCGGCACGGGTGGCTGCTCGGGACGCTGCAGAACGGGGTCGGGTGGGACGGGGTCACGCCCGTCGACGGGACACGCGGGGCCGGGTACGGGGGCAACGTCAACCGGCTCGTCCGCCGGCCCGGGCAGACCGGGGTGCTCATGGACCACCCGGGGCTGACCGAAGACGACCCCGCCTACGGCGAGATGCTGCTGTGGACCGACGGGCCGGCCGCGGCGCTGCCCCGGGCGGCGAGCGCCGAGGCGCTGCTGCGGTTCGTGGAGACCGCCAAGCTGGTGACGCCCGTGCAGCTCGGGGACTACAGCGACGCCGCGCTGCGGGCGGCCGTCGCCGGCGGCGTGTCGCCGATGCGGGCCCCCAGCGGGCCCAGCCCGGCCGGGCACACGTGGGACGCGGGCCTGGCGGTGGCGTTCGCGCTGCGGCCCGGCGAGACCACCACGGTCGACGTCGTGCACGCCTGGTGGTTCCCGAACCGCTACGCGGACTTCGACCGGTTCGGGCCGCAGCAGCCGCGGTACAACGGGAGCAAATTCTGGGTCGGCAACCACTATGCGACCCGCTTCGGTGGCGCGCTCGACGTGCTGGACGCGTACCTGGCCGACCGTGAGCGCCTCGACACGGCGAGCCGGGCATGGGCGGACGCGGTGGCGTCGAGCGACCTGCCCGAGCCGCTGCGGGAGGCGATCTCCGCGCAGGGCACGCTGGTGCGCTCCCCCACGTTCTTCCGCACCGCGGACGGCAAGGTGTACGGGTACGAGGGCGCGCTCGGCGAGTCGACGCGCAACTGGAACGGCGACGTCGGCGGCTCGTGCCCGCTCAACTGCAACCACGTCTTCAACTACGAGCAGGCCCTGGCGCGGCTCTTCCCGGCGCTCGGGCGCGACATGCGCGAGACCGAGTTCGCGGTGCAGGCGCCGGACGGCACGCTGCCCCACCGGGTGGTGCTCCCGCTGTACCTCCCGCAGCTGCACGACGTGCCGATCGGCGGGCCGGAGCGCCCGGCGCTGGACGGCATGCTGGGCGCGGTCCTCAAGACGTACCGGTCCGTCCTCGACGGCGCCGGCGAGGCCTGGCTCCGCACCCACTGGTCCGCCCTGCGGCACCTCGTCGATCGCATCACGGCGGTGTGGGACGCCGACGGTGACGGGGTGCTGCAGGGCGACCAGCCCGTGACGTACGACATCAGCCTGCACGGCCCGAACATGTTCGTGGGCGGGCTGTGGCTGGCGGCGCTGCGGGCGATGGAGCGGATGGCCGAGATCGCCGAGCCGGCGGCGGCGGCGGGCTACGCGGAGCGGTTCGCGCTCGGCCGGGACAACTACGACAAGCTGCTGTGGAACGGCGAGTTCTACGCGCAGCCGGTGACCGGCGAGGCGTTCGACTTCGGCAACGGCTGCCTGTCCGACCAGCTGTTCGGCCAGTGGTGGGCGCACCAGCTGGGCCTCGGCCACATCCTTCCGGCCGACCGGGTGCGCACCGCGCTCGCCTCGATCGTGCGGTACAACCTGCGGACCGGCTTCACCGAGCACGGCTACCGGGTGTTCGCCGACGGCGACGAGACGGGCCTGGTCGTGTGCAGCTGGCCGCTCGGGGGGCGCCCGGCGGTGCCGCTGCGCTACTGCGACGAGGTGTGGACCGGCGTGGAGTACCAGGTCGCGGCGCACTGCCTGTACGAGGGGCTGACCGACGAGGGCCTGTCGATCGTCACCGCCCTGCAGGCCCGCCACGACGGGACCCGCCGCAACCCGTTCAACGAGATCGAGTGCGGCGACCACTACGTGCGGGCGATGGCCGGCTGGTCCCTGCTGGACGCCTGGCGGGCGACCCGCCCCGGCCGCTACCCCTTCGTGGCCGGCACCGGGTGGGGGGTCGTGACGGTGGCCGAGGACGGCTCGTCGTCGACGGAGGTCCTGGGCGGCACCGTCTAACGCTGGTCGGTGCGCGGGAGCTCGTCGAGGTCGACGAGGGCCTCCGGGTCCTCGGCGGCGTCCTGGCGGAGCTGGTCGAGGCGGCCGAGCAGGGTCACCGAGTCGAGCACGGCAAGCGCCGTCGGGAAGACCGTGTGCACGCGCAGGACGGCGGCGCTCAGCGCCTCGCGCAGGGAGGCGTCGTCGGGCGACTCACCGGCCAGGCGCGCGCCGAGCAGGTCGGCGGTCGCCCCCAGCAGGGCGCGCAGGGTGTCGCGGTCGAGGGCCGGCGGGTGGCCGGGGCGGTCGTAGAGGCGGTCGACGGCGAGGGACACGGCACGGACCTGGGTGGTGATCCGCACCAGCCACAGGTGCTCGCCGCGGGCCTCGTCGAGGTCGCGGCGCAGGCGCCCGGCGGCGATGTTGAGCACCGTGGTCTCCTCGACACCGGCGAGCGAGGCGGTCGCCTCGGCGCCCAGGTCGCCGAGCGCCCGGGACTTCGCGATGAAGTCGTGGCGGCTGTCCAGCTCGAGCGGCTCGCCGGCCCGCTCGCCCAGCTCGTCGGCGATGTCGCGCAGGACCCGCACGCAGGCCGCGCCCCAGGCGTCGAGTGCGGTGCGGATCAGGCCGAGCCGCGGGCGCTCGGGGATGACGACCGCGACGACCAGGCCGACGACGCTGCCGAGGGCGACGTCGATGAAGCGCCACTGGCCGTAGCCCTGCGCCATCGGGGTGAGGACGAGCACGGCGAGGGTGGCGAAGGTGAGCTGGTTGCGGGCGAGCGGAGTGTTCGTCACCTGCCGGGCCACGGCCAGCGCGACGAACGCGGCGGCGGCGAGCGTCCACCAGGTGAGGCCGAGCAGCTGGACCCATGCGATGGCCAGGGCGGTGCCGACCAGGTTGGCGAACAGCAGCTGCACGCCGGTGGCGAGCGAGCCGTACACGCTGGCCTGCAGGGTGAGGACCGCGACGACCGGGGCGAACAGGACGGCCACGTTCTCGCCGAGCTGGCGGGCCAGGACCCACGCCAGGGTCGCCGCGACCGTGGTCTTCACCACTGTCAGCCAGCCCGGTTTGCTCTTCGGCACGTTCGCCAGCAGGGCTCCGAGCGGTTCCGTGACCACCGCCCGGCGTTTGCGCTCCACGTGGTGACAACCTACCGGCTGCGCGGTGGGATTAGGGTCGCGTGGTGCGGAACTACGACCACCCCAACCTGTTCAACTTCCGCGACCTGGGCGGCTACGCCGGGCACGAGGGCCGGACGGTCCGCTGGCGCCGGCTGTTCCGGTCCGACTCGCTGAGCCGGATCGACCCCGCCGACGCCGGCTCCTTCACGGCGCTCGGCGTGCGGACCGTCATCGACCTGCGCCGGCCGCGGGAGATCGACCGCGACGGGCGCATCCACGCCTTCCCCGGCCTCACCTACCACCACATCAGCCCCATGCACGCCGAGTGGGAGGAGGCGCCCGCCGGCGCCGAGCTGAGCGACGCCCGGTGGCTCGCCGACCGGTACCTCGACCTCGCCGAGCACGGCCGGGAGGCGATCGTCACCGCGGTCGGCGTCATCGCCGACGCCGGCAACGCGCCGGTCGTGGTGCACTGCGTCGCCGGGAAGGACCGCACCGGCGTGGTGTCCGGGATCACCCTGGCGGCGCTGGGCGTCGGCGACGCGGTCGTGGCCGAGGACTACGCGCTGACGACGGCGGCGACCGAGCGGTCGATGGAGTACTGGCGGCGGACCAACCCGGGCATCGCCGGCATGCCGGCCCGGTGGCTCGCGTCGCCGGCCGAGACGATGCGGCTGTTCCTGGCCGACGTGCGGACCCGCTACGGCACGGTCGACGCGTACCTCGGCGACCCGTCCATCGCGGCCAAGCTGCGCGAACACCTCCTGGAACCGTCGTGACCCGCGTCGCGGTGGTCGGGGCCGGGGCGGTCGGCGGGGTCATCGGGGTCCGCCTGGCCGCGGCCGGCCACGAGACGTCGGTGCTGGCCCGCGGCGCGACCCTGGCCGCGATCCGGGCCGGCGGCTGGCGGCTGCACACGAAGGACGGCACGATCGTCGCCGACAAGGTCACCGCGAGCGACGACCCGGCCGTGCTCGGGCCGCAGGACGTGGTCTTCCTCACCGTGAAGGCGCACGCCCTGCCCGGGCTGGCCCCCGGCCTGGCCCCGCTCCTCGGGCCGGACACCGTCGTGGTGCCGGCCCTCAACGGGGTGCCGTGGTGGTTCTTCGACGGGCTCGGCGGCTCCTACGACGGGCTGCGGCTGCGCGCCGTGGACCCGGACGGGTCGGTCGCCGGCGCCCTCGGTACCCACCACATCCTCGGCTGCGTCGTGCACCTCAGCGCGAACGTCCCCGCCCCCGGCGAGGTGCGGCTGACGGCGGGCGACGGCCTGATCCTGGGCGAGCCCGGCGGCGGCGACAGCGAGCGCCTGCGGCGGACCGCGGCGCTGCTCGACGGGTTCACCGTCACGCGCTCGAACCGGATCCAGCGCGACATCTGGTACAAACTCTGGGGAAACATGACGGTCAACCCCATCTCCGCCCTGACCGGCGCCACCGCCGACAAGATCCTCGACGACGAGCTCGTGAACGGGTTCGCGCACGCGGTGATGCTGGAGGCGGCGGCGATCGGGGCGCGGGTCGGATGTCCGATCGAGCAGAGCCCGGCCGACCGCAACGCCGTCACGCGGCGCCTCGGCGCGTTCAAGACGTCGATGCTGCAGGACGCCGAGGCCGGGCGGCCGATCGAGCTCGACGCGATGCTCACCGCCGTGCGCGAGATCGCCGTCGCTGTCGGCATCCCGACCCCGTCGCTGGACGCTCTGCTGGGTGTGACCAGGCTCGCGGCCCGGGAACGTGGCCTGTACCCGTTACCGTGAGGGGATGATCGGCTCCACCGGGTGGGCGGCCCCTGCCACGCTCCGCGAGGACGGGACCGCCCGCCGCGCCCGTGTCCCAGTCAAGCTCCTGACGGCCTTCGAGCCCTCCGACCGGGACCCGGTGGCGATCGTGACCGCCACGAACGGCGAGCGCGTCGCCGACCTGGTGCCGATCCGGCACGGCCGCATGATCACCTCGCCGTTCGCGTTCCTGCGCGGCTCGGCCGCCGTCATGGCCGCCGACCTGGCCCGGGGCGCCGACACGGGGCTGCACGGGCACATCTGCGGCGACGCGCACGCCGCCAACTTCGGCCTGTACGCGTCGCCGGAGCGCCGCCAGGTGATGGACGTCAACGACTTCGACGAGACCGCGGTCGGCCCGTGGGACTGGGACCTCAAGCGTCTCGTGACGAGCCTGGTCAGCGCGGGCCGCGAGGCCGGCCTGCCGGACGACGAGTGCCGCACCGCCGCCCGTGACTGCGCCCGCGGCTACCGCACCGCCGTCCGCGAGCTCGCCGACATGCCGCTGCTCGACGCGTACTACCTCACCACCGACCACTCGACGCTGGAGCACTACGGCATCGGCGACCTCGTCGACACGTTCGACCGGGTGCGCAAGAAGGCCCGCAAGAACACCAGCCGCCGCGTCGCCGAGAAGTTCACCGCCCGGCTCGACCACGACAGCTGGCGGTTCACGCCCGACCCGCCGATCCTGGCCCCCCTCGACTCGACCGACGCGTTCCCGGTGATCGAGAGCCTCGACGCGTACGCCGGAACCCTCGAGGAGGAGATCCGCGCCCTGTTCGGCCGCTACGCCGTGGTCGACGTCGCCCACCGCATCGTCGGCCTCGGCAGCGTCGGGTACCGCAGCTACGTCGTGCTGCTGCACGGCAACGGCGACGAGGCCCTCGTCCTGCAGGTCAAGCAGGCCCGCGCCTCGGCCCTCGCGCCGTACCTGCCGCCGGCGCCCGAGCAGCACGCCGGCGAGCGCGTGGTGCGCGGCCAGCGCTGGATGCAGACCGTCAGCGACGTGCTGCTGGGATGGACGACGATCGACTCCAACCCGTACCTCGTGCGGCAGTTCCGGGACATGAAGGGCTCGATCGACCCGACGACGCTGCGGGCCGGGCAGCTCGACGACTACGCCCGGGTCGTCGGCGTGGTGCTGGGCCGGGCCCACGCGCAGTCGATCGACCCGCGGGTCCTCGACGGGTACTGCGCGCCGACCCCCGAGGACGGCGAGGAGTTCGACGAGGCGTTCGCGGCGTTCGCCGTCGCCTACGCGGACCAGACGTCGGCCGATCACGCGGCGCTGGTCGCGGCGGTCTCCTCGGGGGCGCTGCCGGCCGTGATTGGGGTCTGACCGCCACGGCCGGATCGCTCAGATGGCGATGTTGCCGGCGCCCTTCAGTGAGCGGGAGATCTTCTTCTTGTCGATCATCGCGTAGCAGCGGGCGGTGCGGTTGCCGGCCTTCCACTCGGCCTGGTCGGCCATCATCCAGTAGCCGTACAGCAGCGCCTTCTGCTTGGCGAAGTGGCTCGCCGACATCCCGATGTACGTCATCAGCTGCTGCTCGCAGACGTCGCTGAACGCCGACTCGAGCGTCTTGCCGTCCGACGGGTACGTCGAGGTCTTGGCGTTGACGACGCCGACGAACTCGACGTCGTGGGCCGCGGTGCACGAGGCCGGGGTGATGTCGTCCCACGCGCCGTTGCTGTCGAGCCCGACCAGCGTGCCGCAGGTCAGGGCCAGCTCGCCGCCCGGCTTGAGGGCGTCCTTGAACGTCTCCTTGCGCGGCTCGAGCGTGCCGAGCTCGGTGCGCAGCGCGACGACGTCGCAGCGGAAGAACCGGCCGCCGCCGGCCCACTGGGCCTTGGTCGGCGTCTGCACGATCAGGTGGAGGCGGCCCGCCTGCCAGGCGTTGCCGAGGTACGTCTTGGCCGCCCCGTCGCACTCCGCGTAGGCGGTGGAGAGCCCGTCCGCGGTCGGCGGCAGCGTCGCGTCGGCCGCGTTGCCGGTGAAGTGCCCGACGTGGACGGTCTCGAACATGTGCTGCATCTCGCAGGGAATCTGGGTGACCCGCGAGGGCACGACGTTGTCGAGCTTGGTGACGTCGGTGTTCCAGCAGTCGCCCTCGGCCGGCTCGGGCACCTTGGCCTCGGCCATCATGGCCCAGTCGTCGACGAGGTCCTTGTCGACCCCGGCCGGCGCCGCACACCCGGCGGCCACGCCGAGCACGGCCACGGCGACCGCCGCCAGCGCAAACCTTCGCATTTCTGCTGCCTCCCCCGCGAAACGTGCGAGGGGCAGTGTGCCAAGCCGCAATGCATACGGCAATCAACCGAACAGTTGACCTTGCCCCTTTCCTGGTGTGTTGGGCTGTTACGGGCCGACTTTTTCCTGGCCGGGCTTTACCTGAGCCTGTACCGCTTCTCTCGCCGAGCTTTACTCGCCGAGCTTTACTCGCCGAGCTTTACTCGCCGAGCAGCCAGCGGTGTGGGGCGGCGAGGCGGCGGGCCTGGGCCGGTCCCCACGAGCCCTGCGCGTACGACGCCGGTCGCGGGCGGGCTTCGAGCAGCGGCTGGGCCACCTTCCACACGGCCGCCAGCCCGTCCGGCCGGGTGAACAGCGAGCGGTCACCGAGCAGGGCATCGTGGATGAGGCGGACGTACGGCGGGAGCGGATCGGCGTCGGCCATCGCACACAGCGGCAGCGCGGCGGTCGCCGGCTCGACGTCCAGCGCGACGCCCGGCCGCTTGGCCAGCATGTCGACGTCGATCTCACCGGCGCCGGAGAGCGAGAACGACAGCACGTTCGACTGGGTCGGCAACGCCTGGAACGGACGCTCGGACGTGCGGAGCACGAGGCTCACCCGCTGCGCGCTCGTGGCCATCCGCTTGCCGGTGCGCAGCAGGAACGGCACGCCCCGCCAGCGAGCGTTGTCGATCCACAGCCGCGCCGCGACGAACGTGTCGGTGCGGGAGCGGGCGGCGACGCCGGGCACGTCGCGGTACCCCGTGAACTGCCCGAGCACGACCTCGGCCGGATCCAGCGGGCGGAACGCCCCGATGACCCGTTCCCGGGCGGCCTGGAGCCCGTCGGCGTCGAGCCGCTCCGGCGGCTCCATGGCGACCTCGGCGGCGACCTGGAACAGGTGCGTGACCAGCATGTCGAGCACGGCGCCGGTGGCGTCGTAGAACCCGGCCCGGTCGGCGACCCCGAGGTCCTCGGGCACGTCGATCTGGACGCTCTCGACGTGGCGCCGGTTCCACGTGGCGCCGAACAGCTCGTTGGCGAACCGCAGCACGTGCAGGTTCTGGGTGGCCTCTTTCCCCAGGAAATGGTCGATCCGGTACACCTGGGACTCGTCGAGCACCCGCCGCACGGTGCGGTTGAGCTCCCGGAACGACTCGGGCGAGGTGCCGAAGGGCTTCTCGTAGACGACCCGGGCCCGCTCCGTGAGCCCGTGCCTGCCGAGCGCCTTCGTCAGCCCCCCGAAGGCGACGGGCGGCACCGCGAGGTAGTGCACGAGCTGCGCGTCCCGCCCGACCTTGGCCCGGGCCTGCTCGAGCACGTCGAGCATGCTGCCGGGGTCGTCGCTGGCGAACCCGCCGCCGGCGAAGTACAGCCGCCGCTCGAACTCCCGCCAGACGCGCTGCGGCAGGTGCGGCCCGAACTTGTCGAGCGCCTCGCGGACGTGCTCCCGGAAGTCCTCGTGCGCGACGTCGCCGCGCCCGTTCCCGACCAGCGCCCAGTCCTTGGGCAGCAGTCCGTCGCCGGCGAGGGTGGCGAAGGCGGGCAGCACCATCCGCTTCGCGAGATCGCCGGTCGCTCCGAAGAGCACGAACACGGTGGGCCCAGGACGGTCCGAGGTCGCCATGCACCCACCGTAGGGCCGCCCTGCCGCCGGGGCCCGGGCCGTCACCCGGCCCGCCACCCGCGGCCCGGCAACTCCCACCCGTCTCCCGGCCCGGAAACGGCGGGGCCCCGTCCTCGCCGTCCGTGGCTTTTGGCGGACGGTGCGGGCGGAGCCCCCTCGATCCGCGCGGGCGTCGACCAGGAAAGCTGAATCGAGTTGGCCTCAGGATCATCTTCGACGAACGCCGATGTCAAGGAGTCGTTACCGGATTCGCTCGACCAGGCGTCTGCCGGTCCAGGCGACCGGGATCGGGTCGATGATCTCGCCGTGGAAGACGCCGTGTTCCCAGTCGCGGAAACCGAGCAGGCACCAGCCGCCGGCGGGATCGCGGGCGAGGCGCGCGGCGGACAGCGACGGGTGCGCGAACGGCGTCGCCGCCGCCACGTCCCAGCCCGCGCCGACGGAGCCGCCCGCCACGACCCAGGTGCCCGACAGCGGTGAGCCGTTGCGCCGCTGGAGCGTGGTCATCGCGGGCTGGCACGAGAACAGCAGGATGGTGGTGTCGTCGATCTGGTGCACCTGCGGTACCTGCAGATGGTCGAAGCCGGCGGGACGGGTGAGCGGCGGGCGGACGCTCCAGTGCAGCAGGTCGGCCGAGCGGGCGTGCCCGATCACGCCGCGGCCGCGGCCCTCCCCGGCGGCGTGGGCCGTGACCAGCATGTGCCAGCCGCGCCCGGCGGGGTCGGCGAAGACGAACGGGTCGCGCCAGGCGGTGGCCGCGTACCACCGCGGGTCTGGCCCGGCCACCGGCTCGGCGCCGTGGCGCTGCCAGGTGTGCAGGTCGTCGGAGACGGCGATCCCGACGCGCTGGGCGCCGCCGCCGTCCACACCCGTGTAGAAGAGGTACCACCGCCCGTCGTGGGGAGAGATCGACCCGGTCCAGACGGCGGTGCCGTCCCAGGCCGACGCCGAGGCGCGTTCCAGCGGGTCGGGCAGGACCGTCCAGCGGCGCAGATCGGTGGACACGGCGTGCCCGACCGACGTGGACAGATGGCGGCGTTCGGGATCGCGGAGCTCGCGGGGTGCGCGCAGGAAGAAGAGGTGGTGCTCGTCGCCACTGGCCGCGAGCCAGCTGTCCCAGACCCAGTGATCGACGAGACGTAACATCCCGGTCCACACCTCCCGCTGAATCCATTCAGCATCTTTGACCGTGCGGCCCCCGGCGACGCATGTCAAGCTTGCCGACGGAGATCGACGGAAACACCCGGAAACGCCTGGCTCGCACCCGCCGGCCCCGGAAACGCCCGGGATCGCACCCGCCCCCACGAACGGCACGGGAACGGCCCGGAAACGCCGCGGGAACGCGGGATCGGCGCGGAACGCGGGAACGGCGCGGAACGCGGGAACGGCGCGGAACGCGGGAACAGCGCGGGAACACCGGAACAGCGCGGGAACGCGGGAACAGCGCGGGAACACCGGAACAGCGCGGGAACGGCGCCACCTGCGGAACGGCAGTGCAACGGGATCGGCGGGTACCGATCAACGGGAAACGGTGACGATCTGTCGTCCAAGCACGATGGACATCGATCTGGCGATGCAAGCGCGGGAAAGGTGTGGGATGACGGGTGGCCGGGTGACGCTGCAGGACGTCGCGCGCCGGGTGGGCGTCTCCCGCACCACGGCGCCGTTCGTCCTCACCGGCCGGCGGGACATGCGCATCTCGGCCGACGCAAAGCAGCGCGTAGCGCGCCGCGCAGGAGCTCGACTACCGCGCCAGCATGCACGCGGACGCGGTCAGCGGAAGTCGGCCGCGTGGTCGCGGGCCCACTCGGCGAAGGTGCGGGCCGGGCGCCCGGTGACGGCCTCGGCGGTCGGCAGGGTCAGCGCGCCGAGGTCGAGGGACTCGATGGCGTCCGGGGTGGCGTCGTTGCCGGCGTAGTCCTCGAAGCCCAGCAGGAAGTCGGCGTTGGCGGCGGCGAAGCCGCCCTGCTCGCGGTACAACTCCCGGGCCCGGTGCGGCGTGACCACCTCCAGGCGGATCGCCTCGCCGATCGCCTCGGCGATGGCGCGTACCTGGTCCCGCCGGCTGACGAGGCGCGGGCCGTTGAGGTCGTACGCCCGCCCGGCGTGCCCGTCGTCGAGCAGCGCGGCGGCCGCGACGTCGGCGATGTCCTGCTCGTGGACGGGGCACCACTCGACGTCCGGGAACGGCTCGCGCACCACGCGCTCGGCGCGGATCGACGGTCCCCACAGCCAGACCTTGTTGAGCATGAACTCCCCCGGGCGCACGTGGGTCCACTGCGCGCCCGAGCGCTCGACGGCCTGCTCGACGGGCAGGTGGAACGAGGGGTCGAGGCCGGCGGTGACGGCGCCGGAGGAGAGCACGACGATCCGGTGTACCCCGGCCGCGCGCGCCCGCGCCACGACCTCTCCGGCGGTGGCCGCGACCGGGAACAGGTACAGCCGCTCGGCGCCGTCGAAGACCCGGTCGAGCGTCGCCGGCTCGGCAAGGTCGCCGGCGACGACCGCCACCTCCGCCGGGAGCCCGGCGGTGTCCGGCCGCCGGGTCACGGCCCGGACCGGTTCGCCCGCCGCGACGAGCCGATCGACCACATGCCTGCCCACACCACCGGTCGCCCCGGTCACCACCGTCGTCATGCGCCCCATCCTGCGCACGCCGACCACCCGGAGGCAAACGCGAACACCGTGTTCACATACGGCCCTGACCTGCGGAAACAGGGTCTAGACCGGCTGGAGAAGTGTCGCGATCTCGCGGGCCGCGGCCCGGCCCGCGCGGTTGGCGCCGACCGTGCTCGCCGACGGGCCGTACCCGACGAGGTGCAGGCGCGGCTCGCGGACCGTGCGGGTGCCGGCCATGCGGATGCCGCCGCCCGGCTCGCGCAGGCGCAGCGGGGACAGGTGGTTCAGGGCGGCGCGGAAGCCCGTGGCCCAGATGATCGCGTCGTACGGCTCGAACATGCCGTCCCACACCGCGCCGTCCGGCACCAGGCGGTCGAACATCGGTCGGCGGTGCAGTGCGCCCTTTTCCAGCGCCGTGCGGACGATGGAGGTGGAGCCGAGGCCCGTCACGCTCACCACGCTGCGCGGCGGCAGGCCGGCGGCCACCCGCTCCTCGACGCGGGCCACCACCTGACGTCCGTAGTTCTCGGTGAACGGGCCCTCGTGGAAATCGGGCCCGCGGCGGGTCACCCACTGTACCGCCGAGGCAACACCCGGCAGCTCCGACAGGACGTGCACCGCGGAGTGGCCGCCGCCCACCACCAGCACCCGGCGGCCGGCGAAGTCCGACGGGCCGCGGTAGTCGGCGTAGTGCAGCTGGCGGCCCCGGAACTCGGCCGCGCCCGGGTACACCGGCCAGTACGGACGCGTCCACGTGCCGGTCGCGTTCACCACCGCCGCCGCCGTCCACGAGCCGGCCGGGGATGAGACCAGCAGGCCGCCGGGCACCCGGCGCACCGCGTCGACGACGACCGGCCGCAGTACCGCAAGCGCGAAGTCACGCTCGTAGCGGGCGAAGTAGTCCGCCACGACCGACGCCGCCGGGCCCGTGGCGGGCGGCTCGAAGTGCAGGCCGGGCAGGTCGAAGATGCCGTGCAGCGACGCGACCGACAGTGACGGCGAGCGATGTTGCCACGCGCCACCCGGCGCGCTGTCAGCATCGAGCACCACGAATGACAGGCCGCGACGTCGCAGCGCGTACGCCGCGGACAGGCCGGCCTGGCCGGCGCCGATCACGACCGCGTCCACGGTGGGAACAACCCCACCGTGGACGCGGCGATTCCGTCACGGAGCAGTGATCCTGGCTACTTGGTCTTGCCCTTGACCAGGCCCCAGGCGGCCGTGTTGAGGGTGTCCTCGGTGCCGGCCAGGCCCTCGCCCGGGTAGAACTCGTCGTCGCCGAAGTCGTAGTCGACGTCGTCGGCCGTGCCGCCGATGTTGTCCGGGCCGACCCCGAACAGGCCGGGGAAGGCGCCGCCCGCGTCCATCAGGTTCGGCGTGCTGTTGAGCGGGTCGGTGTGGAAGTTGCCGTACAGGTGCCCGGCCTCGTGCGTGATGACGTTGCCGAGCGCCCGGCCGATGAACCTGATCTTGTTGCTGGCCGGGGTGATGTACGTGTTCAGGGACGCCGGCCCGCTCGGGTCGCTCAGGATGTCGAGCAGGACGATGGCGCTGTCCTCGGTGGCGTAGTTACCGGGGTCGATGTACTGCGCGATGCCGATCGTGTCGATCCCCGACTCGTCGATCGTGCCGCCGACGACGATCCGGTGGACGTTCGGCTGGCCGAACGCGTCGGGGTTGTCCCGGCTGTTGAGGATCTTGAATCCGAACCGCGGGTTGGTCCCGCGGTCCTTCATGTCGGCGATGATGTTCTCCCGTACCGCCGCGACGGTCGCGTCGATCACCTTGTTCTCGTCGGCGGCCGTCAGGCCCCACCGGCCGAGGAAGCCGGCGAGCGGCGAGAGCTGCCGCACGCCCGGGCCGCCGAAGATGGCGGTGTTGATCCGGGCGCCGTCGAAGTCCAGGAACAGCGTCTGGACCGTGCCCTGGTCGCGCGCCTCGGGGCCGGGACGGTACGCCTCCAGCGTGATGTCGTAGTTGCCGGCGAGCCCGCCGACCTCGACCGAGTAGCGCCCGGCCTTGGCCGCCACGTAGGAGACGACCGCGTTGCCGCCGCCGGGCAGCGGCGCGTTCGGCGCGTAGATGAAGCTCGCGTCCTGCTCCGAGCCGAAGACGACCCGGCCCGACGGGTCACGGACGGTCAGCCGCGTGCCGACACCGGTGACCGAGCCGCCGAGGACGTCGCCCGCGGCGAGGTCGGCGGCGAAGAAGTCACGGTCGGGGAAGGCTATCGTGCCGGTCAGCGTGTAGGGGCCCTCGCTGCCGAGCGCGATCCCGCTGCCGGAGTCGAACGGGTCCGCCGGGAACACGCCGCCGGTGCTGAAGCCGGAGACCATCAGGTAGTAGGTGCCGCTCACCGTCACGTCGAAGGCGAGCAGGCTGTCGAGGCCGGGGCCGCCGTCGTCGTCGGCCGCGACCAGCACGCCCGTCGCGTCGTACAGGCCCACGACCGGGTCGAGGGAGCCGGTCGGCGTGTCGATCGCGACCACGAGCTGCTGCCCGGCGAACGCGGTGACCTTGACGAAGTCGAAGTCGCCGCTGCCGTCGCCGGTGCTGCCGTGCGGGCCGTCGCCGCGGGTGCCGGTGGTGGTAACCCCCTTGCGGCTGCCGCCGAACCCGAGGTCCGCGGCGAGCGGGATGGCCCCGTCGTCCTCCGTGGCCGGGCTGACCGTGGAGACGCTCACGGTCTCCGGCGAGATCTGCCCGAGCACCCGGGCCCGGTTGTTGACCTTGGCACCGGTCCCGAAGCCCTTGATCAGCTCGGCGGTGGCATGCGTATCGTTCGAGCCGAAGAAGCCGCGCGGCTCCGCCTCGTCATGGATGAGCGGCGACGCGGCGGCCGCGAGGGCGTTCTGGGCCTGCTTCTGCTGCGCCCGGGCAAGCGACCGCGTCTTGGCCTGCTCGGACCAGTAGTACTTGTCGACCTTGCTCGGATCCTTCAGCAAAGCGGTATACGGGTTGACGGTGCTCGGCGCGGCCGCCTTCGCCGTCGCCGACTGCTTCGGCACGACCTGCACGCCGGCGGCCAGCTGCCGCTTGATCCCGTCGGCCAGATCCCCCGTCGGCGCGGCCGGTGCAGCCGACGCCGGTGCCGGTGCCAGTACCACCAGCGAACCGGCCACCAGGCCGGCCACGGCGATACTCGCGAGCCTTTTCCTCACTTGGCCTCCCCATTGAGTCAGGCGCTTTGCTGCACGCTATGGCCTGCAAGGTCGCCCCGACTACCCTTTCTCGCCCCTAATGACGATCAATGTTGAAATCAACGACTCCAAAAACGATCACCAATGTGTACTACGGGAAGCGCACACAACGTCACCCGGCACGACGCGGGCACCGCGGCGGGGGAGGCCAAGCAGCACGGGGGCCGGAGGGCGGGAGCGCCTTTTCCGCCGTCCGCACCGTCGACCGACAACCACACACCGCCTCAGCCAGCCGACCGACCAACCCGCCCGGCCGCGAGCTCGGTCAGTCGACCGACCAGCCCGCCGGACCAGTAGGTCGCCGGGCCGAAAGCTCGGTCAGTCGACCGACCAACCACATACGCCTCAGCCAGCCGACCGACCAACCAGCCCGGCCCAGAGCTCGGTCAGTCGACCGACCGACCCGCCGGGCAGCGCTCTCCGCCGCCCACGCCTTTCCGCGCCCTCCGCCGCCCGGGGGAAGAGGAGAGGGCGGAGAGCGCACGGCGGAGACGCAGCAGGCGCGGAGGGCGAGAGGCGGATTGTGAGAAGCGGAGGACGCGGGCAGAGAGAGCGGACGGTCGACAGCAGACGGCGGGCGTCGGAGAGAGCGGGCGTCGGAGAGAGCGGGCGTCGGGAACGCCAGAGAACCGCGGAGCGACCGGGACCACGGGAACGCCAGGGAACGACGGAGCGAGCGGGACGCGGGAACACCAGGGAACGGCGGAACGAGCAGGCCACGGGAACACCGAGGAACGGCGGAACGATCCGGGACCACGGGACACCGCCGGGAGAACGGACCCCGTAGGGTAGCGGGGTGTCAGACGTGATCAGCCCGACCCAGCGCCAGCTGACCCCGCAGGACGTGGCCGGTCTGCTCAAAGAGCGGTTCGATCGGACCGTCGTCCACTGTGGACCGCTGACGGGCGGGACCTTCGCGGCCGTCTGGCGGGTGGCCCTCGACGACGGGACCGAGGCCGTTGTCAAGGTCGGGCCGCCGGCCGGGTGCCGGCTGCTGCGGTACGAGCGGGGGATCATCGCCGCCGAGGCCCGCTACTACCGCCTCGTGCGACAGCATGTCCCCACGGTTCCCGTCCCGGCCGTGCTGCACGCGGACGACGACGTCGTGGTCGTCGGGCTGCTGCCCGGGCGGCCGCTCACCGAGCTGCCCGAGGGGGCCGACGCCGGCGGGGTGCGCACGCAGCTCGGGGCAGCGCTCAAGGAGCTGCACACCGTGACCGGGACCGCGTTCGGGTACGACGGCGGCGGACGGGCCGGCGGCGCCACCTGGCGGGAGGCGTTCACTGCCATGACCGAGGACCTGCTGGCCGACGCCCGCGACTGGCAGGTCGAGCTGCCCGCTTGCGACGCCGACATCCTGGCGACCGTGGAGCGCCACAGCGACGCGCTCGACGAGGTGACGAGGCCCGCGCTCGTGCACTTCGACCTGTGGGACGGCAACGTGCTCTGCCAGGACGGCGTGTTCACCGGGCTCGTCGACGGGGAGCGGTACTTCTGGGGCGACCCGCTGTACGACTTCGTCTGCACGGCGATCGGCCACCGCCTCGAGGACGAGCGCGACCACCCCGTCCTGCGTGGCTACCACGGCGGCACGGCGCCTGAGCTCACCGCCGAAGAAAAGACACGGCTCGCGCTGTACCGCGTCCAGTTCTACCTGCTGCTCCTGGCGGAGATGCCGAGCCGCGCCATGGTCGGCGAGGTGGCGCGGGAGCGGCGGGCCTGGGTCACCCCGCTGCTGGAACACGACCTGGAAACGCTGCGCCGCTGACCGGCCACATGGTATAGAAGGTTCAACATGTCGATGGGGCAACGGATCACGGCCGCGTACGTCGCACTGCTGGCGGCGTTCCTCACCGTGCTGCTGATCGCCCCGCAGTACGACTCCGTGGCCTGGGCCGGCATCGGCACCTGCGGCGCCGTGGCGGTCGTCGCCGGCATCCTGCGGCAGCGGCCGGAGCGCTCGGGCGCCTGGTGGGCCCTTGCCGCCGCGCTGCTGGCCATGATGGTCGGCGACTTCGCCTACGGGACGGTCCCGCAGTCCACCGGGCCGCCGCCGCTGGCCAGCGTCGCCTACCTGCTGATGTTCCCGATCGTGGCGGCCGCGCTCATCGGGCTGACCCGCCAGAGCGCCGCCCTCGACGACCGCTCGCGCCTGCTCGACCTGCTCGCGCTCGGCTGTGCCGCGCTGCTGGCCGGCTGGGTGTTCATCGGCGGCCCGCGCCTCGACGTCGGGGGTGTGAGCGCATCGGAGTGGTCGATCCAGGCCGCGTACACGCTCGGTGACGTCGTCGTCCTCGTGGTCACCGTCCGGCTGGTCACCGCCGGGCGGCGCAACCCGGCCGCGATCCTGCTCGCGGTGGGTGCCGCCGGGATGCTCGTGGGCGACGTCGCGTACGGGATCGCGCAGGCCGACGGCGGGCTGGCCCCGGGCGGCCCGGCCGACCTGGCCTACGCGGTGCTGTACGCGGCCTGGGGTGCCGCCGCGCTCCAGCCGTCGATGGCCCAGCTCACCGCACCCGCGGGCGGTGCGCTGCGCCGCGGCCGTGAGCCGGGCGCCGGTCTCGGCATGATCGTGCTCCTCGTCTCCGTCGCCTTCGCCCCGGTGGTACTGCTGGTGCAGGCGATGACCGGCGAGGTCCGCGACGGCCCGGTGATCGCCATCGGGTTCGGCATCACCCTGGCGCTGCTGGTCATCCGGCTCAGCGACGCCGTCGGCAAGCACGCCGGCGCGCTGCGCCGCGAGCAGGCGCTGCGCCGGGCCGGCACGGTCCTCGTCGGCGCCACCGACGCGGGCGCGGTCGCGTCGGCCGTGCGGTCGGCCGTCGGCACCCTGCTGCCCGACGACGCGCCGCACGACATCGTCCTCGACTTCAGCCTCACCGACCTGCTGCCGCTGGGCGAGCTGTCGGCGCCGCGCATCGTGCCCGTCGCCGACATCGCGCCGCTGTGGGCCGAGCGGTTCGACGGCTTCGACCACGTCATGGTGTGCCCGCTCGACGCCGGCGTGCTGTACGTCGCCGCCGAGCGCGAGGACCTGCTCACCGTCCTCGACGCGGTGTCCGTGCTGGCCGGGCAGGCCGCCCTCGCGCTGGCCCGGATCAGCCTCACCGAGGCCGCGAGCCGCCGCGACAGCGACGACTATCTGCGGGCGGTCACCGAGCACTCCAACGACGTCGTGCTGGTCCTCGACGACGACGAGCGGCTGCGGTTCACCAGCCCCTCCGTCACCGACGTGCTGGGCATCTGGCCGACGCCGTTCGCCACGCTCAAGGAGATCGTCGACCCCGAGGACCGCGCCCAGGTCGCCCGCACCGTCGAGCGGGCCCGCGCCGGCGAGCGCGGCAGCACCCGCGACACCTGGAGCCTGGCCCGCCCCGACGGCACCCGCGTGCTCGTCGAGGTCGTGTTCCGTGACCTGCGCGACGACCGGCTGGTGCGCGGCATGGTGGTCACCATGCGGGACGTCACCGAGGCCCGCCGCCATGAGCACGAGCTCCTGCGCCGCACGTTCGGCGACACCGCCGCCGCCCAGAACCGCGACAGCTCGGCCCGCAAGTTCCACTGAGGAGCTTCACAGGATCCGCGTGGCATGCTTCAAGCATGGCGACGACTGAAGCGGTCCCGGCACCGCGGCGCAGGTCACTCCTCCGGCCGCTGACGTTCGGCCTCACCCTCACGGCCGTGCTGGCGCTGCTGTTCGGCGTGCCGTGGTGGTCGCTCGTCGTCTCCGGCAACGCCTGGCCCACCCCGGTCGTGGCGGCCGGCACCGTGCTGTTCGCCGGCGCCGCCGTCGCCTTCCCGCTGCTCATGATCCTCGGCCACGCCCGGCGCAACGACGTGGCCGCCCGCATCGGCGACACCATGCTGGGCGCCATCTGGATCCTGTTCGTCTGGGCGCTCGCCGGCGACGTGCTGCGGCTCGTCCTGCTGGCCTCCGGCGTCGACGACCCGGTGCGCTCCCGGGTCACTGCCGCATTCACCGCGGTGGTCGCCGTCGCCGTCGGGATCTGGGGGTACCTCGAGGCGATGCGCGTCCCGCGCGTCCGCCGCGTGACGGTGACGATCCCCCGCCTCGGCGCGGGCCTGGACGGCCTCCGCGTGGTCCTGCTCACCGACACGCACTACGGCCCGATCGACCGCGTCCGCTGGTCCCGGGGCGTGACCGAGGCGGTCAACGCGCTCGACCCCGACATCGTCGCCCACACCGGCGACATCGCCGACGGCACCGTCGCCCAGCGCACCGAGCAGGCCGCCCCGCTCGCCGACATCCGGGCCCGCCACGCGCGGGTGTACGTCACGGGCAACCACGAGTATTTCGGGGAGGCCGACGGCTGGCTCAGCCACATGCAGACCCTCGGCTGGGAGCCGCTGCACAACCGCCACGTGCTGGTGACCCGCGGCGGCGACTCCCTGGTGGTCGCCGGCGTCGACGACCGCACCGCGGCCGGCACCGGCCTGCCCGGCCACCGCGCCGACCACGAGGCCGCCCTGGCCGGCGCCGACCCGGCGCTGCCGGTCCTGCTGCTGGCCCACCAGCCGAAGCAGATCGACGCGGCCGTCACCCACGGCGTCGACCTGCAGCTGTCCGGCCACACCCACGGCGGCCAGATCTGGCCGTTCCACTACCTGGTCCGCCTCGACCAGCCGGTCGTGCAGGGCCTGACCCGCCACGGCGCGCGCACCCAGCTGTTCACCAGCCGGGGCACCGGCTTCTGGGGCCCGCCCTTCCGCGTCTTCGCCCCGAGCGAGATCACCGAGCTGACCCTGCGCACCGCCTGAGACACCGCCGGCGCCCGGGTGGGTCCCGGGCGCCGGACAGGGACGTCAGCGTTCGATGGCACGGCGGCCGCGACCGCCGCGGATGCCGTCCACAGCCGCCACGCCACCGGCCGCGAAGGCGACCTGGAGCGCGAGCTCGATCCAGTCGATGCCGGCCGTGTCGGCCACGCCGAAGATCGCGGCGACGAACGTGCCGAGCAACGCGGCCACCACACCGATGAGCAGCGTGAGCCAGAACCCGATCTGCTGGCGGCCGGGCAGGACCAGGCGCCCCAGTGCGCCGATGATCAGGCCGATGACGAGTGCGGTGAAGATGCCGGAGATCTCCATGATCCCCCGTCCCTTCCGGACAGCCGACGACCCGCCCCTCGGATCCGGCCGCCACATCGATCGTAGGGCGGCCCGGCCGCCCCGCCCTCGGGGACAACCCTGAGCCACCGGCCCCGGCGGAACGTGACGTACGTCGCTCGAAGCCGTCACCAGGCGGTGCGGCAGGCCGCGGTCCGGGCGCTCCGCCAGCGCCGGCCCGATCGCGCAGGCCGGGACCGAGCAGCCGGTGAAGGCCGCCTGAGCCGGAGCCGGTTGAGGCGGATCCATCACACTTCCTCCCGTCCGGCGGGCCGCCTGGCGGACACTGCGGAGATGAGCGAGCCCGGCAACATCGGCGGCTTCCGGCCGCGCAGGTACCGCACCGACGGCGGCGGCCCGGACTTCGCCCGCATGATCGAGGCGCTGCGTCGGGTCCAGGAGAGCATCACGGCGGCGGACGCCCCCGAGGCGGTCGTCACCGAGATCGCCGACATGCTGGAGAAGATCGCGGTGGCCGCCGAGACGTACGAGGTGGACGAGCACGCGATGATCGCCGGCCGCCGGTCCGACCTGGTCGGGCGGGGTCAGGCGCTCATCCCGCCGCTGGAGTACGACGAGTGGGACGAGCAGCACGTCGTGGTGCGCCTGAGCATGGGCCGCTATTACCTCGGCGCGAACGGCGCCGCCCACGGCGGGGTCATCCCGCTCGTCTTCGACGAGGTGCTGGGCCGGTTGGCCAACACCGGCCGGCCGGTCTCGCGGACCGCGTACCTGAACGTCAACTTCCGCTCGATCACCCCGATCGACGCCCCGCTGCGGATCACCGGCACGGTCGAGCGGGTCGAGGGCCGCAAGCGGTTCCTGACCGCGACGCTGCACCACGGCGACACCCTGTGCGCCGACGGCGAGGCCCTGTTCGTCGCCCTCAACCCCGGCCAGCCGTAGGTCCCGGGTGTTGACCCGCCCTGGTACCGCGTAGTACCAAGGAGGGATGGCGGGGACGGGGTTGCGGTGGGCCACCAAGCACGGGTTCATGCGGGTGGCCGTCCGGCGCGCCGCGCGGCGGGGGGACCGGCTGGCGGGGTTCTTCCACGACCCCGCCATCCGGGCCGACCCGTACCCGTTCTACGACCAGGTCCGTGACGCCGGGCCGGTCGTGCGCGGCGAGCTCATGCTGGCGACCGCGCGCCACGACGTCGCCTCGGCCGTCCTGCGCAGCGACGCGTTCGGGGTCGGGGTCAGCGAGCGGCGCCTGCCGACCGGCGTCGCGCTGCTGTTCCGGCTGAGCCGCCGCACATCGCCGATCGGGCCGGTCGATCCCCCGTCGATGCTCGTCGTCGATCCCCCGGATCACACGCGGTACCGCCGGCTCGTCGCGAAGGTCTTCACCGCCCGCGCCATCGAGGGGCTGCGGCCGCGCATCGAGCAGACCTGCGAGGAGCTGCTGCGGGACAAGCCGGCGGAGCTCGTCGGCGACTACGCGGCACTGCTGCCGGTGACGGTGATCGCCGACATCCTCGGCGTGCCGCAGCAGATGCGCCGGCAGTTCCTGGCGTGGGGCGCCGCGGCCGCGCCGACGCTGGACATCGGCCTGGGTTTCCGGGTGTACCGCCGGACCGAGCGCGGCATCAAGGCGAGCAACGACTGGCTGCGCGGCCACTTCGCCCGGCTGCGCGCGCAGCCGGGCGACGACCTCCTGAGCAGGCTCGTCCACCTGGAAGGTGAACGGCTCGACGACGACGAGCTGCTCGCCACGGCCGGGCTGCTGCTCGCCGCCGGGTTCGAGACCACGGTCAACCTGCTCGGCAGCGGCGCCGCCCTGCTCATGCGCCACCCCGGGCAGCTGGAGCTGCTGCGGGCCGATCCGGCGCGCTGGCCGGGCGCGGTCGAGGAGATGCTGCGCTACGACTCGCCGGTGCAGAGCACGGCCCGGATCTGCCGGCGGGAGACCGAGGTCGGCGGCGTCACCGTCCGGCCCGGCCAGGTGATCGTGCCGATGCTCGGCGGGGCCAACCGCGACCCGGCCGTCTTCGACGACCCGGGCCGCTTCGACGTGACCCGGGCCAACGCCCGCGAGCACCTGTCGTTCTCCGGCGGGGTGCACTACTGCCTCGGCGCCGCCCTGGCCCGCCTGGAGGGCGAGATCGGACTGCGGATGCTCTTCGAGCGGTACCCCGGCCTGCGGGAAAACGGCGTGGCCCATCGACGGCCGACGCGTGTACTGCGCGGATACGAATCGTTACCGGTAACGACCTGACGACCGGCGTGTTTCCGGCGGGGCAATTCGTCCGTACACCACGGGCGCCGAAACAACGCCGACCCAGTATCGTCACCGCGCATTCCCGGAATCGCTATTGCCGCCTTACACGGGCGCTCCAGGATTTGCCGCGGCGGCCGATTCGTGGGGTGAACCGTGCGGAAGTACCTGGCTTTTGTCATATTGCTGACAGTGGTGGCGTCGCTCGTCGGGCCGATGCCGCCGGCACGCGCCGCGACTCCGCCCGGATTCGCCACGCAGCTCGTCATCGGCGCCGGACTGGATGGCCCGAGCGGATTCGAGATCGCCCCGGACGGACGCATTTTCATCCTGGAACGCACCGGGAAAATCAAGATCTTCAGGGACGGGCACCTGCTCACGCAGCCCTTCGCCGACCTGCCGTCGGAGGCGTCGGGTGACCGCGGGCTGATCGGCATCGCATTCGATCCCGGTTTCGGCGTCGCGAACCACTATGTCTACTTTTATTACACCGGACACGACCTCCTGAATCATCTGGTGCGTTTCGACGCTTCCGGAGATGTCGGCACCGATGGCCCGTACACCATTTTTCAGACACAGTCGCCATCGCAGCTGCTGCATGTCGGCGGCTCCATCCGGTTCGGCCCGGACGGCAAGCTGTACTTCGCCGTCGGCGACAACGGATACCCGCCGAACGCGCAGGACCTGTCCAACCCGCACGGCAAGATCTTGCGCATCAATGCCGACGGATCTATTCCGGCGGACAACCCGTTCGCCGGGCAGCCGGGAAAGCTCGGCGCGATCTGGGCCTACGGTTTCCGCAACCCGTGGCGGTTCCAGTTCGACAGCGCGACCGGGCGGCTCTACGCCGGCGACGTCGGCGACTACACGTGGGAGGAGCTCAACCTCGTCGTCAAGGGCGGCAACTACGGCTGGCCGGTCCACGAGGGGCGGTGCGTCACGGGCTGCGCCGGCTACCGCGACCCGCTGACCGCCTACAACCACGACGGGGGCAGCGGGGCGGTCACCGCCGGCCCGGTCTACCGCGGCTCGCAGTTCCCCCCGGAGTACCAGGGCAGCCTGTTCTTCGGCGACTACTCCCGCGGCTTCATCAAGCAGGCGCTGCTCGACGACGCCGGCCAGATCACCCAGGTCCGCGACTTCGACGCCGACGCGGGCAGCGTCGTCGACCTCAAGGTGGCGCCGGACGGGTCGCTGTACTACATCACCTACTTCCCCGGCCAGCTCTACCGCGTCTCGTACAGCCTGGCCGGCAGTTCGCCGGTCGTGAAGGCGGGATCGGACTCGACCGGCGGCGAGGCCCCGCTGACCGTGCACTTCTCGAGTGCCGGCACGAGCGACCCGGACGGCGACGACCTGCAGTACCACTGGGATCTCGGCGACGGCAGCACGAGCACCGCCGCCAACCCGGTGAAGACCTACACCGCGGTCGGCGTGTATCCGGTGACGCTCACCGTCTCCGACGGGCAGAACACGGTGACATCGAGACCCATCGTGATCCAGGTCGGCACCCCGCCGACGGTGACGATCGCCGCGCCGGTCGACGGCGCACGGTACGACTCGGGCGACACCATCACCTACAACGTGTTCGGCAACGACGCCGCCGGCTTCGACGTCAGCGACGGCGATCTGCGGACCGAGGTGTTCCTGCACCACAACACCCATCTGCACCCGTTCGTCGGGCCGCTGACCGGCCGGGTCGGCACGTTCACGATCCCCACCACGGGCGAGGCGTCGGCCGACACCTGGTTCGAGCTCAAGGTGACCGCCACCGACCGCAACGGTCTGTCGACCAGCAGGTCCACGTTCATCTACCCGAACACGTCGGTGATGACGTTCGCGACGGACCCGCCGGGCCTCGGGCTGACCCTCGACGGCGTGCCGATCCCGACGCCCGACGCGGTGCAGGGCGTCACCGGCTTCAAGCGGGAGATCGCCGCCCCGCCGACCGCGGTGGACGGCAACGGTACCGTGTACCACTTCACCGGCTGGTCGGACGGCGGCGCGATCCGGCACTTCGTCACCACGCCGGCGACGGACGCGCGGTGGACCGCGAACTACGCGCCGTCGGCGCCGTTCATCGCCGAGTTCTTCAACAACCAGAACCTCCAGGGTCCACCCGTGCTGGTCCGGGAGGACCCGAAGGTCGACTTCATCTGGTCGGTCGACTCCCCCGGTCCCGGGGTCGATCCGGACCACTTCTCCGCGCGCTGGTCGAAGCGGGAGTTCTTCGCCGCCGGCCGGTACCGGTTCACGGTCGCCTCCGACGACGGCGCCCGGCTGTACCTCGACGACCAGCTCGTCATCGACCAGTGGCACGACCAGGGCCCGACCGCCTACGACCACGTCGCCGACCTCGCCGCGGGGGAGCACGCGATCCGGCTGGAGTTCTACGACAACGTCGTCGACGCGAGCGCGAAGCTGACCTGGGAGACGACGCCGGACCAGCCGCGCGACGTGTTCCTGGCCGAGTACTGGAACACGCCCGGCGCCGGCTCCGCGCCGACGATCCCGGCCACCCGGCCGCAGCTGAGCCGGGACGAGGCCGCCGTCGACCACGACTGGGGGCTCGGCTCGCCCGCTCCAGCGATCGACGCCGACCACTTCGTGGCGCGGTACACGAGATCCGTGACCCTCAATGCCGGCAGCTACGACTTCACGACCACGAGCGACGACGGCGTGCGGCTGTGGGTCGACGGGCAGAAGGTGATCGACCACTGGGGCGACCAGGGCGTCACGTCGTACACGGCGAGCCTGGTGCTCGGCGCCGGCGCGCACACGATCGCCATGGAGTACTACGAGAACGCGGCCGGCGCCCTGGCCCGCCTGACCTGGACCCGCACGGCCGATCTCCCGCCGCCTCCACAGTGGACGGCCCGCTACTGGAACACGCCCGGCGCCGGCAGCGCCCCCGCGATCCCGGACCGGGAACCGGACCTTTCCCGCTCGGAGAGCTCGATCCAGCTCGACGGCTCCCCCGGCGGCGGCATCGGTGACGACCACTTCGTCGGCGTGTGGACCCGCACCGACGTGCTGCCGTCCGGCCTCTACCGGTTCTCCGGCACCGCCGACGACGGGATCCGGGTGTTCGTCGACGGGCAGCCCGTGGTCGACAAGTGGCGGGAGCAGAACGAGGCGTTCACCGGCGACAAGCTGCTCCTCGGCGGCGCGCACGAGATCCGGGTCGAGTACTACGAGAACGCCGCCGGCAACCAGCTGCACCTGACCTACCAGCGGGTCGGCGACGTCACCTCGCCACCCGGCTGGGACGGCGCCTACTACGCGGGCACCGCGCTGGCGGGCACCGCCGCGATCGTGCGCCAGGAGCCGGCCGTCGACTTCGACTGGGGTACCGGCGCCCCCGGACCCGGCCTGCCGGACGACGGCTGGTCGGCCCGCTGGACCCGCACCGACACCCTCGCCGCCGGCGTCTACACGTTCCGGGTCGTCGCCGACGACGGCGTCCGGCTGTACGTCGACGGCGTGCTGGTCCTCGACGAGTGGCGGGACCAGCCCCCGACGACCTTCGTCGTGCAGCGCAACCTCGCCGAGGGCGCCCACGTCATCGTCGCCGAGTACTACGAGCGGGCGGGCGGCGCGATCGCCCGCGTCAGCTACGACAAGACCGCCGACCCGCCGCCACCGACCCCGTGGACGGCCTCCTACTACGCCGGAACGAGCCTCGCGGGCGAACCCCTGCTCACCCGCGACGAGGCGGACATCGACTTCGACTGGGGCGACGGCGCCCCGGCCGCGGGCGTGCCCGCCGACGCCTTCTCCGCCCGCTGGACCAGGACCGACCACCTGGCCGGCGGCACGTACCGCATCACCGCCACCAGTGACGACGGCATCCGGGTCCTCCTCGACGGTGCCGTGGTGATCGACGGCTGGTCCGACCATCCGCCGACCACGTACACGTTCGAAACCGCCCTGACCGAAGGCGACCACACGATCACGGTCGAGTACTTCGACAGCGGCGGCGGCGCACTGGCGCGCTGTTCGGTCATCCGGTTGTAACGACCAAGGAGATTCGCGTGAAGGCCACCATCGTCATCCCCTGCCGACATGAGGAAGACAACGTAGGCCCCCTGATCGAACGGCTGTCCGCGGTCCTCAGCGACGTCGAGCTGCTCTTCGTCGACGACAGCGACAACGACCGCACCGTCGACGCCATCGCCCTCGCGGCGGCCGCGCTGGAGCGGGAGGACCTGCGGGTCCGCGTCTTCCACCGGGCCGGCGCGCAGCGGGTCGGCGGCCTGGCCGGCGCGGTCGTCGACGGCTACCGGCGGGCCCGGGCCACGAAGGCGCTCGTCATGGACGCCGACCTGCAGCACCCGCCGGAGCTGGTGCCGGCGATGCTGGCCGCGCTCGACGAGCACGACCTGGTCATGGCCAGCCGCTACCGGGAGGGCGGCAGCAGCGGCGGCCTCGACGGCCCGCTGCGCCGGATCGTTTCCACGGGATCGACGATCCTGGCCCGGATCGCGTTTCCCGTCGCGCTGCGCGGCGTCACCGATCCCATGACCGGCTTCTTCGGCGTCAGGCTCGACAAGGTCGATCCGGACCGGCTGCGCTCGCACGGTTTCAAGATCCTGCTGG
Source organism: Dactylosporangium sp. AC04546 (assembly GCF_022095675.1). Classification (GTDB taxonomy): domain Bacteria; phylum Actinomycetota; class Actinomycetes; order Mycobacteriales; family Micromonosporaceae; genus Dactylosporangium. The sequence continues at coordinate 9,899 of NZ_JAHYSG010000055.1, read as the reverse complement.
AGATCCTGGCCCGTTACCCACGGCTGCGCCGCACCGAGCTGCCGCTCGACTTCGGCCAGCGCGTGGCGGGCGCCAGCAAGGGCGACCTGCGCCAGGGGATGCTGTACCTCCGGCAGCTCCCGTGGCTGCGCCTGGCCACCTGGCTGGGCAGCCCGGCGGCGCGGTGGGCGGCCGGCCTGGCCCTCGTCGCCGCGGTGAGCGCCGGCCTGGTCGTCTCGCCGCTGTCCGGCGCAGCGGTCCTGGCCCTGCTGGTGACCGCCGTCGCCCTGTACAACACGGTCGTCGGCGCCCTGGAGGTGCGCTGGCGCCTCTACGGCTGGCGGACCCCGGAGGCGGTCGAGCAGATGGGCTGGCCCGCCGCCGGGGAACAGGAACACCGGGAACGGTTCTCCATCATCGTTCCCGCGCTGCACGAGGAGTTCGTCATCGCCGGCACCCTGCGGCACCTGCTGGAGCAGGACTACGGCGACTACGAGATCCTCGTCTCCCTGTGCGAGGGCGACGACGCCACCATCGCCGAGGTCGAGCGCGTGCAGGCCGACCACGACCCGGCGCACAGGGTGCGGACCGTCGTGCGCCCGTACGTGAAGTCCAACAAGCCGCGCCAGCTCAACGCCGCCCTGGCCGTGTCCACGGGCACGGTCATCGGCGTGGTCGACGCCGAGGACGACGTCGCCCCGCAGCTGCTCACCCGGGTCAACACGCTGCTCGCCCGCACCGACGCCGACGTGGTGCAGGGCGGGGTGCAGCTCATGACGCTGGGCCGGCGGGTGCGCGACTGGTTCAAGGTGCACAACGTCATGGAGTACTTCTTCTGGTTCACCAGCCGCATGTTCTACCAGGTGCGGACCGGGTTCGTGCCGCTCGGCGGCAACACCGTGTTCATCCGGCGCGAGCTGCTGGAGAAGGCCGGCGGCTGGCCCGACAACCTCACCGAGGACTGCGCGCTCGGCGTGCTGCTGTGCACGCGGTACAGCGCGCGGGTCGTCGCCGCGTACGAGCCCGAGCTCGCCACGCGCGAGGAGGTGCCGCAGACGATCGCCGACCGCAAGGCCGGGTCGCTGTTCTGGCAGCGGGTCCGCTGGAACCAGGGTTTCCTGAGCATCCTGCTCGAGGGCCGCTGGTCGACGCTGCCGACGCTGCGCCAGCGGATGCTCGCCGGCTACATCCTGGCCACGCCGTTCCTGCAGGCGTTCTCGGCGCTGCTGCTGCCGCTGTCGATCGCGACCATCGTGTGGCTCAAGGTGCCCGTGTTCGTGGCGATGCTCATGTACGCGCCGTTCGTGCCGATCCTCATCACGCTCGCCACGCAGCTGCTCGGGCTGCGCGAGTTCGCCCGCGCGTACCGGCAGCCCGTGCTGTGGCGGCACTACGCGTTCCTGCTCGTCGGAGCGCCGGTGTACCAGTGGGTGCTCATGGGCGCCGCGTTCTGGGCCGTGTGGCAGCACATCGACGGCAACACCACCTGGCACAAGACCGCGCACGGCGGCCACCACCGCCCGGCGCTGGCCGTGGAGGCCGCCGTATGACCGCCGTGCTCGAGGTCGAGCGCAGCCCGGTCCGGGCTCCCCTCGAACCTTCGCCGCCGCGTGAGCCGCGCTGGCGGTACCACCGCCGCAGCCTGCTGATCCTGGGGCCGCTGCTGCTCGTGGCAGGGCTCGTCAACGGCTGGAACCTGCACGGCTGGCCCGGCCGGATCAACGACGACGAGGGCACCTACGTCAACCAGGCGTGGGCCATGCTCGACCACGGAGCGCTCTCCCACTACACGTACTGGTACGACCATCCGTTCCTCGGCTGGGCCATCATCGCCGGCTACGCCGGGCTCACCGACGGCTTTGACCGCGCGCCCAGCGCGGTCATGGTCGGCCGGGAGGTCATGCTCATCGCCGCGCTGGTCAGCTGCGCGCTGCTGTTCCTGCTGGCCCGCCGGCTGCGCCTGAACCGCGGCTGGGCGGCCGTCGCCGTCGCGCTCTTCGCGCTGTCGCCCCTCGCGGTGTACTTCCACCGCATGGTGTTCCTGGACAACCTGGCCACCATGTTCGTGCTGGCCGCCCTCGCGGCGGCGGCGTCGCCCCGGCGCAGCGTCGCGGCGGCGCTGTGGAGCGCCGTCTGGTTCGCCTCGGCCGCGCTGTGCAAGGAGACCATCGTCATCCTGCTCCCGGCGCTGGTCTGGCTGCTCGTGCAGCACACCGACCGCCGGACCCGGGTGTGGAACCTCGGCGTGTTCTTCGTGTCCTTCGCCGTGCTCGTCGCGTCGTACCCGGTCTTCGCCCTGCTCAAGAACGAGCTGCTGCCCGGCGAGGGGCACGTCAGCCTCAGCTGGGCGCTGTGGTGGCAGCTGTTCGGCCGCACGGGCAGCGGGAGCCTGCTGGACCCGTCGTCGGGCACGTTCAGCCTGGCCACGTCCTGGACCGACCTCGATCCCTGGCTCCTGCTCCCAGGTGTACTGCTGGTGCCGGTGGGCCTCGCCGTGGCCCGGCTGCGCCCGATCGGCATCGCGCTGCTCATCCAGGTGGTGATGATGTGCCGCGGCGGCTACATGCCGTTCGCGTACGTCATCGCGCTGCTCCCGTTCGCGGCGCTGCTGATCGCCGGCACCGGCGACCTGCTCTGGCGCCGGCTCGGTTCCTGGCGGCCCGGTCTCGGCGGCCGTTCCTGGCGGCTCGCGTTCGCCGGTGCCGCCGCGCTTGTCGCGGCCGTGCTCGTCGTACCGGCGTGGACGTCGACAATGATCGGGCAGTCCCGCGTCGACGGCAGCGCCGACTCCCGCGCCGCCACCCGCTGGGTCGTCGAGCACGTCCCCCGCGACGCGGTGGTCGTCACCGACGACTACATCTGGATGGACCTGAAGCTGGCCGGGTTCACCAGGCCGGTCTGGCTGTGGAAGGTGGACACCGACCCCGAGGTGATGGAGACGATGCTCCCGGCGGGCGTGGCGTCGATCGACTACGTCGTCATGGCCGACCAGGCCGACTCGACCCTCGCCTCGCTGCCGACGCTGCGCACCGGCATCACGCAGTCCACGGTGGTGGCCCGCTTCGGCGAGATCGTCGTACGGCAGGTGTACGCGTGACGCGATTCCTGCGCCTCGCCGGCTTCGGCGCCGCGGGCGCCTCCGGCGTCCTGCCGAACCTGGCCGTCATGTGGCTGCTCGTGGACCACCTCCACGTGCACTACCTGCCGGCCGCGGTGGTGGCGACGGAGGTGGCGATCTGCTGGAACTTCGCCCTGGTCGACCTGGTGGTGTTCCGCGCCCGCCGGACCCGCCCGTGGCCGGCCCGCTTCGCGAGGTTCGTACTGCTGAACAACGCCGACCTGGCCGTGCGCCTGCCGCTGCTGGCGGCGCTGGTCTCCTGGTGGGGCGCGAACGAGCTGGTGGCGAACCTGGCCACGCTGGTGGTCGCGTTCGTCCTGCGTTTCGGCATCACGGACCGTTTCATCTACCGCCGTCCCCCGGCACCGGCGCTTGTGGAGTCCGGCGCTACGGTGTGAGGCATGGTCGAGGAGGTCCTGGCGGCGGCCCGTTCCCGGGCCGCCGCACTGGCCACCGGCGACGCCGAGGCGCTGCGCCGCCTCATGCACCCGGACCTGCGGTGGACCACGTACGACGGCCGCCTCCTCGACCGCGACGCGTACATCGCCGGCAACACGGGCACCGGCCTGCGCTGGAGGTCCCAGACCCTGGACGACGTGGACGTGGTGGTCACCGGCGACACCGCGATCCTGACGGCGCTGGTGACGGACGTGGTCGAACACGGCACGTTCCGTCTCCGCCTGACCCAGACGTGGGTCCGCTCCCCGGCGACCGGCTGGCGCTGCCTGTCGGGCCACGCCTGCCGGGCCCCGACTCGGCGCCGTGACTCGCCGCCGTGACTCGTGGCCCGGACTCGTGGCCCTGACTCGTGGCCCGGCGGTGCGTGCGGCATGCTGTTGCCGTGAGTTTCGAGCTGGGCACCGACGGCCCCAAGGTCATCGTGGTCGGTGTCGATGGTTCGGACACGTCCATGCGCGCCGGTGCGTACGCGGCCGGCCTCGCCCGCCGCCAGCGCGCACGCCTGGTCGTGGTGTACGTGACCGGCGTCCCCGCCGCAAGCCGCCTCGTGGCCGAGGCCGCCGGCGCGGTCGAGCAGGCCGTGGCCGAGGCGACCGAGGACATGCGCCGCCAGGTCGAGCTGGGCGCCCTGCACGCGGGCGTGAACGCCGAGTTCGTCGCGGTGCGCGGCGACCCGTACCAGGAGCTCGTCCGCGTAGCCGCCGAACTCCGCGCCGACGCGGTGGTGGTCGGCTCCTCCCGCCGCTTCGGCCACCGCTTCGTGGGCTCCCTGGCCGTCCGCTTGGTGAAGGCCGGCCGCTGGCCGGTAACCGTGGTCCCATAGCGCCCGTCGTTCTCGGGACCGCGCTCTCCTGGACCGGCACACTCTTGGACCGCTCTCCGGGCGCCACTCTCTCCCGGGATCTGTTCTCCCGGCGCTGCTCTCTCTCGGCACCGCTCTCCCGGCACCGCTCTCCCCGTCGTGGACTTCCCGGCCCACTCTCCCAACTCCCCATCCCTGGCTCTGCGCTCCCAGGCCGGACTCTCCGCACCCCAGGCCTCCGGGAGAACGGGATCGGGAGAGAGCGGGATCGGGAGAGAGCGGGATCGGGAGAGAGCGGGATCGGGAGAGAGCGGGATCGGGAGAGAGCGGGATCGGGAGAGAGCGGGATCGGGAGAGAGCGGGATCGGGAGAGAGCGGGATCGGGGAATTGGCCGAGCCGAGAGAGAGCGGAGCCCGGGAGAGAAAGGAGCCCGGGAGAGAACGGGATCGCGCCGGCCCTGAGCAGGGACCGGCGCGATCGCTGTTTGCGGCCCGCGGATCAGCCTGTCGCGCGCGGGCGGGTGGCGACGGCCGACAGCGGCGTCGCGACGTGCTCCAGGGACTTGCCCTCCGCGTCGACGCCGATGACCGCTTCGACGACGCCGCCGATGATCATCACCAGGGCGCCGATGAGGTAGCCGATGAACAGTTTGCCCGGGTCCTCGCCCTCGCCGATGAGCCAGCCGTAGAAGATCGGGCCGATCGCGCCGAAGCACTGCGCGATGGCGAAGAACACCGCGATCGCCTGGGCCCGGACCTCGATCGGGAAGATCTCGCTCACGGTCAGGTACGCCGAACTGGCGCCCGCCGAGGCGAAGAAGAAGATGACACACCACGCGAGCGTCTGCGTGAACGCGTTGAGCATGCCCGCGTTGAACATCCAGGCCGAGACGGCCAGCAGCACTCCGGAGAGGATGTACGTGCCGGAGATCATCTTGCGCCTGCCGATCGTGTCGAACAGGTGCCCGAGCACCAGCGGGCCGGCCAGGTTGCCCAGCGCGAACGCGATCAGGTAGATCGGCGTCTTCTCCGCGTCGACGTGGTAGAACTTCGACAGCACCAGCGTGTACGTGAAGAAGATCGCGTTGTACAGGAACGACTGCGTGATCATGAGCGTGGCGCTCAGGGCCGAGCGCGACGGGTAGTGTGAGAACAGCACCCGCAGCAGCGACAGGTAGCCGTGCGAGCGTGACGGCCGGATCTCGATCGCCCGCGACTCGTCGACCGGGGTGAGGGTCTGCCCGGAGCGCTCGACGTCACGCTCGATCGACGCGATGCTCTCCTCGGCTTCGGCCTCGCGGCCGTGCATGATCAGCCAGCGGGGGCTCTCCGGCAGGTGCCGGCGCAGGTTCCAGATGAGCAGGCCGATGATCGGGCCGATGAGGAAGCCCAGCCGCCAGGAGATGTTCAGCGAGATGTGGTTGAGCAGGATGTACGTGCCGAGCGTGCCGATGATCGCGCCGCCCCAGTAGGTGCCGTTCACGCCGATGTCCACGCGCCCCCGGTACCTCGCCGGCATCATCTCGTCGATCGCCGAGTTGATGGCGGCGTACTCGCCGCCGATGCCGGCGCCGGCGATGAACCTGGTGAGGTACAGGAAGATCAGGCCGAAGGTGTCGTTGCCCCAGGTCAGTGCGGTCAGCGCGTTGCCCGCCAGGTAGACGCCGAGGGTCACGACGAACAGGTTCTTGCGCCCGAGCGCGTCGGAGAGGCGGCCGAACAGCAGCGCGCCGAACACCTCGCCGAGCAGGTACACGGTGGCGATCGCGCCGACCTGCGTGCTGCTCAGGCCCAGGGTTTCCTGCTTGTTGAGCACGGCGCCGACGGCGCTGGCGATGGTGATCTCGAGGCCGTCGAGGACCCAGGCGGTGCCGAGGGCGAGCACCATCCTCGTGTGGAACGGCGCCCAGGTCAGCCGGTCGATCCGCGCGGGGATGAGACTGCGGATGATGCCGCCGGTCGGCGCTGGGGCGGACTGTGTGCCGGACAAGGGGCACCTCCCTTTGGTACCGGAGCTCTCGGTAAGGCCCCTCCCCCCATTGGTGCGCTTCAAAACGTGCGCACTCTTGACGGCCTGACCGACGTCGATAGAGTGAACGACTGAGAGAGCGCTCTCTTACACTCGCCCGAGACCACGCCCGCCAGCACCGGTCCCCGCCCGAACCGGCGCGTCCCCACCCGGCGCGGCGGCGGTCGACGACGCCCCAACCCACGTCAGGGAGCAGCGCCGATGCCCATGATCTCCAGATCGTCCGAACCCTCACCGCCCCGCCGCCGCCGGCGCTTGATCGTGAGCGCGCTCTCCGGAGCGGTCGTCGCCGCCGTGCTGGCCGGCTACGCGGCGTTCACCGTCGGCGTCGCCAACGCCGCCGGCGCGCTGCTGTCGCAGGGCAAGCCGGCCACCGCCTCGTCCAGCGAGAACGCGGCGACGAACCCCGGCTACGCCTTCGACGGCGACCCCGCCACCCGCTGGTCGAGCGCGTTCAGCGACCCGCAGTGGATCCAGGTCGACCTCGGCCAGACCGCCACGATCGACCAGGTGACCCTCCAGTGGGAGGCGGCCTTCGCCCGGTCGTTCCAGATCCAGACGTCGGCCGACGGCACGACCTGGACGAGCATCTACAGCACCACGACCGGCACCGGCGGCACGCAGACGCTCGCCGTTTCCGGCAGCGGGCGGTACGTGCGGATGTACGGCACCGCGCGGGGCACCGCCTACGGCTACTCGCTGTGGGAGATGCAGATCTTCGGCTCGTTCGGCGGCACCACCGGCTGCGGTACCGCCAACGCCGCCCAGGGCCGCCCCGCCACCGCGTCGTCGACCGAGAACGCCGCCTCGCCGGCCTCGGCCGCGTTCGACGGCAACACCGGCACCCGCTGGTCGAGCGCGTTCAGCGACCCGCAGTGGGTCCAGGTCGACCTGGGCTCGACGGTGTCGATCTGCGGCGTGACGCTGACCTGGGAGGCCGCGTACGCCCGCTCGTTCCAGATCCAGACGTCGGCCAACGGCACGACCTGGACGAGCATCTACAGCACCACGACCGGCACCGGCGGCACGCAGGCGCTGACCGTCACCGGCTCCGGCCGCTACGTGCGGATGTACGGCACGGCCCGCGCCACCGCCTACGGCTACTCGCTGTGGGAGTTCGCGGTCCGGACCACCGGCACCCCGCCTCCGCCCACGAGCAACCCGCCGACGTCCCAGCCGCCGGACCAGTTCTGGGGCGACACGTCGAGCATCCCGAACCCGGCGAACGTGGTCATGCTGAAGATCCTCAACCGGACCAACGGCCGCTACCCGGACAGCCAGGTGTACTGGAGCTACAACGGGCAGGTGCACTCGATCGCCGAGCAGCCGTACTTCGACATGCCCGCCAACACCGCCGGCCGGATGTACTTCTACGTCGGCAGCCCGAACAGCCAGTACTACGACTTCATCGAGTTCACGGTCGGCCCGGCGGTCTTCAACGGCAACACCACGCGGGTCGACGCGTTCGGCCTGAAGATCGCCATGCGCCTGCACGCCCGCGACGGCTACGACGTGGCGGTCGGCGAGGACGCCGCGACCTTCGCGGAGAGCCGCGAGGCGACCTTCGCCAAGTTCATCGCGGAGGTACCGCAGGAGTTCAAGGTCCTGGCCCAGTCCCAGGCCCCGTACCGGATCATCGCCCCGGGCAGCGACCCGACGTTCCGCGCGGGCGGCGTGAACGCGAACTACTTCACCGCGTACGCCCAGCAGTACGGCATCAACGCCCCGACGTCGGACGTGTTCGGCTGCGCGGGCGTGCTGGCCAACGACCCGGCCAACTGCGCCGCCCTCAACCGGCACGTGCGCCAGCTGCCGCAGTCGCAGTGGTCGACGCCGAGCCTGTTCTACCAGGCGGCGCCGGCGAACTACTACTCGAAGTTCTGGCACGACCACGCCATCAACAAGCTCGCCTACGGCTTCCCCTACGACGACTACGCGGAGCAGTCCTCGTTCGTCTCGCACGGCAACCCGCAGTGGCTGCTCGTGGCGGTCGGCTTCTGATCCCGTCCCTATGCTGGGCCCCGTGACGCGCTCAGCACGGCGTGGGCTGGCGAGGAACCCTTCGGCAACCGCCGAGGTTCTTCGCCGGCTCCTGCGGACCCATCCCGATGAGACCTGCGAGGGGCTGCGCGACCGGGCCGACCTGCCCAGGCCGGTGCAGGAGGCGATGGCCGCGCACCCCGCGCCGGCCGTGCGCAGGGCGCTCGCCCGCCACCCCCTCGTGGACCCGGACCTGCGGGCCCGGCTCCTGGACGACCCCGACTGGCGGGTGCGCATCCGCGCCTTCGGCCACCGCGACCAGCGCCCGCTGCCCGACGCGGTCGTGACCCGGGTGTTCACCGAACTGCCCCGTTGGGCGCCGGAAACCCGGGCGACGGCGGACGAGCTCCTGATCGAGTTCCTGGAGGCCAACGGGTACAGCTGGCAGCCGCTGCTGGTGGCCGCCGCCCACCCCGACCCGTGGGTGCGACGGTACGCGGCCGGCTCCGCGGGCCGCCGCGACGAGCTGCGCACGCTGCTGAGCGACCCGGATCCGTCGGTCCGCGAGACGGCCGCGCACGCGGTCGCCGAGTCGGCGCGGGTCATGCAGCCGGCCGACCTCCCGGCCCAGCACTGCCACGCGTTCTGGATGGTCCTGCACCGGCCGCTGTCGCCGGCGCTGGTCTCGCAGCTGCTGGCCGGCGACGACGTCGAGGCGCTGAGCGCGATCGCCGCGAGCTCGAGCCTCTCGCCGCAGGACGTGGAGCGGCTGGTGCGCCACCCCGCCCCCGAGGTCCGGCAGGTGACGGCCGTGCGCAGGGACCTGACCGGCGCGCAGCTGCGGCTGCTGGCCGCCGATGCGGACATCTCGGTACGGACGGCGGCCTCCGTACATCCGGACCTCACCGAGGAGGAGCGGGCGCGCGTCGAGATCGACCCCGGGCCGCCCGGCGGTGGCGGGTCCGCGCCCGAGCATGCGGACGCGCTGCGATGGGCGGGGTCGGTCAACCCGTTGCTGCGCCGCCGCGCGGCCTGCCGGCCCGACCTCCCGGCGGAGCTCGTCGCCGCCCTGGCCGAGGACCCGGACCCCGGCGTGCGGCTGAACCTGGCCCGGCACCATCCGGCCGCGCCGCCGGCGCTGCTGCTGCGCTGCTTCCTGGAGTACCACGGCCGCGACACACTGCCCGAGCTGCCCGGATTCCCACGCGCGGGACTGGCCCGGTTCGTCGGCCACCCGGACCCGGCGGTGCGGGCGCTGGTCGCCCTCGACCCGGACGCCGACCCGGGGACCGTCGAGCGGCTCACCACCGACCCCGACGCCGGCGTCCGCCGGGCGATGGCGAGCTGCCCCCGGCTGCCGGTGGCCCGGATCGAGGCCCTGCTCACCGACCCCGACCTGGCCGAGGACGCGGCGGCCAACCCGTCCCTGCCGCCCGCCCGGATGCTGGAGCTGAGCGAGGCTTAACTTGATCTTTAACCTTGGGTCGGTCGGCATCGGCCCCGGCTGATCGAGGGTGCAGCCCTTGATTGAT
>NZ_JAHYSG010000054.1 GCF_022095675.1 Dactylosporangium sp. AC04546 | reverse complement strand
CGCCGCGGCCACTCCCACCGCCCCCGGCCGGCGCCGTCGCGGGGCCGCGTGGCGGGGTGCTGCCCGCCGGGCACCGCGGCCGGGCAGTTCGAAAAGCCAGGTCGCCCGGGCCTGGCGCAGCCCGGTCTCGAGCAGCAGGCAGGCGACGACCACCAGGGTCGTCAGGACGGCCGGCTCGACGATCGCGACCAGCAACTGCCACCGTTCGCCCACAGTCGACAGCGGGTTGTAGAGTAACCGGTCCAGCATGGCGAGGATCGGCATGTGGATGACATAGATCGGCAGGGTGCGCCGGCCGAGCGCGGCCAGCCCGTTGCCCAGCGCCGACCAGCGCGCGACCTGCCCGGCGGCGGTCACCCCGAACACCACCGCGACGATGCTGACCAGCGGCCAGACGAGCGGCCACTTCTCCGACGCGGTGACCCGCACGGCGAGCAGGGCGGCGGCGAAGGCGGCTCCGGTCAGGGCGAGGCGGCGCAGGCTGGAGCCCCTCGCGAGCCGTTCGACGAGCGGCCGGAAGTACAGCCCGGCGAGGAAGAAGAACAGGTCCTCGAACAGCCCGCCGCGGTTGCCCGGGGCCGCGATGAGGTCCGCGGCCGTGGCGGCGGAGAGCGCGAACGCGCCGCCGAGCACCACCGCGGGGGGCACCCGGCGGACCAGCTTGGCGATCGTGAAGTAGAGCGCGAGTGCGTAGAGGTACCAGAGGTTCGGCGGGCTGATGGTGATCAGTTCGAGCAGTTCGAGCGGGCTGCGGGCGCGGGTGGTGTTGAAGTCGGGGGTGAGCGCGAGCACCACGGCCTGGATGAGCACCCACAGGACGAACAGATAGTAGAAGCGGGCCACCTTCGACCGCCCTACGACCGACCACGGCCGGTTGACCGCGTTCGCCGCGAAGAGGCCGGAGATCGTGAAGAACAGTGGCATCCGCAGCGGGATCAACTGCTCGACGAGCGTCTCCCACATGTCCGGGATCGGTAGCGAGGTGTGCCAGGTGATCTCGATGTAGTGCTTCTTGACGATGTGCCAGAGCACGACCATCAGGATGCAGGCTCCCCTTGCCGCGTCGGCCCAGATCTCGCGCCGCGCGCGGGCGGAGTCTCCACCGGCCGCGTCTGGCCCGGTGCCGGCCGGCGCGCCGCCCCCGCTGCGCGGTGCAGAAGTGGTCATCGCTCGGCCCGTACCTCTCTGGAGGAGTGCTCCCACCCACGACGGCCGGGCACGCCGGCTGATCAATGCTAGTTTCCCGCGCCGTTGTGCCTCCGACCGCCCGCTAGGACCGCTCGTACCCGGCGGTAGCCGCTGTCCGACGGAGGCGACCGCCGATCATTCGAGGCCATCTGCAGGACGACGGCGGAGGCGAGCACGAGGCCACCGCCGGCGAGCTGGACGGTGGTCAGCGACTCGCCGAGCACGACGGCGGCCAGGCCCGCGGTGATCACCGGCTCGAACGTGGAGAGGATCGCGGCCGTCGACGGGCCGGTACGGCGCAGGCCCGCGAAGAACGCGAGCACGGCCATGACGGTGGACACGACCGCGATGCAGGCCAGCCACCACCAGCCCACCGGCCGGAACCCGAGGCCCAGGTCCCCGGTGAGCAGCGCCCGCGCCCCGAAGGTGCCGGCCGCGCCGGTCATCACGAGCGTGGTGAGCAGGACGGGCGGCAGCTCGTCCACGATGGTGTCGGCGACGAGGATGTACACCGTGTAGGTGATCGCGGAGCCCAGGCCGAGCAGTGCGCCGAGGGGCCGGAAACCGCCGCCGCCGGCGCCGAGCAGCACGAGCAGCGTGCCCCCGGACGCCGCCACGAGCGCGGCCGTGCGCCTGGACGTCAGGCGGTCCCTTCCCAGCAGTACCGCGCCGACCGTGACGAGCACCGGGTAGGTGTACAGGATCAGCGACAGCGGCGCCGCGTCCATCACCTCCAGCGCGGCGAAGTAGAAGCCGGCCTGCGCCGCGTAGCCGATGGCGCCGAGGCCGAGGGCGATGAGCACGGCACGGCGGCGCAGCGCCTGGCCTGTGCGGCGCAGGGCCGGGCGCAGCGCCAGGAGTACCGCCAGAATCACCGCTGCCATGGTGAAGCGGACCAGCAGTGCCGTGGCCGGGGTGACCCCGGCGGCGTAGGCGAACTTGCCGAAGATGGCCATCGCGCCGAAGCACGCCGCGGAGAGCAGACAGAGTGCAGGTCCCACGCCGAAGAGCATCGGGCACGGCGACCCCTCAGATCCAGTGACGATTCCTGGACCTGATTGGTTAGAGTTTGTGCATGGTCGCGCTGGACCTCCGCCGCCTGCGCCTGCTCCGCGAGTTCGAGGAGCGCGGCACGCTGGGCGCGGTCGCCGCCGCGCTCGGCTACAGCCCGTCCGCGGTCTCCCAGCAGCTGACCCTGTTGGAGAAGGAGACCGGCGCGCGGCTGTTCGAGAAGGCCGGCCGGGGCGTGCGCCTCACCGACGCCGGCCGCCTGCTCGCCGGCCACGCCCGCCTGCTGCTCGCCGCGGCCGAGGCGGCGACGGCCGACCTGGCGGCGCTGAGCGGCGAGGTCCGCGGCACGGTCCGCGCGGGCGGCCTGCAGTCCGCGGCCCGTCGCCTGCTCATCCCGGCCGTGGCCCGGATGCAGGCCGAGCACCCGCGGCTGCGCGTGGAGATCTTCGAGCTGGAGCTGGAGCAGTCGCTCCCCGGCCTCCGCCTGGGCACGGTCGACCTGGTCATCGGCGACGAGTACGACGGCCACCCCCGCCCGAGGGCCGAGGGCCTGCGCTTCGAGGTGCTGTACGAGGAGCCGCTCCGGCTGGTCCTGCCGGCCGCTCACCCCCTGGCCACGCCGTCCACTCCCGTGCCGGTCGCCGCCCTGCGCACCGACGTCTGGACCGCCTCCGCCGAGGGCACCGGCCACCACGCGATGGTGGTCGGCACGTGCCGCGCGCTCGGCGGGTACGAGCCGGACCTCCGCCACCGCTCCAGCGACGCGGACGTCCAACTGGAGCTCGTCCGCGCCGCTGGCGTCGTCGCGCTGCTGCCGCCGCTGACCATCCCCCGCGACGACGCGGCGATCGCCGTACGCCCGATCGCCGAGACGGATCTGCGCCGCCGCCTGTTCACCGTCACCCGCGACGGTCCGCGGACCCCGGCCCTGACCGCCTTCCTGGAAGCCGTGGAGACCGAGGCGTCCCGCCTCTCCTGAGCCGGGCCCGCAGTCGATCGGCGCCGCGACACTGCGCTCCAAGAGCGTGTGTCTTGTCGTTGGGTTCCCGGGATCACTCGCGTGCCGCATTGACCATCGCCGCCCCCGGAACAATGAGACGTCCATGACACGCGCTCATGGCCGCTGATCGAGCGTCCTGTGGTGACCTTGGTGGTGGGGAATAGCCCGAGAATTCTGTGGGGTTGGAGGTGGACCCAGCCGCCATCGTTGAGCTGCTGGCATACCGCTGCGCGATGACGCTCAGGACAATGAAGACGAGCCAGGCAGCGATCCACCACCCGAAGGCGGTACTGAACACCGACACCACCGGCAGCGACCACACCGACCACACCGCGGTCGGCGCGGCGCCACCTCGGGCGTCGTCGACCCGCATGATGATATCGGCGGTCAGCGAGACCTCGTCGTCGGCAACGACCGGGTGCGTCAGCACGTGGCGCAGCTGGACGACAACGCCGACCGCGAGCCCGCACAGCCCGATGAGCAGGATGACCGCCGCGTACCTCGCGGTGGAGTCGTTCAGTGTCAGGACGCCGATCGCCAGCGCGGTCGCGCCCGCGAACGTGGTAGCCGCGAACGCGGCGCGCGGCCAGCCGAGCACGGTACGCCAGCCGAGCCGGACCGGGTAGGCCGACGAACCTGTTCAAGTCACTGTCACGTCCAGGGCCTGACCTTGATGCCACCGTTGGCCTTCGATCCGGGCGGTGCTGACGCCGTACCGGATGGCGTCACCGGCAATGGCGGCGGGCCAACTTGACGCTCGGCGTGCCGATGCATCCGGCCGTCCTGACGACGATGCGCAGCGGTTGCGCAGCTCGGCGCAGCGCCTTGGCGTCGAGGTCAAGCAAGCCTGTTCATGGCAGCCTGGATCTTCAGCCAGGACGGGTCACTCTCGGAGGCTTCGGTGACCGTTCCTAGATCGCCCGGCTGCCAGGTCCGGGTTCCGTCGGTGAGGTCAAGTTGGTCCATGTCGACGACCCGCGCTTCAGAGGTGCGGGCAAGAAACTCGGTCACTGCGGCCGTTGACGCCTCGGATGGGCCGGCCCGCCCCACCGACAGCACCCGAAGCGTGCCGTCCCGGCCGGCAATGATCAGTTCACCTGTGGCGGCGGTCGTCAGTGCCGTCACCGCCGACCCGGGCAGCGCCTCAAATTCGGTCACCCGCTTCCCATCGATCTCCAACCCGATGACGGCACCATCCGGCGTCCCGATCCAGAGAACACCCGGAAACGCCCCGAACGCGACGTTGTGGCGCGACCAGGCGCGCATTCTGTCCAGCCACTCCTGTGGGTACGGGTACCCCGGACTCGGCTCCCCGAGTGTCAAGCCGAGAACGCGGCGCAACCCGGGAAACTCGAACACCTCCAGCGAGTTGTCGTAGGCGTTGCCCCGCACCGCGAAGTGCCGTCCGTCCGGGCTGAAAGTAGGGATCTCGTAGCCGTCGCAGTCGAGGACCAATGCCCGGCGCATTGGCCGCAGCACCGGCCCGGTATCTCGAGAGAAGAGCACCAGGGTGGCACCCTGATCGCTCTGAAGGGTGGCCAGGAGGCCACCGCCCGGATACGCCACGACTCCGGTGTCCCAGCGCGGGCCGATGGCGGTTGCGCCGGAGGCAAGGTCGAGCGTGATGGAGGACTCCCAGCCTTCCTCTCCGCCAGCGGGCGAGAGCCAGAGTGTCCGGCCGTCCGGACTGAACGCCACGTTTCTGTGGTATCCGGTCGGTGGAACGCCGTCGATCCTGGAGGTGTTGGCGGGGGTCCAGCAGGCCGTGCTGTTGCCGTCCGCTACCACGAGCTGTGGCTCATCCGGATGCCAGGCGGCAGACGGTGTCCGTTTGAACCGGTCATAGCCGGCGGCGTCGTAGACGGTCGAATCCACACCGACAGCGCCAATCTCCCGCAGCTGCCCGATTGCGTACTCCCAGATCCGAATCGCCGGGCGTTCGGTGTCCCAACCGGCTATCAACGGCAGCCTGGGGTGGCAGAGCAGCCGCTCGAGCGTGGCTCCGGAGCGGATCTGTGCCAGGGTTTCCATCGGCGCACCGTACCGGCTAGATGCACCGATGTGCGCTTCAGGCTGGCTGCTGGGACCGTGAACTAACGCGTATGGATTCATGGTTTGCCGCACCGTCGGCGACGGTGGCAGTCTCCACGGGATCTCCACGCGTTGATCACGATGCTGTGGATGGTCAGCGTTAGGTTGCTCGGGTGGAGACACGCCACTCGGCAAGCGGCGGCCGAGACACCGTTGACGGCCCGGCTGGAACCGGTTTCGTCACCAACTTCATAGTTGGCCTGTTCGGGTATCTGGTCGCGCTCGTGGCGTTCGGCTACGTGGGGCTGTTCGCCGGCGGCGCTGACGCGGGCGATCAGTTGGCCGGCGGCCTTGGTGTGGCCTACCTGGTAGCGATAGTGACCTCGGTGGTCGTGCCGGTGGTAGCCGTGGTGCGGTCGCGGCGGCGTCAGCGACGAGGCCTGGCGGCGCTGCTCAGTGGCATGGCGCTCGGGCTGTTGCTCATGGTGCTGCTGACCATACGGGTCGTCGACCTCATGAACGATGTCGCCTCCACGTGCCCGTGCGAGCCGATCGTCGATCAGCTGCGCATCTCACGGCAGTACACATCTGCACTGCCCTAGGCACGTTTCGGTGTGCGCTACTCGGGGAAGGCGGCCGATGCTGTCAGGCGCTCGACGAACGTGCGGAAGTTGGGCGCGAGCGAGAGTTCGTGTTTCATCTCGTTGTCGATCCACACGACCGGTGGATTTCCTTCTGGTCCGCAGTCTCGGTAGTCGAGGGCGAGCCAGTAGTGACCCTGACCGCTGAGCAGGACCACTGGTGACGGAAGGTCCCATTCCTGCACCAGATACGGGGTGTCGAGCAGCGTTATGGTCCCAGCTTGCCCGGCCGGGGCGATCCCGTAGAGGTGTTCGAAGGGAACGTGATCGTCCGCGTAGAAGGTCGTGTCGGCCGGGCATGCATCCCACGCGTCGGCGATGACACCGCCGTTTTGTGTCCACAGTAGATGGAGGAGATCGAGCGGCAAGGCAACGCCGAGGTTTCTCTCCGCGTCGATGACCAACTCGTCCGTCAGCGGGGGCAGCCGAAGGTGTTCAATCTCCGGGTGCCAGAAACCGGCCGCGACCTGTTCGAACGACGCCATACCGATCA
Organism: Dactylosporangium sp. AC04546; assembly: GCF_022095675.1. Classification (GTDB taxonomy): domain Bacteria; phylum Actinomycetota; class Actinomycetes; order Mycobacteriales; family Micromonosporaceae; genus Dactylosporangium. The sequence goes on along the minus strand of NZ_JAHYSG010000054.1, from coordinate 74,124 downwards.
TGGTGTCATGCGCGCGGTATCGATGTCCGGCGCGAAGGTTAGACGAAGGCAACCTCAAACCCGGCTCCGGCCGGCGCGCCAGGAGCATCAGCGGATGTGGTCCAATTTCGAAGTGGCTCAGCAAGGCAGCGACCTGGCCGCGAAGTACGTCGGACGCCGTCGACCAGACGTGGGGTCCTATGTCGTCCTGGTGGGCGACGTACCGATCGGCTACGCCCAGTACTGGCATGCCGGAACGACCGAGGGCGGCATCGACCTCATCCTCGATCCGCGCTGGCGTGGACGAGGCTTCGGGCCTGACGCCGCCGACGCGCTGGCGAATCACGTCCTGCGCAACCTGCACTGGACCCGGGTAACCGCCGACCCAGCTGCAACGAACGCCCGCGCAGTACGCGCATGGGAAAAGGCCGGATTCCGTCGCGTTGGCCAGAACGGCGACGAGTTCCTCATGGACAGCACGCCGAGCGGCCGGCGTGGAAGGATGCCGCGATGACGCTGACGATCGCCACCACTCAACCCGCCGGAACTGCCGACGCCCGCGAGAACGGCCGCATCGTCCGCGAGTTGATGCGTGAAGCTGCCGCGGCGGATGTCCGACTGATCCAGTTTCCCGAGGGATTCCTGTCCGGATATGCCAAGGAACAGATCGCTGACTGGGCCGCCGTCGACTGGGCCGCCGTCCGTGACGAACTCAACTCGGTAGCAGATCTGGCCGCCGAACTCGGGATGTGGGTCGTGCTGGGTTCGGCGCATCCGCTCACGCCGCCGAACCGCCCCCACAACAGCCTCTATGTGATCTCCGACCAGGGGCAGGTCGTCACCCGCTACGACAAGCGCTTCTGCTCCAACACCGAGATCACCCGCTTCTACAGCCCCGGCTTCGAACCGATCACCTTCGACATCGATGGGTATCGATTCGGCCTGGCCATCTGCATCGAGGTCAACTTCCCGCAACTGTTCGCCGAGTACGACCGCCTCGGCGTGGACTGCCTGCTGCTGTCCGCTTGGCCCGTCGACAAGATCTTTTTCCGTAAGGCCCAGGCACACGCCGCGATCCAGAACTACTGGCTCAGTCTGTCGGTTCCCGCGCAAAGCGCCGATCTGATGTCCTCGGCGATCATCGGCCCCGACGGAAGCGAGTTGACCGCAGTCTCAGCCCCGGAGCAACTGGCCACCGTTGTCCTGGATCGCGATGCGCCGGAGTTCCACATCGCGCTCGACCTGGCCCGCCCATGGCGTGCCGAGGCCAACCAGGGTGACATCTACCGCAACCGTCGGGTCGAAGACCCACGAAGCAGCGACCGGACACTCGTTTGACCAGCATCGGCCGACTTAGCCAAGCCAACAGGTCTCGCACGGCGCCTGTTGCGCAACACCACCGATGCGATCCGAGTGGGTCCGGAGGTCGCGACCACAGAAACCCGCCGCCGAGCAGCGGGACCGGAACTCACCAAACGGCCAGCCGGCCATGGCGGGCGTCAGGCTTCATCCACGGCGCGGTGGCTTTCCACGGACCGGGCGATGACCGGCGAACGCGGCCTCGAACACCCCTTCGCCGCCGGTCACCTCCGGCAGCATCCGGTGTAGCTCCTGAGCGTCCGCTGCGGTCAGAACCGCCACGATCACCATCTCGTCCGCACGAACCACCTGGTCCTCCACCGTCGCCCCCAGTTTGCTGAGCAGGCTCAGCACTCCGCTGGGCGCCCGCGCGGGCACTTCGATGGTCACCCGGGCCAGCGGTTCGCAGACGATCGTCCCGCCGGCGGCCAGCGCCTGAGCCACGACGATCGGCGTGAGCTTACGGAAATCCTGTGCCGTGCTCGTCGGCCCGCGCAGCGACGGCGGCCCGTCGGCGACGCTGTAGCCCGAGTCGGTCATCGTCACCACACAATCGGTCACCGGCCACCCGTGCGGACCGGCCGCGAGCGCGTCGCGGACGTAGTCGCCCATCGCCTCCTGGAACAGCTCCAGCGTCCGGTAGACGTAGAGCGGCGCTAGCCGGTAGTCCACGGGCACATGCACCGTCACGCCCGAGCCGGACGGTCCCGGCTCGACCCGCAACCCGATCGTGGCCTGGTAGGGATTCGACGGCGTGTTCAGCCGCTTCAGCCCCTCGCCGATCGCTTTCGGCCGCTCCACGCACAGGGTCGTGGTCGGCAGGAAGTCTGCGTCGACACCGAAGTCGGCGGCCAGGGTGGTCTGGATGACCTCCTTCTGTACCTCGCCGTAGAGCGACACGGCCGTGCCGTCACGCTCGTCCGCGCGTACGTTGATCAGCGGATCCTGCTCGGCCAGCAGCAACAGCGCCGAGCGCAGCCGCCCGCCGTCCTCCGGGCGGCGGGGAACGGCGAGAGCTTCCAGCATCGGCGGCGCGAAGTGGTGGTCCATCTGCGTGGCGCTGTCGCCCAGGGTGTCTCCGACGCGAACGCCCGCGAGGCCGCGGAGCGCCGCGATCTGGCCCGCTGCCACCGTGTCGCGCCGCACCCACACGCCGTTCTCGAGCATGTGGATCGCCGTGATCCGGTCGCGGCCGCCGGTCGGATGATCGCGTACCTGCAGCTCGCCGTCGAACATACGCACGTAGGCCACCTTCTCGCCGGCGGGTCCTCGCTCCACCTTGAAGATCCGGCCCCACAGCGGCCGGGCGGGCTCGCCGGCGGCCGTGGGCAGCAGATCCGCCAGGCCCGCCATCAGCTCGTCCACCCCGGCTCCGGTCATCGCCGAACCCTCGAACACCGGGTGCACGGCGCACCGGGCCGTCTGCGCCGCCAGTTCGGCGCGCAGCCGCCGGGCCGTCAGGCTCGCCTCATCCTCCACGTACTCCCGGAGCAGCGCATCGTCCGCACTGGTCAATGCGTCGGCCAGAGCCGCGGTGGGCGCGATGGCGGGCACCACCGTCACGTCCAGGCGCCGCGCGATCTCCGCGGAGACGCGCTGCGCGTCGGCGCCGCGCCGATCCGTCTTGTTGATGAAGATCAGTGTGGGTACGCACAGCCGCCGCAGCGCCCGCATCAGCAGGCGGGTCTGCGGCTGGACGCCCTCGACGGCGGACACGACCAGCACGGCCCCGTCGAGCACGCCGAGAACCCTGTCGACCTCGGCGATGAAATCAGGGTGCCCCGGCGTGTCGATGATGTTGACCTCGGTGCTGCCGATGCGCAGCGATGCGACGGCCGAGCGAATGGTGATGCCCCGCTGGCGCTCCAGCGCCAGCGAGTCCGTCTGGGTCGTGCCAGAGTCGACGCTGCCGAGCTGGTCGATGACCCCGGCCGCGTGGAGCAGCCGCTCGGTCAGAGTGGTCTTACCGGCGTCGACATGCGCCAGAATCCCGAGATTGAGCGTGCGCACAGTGCGCAGCGGATACGAAGACAAACGTCACGTCCTTCGAGCGAATGGGCAACAGAGCTCCGAAAGAGGTGAACGTCGCTCGCATGTCTGCTCCTTGCTCGATGGACGTGCTCGCGTACCAGGAAATCACATCGAGTTTCCCGGGCACGACCGAATTAATGCACTTGAAGCTCCAGCCGTCCATACGCCGAGCAACCCGGCGCACCGGGTACTGCGACAATCGCCGAGTGAACAGCGGTGGCCTGGCGCGGGCGGGTGGCGTGTTCGAGGACGACGCGCTCATCGACCGGGTCAATCGGGCGCTGCGGCGCATGTGGTCACGTCTGGAGTCGCTGCCCCGAAGCGACGCGTTCTGGTCCCGCACCAACCATCGCACGACGTGGTACAAGGTCGAGAATTTCGCCCACAGATGCGTGGACCGGAATCCCTCGGACGAGACAGCCCGGTGGGCTCTGGTCGGGCTGTCGATGCACGCCGGCTCGTTCGGCGGGCTACAGCTCCTCGCCGATGAAGCCGCAACGCGCGACGAGGCAGTGTACGACCGACGTTACGTACCGGCTTCGCGAGCTGCTTCAAGCCGTATCCCGAGACTCGCTTGACCGGCTCGTCGGTGATCAGGAGGACAAAGTGGCCGTACCAGCGCGAACCGCACTCCTCATCCTTGACGGGGCATGACTCCAGTCGTGCCGGCCAACGCTCACGGTCGGCGGCCATGAGCGGATGCGTGCTTACTCGGTCACCGGACGGTGCGAAGGTGTCGGTCGGTGCGCTGAACTGCCGATGAGAGTGCGTCGCCGCGCGAGCGTGACAGGGCCTACGCCGGCTCGTGTAGCCGGTCCAGGCTGGCACGTTGGGCTGGGGTCAGGACGAGTCCTTCGGCAGCGAGATTCTCCTCCAGATGGTCTACACGGGCGGTGCCGGGAATCGGAAGCATGACCGGCGAGCGGTTGAGGAGCCAGGCGAGCGCAATCTGAGTGGGAGTGGCACCGACCTCGGACGCCACAGCGGCGATTTCCGCCTTCGCTCCCGACGTGCCTGCCGCAACAGGTCGCCACGGCAGAAACGCGATCCCTGCCCGTTCGCAGGCCGTGAGGACGGGCTCATGCTCGCGGTCGAGCAGGTTGTACCGGTTCTGCACGCTCGCCACATCAACGATTTGGCGCGCCTGGTTGAGTTCGGAGACGGTGACCTCTGACAAGCCAATCCGGCCGATCTTGCCTTCAGTCTTCAGATCCCGCAGCGTGCCTAGTTGGTCAACGAGCGGCGTCTCCGGATCGATCCGATGCAGTTGGAGCAGCTCGATCCGCTCGACACGCAGTCGGCGCAGCGCATGCTCGACTTGCGCGCGGAGGACGGCTGGCCGCCCGTCCAGTTTCCACTCGCGCTGAGGGCCCGATTGCGCAACGCCGACCTTGGTCGTGATGAGCAGTCCGTTCGGATAGGGGTACAGGGCCTCGGCGAGGAGTTCCTCATTGGCTCCCCCGCCGTACAGGTGAGCGGTGTCGATCAGCGTGACACCCAGCTCGACGGCTCGCCGGACCACCATCAGAGAGGACTCGCGGGCAAGGCCCGCTTCGGTCGGCAGGTGCATGGCACCGAAGCCGAGCCGCCGTACCTCCAGGTCTCCTCCGATACGGAACGCGGTCGATGTCATTCTGCCTTTTCCCTCCCCGCTGAAGGGTCAACGCTAACAGCTCGCTATGGCCACGCCCGCTCTGCCGCGTCGCGGCAGGTGCTATGCAAGGTCACGTTCGCGGAGCCGCGATCCGCGCGCGACGCCGCGCGACGAGCCTGGTCGACGCTCGGTATCCGCAAGTAGCCGAATTGAAGACGCTGGTTCATGCAAGGTTATCGCTTTCCTGCCGGAGGGCCGTGGTGATGCCATCGGGCCGGTGTGGCGCGGGGTGGGCGAGCAGAGGTGATGCGGATCTTCCGCGACAAGGTCTCCCGAGCCCGGTTCGAAATCCGAGCAGACTCGCGACACCGCTCACCAGATCAGCCAACCGTAGGCCGGCGGCGGTTCGACCAGCGAACCGCCAAGGCGATGATCAGGTTCCCACCGCCCAGGAATGTGCCGAGGAACATCGCGGCCCGGGCGAATTCGCGGGAGTCAGCGAGCCGGTCAGCTGGGGAATCCTCCGCGTTGATGTGAACGCGGTCGCCGTCGAGGCGGATCGGTGCGCCCCGGTACACGGTCACCCGCACCGGCGTCCCTGGTGCGGAGCCGTCGACCTGGTGCAGAGACACGGCCAGGGTCAGATGCCGGCTGCCGGTGTCGACCTCGGCCTGCCGAATGCTGAGCGCGGTGACCGTGCCGTCGACCACAGCACGGCAGTCGACGCCCGAGAACACCTGCGACGCCTCGCAGGCCGGGGCCCGGTCGACCCGGCGCTGCTGGGCCTCCGCCTGCCGCTGCGCGATCAGTGCCACGCCCGCCACGACCCAGCCGACGGCCAGGACCGCCACCGAAGCCCACACGGACAACACACGCTGCTTGAACACCGACCTATTGTCGGGCCTCCTCTGCATCCGCACATGCCGCTGTGCGCGTCGATCGTTGGCGCCCTCGTCACTGGTCGTAGCCGGCCCTCGCCGGCGAGGGTGTCCGTAGCCGAGATCAGTGAGATCAGAACTGCGGGGCTCAACCCTCGACTTCGAGATCCGGTGCGTCTTCATGCTGAGGACTCGTACTGGCGGGCAGCCGTACGGAGCGCGTGGCGGCACCAGCTCGCAGTATCTCTAACGGTAGAAGGCTGAGGTCGTGCCTGATCGCATCGACGAAGTCGTCGTACGCCGCCAGGGCTGGTTCCCGGTACCTCGGCCACTGCTCGTCGGGGATGACCTCTGCTATCGCCCGTTCGCTCAACTTGCTAAGTTGGTGATCGACGGCCAAGGCGCACTTTGCTGCCCGTTCTGAGCCCTGCAGCCACAGCGTCACTAGACTTTGGTTCCAGTCGGTACGAAGCTTGCGGACCTCGGCTAACTTTCGTCATGTACCTGTCCCGGACGCGGTGTGCGGCTCAACTCCCGAATCGCGTCCCGATATCGGTAGAACTCCCCAGCCACCGTTTGGTAGCTCTGCATCCGCTGGTCACGGCGCCAGCACCGGGACTCCGATCGGGTGTCCCAAAGCCATCCGAGGACAACTCCGATCAGGGCAGACAGCGCCGCCAACAAGGCCACCTGCATACGCTCCTCCGGTCCGCAGTTGCTGGCCGAGAGTAGATCTCTCCGATAACTGAGACATCCTTCCGGACTGACGGCTTTGTAGCAGCCCTGCTGCGCACCCGTGTCGGTGTCTCTCGTGGAGGTAATGAAGGGCGGAATCGAGGCACACGCCTCGCAGTGGACGGGCGCGCGGATTTGCCGCGATCCGCTCGTCACGGAGCGTCACGCCAAGTCAATGGAGCTGGAGTCCGGACATGCCGATGTGCGGATGCGTGAGCTCAACTGCTGAGCCGCTCCCAGCGGGGACATGCCTACCGTCGACGGGATCTTTCCTGAGCTTTGGAGCAAGTCCGTAATCAGCGGATTCGGAGACGTTCTCCCCGGGCGATGCAAGCGTCCAAGACTGAGAGCAGACCCTCCAACAAGCGAATCTGAAGGTTCTTGATCGAAGACGGCAGCTCATCGTCTGGCAGCCCCGTGGTGGACCACCGCAGATAGATGGCTTGTAGGCGGTCCGCCGTTGTGCGGTAGCCCGAGATCGGGTGGTCTCCGTTGACATACTGGAGGTCGAAGAACAGCCTCAGCGGCGTGTCTACGTCTTGCCATGACCGCGTGCCGCCGAAGCCGCGCATCGCGGTCAGTTCAACGCCTTCCTCGACTGCGAGCAGGCCATGGAACGTGTGCAGCGGAGCCCATCCGTACGTGATGTGGGCGTCCGCAGAATCGCGCCGGTTGCGCGTCGGCGCGCCCGCCGCGAAGGTCCAACTCATGCCCCGAGGCTACTTGTGCGGTGTGCCGACACGCGCTCATGCCGCCGACCGCGCTCGTCGGCGCGCGGTCTATTGCAACACCGAGTGACTGGGGCTCAGGGCATCGGTTCCGGTCGTGTCGTATGCCGCGAGCGTGGCGGCGGTCGTCGCTGCGTTCTTGGCGTACCGTGCGCCAGTGGGTTTCTTCGGGACGTTCGTGCTGGCGCGGTCCGGCCGGGTCCTCGCCGTCGAGGAGGCGACGCTCGGTTTCGGGTATCAGCATGAGCGTCTGTACGAACTCGGCAGTGGATGGCAGCTGCTGGAGACCAGGGGCATTCTGGACCCGCAGGACTTCGCTGCCGCGAGCGAACGGTTTGTCGCCGCCACCGGTGGCGGCGTGCTCGCCGCATATGTGAACGACGGCGACTGTATCGGCGTCCATGGGCGGACGTCCGAGGGCTGGAGCACGTCGTTCCACCTGCCCGCTGACGAGGCTCCATGCTCGTACCGGCATCGCCCTCAGGCAGCGGCGCGAACGAGGGAGGCCGTCGGCGCCGATCTCGAGCAGTGGGCCCGCACCGCCGGGCTGACTCCTGTCCCGGAGCAGGTCCGGGCCATCGCCGCCTACGACTATCGCGGCAATTCCGGCTGGGGCCACGAGCTGCCGTTCGAACTGTTGCCGGCGCTCGGTCTGCCCGAGGCCGCCGAACCAAGCCCAACCTTGATCGACGTTGAACAGCTGCCCTGGTGCGCAATCGTCGGTTCCAGCGGCCTGGCACGGCAGGCGTTGAGACGCAGGATCGATCGCGACAGCCGCGACGCAGCGGACAGCGGAGTCTTCGGCCTGGAACAAGAATGGGAACGCGCCGCAATCGCGATCGAGGCCGACATCTGGGCCGCCAGGCATCGCCAGAACGCCGACACCACGACATTGCGAGAACGCGCCGAGCGGCTTCTCGAAGCCTGCCGAAACGACAAGAACGCAGTGGTGTACCGCTGGCGCAGCTGAACTCCCCCGCAGCCGTCGACGCCGTTTCTGTCAAACGGCCCGTAGCGACGTACCGTTCGGTCGGCCATTTCATCTGCGTCATGGTCCGAGGCCATCGGCTCCGGCGGCAGCAACATCACGTCCGCACGGCTCGGGAATCGAGCAATCTTGGCATCCGCTCATGGCCGCCGATCGGGCCCTCGCCGGAGCGCCTTGATCAGGTGCTCGTAGCCGCGATCCGCTCGCTACCCACTGTGACGCGGAGTTGCCCAGCGCGGAGCGCTGCCGCTGTCCACGGATGCGGACCCGAGGACGTGCGGAGGTCGCGCAGGCAGCTCGGTGGACTGTAACGTCAAGCGGCTCTATGGCTCAGTCGTCCTCGATGTATCCGGTGGTGGGGTCAACGAGGGCCAGGAAGTTGCGGATGTGCTCCATGTGCTCGTCGAGCGACAGGTCCGGGGTCGGACTCACGCCGAAGCCGTAGCCGAGGTTCGGCCCGCTCAGCCACGCGTAGTCGGTGCCGCCGAACGCATTTGGACTGAGGGCGAACAGCTCTCCATCGACTTCGAGCGTCAATGAACTGACGTCGGCCGCACCTTCGGTTTCGGGGCGCACGCCGGGCACGGCCTCCGGGTCCCCATCGCCACTGTCTGGGTAGATCGCCTTCACACAGCCATCTTCGTGGGTTTGCCCGGCCGGCATCCTGATCTGCCGCCGACCGCGAGCGCAAGGTCGGCGAACTCCGTCACGCCGCGTGACGAGCGTTCGGCGCCGGCCGGTGCGCTGAACTGCCGATGACAGCGCGTCTGATCTTGGCTTCGGAGGTACATCAATCCACCAACCGTGGCGGCTTGCCGTCGGGCGGTTAGGGCTCCGGCCGATGGTAGCCCGCAGCGGTGATGACCGTAGCGTCGCTTCGCCGGCGGCGCCTGCTTCAACATGGCCACCTGACGGCAGGGCGTCGGAAACCACTCCACCAGTTGCGCCGCGGCCGGCTCCTCGCGCCGCGCCGCGCCCACCGGCGGTGCCCGGTGCCGCCCGGCCCGCGCGTGGCTATGGGCCGAAGATGGGGCCGAGCACGCACACCACCACAATCACCAGCACCACGGCCAAGGAGCTCAGTGCGACGTTCACCTGCCAGCTCGGCATCGCGCGCCACCAAGGCCGCCGGGCCGCGGGCGGCAGCGCCTCGACACCGGGCTCGCCGGCCAGTTCGGCGATCAGCGCGGCTGCGGCCTCCGCGGTGCCGCCCCGCCCGGCCAGCAGCGTCACGACCTCTGGATGGTCGTGACGGATCAGCGCCACGAGCAGATGCTCGGTGCCGACCTGCGCGGCGCCCGCCTCCCGTGCGATCGTCGCGGCCGTCCCCAGCACCTGCTCGGTCGGCCCTGCCAGTGCAGCGAAGTCGTTGATCGGCGCGGCGGGTTGCGGCGGCGGGACCGAGGCTTCGGTCCACAGCCGGGCGACGTTGCCGCCGCCGTACAGGGCAAGCGCCGTAGCCAGGTCGACCGGCGTCACGTTCGTGCGTCCCGCGGCACGGCCCAGCGCCGCACTCTGCCGTACCACGGCGCGGGCGTCGACCGTCAGACGCGTGTAGGTCAGGGCGGAGCCCGCCCCGTTGGCAGCGCGCGGATCCTCCGGCGGTCCTTCGGCACCCGGCTTGCCGGCCAGCCGGGCGAGCAGCGCATCGACGGCGTCGGCCGTCGCGCCGAGCGCGCCGAGGCCGGCCGCGACGTCCGGCGGCCCGCCGCGGACCAGCGCGGCAAGCAGATGCTCGGTGCCGACGTGCCTTGCCGCTTCGTCCAGTGCGACGCGCAGTGACCGTTCCAGGGCCGCTCGCGCCGCCCGATTGAACCGGGGCGGCTTGTTCGGCGCCGTCCCTCCACTAGGTACGTTCGTCGGTTCGGCCGGCTCGGACGACGGCGGCGTCGTCCACACGCCGGCGGTGTTGCCGATCGGCCGGGCGGCCAGCGCAGCGGCGAGATCAGCCGGGGTGATTTCCGACCGGCCAGCGGCGACGGCGTACCGCGGCACGAGTGCCAGCACCTGCCGCGCCTCGGCGGTCACCCGTTCGAACACGACGCTCTTTCTACCCGATCGTAGGGCCCGCTGGTCAAGATCCGTGCGCACATCTGGTTCCCCTCTAGTCAAGGGGTCGCGGCGAGGTTGTTCTAGGCTTGCGGGTGGCGGGTCCGGGTTGTGACTTGTCCGAAGAGGCGGTTGTCGGGGTTGGGCCGTCCGCGCTGGATTGCAGAGTCGCTCCCGAGTGTCCTCCCGGACCCGTCCTGGGTGCCGTGGCGTCACGGCGCATCTGCTAGTAGATGACGTCCGCCAGATGCCGTTTGAGCGCGCGGAGCGCTTCCATCGTGGTCTTGCCTTCGGCGAGGCACCGCCGGTAGTAGACGCGGCCAGGGGTGTCGCGGCGGAGCTGGACGATAGCCATGATGTGCAGGACCCGGTTGATGCGCCGGTTGCCCACCCGGGACAGCCGATGGCGGCGCTGGTCCCCGGAGGATGCCTCGAATGGTGCGGTGCCGTTCCAAGAAGCGAAGTGTGCTGCGGTGCGGAACCGGCTGATGTCACCGATGTCGCCCAGCAGCCGGGCGGCCGCGGATGGGCCGATGCCGTAGAGGTCGGTGAGGCTGCTGCCATAGGCGGTCAGCAGTTGGTGGAGCTGCTTGTCCGCGGCCCGGATCTTCGCGTCGATCGTGGTGAGTTCGTCGATGAGTTCGTGGCGAGTCTGGGCGACGATGCCAGCCGGCGGCGGTGCGGTGCGCAGCAGGTAACTGGCCTGGGCGGGCTGCGCAGCAGGACACCGCCTCACCGCCCCGGCGGAGGAGTGACCTCGGTCGGCGGTGGTGGTGGCTGCGACCGCTTCGGCGAGGCCGACTTCGGTGAGATCGGCACCGCGGACGGTACCGGAACTGACGTCGGCAGCAGGTGCGGCGACGGGGGCCCCTGATCCGCTCCGTGTTCGCCGCCCTCGACGGGTGGCGCAGACGCGCCCTGGCGCACATTCTGCGGCGCGGATGACAACACCGCGGACGGGGTCCGCCCCGGCCCGGGCGAGTCCACATCGCCCGGCATGGCGAGCACCAGCGCGGTGATACCACCCACCAACACGGCGATGACCATCACGGTGCCGGTGACGTGCCGCCGGCCCAACCTGCGCTCCGGCCATACCTCGTCGTCGTCCATCGACCTTCTCCGTCCAGCGCTGAAGCCCGACATTCTTAGCACAGTGCTTCGGTCCCAAGTCGATGGTGTTCCAGGTGATCGACAAGGCGTTTCACGTCTTCCAGGCGAGCTCCAGCTGAACACCGCCGTCGAACACGAGCACGAGCGGGATGCCGGGGTACCACTGGTCACGCTCCGGGTGCCAGCCGGTCCAACCGGCTTGCAGCCGCCGACCCACGAGCGCGAGCAGGTCAGACCGCTGGTTGCGCAGTTGCGTCGGCGCGGCCGCGTAGTTGGACCGCCAGCCGGAGATGGCCTCTTCCCAGGACTTCGACCCGGCGTCGTCCTCCACACCGCGGATCATGCGGATCCCATCGCTGCCACACTTGCCCGTCGAGCCCGCAGGCACCGCCGCCCGGAAGGTCCAGACTGAGCAGCTCGGCGTCGGAGGCGACATGCAGCCGAAGCCGGACGAGCTCGTATCCCGGCTTGTGCCCGGGGCACGCCGCACAAACTGGGCGACGCCACCACCCGCAGGAGTTGACGGCGGCCGAGCGCGAGTCAAGACTCGTCGCTCGGCCGCCGGGCGGTCCGGGTGTCAGTCGTCGATGGCCTGGTACAGCGTGGTCCAGAAGTCGTGGATCAGTCTTGCCGAGTCGGGGACGGACATGCCTACCTGGGTGAGCAGGATGCCGGTCAGCTGGTGGTGCGGGTCGGCGTACGTTGACGTGCCGCTCCCGCCGTCCCAGCCGTACTGGCCGACCGGGGCGTAGTCGCCGCGGTGGGTGCGAACCGCCATGCCGAAGCCCCAGCCGCCGTGCTGGCCCTGACCGAACGAGATGTGGACGTTGTTGGTGGCCAGGGTATGGCGGGCCGCCTGCTGCTCGGGGGTCAGGCGGTTGGTGGTCATCAGCTCGACCGCCGGTCGGGACAGGATGCGCTCGCCGTTGTGGATGCCCTTGTTGAGCAGCATCCGGAAGTAGGCGTGGTAGTCGTCGGCCGTGGAGTTCAGGCCTCCGCCGCCGCCCGGGAACGCCGGTGGGCGGCTGTGGCGGCCGTCCTCGGCCGGGTCCCACACGTGGAACTCGCCGGTCTGCGGGTCGGGGGCGTACAGCGGCGGCAGGCGGTCGATGTCGGCCGCCGGCACGTGGAAACCGGTGTCCTTCATACCGAGGGGATCGAAGAGGCGTTCGCGCAGGAACGTCTCGAAGGGCTGGCCGGTGACCCGGGCCACGAGCACGCCGAGCAGGTCGCTGGCGATGTGGTACTGCCACCGCTCCCCCGGCTGGTGCATCAGCGGGAGCTCGCCGAGGCGGCGCATCCACTCGTCAGGCTCCGGCATCGGGGTCGGCAGGTCCGGCGTGAGGCCCTGCTCGAAGACCGCGTTCATGATCGGGGTGCCCAGCGACGTCAGGTCCATGCCGAGGCCGAACGTCGACGTCAGCACGTCGCGCACGATGATCGGCCGCCGGGCCGGCACCGTGTCGTCCAACGGGGCGTCGATCCGGGTCAGGACCCGGCGGTCGGCCAGTTCCGGCAGCCATGCCTCGACCGGGTCGTCCAGCCGGAGCCGGCACTCGTCGAGCAGGATCATCGCCGCCGCGACCGTGACCGGCTTCGACGTCGACGCCATCCGGAAGATCGTGTCCCGTTGCATCGGTGGGCCGCCGTCGTGGCTCATGGTCCCGATCGCCTCGACGTGCGTCTCACCGCCGCGTCCGACGAGCGCGACCAGACCGGGGATCTTCCCCGACTCGACGTGCCGGGCCAGCACGTCGCGGACTCGACGCAGGCCTGGCTCGGAAAAGCGTTCCATCGGAAATCTCCTTCTTGTTGAGCGGCTGCGGGTTCAGAGGCTGCGGGCGGTGATGTCGCCGTGTGCGGTGGTGGCGCGGATGTCGAGGTCGGGGGTGCCGGTGTTCTTGAGGGCGTTGCTGATGCGGCCGTGGCCGGTGCCGGCGTCCAGGGCGGCGGAGACGCCCGGGGCGGCGGTGACGGTGATGTTGCCGGACTGGGTTTCGAGGACGACCGCGCCGCGGACGGCTTCGGCGATGCGGATGTCGCCGCGGGCGGTGCTGATCTGGGCGGGGCCGGTGAGGCGGCCGACCTCGACGTCGCCGTCGACGGCGGTCAGGTGGAGGCTGGCGGCTTCGTCGAGCTTGATCTGGCGGTACGCGCCGTCGAAGGTGACGTCGCCGAGGCGGCCGACGCCACGCAGTTCGGTGCTGGCGGCCCTGGCCTCGACGCGGGAGCCGGCGGGCAGTTGGACGGTGACCTCCAGCGAGCCCGAGGGGCCGAACAGCTGATTGCTGGCTTCGGGGGCCTGGATGCGCAGGACACCGTCGGTGTAGGTGACGGTGGTCCGTTCGGCGGTCTTCACGTCGCGGTCCTTGCCGGGGTTGGCCGGGCGGACCTCGACGGTGGTGTCGGCGCGGTCGGCGGCGATGAACTGCACCCGGCCGGCGGGGACATCCAGGACGGCGGCGATCGGGGCGGGGGTGGCGAACTGCTGCATCGGGTGCTCCTGTGCTTGTTCGGTGTTTCTGACATGCGAAACGCTACGTTGCCTTCGCATATTCGGCAACGCAAAGATTGCAAAGAGACCGTGAAGTAGCAGTTCACTGGGCATAAATCATTGCAACGGCTCTGATTTCAATGCAACGCAAGGACCCGAATCGTTGCAATGGATGAGAAGTAAACGCCACGGCTGGGGGCTTGACTCTCCCTGCTTGGGAGACATGACGATGGTCTGGTGTTGAGCATCGGGGAAATTGCGGAGCGGACCGGGTTGTCGGTCAAGCTCGTCCGGCACTGGTCGGACATCGGGGTCGTGCCCGCCTCCGGGCGGAGCGCCGGTGGGTACCGGCGGTTTGACGAGGCTGCCGTCGGGCGGCTCGAGCTGGCGCGGAGCCTGCGGGAGCTCGGACTCGGGATGTCCGCCATCCGGCAGCTGCTCGACGGGGAACGGACCGTCGCCGAGGTCGCCGCGTTGCACGCCGACGCGGTGACGGCGCAGATCCGGGCCCTGCGGGTGCAGTGTGCCGTACTGCGGGCCGTCGCGCGGCGAGGGGCGACAGCCGAGGAGCTTGCCGCCGTGAGCGGCCTCGCGCGGCTCTCCACGGAGCAGCGGCACGCGATCGTGCAGGAGTTCCTCGCGGGCGCCGTTGGAGAGATCGACGCCAGCGGATACCGGGACGGGCTGCTCGCCGTCACTCCCGACCTGCCCGACGAGCCCAGCGACGAGCAGATCGACGCCTGGATCGAACTGGCCGAGCTGGTCCAGGATCCGCGACTGCAGGAAGCCGTCCGGGGCATGGCCAAGTACGCCGCCGCGCACGCGCCCGCGACGCCCGACGAGCGGGACGTGGCGGCCGCCGAGGCATTGACCGATCTCTGGGTGGGGAAGGTCGCCGCCGCCATCGACAGCGGTGTTCCCGCGGACTCGCCGGCGGCCGACGCGGTCGTCGCCGAGGTGGTCGAGGCGTGGCTGCCGCTGCAGTACGACATGGATGAAGGTGAGAATCCGCGGCGGAAGCTGCTCGAGCAGCTGGAGGTGGCCGCCGATGCGCGGGCCGAGCGGTACTGGCAGCTGCTGTGCGTCATCAACGGACAGCCGGTGCGGGCGAGCATCGCGCGGGAGGGGCAGTGGCTGATGACCGCCCTGCGGGCCAACCCGACGCCCGGCGCCCTGGCGGACAGCATCGCCAACGCGGCCCAGGAGGCCGGCACCGACGTCCTGGCGGCCTACGAACGGGTGGTGGCCGAGGTGGACGCAATCGTGGCCGCCGTCACCCGCGAACAGTTCACGGACCCCACGCCCTGCGCCGCATGGACGGTCGAGGAACTGTTGAACCACCTCGTCTACGAGAACCTGATGTGGACCAGCCTCGCGGAGGGCAACCCCCGCAGCGACTTCACAGCGGACCATCTCGGTGGCGACCACGTGGGCGCGTTTCGCGAGGCGGCGACCAAGGCCCTGATCGCGTTCCAACGGCCCGGCATGCTGACCCAGGAGTACGGGCCGGCAAGAGGGTGGCGGATCGTCGAGCAGGTCACCATCGAGCTGCTCGTCCACGGCTGGGACCTCGCCGCCGCGACCGGGCAGGACACCGACCTCGCCCCCGGCGTCGCGACGGCGCTGCTCGGCACGGTCGAGGAGATCTACCGCGACCTGCCCCGCACCGAGGGCGGCTCGTTCGGCCCCCTCCAGTCGGTCCCCGAGGGGGCGACGGCCGCCGACCGGCTCGCCGCGTTCCTGGGCCGGGCCTTCCCCAAGAGTTCCTGATGCGGGAAGGCCCGGCACCGGGAGGTGCGCGGCCTACGGGATTCATCGGGCCGCTGTTGCTGGGCCCTTGTAGTCGGCCACGCGCGGGGTGACGTACGGGTGGAAGACGGGGCCTGCCCAGGTCAGGAACTGCGAGCAGTCGTCGGTCCGCGGCGCCGGCACGGCGCAGTTGGTGTCACCGGCCGCCTGCGACTGGTAGGTCCGGATGGTGAACGTGCCGTCGCCGTTGGAGTGCGCGACCGGGATCGAGGTCCAGGTCGGCGTGCCGGGAGATATGCGAATCGTCTTCATCGGCGAACCCCGATCGCCTCGAGGTACGCGCCGGGGGCGAGCACCGTGCCGTCGGCGGCCTGGTTGAACGGCTGGGGCACCGCGGTCAGGTCGGCGGTGAGCCGGGCGCGGGTGTCCTCGTCGAGGCTCGCCGACAGCCGGGTGATCGGGCCGTAGTGCTGCTGGAACCACTCGGCGAAGTGCGCCGGGGAGTGGTAGCAGAAGTCGAACTCCCGCGGGCGCAGCGAGGTCCACTCGACGGCGTCGCCGAACAGCTCGGCGAGGCGCTCCTCGGTACCCCACAGCATCGGCGAGCGCACGCCGGCCGGGGGCGGCGCGTACGTGGCGATGGTCCGGAACATCGATCCCACGAGCGAGTCCGGCGTCCAGCTCGCCAGGGCGATCCGGCCGCCGGGGCGGGTGACGCGGATGAGCTCGGCGGCCGCCTGGGCCTGGTCCGGGGCGAACATGACGCCCACGGTGCTCAGGACCGTGTCGAACGACGCGTCCGGGAAGGGCAGCCGCTCGGCGTCGCCCTCGACGAAGGTGACCGGCAGGTGCTCGGCGTGGGCCCGCTCGCGGCCCTGGGCGAGCAGGTTGGTGGCGTAGTCCACGCCGGTCGCCTCGGCGAACCGCCGGGCGGCGGCCAGCGCGGCGTTGCCCTGTCCGCTTGCGACGTCGAGCACCTGCTGGCCGGCCCGCACGCCGGCGGCCACGACCAGCCGCTCGGCCATGATCTGCAGGGTGTTGCCGACCCGGGGGTAGTCGCCGGACTCCCAGCCGATGCGCTGGCGTTCTTTGAGGGCTTCGAAGTTCACGGTGTCTGTTGATGTCATGCCGTCCGTTGTACGGACGGGCCGTGGCCGCCCGCATCGCTCAGCGCGGCCATTGCGGTGCACGCCGGCGGATGGCCCGTTCCGGCCATGCCGCTATGTGATGTGGTGCCGGGTGGCGTACGCGACGGCCGCGGCGCGCGAGGGTTGGCCCAGCTTGGTCCGGATGTTGGCGACGTGCCGGTGCACGGTGTGCGGGCTGAGCACCAGCCGGTCGGCGATCTCCCGGTCGTTGAGCCCGGCGGCGACGAGCCGCAGCACCTCACGTTCCCGAGCGGTCAGCGGCTCCACAGTGCCGGTATTGCCAACCACCGATAGCCGATCCAGCCAGCGCGGGCCGGCACCCATCTGGGTGTACAGCGCGGCGGCGCGGCGACCCGCGGACTCCGCCTCGGCGACGGCGGGGCAACCGCTCCAGTCACGCAGGGCCAGCGCCTGCTGCCACGGCAGGCGGGCAGCGCCGAAGATCTGCACGGCCTCGGCGTACGCGGACCTGGCCACGGCGTCGTCGCCCCGCGCGGCGGCCACGGCGGCGCGGGCCAGCGCCACGTGCCCGGCCCGCCCGCGCCAGTCCTCCCCCGCCGCGAGGATCGCCTCACAGGCGGCCAGGTGCACGGCGGCCTCGTCCGGTTCGCCGGCAAGGGCCAGGATGCGAGCGAGGTCGGCCCGCACCATCAGCTCCGCCGGCACCTGCGGCCCGTCGAGGCTCCAGGCGAGCGCCCGGCGGAGGCCGGCCACGGCGTCGGCGTCGCGACCGAGCAGGTGCTCCACGAGCGCCACCCAGGTCGCGTTGAGCGTCGCGTCGAGCAGGTCGCCGGCCGCCGAGTCGGCCTCCAGGGCGGCGGACCACGACCGCAGCGCCGCTTCCCAGTCGCCGTCCCACAGCAGTAGGAACCGCTGGACCACCGCGTCGGCGTCGAGCCGCGCGGCCGCGTCGCGGGCGGCGGTCAGGTCGCCGCTCAGCCCCCGGGCCAGGGCCCGCAGGTCGAGCAGGTCGGCGCGCTGGCGCACGTACGGATCGAGCTCCCGCAGGGCCAGCGCACGCTCGCACCAGTGCTCGACCGCCGCCGGGTCGGGCACGAACGCGGCGTGATAGAACGCCAGGACCCGGGCCGCGCCCCAGGCCAGGTGCGGATCCCCGAGGTCCACCCCGTCCTGCCAGGTCGCCTCCTGCAACCGGCAGGCCGCGGCCAGGTCACCACGGTAGAACCGGAAGTACCCCTCGGCGGACTGGCTCCAGGCGCGCAGGTCCCGGCGTCCCTCCCGGGTCGCGATCCCCGTGGCCCGCTCGGCTGCCGCGCCGAGCTGTGCGGTACGCAGCCCGAACAGGCTGGCGTTGGCGATGCCGTTGTGGATGTGCCAGGCCGCATTGCCACGGGGCTGGCGGGACTCGGCGGCGGACAGGCACTCCAGGGCACGGGGAATGTCCATGACCGCCGGGTGGGTGGTCAGGGCCACACCGAGCCGGCCCAGCACCCGCCCGACCGACCGCTCGTCGCCGAGGCGGTGGTAGTCGGCCAGCGCGCCCTCGAAGTGGCGGACCGCGCGCTGCAGGTCCACGCTGGCGACCCAGCGCAGCGCGCCGGCCAGTTCCGCGGTGCTCGCCCGGCGTTCGGTCGGCGCACCGGTGTCGTCGAGGCGGGCGAGTGCCGCCTCGGCGTGGGCGGCCGCCTCCTCCCAGGCGTACAGGTCCCGGGCCGCCTCGGCCGCGCGGATACTGCAGTCCACCGCCTCGGCTCGGTCGGCGAACGGGCCGGCGGCGCGCAGGTGCACCGCCGCGGCGGACAGGCGGGCGGCCGGCGGCCCGTCGCCGGCCTGCAGCGCCCGCGCGACGCGCAGGTGCAGGCGCTGCCGGCGGACGGTCGGGATCTCGTCGTAGACGGCATCGCGGACCAGGGCGTGCGGGAACATGTACGCCGCCGACCAGGACCCGCCCACCTCGACCAGCAGGCCGGTGCGGACGGCCTCGTCGAGCGCGTCCAGCAGCGCGTCCTCGGCGGTCTGCATCGCCGCCTCCAGCAGCGCGAACTCCACCTCGCCGCCGACGACGGCCGCGCAGGCCAGCAGCTGCCGGGTCGGCTCGGTCAGGTCCGCGACCCGGTGGCGCAGCACGTCGCGCACGCCGGTCGGCAACTCCGGGCGGAACTCGGCGAGCCGTGCGCCGGCCCCCAGGTACCGCACCACCTCGGTCGCGAAGAACGGGTTGCCGCCGGTGTGCTGCCACAGCGCGTGAACGACCGGCCCGGGCGGCTCGGCCCCTGTCGTCGCGGTCAGCAACGCCGCGACCTCGGCCTCATCGAACCGCTCCAGCGGGATCCGGTCACAGCCACCCTGGCGCTCGACAGCGACCAGCAGGTCCCGCAGCGGCTGGTGGCGGCTGCCCGGCGGGTCCCGGTAGGTCAGCACCAGCTGGACCCGCCCGGGCAGCGCGCGGATCAGATGCTGCAGCAGCGTCGAGCTGGCCGGGTCGCAGCGCTCCAGGTCCTCCACCACCAGCAGCACCGCGGTCGTGGCCGCCAGCCGCGCCAGCACCCACACGACCGCCTCGAACAACGCGAACGCACTGGTGGTGCCGGTCGCGACCGGCGACTGGTCGTCGCCGCCGAGCAGCCTGGCCAGATATGTCCGCTGCGCACCGCTGCTGGCCGCCACCGCCGCGGTGGCCGCCCGGCTCGTGCGCAGCGCCTCGACGATCGGCTGGTAGGCCACCAGCGAGGTCTGGTCGCAGCGGCCGACGAGCAGGTGGACCCCCGGCGCCACCTGGCTGGCGAACTGCGCGACCAGTCGGGTCTTGCCGACGCCGGCCTCCCCGGACACGAGCACAACCCGGCGCCGGCCGGCGCTGACGTCGGCCCAGGCGTCGCGCAGCAGGGCCAGATCGCCGCCGCGGGCCACGAACGGGGTGCGCTGGACCAGATCCAGCAGCGCCGACGGGATCTCTGCCGGCGCCGTCGCCACGGGCGGCGCCGGTGTCAACGCCGGGTCCTGCCGCAGGATCGCCAGCTCCAGGCCACGCAGTGCCGGACCCGGCTGCACGCCCAGTTCGTCGTCCAGCCGCCGGCGCAGGTCGCGGAACACCTCGAGCGCGTCGGCCTGCCGGCCGGACCGGTACAACGCGCGCATGAGCAGGCCGCAGAGGTGTTCGCGGTACGGGTACGTGCGAACCAGCTGTTCCAGCTCCCCGACGACGGAGGCGGGGTCGCCGCAGGCCAGGTCGGCCTCGACCCGGCTCTCCAACGCAGTCAGCCGCAGCTGCTCCAGCCGGACGGCCTCGGCGTCGGCGAACGCCGGACGGTCGGTGCCGGCCAGCAACGGACCGCGCCACAGCGCCAGCGCCGCCCGCAGCAGCCGGGCCGCGTCGCCGGCGCGGCCCTCGCCCAGCGCCGCCTGGCCCTCGCCGACCAGCCGCTCGAACCGGAACAGGTCGACCTGCTCGGGGTCCGGGCACAGCGCATACCCCCGCGACCGGGTCTGCAACGCCTCGGCCGCCCCGGCCCGGGTCAGCGCCCGCCGCAGGTCGGCGACGTGCGAGCGCAGGGTGGCCCGCGCGGTCGAGCCGGCCCGGCCGTCCCACAGCGCGTCGATGAGCTCGTCGGCGGTCACCGTCGCGCCCGCGCGCAACAGCAGGACACCCAGCAGCGCCCGGACCTTGGGCCCGCCGACGTGGACCGGCTGGTCGTGCCGCACGACCTCGACCGGGCCCAGGATGCGGAAGTCGGGCACCATGGCACGCATTGTCGCACCGGGTTCCCACAGGACGGTTCCACAGGATTTGCACGCCGCGGTACCAGACTGGGCCCATGGATGTTGACGCCGTCGTGGTCGGTGCCCGCTGCGCCGGAGCGACCCTGGCGACGCTGCTGGCGCGGGCCGGCTGGCGCGTGCTCATGGTCGACCGGGACCCGCTGCCCAGCGACACCGTCTCCACCCACGTGCTGTTCCCGCACACGCTGCACCGCCTGGACGCCCTCGGTGCGCTGGCCCGGCTGCGCGCCGCGCACGACATTCCGGCGCTGCGGTACAGCTGGCGGGTGCTCGGCCACGAGGTCGCCGGCGGGTTCACCCCCGTCGGCGGCTTCGACCGCAACAGCTGCGTGCGGCGGAGCGTGCTCGACCGGGCCCTGCTGGACACCGCCGTGGCGGCCGGCGTGCGCGTCCGGTCCGGCCGGCCGGTGCTCGACGTGATCGGCACCGGGACCACCGCCGACCCGGTCCGCGGCGTCGTGCTGGACGACGGCGGGGCGGTGACCGCGCGGTGGGTCTTCGGCGCCGACGGCCGGACCTCCACGATCGCCCGGCGGCTCGGCCTGCGAACCGGGCGGCGGCTGCGCGGCGAGCAGTCGTACCTGTTCGCGTACTGGCGCGGCCTGCCCGCCGCCGACGCGACCCGGATCGACGCCCACGAGTCGCTGATGCTCATGTCGACGCCCTGCGAGGACGACGTCCACCTGCTGTGCCTGGCCGGCGGCCCGCAGCTGACCCGGGGCACGCCCGCACAGCGGGAACGCCGCTACGCCGAGGGCCTGCGCCGCTTCCCCGCGACGCTCAACCCCAGGCTGCTCGAGCACGCCGAGCGCATATCGTCGCTCATCGTGGTACCGGAGACGATGCTGCGCGGCTACTTCCGCCAGGCCACCGGGCCCGGCTGGGCGCTGCTCGGCGACGCCGGCCACTTCAAGCACCCGGTGACCGCCCAGGGCATCGGCGACGCCGTCGAGCACGCGCACTACGTCGCCGAGGCGGTCACCACGCGCGGCACCCTCGCGGAGTACCAGCAGTGGCGCGACGACCGGGCCGGCGAGCACTACGAGTGGTCGTACCGCCTGGCCGAGGCCGGCGCCTCCACCAACGCCGAGGCGGTCTACGCGGGCCTGGCCGCCGACCCGGCCGCCGCCCAGCAGTGGCGCGACATCTTCACCACCCGGCTGCGCCCCTCCGCCGTGCACACCCCCGAGCGCATGCACCGCTGGCTGGCCGCCTCGGCGTACCAGGACGGCCGCCGGCGGGTGAGCACCCTCATCGCCGAGCTCGACGAGCGGCAGCTGCGCACGCCCGTGCCGTCCTGCCCGGCCTGGACCGTGCGGGACCTGCTCGCCCACCTCGTCGGCGTCGCCGCCGACACCGCCTCCGGCGACGGGTTCTTCCCCGGAGCGCCCGCCGCCTGGCACCGGCCGGACCTCGCCGCCGCCCGGGAGCGCTGGACCGCCGGGCAGGTCGACGCCCGCCGCTCGCACGACGTCGCCGCGCTGCTGCGGGAATGGGACAAGCACGGCAGCGACCTGGAGACCGCGCTGCGGCGCGGCGACGGCTTCACCAGCAACGCCCCGGACTGGATGCTGAGCGCGCCCGCCGCCGACCTCGGCGTGCACCTGTTCGACCTGTACGAGGCGCTCGGCTGCCCCGGCGACGCCGACGCCCCGGTGGTCCGCCTGGGCCGCCGGGTGTACCAGCAGTGGCTGGGGCAGCGACTGTCCGCCGTGGGACTGCCGGCGCTGCGGCTCGACGACGGCCGGACCGCAGCCGTCCTCGGCTCCGGCGAACCCGCGATCAGCCTGCGGGGCGAGCCGCTGGAGCTGTTCCGGACGCTCACCGGCCGGCGCAGCGCGGCCCAGATCCGGGCGATGGACTGGGACGCCGACCCGTCGCCCTACCTCGACGTGATCTCCCCCTACCCGCTGCGAACGCTGCCCTAGCGGCGTACCGCGACCTCGCGCGTGACGTGCGACAGCTTCGCCGGGTTGCGCACCGCGTAGAGGCCCGTGACGCGGCCGGCGTCGACGAGCAGGGCGAGGACCGTGTCGAGCGTGCCCGCGACCCGGACCAGCAGGGCCGGGTGGCCGTTGACGTACGCCGGGTGCAGGGTCGCCGTCGTCGCCGCGATGCGGGTCAGGACCGGGGCCACCGCCGCCGCGCCCAGCACCGGGGCCAGGGCCGCCTGGGCCACGCCGCCGCCGTCGGTGAGCAGGACGACGTCCGGGGACAGGACGTCGAGCAGGCCCTGCAGGTCGCCGGTCTCCACCGCGCGGCGGAACGCGTCCAGGGCGTCGCGGCTCTCGGCCGGGGTGACGGTACCGCGCGGGCGGCGGGCGGCGACGCGGGCCCGGGCCCGGTGCGCGATCTGGCGGACCGCGGCCGGGTTCTTGCCGACGGCCGCGGCGATCTCGTCGTACTCGACGTCGAACACCTCCCGCAGGACGAACACCGCGCGCTCGGTCGGCGTGAGCGTCTCCAGGACCAGCAGCATCGCCATCGAGACGCTGTCGGCCAGCTCGACGTCCTCGGCCACGTCGGGCGCGGTCAGCAGCGGCTCGGGCAGCCAGGGCCCGACGTACGACTCCTTGCGGCGCCGCAGCGTGCGCAGCCGCGCAAGGGCCTGGCGGGTGGTGATCCGGACCAGGTAGGCGCGCGGCTCGCGGACCTCGGCGAGATCCACTCCGGTCCAGCGCAGCCAGGTCTCCTGCAGCACGTCCTCCGCGTCGGCGGCCGAGCCGAGCAGCTCGTACGCGACGGTGAACAGCAGGCTGCGATGGGCGAGAAACAGGTCGGTGGCGCTCATGGTGACTCCTCACTGTGCCACGCATGAGATGCCGCACGGGCCGGTGCTGTGACGGTTGCGTGCGTCACACCGCCCGGCCGTCACGCGAGCCCGCCGGCCGGCATCTCGTGATCGTCACAACCACGAGAGAGGTGTTGTACCGCATGGAACCCCGTTTGAACCTCACGGCCGGCGAACTGGCCCCGAAGCTCGGCAAGCGGTTCGCCAACGTCAGCCTCGCGATCCAGCAGTCGACGCTGCCGCGGGACCTGCAGGAGCTGGTGATGCTGCGGGCCAGCCAGATCAACGGCTGCGGCTGGTGCGTCGACTACCACACCAAGGAGGCCGCGGCCGCCGGTGAGAGCGCGCTGCGGATCAACCTGGTCGCGGCCTGGCGGGAGTCGACCGTGTTCAGCGATGCCGAGCGGACCGCCTTCGCGCTCGCCGAGGAGGGCACCCGGCTCGCCGACGCCGCGCCCGGCGTGTCCGACGCGACCTGGGCCGCGGCCCGCGAGCACTACGACGAGGAGCAGCTCGTCGCCCTGGTGTACCTGGTCGCGATGATCAACGCCGCCAACCGGCTCGGCGTGATCACCCACCTGCGCGGCGGCTCCTACGAGCCGGCGGCGTAGCCGGCGAAGAGCGTCCTGAGAGCGGCAGCTGCGAGGCTGACCGCGCTTGGGGACGACCAGCCGGGGGAATCGGGGCCGGCCGCATCGCGGCCGGCCCCGCCTACGGACACCGCCGGGCCGGTCCGCGACGCTACGCTGTCCGGGTGAGCCCGCTCGCGTCGGCGTACGCCGCGATTCCGAGCCCGACCCAAGGCGTCTGGCACCTCGGGCCGTTACCGGTACGGGCCTACGCCCTCTGCATCATCGTGGGCATCCTCGTCGCGGTGTGGCTCACCGAGCGCCGGTGGTCGCAGCGCGGTGGCCGGCCCGGTGTCGTCCTGGACATCGCGGTCTGGGCGGTCCCGTTCGGCATCATCGGTGGCCGGCTGTACCACGTCGTGACGTCGTGGCAGCCGTACTTCGGTCCCGACGGCCGTCCGATCGACGCGCTGTACATCTGGGAGGGTGGACTGGGCGTCTGGGGTGCCATCGGCCTCGGCGCGCTCGGGGGCTGGATCGGCGCGCGGCGCGCCGGCGTGAAGCTGCCTCCGTTGGCCGACGCGGCGGCTCCGGGCATCGCGCTGGCGCAGGGCATCGGTCGCTTGGGAAACTGGTTCAACAACGAGGTGTACGGCAGAGCTACCGAACTGCCCTGGGGCCTGCGTATCCACGAGTGGGACCAGTCCGCCGGCCGTGCCGTCCTCGGCCCGGACGGCCGCCCCGAGGTCCTGGGGACGTTCCACCCCGCGTTCCTCTACGAGCTGCTGTGGGACTTCGGCGTGGCCGGCGTGGTGATCTGGGCGGACCGCCGGTGGCGGCTCGGGCACGGCCGCGCCTTCGGCCTGTACGTGGCGCTCTACACGGCCGGCCGGTTGTGGATCGAAGCGCTCCGCGTCGACTCGGCGAACCACATCCTCGGCCTGCGTCTGAACATCTGGACCGCCCTGATCGTCTGCGCGGTGGCCACGGCGGCCACACTCCTGTCGGCGCGGCGGCACCCCGGCCGCGAACAGTCGCTGCTGCGGGCCGGGGCCACCGAAGCGCACGTCGCCGGCCCGGCGCGGCAGGCGGACACGCCGGACGACGGCACCGAGTCGCGCGACACCCGGTCTTCCGACATCGAGGGCGCCACGACACAACGAACGACGAGCCGAACTGACGAAACGCCGTCGCAGGGCTAGGGCCCGTGGAGACGACGAAAGATCGCGCGGCTATGGTGGGCCGATGGCACCGGTCAAGCAGGTCCAGGTCACCTTCGACTGCGCAGAACCCGAGCGCGTCGCCCGGTTCTGGTGCGAGGTGCTGGGGTACGTCGTACCGCCGCCGCCGCAGGGGTTCGCCTCCTGGGACGACTACGATCGCGCGCTGCCGCCCGAGCGGCAGGGTGCGGCGTTCGCGTGCATGGACCCCGCTGGGGTGGGCCCGCGACTGTTCTTCCAGCGCGTGCCCGAGGGCAAGGTCGTCAAGAATCGGGTGCATCTCGACGTGCGGGTCGGCACCGGGCTCGTGGGTGAGGCGCGCGTGGCCGCACTCGAGGCGGAGTGCGCACGACTGATCGCGCTCGGCGCGACGCGCGTGCGACTCCTGCGTGCCGATGAGTACAACGAGTCCTGCCTGGTGATGCAGGACATCGAGGGCAACGAGTTCTGCCTCGACTGAATGGGATCATGACGTCATGTCGACCCAGGACGACGGCGGCGACGACGCCGATGAAGCGGTGGCGACCGGCCGGGCCCAACGAGCTGCACACCGTGGCTTCCGCCGATCCGGTCTGGTGCTGCTGATCTGCCTGGCGCTGGTGGGTGGACTGGCAGTGGCGATCAGCTGGTCGTTGATCCGAAGGTCGGAGCGGAGCGTGGCCGCCGAGAGCGCAGTCGAGGTCATCTACTGCGCGGGCTGGGATCCGCAGACCCGCAAACCCGTCGGCCTGATGAACGCGGACGAGGCCCGGACGCGCGATTCGGCCGGGGATCCGTACGCGGTCCTGCTCACCACCAACACACGGCCCAAGGCGCTGTTGCAGGTCGACTGGGGACGCGACTACCTCGGCCTGTTCCTCTTCGAGCAGCACGGCCGCCGCGACCGCGCCTACGACTTCCGCGAGCTCGAACCCGGCCTGCTCCATCTGATCCGCTACGAGCAGTGGCGTTACGCATCCCCGGATACGCCGGAGTTCCCCGAGCGTGGCTGGCACTTCACCCTCACGGCCCGGCCGGACAGCGACATCGCCAGTGTGGAGCTGGACCAGGGCAGCCTCCTGCAGACGGCTCACGACATCCCTGCGCGGTACCGCAGCCTGCGCAGGGCCCCGTTCGGCGACTGGATGGCGTACGCGCACGGCCGGATGCTCGGCCTCGAGCCCGGTGCGGGAGGCATCGGTGGCGTGACGGTCGTACCGTCGCACCAGGAGCCCGCAACGCCGCTGTGGCGCGCGCCGTCGGGCATGCAGCCCCGCCATCTGCAGGCATTGTTCACCCCCGGCAGCCGCTTCTCCGACACCGACCTCGACACCGCGGTCGTCACCGAACCCGCGACCGCCGGGGCCCTGCAGGTGCCCACAGGTGCGGTCATCGCCGCCGACCCCGGCACCCTCGACAGCGATGAGCCGTTCACGGTGACGGTCCCACCCGGAGACTACCCCGTGCTGATCGCCGGCATGCGATGGGCGGGCAAAGGCTGGGGCGAGACAACCGCAGCCATGCTGCGAATCTCCGACAAGCCCACCGCGAGCTGGGAACTCGCGGTCCGCCCCGGGCAGGACGTACGGCTGCTCGGCGACGACGAGTTCTACGGCTTCGGCGTGGACACCGGCACGGGCGCATTCCTGGACGCGTCCGGACGGGACTCCCTCGCCGCAGCATACGAGCAGCAACAACAAAGCGGCGCCACGGACGGCGACACGGCGAAGGAGACCGCCGACCCGAAGACGGGCACCAATCTGATCGCCTACCCGAGCGGAAGAGGTGACGGCTCCTACCCGGTCTGGATCGGTCGCGCCGCCGATGGTGCGATCACCTGCCTGGTGGCCGACATGCTGCTCCTCCGCGACATGAAGCCCATGCAACCCGCCACACCCGACACTGCCGTCTTCCTCACCCCGACCCCGACGCACAGCGCGCGACCGGAGCCGAAGCCGGCCGGCCCCGAGGCCACCGCCGAGTTCCTAGCCACCGTGATTGCCGACGTCGTGGCCACGAAGAAGCGTATCGGCTGAGGAGCCGATGATCCGGGCGACGGTCTGCTGGTGGTCGACGATGAAATAGTCGTACCGGTCGAGCCACTCCCCCACGCCGAACGCGGCCCGGGCCGCGTCCGTCACCTCCTCCGGTGAGCACTGCGAGCGCGACCGCAGCGTGCGCCGCTCCTCCGGGGTCGCCTCGCGGAACTTGTTGCCGAAGTGGTCCTCGACGAACGTCCCCATCGACGTGACGCTCATCTTGTACACCGGCCACGGCACGTCGGCGCGGACGGGCCGGCGCTCGACGATCGGCCACTCGCCGCCGGCGAGGCAGTCGTCGAAGGTCAGCGCCATGAGCAGGATGTCGGCGTCGAACGCGGGCTCGTCGAAGATCACGACCAGGACCCAGGGGCCGGACACCGCGACGACCTGCCCGAGGGCGGACCGGGACGCATCCACCGGGACGCGGAACACGTCGCCCTCGGCGGCCCGGATCCACCGGCGGGCCGGGGGACGCTCCGCCGGCAGGTCACCGTCGAGGTCCCCCTCCCGGCAGACCTCGTCGCGCGGGTCGCCGTACCGCAGCCGCACCCGCGCCGGCCGGTACGGCAGTTCGCGCAGCAGCGGTGTGGCGGCGGCGTAGAGCCGATCGGCGTCCGGCCCGTACAGGAAGAGCGTGACCCCTCCGTCGCCGAACTCGTTGCCCCCGAACTCCCCCGCCCCGTCGAGCGCCGCCCTCAGCCGCTCCTGCAGCCCGTAGACGGCGGCCCGTTCGGACTCGTCGCCATAGAAGTCACTCAACGTGTACCGCACGACGACCGCATCGCCGGTCACAGGTCCACCAGCTCGACCGTGACCGACGCGACGTCGCCCGGGGCGAGGGACTCGGCCTTGCGGATGGCGCGCTTGATCGGCAGCACGTAGGCGCCCCGGGCGCTGTCCGGGAAGATCGACGTCGACCAGGTGCTGCCGCCGAGCGACACCCGCACCCGCAGCGAGCCGAAGCCCCGGCGCAGCCCGCCCGCCCGGTCACGGATCTCGTCCGAGGCTTCGACCGGCAGGCTCACGAACGTCCAGCTCTCGTCCCGACGCGCGTCCCACACCCACAGCTCCGCGTCGAACTCGACCTCCACGGATGCCCCCTTCAGAACGGCCAGCGACCGTCCTCGGCCGACTCGATGAGGGGAATCATCGCAAACGCCCCGTCCGACAGGCCGCCGAACGTGTGGTGGTGGCGGATCGCCGGAGCGTGGGCGGTACGGTAGCCGGCCAGGTTCCAGGTGTAGACGGGCGCCCGGCCCGAAATCGCCGCCAGCACGTGGGCCGAGCGGTGGGCGTGCGCCTGCTCGTCGGTGAGGATGACGACCCGGTCGTGCCCGGCGTAGTGCTGGCGCAGCGCCTGCTCCGTCTCGGTCCCCATGCCGTAGAAGAAGCCGCCCTCGCGGAACCGGCGCACCGCGGACAGCACCGGCTCGCCCGGAACCGGCGGGAACACCGCGCTGCCGTCGGAGAACGACACGACCGTGGGGTCCTCGGTACCCGCGACCGCCTGACCTCCACCGGGTTTCGGAGCCGCGCCGCCACCGCCTCGCCGGCGGCGGCACTGACGCCGGCCCGGTCGAAGTTGCGCAGGTTGCGCAGCAGCGCGAAGTAACCCATCGACGGGATGATCGCCTCCCAGGCGGCGGCGTCCATCTCGTCCTGCCGCCACCCCGCGAGGGCCTCCCATGTCATGCCGGCCGCCCGCAGCACCGCCGGATCGGTGACCGACCGCCGCCGCTGCACCGGCAGGGCCATCAGCTCGGCCCGGGCGGCCAGCGTCGGCAGCGACGCCGGTAGCGGGTTGTCGCGGCGGTGCCGCCGGTTCAGCGCGTGCCGGAACAGGTCGCCCTGCCGCTCGTCGCGGGCCACCGGGTGGGTCAGCTCGACGACGTCGCCGAAGCGGACGGGCCGGCCGTCGGTGTCGTACTTGAGCAGGCTGCGCTCGTCGTAGAGCCGCACCGCCGCGTCGGCGATGCCGCGCTTGACCGGCTTCGGCAGCGACCGGCCGTGGCGGCGCAGCCAGTAGGCGAGCGCCTCGCCGGGCTCGTCGGCCCGCTGCAGCGCCGCGTTGACGACCCCGCGGGAGCCGGGA
Organism: Dactylosporangium sp. AC04546; assembly: GCF_022095675.1. Classification (GTDB taxonomy): domain Bacteria; phylum Actinomycetota; class Actinomycetes; order Mycobacteriales; family Micromonosporaceae; genus Dactylosporangium. The sequence continues at coordinate 44,848 of NZ_JAHYSG010000054.1, read as the reverse complement.
ATGCCGGCCGCGACCTGCGCGCGGGCGCCCTCGAGCGCGGCCACGACCGAGGCCGAGCGCAGCATCGCGCCGGTGCGCAGCCACGGCACGAACCGCGCGAACCAGGCCGGGTCGGCGACGGCGACGCCGGCCACCAGGTTGCGGAACCGGGCGTCGCGCTCCGCGGCGCCCTCGTAGAAGGTGTCCTGACCGACCATGTTGGACACGGCGAGCAGGAACAGCTCGGCCTTCGGTTCGCGGACGAACCCCGGTGCCCCTTCGTCGGTGAGGATCTGCCTGGGACGGACCGCCACGATGTCGTAGTAGTCCGCCGCGTCGTTCTGGTGTTCGCGCAGCTTGAGGTTGAACCTCGCCATTGATCCCCTGAGTCACGGCCGAGATTGGACGTTCGAACGTTCGGAGGGGTCGAACCTCCACCGGCGGGTCCCGAGGACCCGGTGCGTGACGCGCGGCTTCCCGAGACCAGAACCGGGGACGGATTCGGCGTCTCAGATGAAGGAACCGTCACCTGCGCACCGGGAAGCGCCTCGAAACCATACGCAGCTCGCGATGCCAGCGCAAGACCCGTTGCAGAGTGGTCACGTCGAACCGGCCAGAGCAACGGCTCGCCCGCCGACGGCGCACCGTCCCGTGCCGCCTGGTCCCCCGCTCCTCCACCGCCGTCCGGTAGGGGTCGCGCACGGCGCCGTCGCACTGGTACGTTGCGATGAGCGTCGATGGGTAACGCCTCACGGGGGAGGTACGTATGCGCCGCATGCTGCTCTGGTTCGCCGCCGTCGTCCTGGGATTCGCCGTCCCGCCGGTGGTGTTCGCCTCGCCGGCCCACGCACTGCCGCCCGGCGTGCGGATCCAGGCGGGCTTCGCCTGGGCCGCAGGCGCGTACACCTGCGGGAAGAGCTCCTGCGTCACCATGCAGCACGACGGCAACTTCGTGCTCTACAAGTGTGACCGCTACGACCGCCAGTTCTGCGAGCAGGACTGGGGCCAGGGCCGCCACGGCCCGGCGCTGTGGGCGACGAACACCTACCGCAACAGCCCGCCGCAGTTCTTCATGACCTGGCAGACCGACCACAACCTGGTCCTGTACAACCAGCAGCTCGGCGTGATCTGGACGACCAACACCTACAAGAACGCCCGGATGCTGATCCTCCAGGACGACGGCAACTTCGTCATCTACGACGACAACAACACCTACGCGGTGTGGGCCAGCAACACCGCCTGGTGCTGCTGACCCACCGCCACGCCCCGGGTTCAGAGGCAGTAGGTGCGGACCTTGACCACCGTCCCCGGCAGGTGCGGCAGGGCGTCCAACAGTGCCTGGGCGTCCGCCCGGCTGGCGAAGTACACCACCGTGTAGCGGCTGCCCGAGTCCGTCAGCCCGAGCGGGACGGCGGCGCCGTCGTCGCAGCCGCCCGGCACCAGCGCCGCCCGGTAGCCCAGCTCGGCCGCGGCCGCGATGCTCTCGCCCGGCAGGCCCTCCGGCTCGCCCGGGCGGAACACGGCCAGCACCGCGGCCCACGCCTCGCCGCCGTTCGTCAGCTTCGGCAACGCGACGGGCCGGCCGACCGCGGGCACGCAGACGGCGTCGTAGTAGCACAACCGCCCGGCGACGCCCTGCGCGTCCTGGTCGATCTGCGCGATCTCCGGGTACCCCATGATCTCGAAGATCGCCGGACCCGCCCGGACGACGTCGTACCGCACCCGCGCGCCGGTGTGCTCCCCGGCGCCGTCGGCGGGCTTGGCGAGCGTGATCGTCGCCGCCTCGTCGCCCCAGGCCGGGCTCGCCTGCGGCTGCAGGACGGCCGCGTCGGGGAAGCCGCTGCAAGCGCGCAGGCGCTGCCGCAGGCCGGTCATCACCGACCTGGCCGTGTTCTCCTCCGCGTAGACGTACAGGTTCTCGGTGATCACCGTCTGGTCCGCCTGGGCGCCGACGAACCGCTGGGCCGACCGGCGCATCACCGGCTCGCCGAAGCAGTCCCTGTTGTAGTCGAAGTCGTCGATCGCACCCTGGGCCTCCCGCTCGCGCGGCAGGAAGCCGGCGGGGATCTTCGCGGCCTGGGTGCGGTCGCCGTCGACCTTCGGCGGGGTCGCGCTCGCGCCCGGCGGGAGGTCCGGCGGCGGCCCGGCGACCCGGCTCCCCGTGGCGGCGTACCCGCCGGCGAGCACGGCCAGCACCGCCACCCCTGCGAGTCCGACGCGCACGGCCCGGCGCCGGCGGGCCCGGCCGGCGATCCGCTCGACGGACGGCGGCGCGGCGACCGCCGGCTCGATCCCCGTCCGCAGCGCGCCGAACGCCTCGTCGACGGCCCGCGTCGCCTTGTCCGCGTTCATGGCCGGCTCCCGTCCAGTGCGTCGGTGGTGGCGAGCATGGGTGCGAGGGCCTGACGCCCGCGGGACAGGCGCGCCTTGATCGTGCCCTCCGGCGCGCCCTCGACGCGGGCGATGTCGCCCACCGAGAAGCCGCCGAGGTGGAAGAGCACGAGCGCGCGGCGCTGCGCCTCGGGCAGCCGCTTGAGCGCGTTGACCAGGTCGAGCGTCGCGCCGTCCGGCTCGACCGGCGGCGGGGGCGGCCCGTGCCGGGTCCAGGTCGACACGGCCACCTTCGCGCGCCGCCAGCGGCTGATCGCCAGGTGGTGACCGACCTTGCTGACCCAGGCGCGTGGGTCGTCGTACGCACTCAGCCGCCGCCAGCGCTGCCACGCGCGGACGTACACCTCCTGCGCGATGTCCTGCGCCTCCGCGAGGTCGCCCGTGTAGGCGACCAGCTGCGTGACGAGCCCGCGGTAGGTCCCGCGATAGAACTCCGCGAATGTGCTCTCGTCAGCCATCGTGACCCCGGCATCCAGCCATGCCTAGGAACACGCCGCTGCCCCTCCCCCGGTTGCCCGCCCGGGGAGTCTTTTTACCGCACGAGGGTGTACCGCACGGTCTGCGCCCGGATGCCGTCGTCACCGAAGACGAAGGTGTCGACCCCGCTCACGGCCCGGACGGCGCCGGACACGGCGGTCCACTCGAGCAGGAGGACGTCACCCTCGAAGACCCGGGTCGGCACGTCCCACTCGGCGTCGGGCAGGTCCTCGAACAGCCGGGCGTACCCCTCGCGGATGGCCGCCCGCCCCCGGAATGCCCCGGCCGGGGTGATCATCACGGCGTCGTCGGCGAAGTCCGCCACGATCTCGTCGAGGTCGCCGGCGGCCAGCGCCCGGGCGTGGTGATCGAAGACGTCCCGCGGAGTCCGTGCCATGCCGGCCCACCTACCTGCCCGGGCCGACTTCAAACCGGCGGCGAGCTGACGCGCTTCACCGGGTGTTTGCCGGGCCCCGGTACCGTCGCGGGGCATGCGGACGCGATGGACGAACACGCTGGTCATGGTCATCATCGCGTCCTGGCGATGGCCTATCCCGTCTGGGGTTCCGCGTTCAAGTCGCCGGTCAAGGAGGGTGGGTACAGCGAGGAGGACGGCGTCCGGTGCGGGTGGGGTCAGAGCAGGCGGCCCGAGACCGAGGACGCGGGCTGGCTGCCGAAGTAGCGCGAGTCGCGGGCCATCGGGCGGTTGTCGCCCATGACGTAGACGCGGCCCTCCGGCACGGTCGCGTCGAGGCACAGGGTCTCGGCGCCGTGCACGTACGGCTCGTCGAGCTGGATGCTGTTGCGGAACACGCGGCCGTCAGCGCAGGAGATGCGGTCGCCCGCGAGGCCGACCACGCGGCTCACCATCGTGAAGGTGTCGGCGCCGTCGTGGACCGTCAGGACCACCAGGTCGCCGTGGCGCAGGCCGGTGACGCGGAACGAGAGGCGGTCGACCAGCACGCGGTCGGCGACGCGCAGCGTCGGCTCCATCGCCGAGGTCGGGATGAAGCGGACGGTCAACAGCTGGCTGACGGCGACCACGGCGACGACCGCCCCGGCCACCAGGCGCAGCACACGCCGGCGCCAGCCGGCACCGAGCCGCTCGCGCCAGGCGATCCGCAGGCCGCCGGCGACCCAGCGCACCGTCGCCCAGCGGCCGGTCACCTGGTCCAGCTCGGCGAGGACCGCGGTGCTCCACGGGCCGTGGGCCGCGCGGGCGAGGACCCACCGGCCGGCCCGGTGCACGCGGCTCACAACGCGGTCCGCGGGACGGGGCGCGGGGCCGGCCGGGCCGTGCGGGCGTCCGCCTCGCGGCGGCGTTGGTGGGCGAGGGCCGCGCCGTCGGCGGTCAGCCGGTACAGGTGGCGGGGCGGGCGGCCCGGCACCTCGGCCGGCTCCCACCGGGTCTCCAGCAGGTCCCCCTCGGCCAGCCGGATCAGGATCGGGTAGAGCGAGCCGGAGGCCAGCCCGGTCTCCCGGCTCAGGTCGTAGCCGTAGCGCCAGGTCGCGGGCTCGGCCAGCAGCGCGTCGAACACCCGCAGGGTCTGCGGGGAGGAGTGCGGCAAGCGGGGCATGCCGCAAAGTCTACATATGAAGACTATGGGCTGTCACGACACGCAGAGGCAGAACGGGTGGCCGGCCGGGTCGAGGAACACGCGGAACGTGGTGCCGGGCTGGTGCTCGTGCTTCGTCGCGCCGAGCGCCAGGACCTCCGCCTCGCCGGCGTCGAGGTCGTCGACGATCACGTCGATGTGCATCTGCTGGGGCCGCTCCTGGCCCGGCCAGGCGGGCGCCGAGTACCCCTCGACCTGCTGGAACGAGATGCACTGGCCGTTGTCGGCCTTGATGTCGGCCCAGTCGTCGGACTCGTCGACCTTCCAGTCCAGCATCGTGGCGTAGAAGCGGGCGAGCGCCCCCGGGTCGGGGCAGTCGATGACGAAGCTCGGGTTGCGTGCGATAGCCATGCCCGGCACCGTACCGCCGGTACCGGACGATCTACGTCCGGAACCTCGGGAGCAGCAGCGAGCCGCCGACGAACAGCAGCCCGGCCACCGACAGCGCCGCGCCGACCCAGGCCGTGGCCAGGTACCCGTGACCGGCCGCGATCACCACGCCGCCCAGCCACGCGCCGATCGCGTTGGCGAGGTTGAGCGCGGAGTGGTTCGACGACGCGGCCAGCGCGGGCGCGTCCGGCGAGGCCTCCATGAGCCGGATCGTGAGCCCGCCGCCGAGCACCTGGCAGACCAGGCCCACGGCGAAGACGAGCAGCACCGCGGCGACGGGCGACGAGGCCGTGAGCGCGTACAGCGACAGCACCGCGGCCATCGCCACGAGCGCACCGACGAGCGTGCCGAGCGCCGAGCGGTCGGCGAGCCGGCCGCCGAGCAGCGCGCCGATCGTCATCCCCACGCCGAACGCGGCCAGGACCCACGGCACGGCCCCGCTGGGCAGGCCGGCGACCTCGGTCAGGGTCGGCGCGACGTAGCTGTAGACGGCGAACATGCCGCCGAAGCCGACGGTGCCGGTGAGCAGCGCGATCCACACGTGGACCCGGCGGAACGCGCCGAGCTCGCGGGCGATGCCGGCCCCGTCGGGGATCGCCACCGGTGGCACCCAGCGGCGCACGGCGAGGATCGTCACCACGCCGATGGCCGCGATCGCCGCGTAGGAGGCCCGCCAGCCGAGCTGCTGCCCGGCGAGCGTGACGAGCGGGACGCCGACGACGTTGGCCACGGTCAGCCCGACCATGACCCGCGACACGGCCCGGCCCTTGCGGTCCGGCGGGACGAGCCCGGCGGCGACGACGGAGGCGACCCCGAAGTACGCCCCGTGCGGCAGGCCGGTCAGGAACCGCGCGGCGACCAGCGACCAGATGCCGGGCGCGACGGCGGTGAGCGCGTTGCCGGCCACGAACGCGAGCATGAGCACGAGCAGCAGCCCGCGCCGCGGCGCCCGGGCCGCGAGGGCCACGATGACCGGCGCGCCGACGACGACGCCGAGGGCGTAGGCGGTGATGCCGTACCCCATCGTCGGGATGGAGACGCGCAACTCGTCGGCCATCTGGGGCAGCAGGCCCATCGTCGCGAACTCGGTGGTGCCGATGCCGAACCCGCCGATCGCCAGCGCGAACAGCGCGGCCCCGGCCGGCCGGCTGCCCGCCTCGGTCGCGGCCCGGACCTGGGTGGTAGTCACGATGCCCCATCCTTCCCGCGGCGTGTTTCCGCCAGGGCACCGCCGGGTGACCGGGTGATGCGCATTACCCGGTCACTTTGGGAGCACAGCCGCCGGGCGGGGACTCAGGCGCCGAAGGCCTGCAGGAAGGTGCGCACGGCGGCGCGGGCGACGGCCTGCAGCTCGGCGTCGGGAACCTCCCGGGTGCCGAGCCGGCTGCGCTTGTCCATCGGGCCGAGCAGGAGCGCGGCGAACTGCTCGGCGGCCAGCAGCGGATCGGTGACCCGCAGGCGGCCGGCGACGGTCAGCCGGGCCATGCGGTCGGCGAGGGCCTCGGTGACCCGGTCGGAGGCGGCGCCCTCGACGATGTCGAGCAGGTCGGGGAACTGGTTGATCTCGGCGAGCAGCAGCCGGCGCACGGCCCAGGCGCGCTCGTCGAGGTAGCACCGCAGCAGCCGCAGCCCGACGTCCTCGAGCATGCCGCGCACCTGGCCGCCATGCGGGCTGAGCTGCTCCACCGCGGCGAGGTTGCCGGCCAGCGTCCGGTCGGCCTCGGCGGCGATCGCCGCGCGCAGCAGCGTCTCCTTGTCGCCGAAGTGGCTGTAGACGGTCGCCTTGGCCACCCCGGCCTCGGCCGCGATGACGTCCATGGCGGCGAGCGCGTAACCCTCGCGGGCGAACACGGCGAACGCCGCGGCCAGGATCGCCTGCCGCTTGTCGATCCGCCCCCGCACCGCGCCGTCCATGCCAGCACAATACCGACCGGTCAGGCCTCACCGAGCAGGTCACGGGTGAGGCGGTCGAAGGTGCTCATCCCGCACTCCCCTGGGTCGCGCGCTCGGCCGCCGGGGCCGGCGCGGTAACCCGCGGACGGCCCGGCAACAGTGGTGCGACGGCCAGCATGAGGACGCTCGTGGCGGTGAGCCACCACGCGCCGGCGTGGATCCCGGTGAGCGGGTCGCCGGCCGCCTGGACGAACAGCGCGCAGGTGGCGACGCCGAGCGCGGCGCCGAGCTGGTTGAGCATGTACAGCACGGAGCTGCCCTGCGCGACCAGCTCCGGCGGCAGCGTCCGGAACACCGTGCCGATCGCCGGCGCGCTCGCGCCGCCGAGCCCCGCGCCGATCGCGAAGGAGGCGGCCACCGGCCACGCGACCGGCGTGTCCGCGCCGACCGGCGCGAAGGCGGCGGCGCCCGCCACCGCGACGCAGCCGCCGATCAGCGAGAGCCGGCGGGTACCGAAGCGGTCGGACAGCCGCCCGGCGATCGGCATCGCGAGCGCCGAGCCGAGCCCGAGCGGCGCCAGCAGCATCCCGGCGGCGGACGCGCCGTGGCCGCGGACCTCCTGGTAGTACAGCGGGACGAGGAACAGACTGCCGAACGTGCCGAGCCCGACCAGCAGCACGACCGCGATGCTCACGGTGAAGTCCCGGTGCCGGAACAGGCCGGGCTGGATCAGCGGTGGCGTGTCGCGCCGGCGGCGGGCGTGCGCGGCGTAGCCGGCCAGCAGCGCGAGACCCACGGCCGGCGGGAGCAGCACCGCCCAGGTCCCGTGGGCCTCCCGCGCGGTGACCCGGGACAGGCCGAACACGACGGCGGCGACCCCCGGAGCGACGAGCGCGAGGCCGGTCAGGTCCAGCCGCGCCGGTCGCTCCGGCCGGGCGTCCGCCGGCAGCATGCGCCGGGCGAGCACGAACGCGGTCACGCCGATCGGCAGGTTCACCAGCAGCATCCAGCGCCAGTCCAGGTGCTGCAGGAGCAGGCCGCCGACGACCGGGCCGGCGACCGGGCCGAGCGAGCCCACCAGGCCCATCAGGCCCATCACCCGGCCGGCCCGCGCCGGTCCGGCCGCGCGGGCCAGCAGCGTCGGCATGAGCGGGTCGACGATGCCGGCGCCGGCACCCTGGACCAGCCGGAAGACGACGAGGGCGGCGAGGTTCCAGGACAGTCCGGCGGCCAGTGAGCCGGCCAGAAACAGGCCCAGCCCGAACAGCCAGAGCCGCCGGGCGCCGAAGCGGTCGACGGCCCACGCGGTGACCGGGATGGTCACCGTCAGGGCCAGCAGGTAGCCGGTGGTGACCCAGCCGACCGAGGTCAGCGCCGCGTGGAAGCGGTCGGCGAGGGTCGTGTTCGCCACCGCGATCATCGATCCGTCGAGGATGCCCATCACGCCGCCCAGCAGCACGACGGCGACCAGCCGCCGCACCGCCGGATCGAGCCGCTCGTCCGTCACCGCCGTACCCCATCCCGCTGAACCATACCCATCAGTTCGCCAAACTAGACTGATGAGTCTGGTTTAGCAATCACCTCAGTCTGCTTGCAACGCAGCGGCGGGCTCGTGGCGTGGGATCCGATGGAGGGGCGTGCGAAGGGAGGGGCGGTGCAGCTCGACGAGGTCGCGCGGCGATACCTGCTGGTGGCCGGGGCGGTCCTCGCGTTCGCCGCCGTGGGAGTTGCCGCCGCTGCGGGGCTTCCGGCGGTACCGGACAAGCACCCGGCCCCGAAGGAGAGCCCGCCACAGGCGTCGGCGGCGGCCGCCGCCCCCGCCAGCCCTGTGCCCGTGCCCTCGGGGCCGGGCGGGCCGATGCGCGCACTGCCGGTGCTGCCGGTCGTCGACGGCGACCCGTCCGCGGTCGGGGCGCCGTGGGAGCTGCATCTCGGGCTGGACGTGCTGCCGTTCGCGGCCCGGGTGGTACGCCGGGCGCAGGCGGCGCAGGGCGAGGAGCTGCGGCTGGAGGCCGGCGATCCCGGCACGGGGGTGACGGTGCGGCTGGGGCGCACCACCGCGCACTTCGAGCCGCTGGTCGGCGCCGAGCGGCCGGTGACGGTGAGCGGCCGGGCCGGCGTCGCGGCCGGCAACGCGGTGCGGTGGCAGCCGGCCGACGGGCTGTGGGCGCAGGTCAGCGGGCGGATGCCGGAGGTGACGGCGCTCGCGGTGGCGGGCGGCGTGCGGGTCGACCGCACCTACCGCTGCTCGGTCCCGTTCCGGCTGCCGGCGAGGGTGGCGCTGTTCGACCGGTGCGCGCTGACATTCACCGACGGCAATATCACCGAGGTGGCACTGACGGTCCGCGACGGCGAGTCGTACGCCCGCGTCACCACCGAGCGCGGCCGGCTGGCCCGGGGCGCGGTGACCGAGGTGCTGGGCGGCCACCCGGCCACGGTGGCGGACCGCGTGATCGTCATCGACACCGGCGCGGGTCTGCTGCGGCTGGCGGCGGAGGGCGTGCTCGACCAGGCCTGGCTGCGACAACTCGCGGCGGGCGTGGTGTGGGTGGGCGGAGCGCCGGGCGACTGGCCGGCCGATCCGCTGCAATAGCGGATCTCTCCATTTATAAGCTATACCGTACCCGGGGGCTTGCGGCAAGACCCCACCTGGGGCGCACAATCACCAACCGAACATCCGGAACCCCGCAAAACGGACGGTGTGCGTGCCCAGCAGTGTGTTCAACCTTCCCGACCGCCTCGCCGCCAAGGCCGACCCGGTGCTGATCGCCGCCGACGAGCGGCACTTCGCGGCCGTCGCCGCGCGGCTCGACGAGGTCGCCGCCGAGCTGTCCGGGCGCCTCGACGCCGAGCGCAAGGCGCACGCCGGCGTCGGGCAGCGGGCGCTCGACCGCGACCAGGAGGTGCACCGGCTCTCCGCCCGGCTGCGGACCCTGCGCCGGTACAGCCTCGACCTGTGCCTCGGGCGCATGGTCGGCACCGACGGCGCCGAGCCCGTCTACGTCGGGCGGCTCGGCCTCACCGACGCCGGCGGGCAGCGGCTGCTCGTGGACTGGCGCTCGCCGGTGGCCGAGCCGTTCTTCGGCGCGACCCACGCCAACCCGATGGGCCTGGCCAGCCGCCGCCGGTACCGCTGGACCCGCGGCCTGATCACGGACTACTGGGACGAGGTGTTCACCCCGGACGGCTTCGCGGACGAGACCCAGAGCGCGGCGCTCGACGACCAGTCGGCGTTCATCGCCAGCCTGGGCGGCACCCGCTCGGGCCGGATGCGCGACGTGCTCGGCACCATCCGGGCCGACCAGGACGCCATCATCCGCGCGGGCTCCCGCGGCGCGCTCGTCGTCGACGGCGGGCCCGGCACCGGCAAGACCGTCGTCGCGCTGCACCGCACGGCGTACCTCATCTACGCCGACCGGCGGCTCGACCACCGCCGGGGCGGCGTGCTGTTCGTCGGCCCGCACCAGCCGTACCTCGCCTACGTCGCCGACGTCCTGCCCAGCCTCGGCGAGGAGGGCGTGCAGACCTGCACCCTGCGCGACCTGGTCGCCGAGGGGGACGCGGCCGGGCCGGAGCCCGACCCGGAGGTGGCCCGGCTGAAGTCGTCCGCGGACATGGTGCAAGCGATCGAGGAGGCGGTCCGGTTCTACGAGCGGCCGCCCGCCAAGGGCATGACGATCGAGACCGAGTGGGACGACGTGCGGGTGAGCGCCGCCGACTGGGCCGAGGCGTTCGCCGCCGTGGAGCCCGGCACGCCGCACAACGAGGCGCGCGAGCAGATCTGGGACGAACTGCTGGACATCCTGGCCGACCGGCACGACGACCGGGACGCGCTCACGGGCAGCCGGGAGCTGCGCGCCGCGTTCAACCGGGCCTGGCCGCTGCTGGAGGCGGCCGACCTCGTCGGGGACCTCTGGTCGGTCCCGGCCTACCTGCGCAGGTGCGCGCCGCGGCTCAGCACCGGCGAGGTGCTCAGGCTGCAGCGCGCCGACGCCCGGGCCTGGACGGTGGCCGACCTGCCGCTGCTCGACGCGGCCCGGCAGCGGCTCGGCGACCCCGAGACCGAGCGCCACCACCGGCGCCGGGACGCCGCGGTCGCCGCCGAGCGCGAGCGCATGGGCCGGGTCGTGGACGACCTGATCGCGTCGGTCGACGACGAGTACGGCGTCGGGCTGGTCACCATGCTGCGCGGCGAGGACTTCGAGGAGGCCCTCGTCGACACGGCCGCGCTGCCCGGGGCCGACCCGGACCGCCTCGCCGGCCCGTTCGCGCACATCGTGGTCGACGAGGCGCAGGAGCTCACCGACGCCGAGTGGCAGATGCTGCTGCGGCGCTGCCCGTCGCGGAGCTTCACGATCGTCGGGGACCGGGCCCAGGCCCGGCACGGGTTCACCGAGTCGTGGCGGCAACGGCTGGAGCGGGCCGGCCTCGACCGGATCGAGCTGGCCTCACTGACCGTCAACTACCGCACGCCGGCCGAGGTCATGGCGGAGGCGGAGCCGGTCATCCGGGCCGCGCTGCCGGACGCGAACGTGCCGACGTCGATCCGCACGGGCGGGCTGCCCGTGGTACAGGGAAAGGCCTCGGAGCTCGACGCGATCCTGGACGGCTGGCTCGCGGAGCACGCCGAGGGCGTCGCCTGTGTCATCGGCGCCGCCGGATTCCGGGGGATGGACCGGGTCCGATCGCTCACTCCGGAGCTGTCGAAGGGGCTCGAATTCGATCTGGTGGTCCTCGTCGATCCGGAGAACTTCGGCGACGGTATCGAGGGCGCTGTAGATCGATACGTGGCGATGACGCGAGCAACGCAGCAGCTGGTCATCCTTAGGAACGCCTAACCTCACCCCTTACAGGCCGTTCATCAACCGGCCACCTGAACACCCTGGCACGCCATCGATCGCGGCGAAATCGTTCCACCCGTGACAGTTTCTCGTCGTCAGATCATCAAGGGCAGCACAGCCGCCGGCGTCGGGCTCACCGTCGCCGGCGTCCTGCCGACCCTCGCCGAGCCCGCCGCCGCCCACGAGTCGCGCCCGTCGTCGGGCGGCCGCCCCTTCCCGCCCCTGCAGGACGACCCGAACGGCATCCTCGCGCTGCCGGCCGGGTTCTCGTACCGGATCGTCACCCGTGAGGGCGTCACCGACATGTCCGGCGGCCAGGGCAAGACGCCCGGCCTCCACGACGGCACCGGTGTCGTCGACGCCGGCCACAACCGGCTCACGATCATCCAGAACCACGAGCTGACCCCGCACATGACGACGTACGGCGTGCCGCACATCGCCGGCACCGTCTACGACCCGGGCGCGGTCAACGCCGGCGGTTGCACGGTGATCACGACCGACGGCGCCGGCAAGCCGACCGCGGAGTGGGTCGGCATCGCCGGCACGGTCCGCAACTGCGCCGGTGGCGTGACGCCGTGGGGCACCTGGCTGACCTGCGAGGAGACCACCATCAACGCGGGCGCCACGTGGTCCGCGGCCGGCCAGACCGGCACCTACGAGAAGGCCCACGGCTACGTCTTCGAGGTCTTCCCGCGCGACTCGGCGCACCAGCTGCCCAAGCCGATCAAGGCGTTCGGCCGCTACGACCACGAGGCCCTCGCGGTCGAGCCGAACCTGCGCCAGGTGTACCTCTCGGAGGACGCGAGCGGCCCCAACGGCCTGTTCTACCGCTGGACCGCGCCGCGCGGCGTGAAGCTGGGCCCGGGCGCGGCGAACACCCTCGCCGACGACGCCGGCGTGCTCGCGGCGATGCAGATCCGCATGGACGACGGCAGCATCCTGCCCGACGTCGCCTACCTCACCTCGGCGCAGCTGGGCCGCCCGTTCAAGGTCACCTGGATCGCGGTGCCCGAGCGCGACGCGAAGACCCAGAGCGTGCGCACGCAGTTCGCCGACGGCACGGTCACCCGGGGCAAGAAGTTCGAGGGCGTGTGGAGCACCGGCAAGGGCTGCTACGTCGTCAACAGCTTCGCCTTCGGCGCGAGCGACCTGCCGGCCGACGCCACCAAGCACGACGGCATGGTCTGGTACTACGACTACGCCGACGAGACCATCACGCTCGTCACGTACTTCCCGCACAACCCGGCCGGCGAGGGCGAGGGCGCGTTCCCGAAGTACGCCGACCTGACCTTCGACGGCCCGGACAACGTGACCGTCACGCCGTGGGGCACGCTGGTCCTGGCCGAGGACGGCGTGCGCGCCTCCCACGTGCTCAGCTCGGTGCCGGGCGGACCGACGTACGCCATCGCCCGCAACATGCTCAGCAACGGCACGTCGAACGGCAACCCGACGTACTCCGAGTTCACCGGCCCGACCTTCTCCCCCGACGGCCGGGTCCTGTTCGTGAACATCCAGACCCCGGGCCTGACGCTCGCGATCACGGGTCCCTGGCAGAAGTACCTCGGCTAGCGCTTTCCCGGAGGGCCCCGGTTCGCCGGGGCCCTCGCTGCCGCTACGGCCGGTGCTTCGGGTCGCTGATCCACACGAGCATCTCGTCGGCCAGGCGGCGCAGGCGGCGCGGGTCCTCGGGCGCCTGCTGCAGGAGGCCGTAGACGCGCGACAGCAGGCGGGTGCCGCCCCGGCGGACCAGGGCCAGGTCGCCGTCGCTGGCGATGGTCCACGCGGTACCTCGGGTGTACCTGATCACGACCTCGCCGAGGTACGCGGTTACCAGCTCCGCGGTGACCCGCACGGACGGCTCGGCCTTCTCGGCCTCGTAGCGTGACGTCATGCCGTAGAACCTCGGCGGCAGCACCGGCTCCCCCGGCGGAGGCCCGGGTGCGGTCCGCAGCCACGTCCACAGCTCGACCAGCGAGCGCCGGGAGCCCTTGAGGCGCAGGCCGGTGTGCTGCCGCAGCCGCTCGGTGAGTGCGCCCGTGCCCGCCCGCCACGCCTCCAGGGTCGCCTCGTCGGCGACGCTGAGGTCCGGGTTCGTCCCGGTGCGCGGACGCGGTACCCCGAGCGACTCGACCAGCCGCAGCAGGTGCGGCCGCTGCCGCGGCATGCATCGGTCGAAGTCCGCCTGGTACAGCACGGCGGCCTCGGCCACCCGGCCCCGCGCGACGAGCAGCCGCGCGTGCAGCCGCGGCTCCGGAGGCAGCGCCAGCAGGTCGTCCACAGTGGACAGCGCGTCGAGCGCCGCGAGGTCGACGCCGAGCGCGTCGTCGTCGCCGAGGGTTCCGGTGTACCGCGAGACCTCGACATGGTGGACGTCCGGCAGCGACACCCGCACCCGCGCCGTCACGCTCACCACGTGCCCGTCGCCCCGGCCGAACCCGTGGTCGAGGGTGATCACGTGGGCGACCTCGCCGTCCACGACGCGGGTCAGCTCCCAGCCGTCCAGCGTGTAGCCGCGCCCGCCGGTACGGCCGAGCACCAGCCCGGCGGCCCGGTCCATCGCGACCATCCACGGGCGCCGCTGCGCCCACGCCGCGCCCCACCACCGCCGCACCGCCTCGGTCAGCCGGGCGGTCGGGACGGCGGGGGCGCCGATCAGGACGACCTCCCGTTCGCACCAGTCCACGGCGCTCACGCCCGGCAGCGTCGCGAGGTGCTCGACGAGCTCGCCCACGAGGTCCTCGCGCTCGCTCGCCACACCCTCGTCGAACACCAGGTAGTGCGACTCGACGTCGCCGCGGCCGGCCTCGCCGAGCTGCCACGCTTCGTCGTCGTCCACGGCGGACAGTATGCGCGCGGGTCACGGGTAGGGCAGTCCCGCCGGGTGGCGGGTTCCGATCCGGTGCCGATCCCCCTATGGTGGCCCTGTGGGTGAACACTCGGTGACGAGCGGCGGTCCCCTGCGGACCGAACCCGACGGCAGCGTGATCATCTCTCTCTGGGGCAGCGTGGGCCCCGAGCGGGCGGCCGAGCTTCGCCAGCTGGTCGTCCGCACGGTGCGCCACGTCCGCCCGTACCGCCTGGTCTTCGACCTGACCGATGCCGACACCATCGACCCGATCAACGTGGGGACCCTCGCCGCCGCCTGCACCCTGGGCGACGACCACGAGGTCCCCGTCTTCGTCGACAACCCCGAGCCCGACCTTGCCGACCGCCTGTGCGCGGCCGGCGTCCCGCCCCAGAACCTCCGCTACGTCAGCCGCCGCTGACCCGGAGATCCAGCGGCTGTTTCGAGGCGTCCGGCCTGCGGTCCGGGCCGGGCGCCCACCTCGTTCAGCTCGCGAGCACGTCGGACGGGTTGCGCAGGCTGCGTAGAGTGCGGCGCATGCTTCTCACAGTCACCGTGGGGCGCAACACCAGCACCGCCCTCTACCGCGTGGAGTGGCAGCCCGGCACGGGCCGCCTCGCCTCCGCCGACGGCAACGGCGTCGTCCACCGCTGGCAACCGGCCGGGTAGGCCGTGCCCCGCCCGTACCGGGTCCTCGCCCTGCTGATCGCCGCCCAGGCCGTCGTGCAGTCGGTCGCCGCCGGCTTCTTCGCCGGCTCGCTGTACCTCTGGATCGTCACCGACGGCGCGGAGGGGGTGGGCGACCGCTCGGCGCTGCGGGCGCTGCCCGGCGAGGGCCCGGTCATGGCGCTGGACCGCATGGTCCTCGACAGCGCCGAGCGGTGGCTCTCCGGCGGCACCGCCCTGACCGTGCACCGGATCACCGAGCTGTGGGTCGCCCCGATCCTGGCCGTCGCGCTGCTCACCGCCCCGCGCGCGTGGCGGCGCACCGCCCCGGTCGCGGGCGCCGTCGGCCTGCAGTGGCTGACCGGCCTGGCCGCCGGCACGGTGCCGGTGGCGGCCGCCCTGCACGAGCTGGCCGCGTTCGCGGTGTTCGTCACGGCACTGGCCGCGGCCGGCCTGGTCCGCCGCCGCCCGGCGACGCTCGCCGCACTGGTCGGCGCCGCGGTCGTGGCTTCGGCGATGGCGCTCGCGGCCGCGGCGGTGGGCGTCGCCGCCTACGTCACCGACAGCCGGGCCGTGGTGTACAGCACCATCGTCGAACGCGTCGCCGGCGCCGGCTATCCGGTGCACATGCTGCTGGCCCTCGCCGTCATCCCGCTGCTGGCGCTGGTGAGCCGGCGGGCGGTCGTCGTGCTCGCGGCCCTGGCCTACGGGGCGCTCGCCGTCCTCGCCGAGTACTCACCGTGGGCCGCCGCCGGCCTGCAGCTGACGGGGTTCGTCGTGCTCGCGGCGGTCCTGTGGCCTTCCCCTGGCGCCGGCAGGGCTTCGGGATCGCCCGCGGCCCCGTAGGATCGCCGGTCATGTCCGAACCGTCGCGGCCCGATCACGACCTGACGCCGGCCGCCCGGGCCATGCTGGAGCATCTCCGCGCCCGCTTCGAGGGCCGGGAGGTCGACGTCCTGGCACCGGCCCCCGGCCCGATCCGGGAACTGGTCCCGGCCCTGCACATCCTGAGCCTGCAACCGCCGGAGGGCGGCCGGCTCTACGCGACCGCCGGCCTCTGGGACGCCACCCAGGAGGGCGGCCACGGCCTGGAGTTCGTGCTGCACGCCCCGACTGCCGCCGACGAGGTGCACGTCGAGACCCTCACGATGGTCGCCTTCTACCACGCCTCCGGCGGCGATTATGTGCTCGGCCACGGCCACACCGTGCCGATCGGCCGGCCGTGGTGGCGCGCATCGGCGTGCGACCACCTGCTCGTCAGCCTGCCCTACCCGTGGGGCCCGACCCTGGAGATGTGCACCATGCCCGGCGGGCACGCCCGGGTGCTGTGGCTGCTGCCCATCACCGCGGCCGAGAAGACGTTCCGCCACCGCGAGGGCCTGGAGGCTCTCGAACAACGCTTCGACGACGCGGGCATCATCCCCACCGACCCGGACCGCGCATCCGTCGTACCGTGAAGGCGTACGCGTGGTCAGCGCGCCTGGCCGCGGAGGCGGGTACGGAGCGACCGTAGCTGGGCCGTCGACAGGCCGTGGGTCAGCAGGTAGTCCTCGGCGCTGCCCCAACGGTCGTCCACCAGGGCGAGCATCGACAGGATCACCTCCGGCTCGCACTCGCCGGGCGAGTCCCAGCAGACCGACGAGTACGCGTAGTCCGCCGCGATGACGTCGTCCGGGACGCCCGCCACGCGAAGCAGCAGGGCCACGAGCATGCCCGTGCGGTCCTGGCCGGCCTGGCAGTGCACGAGCACCGCGCCCGGCGGGGCGTCGGCCACGGCGGCCACCGCGGTGACCACCCGGCGGGCGTCGCCCGCGATCCGGCAGCGGTACAGCTCGTCGACCCCGGCCAGGTCCGACAGTTCGTCCGCCGGATCGTCGTCCGGATCGGTGAAGGGGATCAGGCGGTACATCGGGTCACCGGCGAGCACGTTCGGCCGCAGCCGCGCCTCGTCCGCGCAGCGCAGGTCGATCACGCGGGTCACGCCGTGCGCCCGCAGCGCGGCAATCCCGGCCTCGGTGAGCGCGTGCGGCGAGTCCGCCCGCACCACGGCGCCGTGGCGGACCTCGCCGCCGTCCCGCGTCGGCAGCCCGCCCAGGTCGCGGGCGTTGCGCAGGCCGGGCCAGTCCAGCCGGGTGATCGCCATCCAGCCAAGCTATACCCCCGTCGTGGACGGGTTGCCGGCGCTGACGCGCCGTGCCCGGGCGTCGATCCGGTAACCATGACGACCTGGAAGTCGGATCCTTACCGGGTACCGCTGTGATGGCATGGGGACATGATCATCTCGCGGCGGGTGACGGTCGTGGTCTCGGCGGTGGTCGCGGTCCTGGCCGTGCTCGCCGTGGCAGCGGTCCTCGTGCTGCGGCACCGCGCTCCCGCGGCCGCCCCCGCCGCCACGGGGGACCTCCCGAACCCGACGGTGCGCGACGTCGGCGACCCGATCAAGGTCGCCGTGACCGCCGACCAGGCGTTCTCCGTCGCGGTGCCGGGCGTGGGCCACGTGACGGCCCCGGCCGGCAGCTTCTCGTCCACCGGCTCGGTCACCGTCCAGCGCCTCGCGGCCGAGGCGCCGGCCGGTTCCCTGGTGGAGGTCGCCGGCCCCGGCCTCGACGTGTCCTTCAGCGGCACGACCCTGAGGAACCCGGTCACCGTGACCTTCGACGACCCCGCCATACGGGACCGCCTGCCGTCCGACGCGTTGCCGGTCGTGCTGCACCGGCCGGGCGGCGGCGCCTGGGAGGCCCGCTCGGCCCTCGCCGCCGCGGCGGGCGGGCCGCCGCAGCTCGTCACGACCGACTTCTCGCCGAACCTGCTCGGCTGGATCAAACTCCCGGACTGGGCCCGGAACCTCGGCGACTCGCTCGCCGACGTGGCCACCCAGCGCACCGACCCGCGGCCCTGCGCGGGCGGCGCCCCGAAGTGGAGCACGGTCAGCAACAAGACCACGCTCGTGCACCTGTGCGCGATCACCAACAAGGACCGCGCCGAGCTCCAGGTGCAGACCAACCGCCGGTTCTTCGAGTGGGTCAGCGTCGCATCCGGCGCCGAGTACGTGTACGTCAACGACGAGCAGGACTGGTTCCGCAGCGCCCTGGCGAAGGTGACCAAGCGGGACCGCGACCGCGAGGTGCTGCTGCCCGGCAACGGCTGGCTGAGCGCCGGATACAAGCAGCCGGAGCGGTCCGAGGACAAGGCGTTCAACGCGTACATCGACCACATCAGCGCCGCGTTCAGCGTCGGCGGCGCGATCCTCGGCCTGGACCCGCGCGACAACGTCCAGGGCTCGTTCCTGACCGTCGTGCAGTGCCTGGACAAGCTGCGGACGTTCCCGTCGTGGGACAGCGCGAAGGACTTCGTGCAGTGCTTCGTGGAGAACTCGCTGGAGAACCTGGCGAACCCGCAGAAGGCGTTCAACCAGGCGATGGGCCTGTTCGGCGAGGCCGGGTACGCGAAGGAGGCCGAGGCTTCGCTGCGCAAGTCGATCAACCGGCTGCGCCTGCTCGGCCGCCTGATCAAGATCTTCGGGGTGGTGGGCGTCATCACCGCCACGTTCTCCCAGCTCCCCGACGCGTTCTCGCAGTGGGGCAAGGACCAGCCGGGCGGCTTTACGCTCAAGCTGACCGGCTCGGCCGCCACCGTGACGGCGTTCCGCACGGTCGACCCGTGGCGCGACGGCGCGGCCGGGAAGGCCTCCACGAAGGCCGCCCCCGCCGACAGCTCGTGCATCCCGTCGGAGCTGGCTCCGCGCCGCGACGGGTACCGCTGCTTCGTCGGCAACCAGATCCAGGACCCGTGCTTCGCGAGCCCGTCGAGCAGCACCGAGTTCCTCTGCACGCCCGACACGACGACGGGCACCTGGACGCGGTACACCGGACTCGCCCACGACCCCGGCGACGCCAACGACGGCACGCCGGGCAAGACCGACGTCTTCATGGTGAAGCTCGCCAACGGCGCCGAGTGCCGCCGCCGCTCGGGCAGCGGCCCGCAGGGTGTGCCCGGCTACCCGTACTGGGTCGGCGGCTGCACCGGCGGCCCGTTCGGCTCCAGCGGCGTGATCTGGCGGATCGGCGAGGACATGGGCTCGGCGCCGAACTTCCCGCTGTACCCGACCGACGACCCACGCTCGTGGGCCGCCGCCGTGGAGACCTCGCCGGGCAAGGTCGAGCGCCTGCCGGTGGTGACGGCCTGGCGCTGAGCGACACCGTGTGACATGCCGCAGGAGTGGTCGGTCTGCGGGTCGCACTCCGCCAGGGGACGGCCGGGCGCGCCGACGCCGGCGTTGTTGACCAGGGCGTCGAGCGGGCGGTCCCCGACCGCCGCCAGCAGGTCCGGGCCGACCGGGTCGCGGACGTCCTGCACGACGGTGGTGACGTGGTCACGCCGGGACGCTTCGGTCCGGACACAGGCCACCACGTCCCAGCCGTCGGCCGCGAGGCGCTCCACGAGGGCCGCGCCGAGACCGCGACCGGCCCCCGTGACGACCGCCAGGCGGGTCACGTCAGGACGAGCAGGTCGAGGGCGTCCACCACCGGGCCGTCCGCGGTCTCGGCCGCCGCGCGGAGGCGGGCCACGCCCGCGGCGTACGCCTCGTCGCTGATCAGCTGCAGCGGCGTGTGCGCCTCCCGGCGCAGGCCGGCCGTGAAGTCCCGCAGCGACGGTGCGGTGACCTGAGGTACCGCCTCGAATCCCGCGATGGTGAAGCCGGCGAATGCCTCCTCGACGCCGGCGACGCTCGGGTACCGGTCGAGCACCGCGACGGCCTCCGGGAAGTACCGGAACAGCGCGATCCCGTCGGGGCGCCCGGCGAAGACCGAGCGGATCAGCACCGGGCCGCCCGGCCGCAGGACCCTGCGGATCTCCCGGGCGGCGGCCGCCAGATCGGGAATGTGGTGCACGACCGTGGAGAGCCAGACCGCGTCGACGCTCGCGTCGGCCAGCGGAACGGCCTCGGCGTCGCCGGCGAGGATCGGCGCGAACACCGCCCGCTCCCGCATCGCCGCCGACGGCTCGACCGCGACCACCTCGACGCCGGGCCACCACTGGCGGAACGCGCGGGCCCAGCTGCCGGTACCGCTGCCGAGGTCGAGCAGGCGCAGCCCCGGGCGCGGGTCGAGGTACCGCAGCATCGCCGCCCGCCACTCGCCGAGCGCGTCGTCGCCGAGGTGCCGGTTCGCCGCGAACGCCGCCGCATCCACGCCGTCATATGCGATGAGGCCCATGCACTGAGCCAACCCGGCCCGGGCCGCGGAGGGCAAGGAGAAGTGCATAGGCTCACTGGCATGACATTCGCGGCGGAACGGGCGGCGCTCATCGCGGTGGACCTGATGCCGCGCATCGTGGAGCAGGACATGGGGCCGCACCGGGGCGCGGACGTGGTCGCGCGGACCGTCCGCCTCGCCGAGGCCTTCCGGCGGGCCGGGGGCACGGTCGTGCTGGTGCGGGTGGAGCGGCCCAATGTCGCCGAGCAGCCGCCCGGCAGCGGCTTCGTGCCGCAGCTCGCGCCGGTCGAGGGTGACGTCGTCGTGGTCAAAAGGACGATCGGGGCCTTCTACGGTACCGAACTGGCAGCCGAACTCCGGCGACGCGGCATCGACACGGTCGTCATGACCGGCATCGCGACCACCATGGGCGTCGAGTCGACCGCGCGGGCCGCCGCCGACCACGACTTCGAGGTGCTGTTCGCGGCCGATGCCATGAGCGGCATGACGGCCGCCGAGCACGAGCACGCCCTGTCGGTCACGCTGCCCCGCTTCGGCGACGTCCTCAGCACCGACCAGGTCCTCGCACTGGTGGCAGCCGCGTAGCAACTCCGGTTGACTAAACGCGAATTAGTCAACTACGGTTGCTTGCATGCCCGACGTCACCGTACCCCGGGATCCCGCCGACGCGCTGGCCGCCGTGGCCGCCCTGCGCCGGCTCGCCGACCAGCTGGAAGACGCCGCCGTCGAACAGGCGATGCGAGCCGGCTGGGGCTGGCCGCAGGTCGCCGAGGCGCTCGGCGTGACCCGTCAGGCCGTCCACAAGAAGCACATCAAGCGGCTGATCGCCGCCGGCGTCACGCTGAGGAGGCGCTGAACCATGGCCGGATTCGACCGGTACGTCAAGACGATCCTCAACCGGGCCGAGACCGAGGCCCGCGAGGACGGCTCGGCGACGGTGGAGGCGCAGCACCTGCTGCTCGCCGTCGCCGCCGACCCGCACAGCCCGCCCGGCAGGGTCCTGGCCGAGGCCGGGCTCGACCACGCGGCGATCCGCGCGGCGCTGCACCGCGAGTTCGAGGCCAGCCTGGAGGCGGTCGGGATCTCGCTGCCGGCGTTCGACGCGGGACCCGCCAGCCCCGACCCGGAGCGCACACCGCGCCCGGGCGCGTCGATCCAGCTCGCGCTGGAGCGCAGCGTCAAGGCCGGCGCCGGCGGCGACCTGCGCCCGGCGCACCTGGTGCTCGGCATCCTCCAGGCCGAGGTGGGGACGGTGCCGCGGGCGCTCGCCCTGGCGGGCGCCGACCGCGGCGCCCTCATCGCACGGGTGCAGGAGTCGCTGCGATGACCGGTGCCGTGGAAGTCGATGGACTGCGGATGCGGTACGGCACCCGGGACGTCCTGCGCGACGTCTCGTTCCGGGCGCGGCAGGGCGAGGTGGTGGCGCTGCTCGGGCCGAACGGTGCGGGCAAGACCACGACGATCGAGATCCTGGAGGGCTTCCGGATGCGCTCGGCGGGCCGGGTGACGGTGCTGGGCACCGACCCGGCCCACGGCGACGAGCGGTGGCGGGCCCGGCTGGGCGTGGTCCTGCAGTCCTGGCGCGACCACGGCAAGTGGCGGGTCCGCGAGCTGCTGGCCTACCTGGGCGGCTACTACGCCCGCCACTCGACGCCGGAGATCCGCCGGCCCATGGACCCGGACGAGCTGATCGCGGCGGTCGGGCTGACGGACCAGGCGCGCCAGCAGGTCCGGACGCTCTCCGGCGGCCAGCGCCGCCGGCTCGACGTGGCGATCGGCATCGTCGGCCGGCCCGAGGTGCTGTTCCTCGACGAGCCCACGGTGGGCTTCGACCCGCAGGCCCGCCGCGAGTTCCACGACCTGGTCCAGCGCCTGGCCGCCGAGCACGGGACCACGATCCTGCTCACCACGCACGACCTCGACGAGGCCGAGCGCCTCGCCGGCCGCATCGTCATCCTCAGCGGCGGGCGGATCGTCGCCGACGGCACCGCCGCCGCCCTGGCCGAGCAGATCGCGGGCCGCGACGAGGTGCGCTGGACCCTCGGCGGCCAGCGGTTCATCGAGCTGACCGACCGCTCCACCCGCTTCGTGTTCGACCTGTTCCGCGAGCACGGCGACAGCGTCGCCGACCTCGAAGTCCGCCGGTCCTCGCTGGAGGACGCCTACCTCGCCCTGGTACGCCAGGCCGAACCGACCGGAGCCGCGCGATGACCACTGTGCGTTCGGGCCTCACGCAGGGGCTGGTCGAGCTGCGGCAGTCCTTCACCGGCGCTGAGCTGATCGGCAACCTGTTCTGGCCGGTGGCGACCCTGGTGGCGATCTTCCTGCTGCGGCACCGCCACGTCGACGGTACCGAGCTGGGACTGGGCACCCTGGTCCTGCCCGGCGTGCTGGGCATGTTCGTCGCCCTGGGCATGCTGCTGATCGTCCAGCACCTCACCGCCGACCGCGAGGACGGCACCCTGCTGCGGGCCAAGGCGATCCCCGACGGCGTGCGCGGCTACCTGATCGGCAAGCTCGTCACGGTCTCGGCGACCGTGCTGGCGTACCTGGCGATCCTGCTCGTGCCCGGGGCGCTCGTCGTCGACGGCTTCCGCCTCGGCGACCTCGCGTGGCCCACCCTGGCCTGGGTGCTCGTGCTCGGCCTGGTCGCCACCCAGTCGGCCGGCGCGATCCTCGGCGCGCTGCTCAGAAGCTCCCGCGGCGCGGGCATGCTCTCCGTGCCGATCCTGGGCCTGATCGCGATCTCGGGCATCTTCTATCCCGTCACCGCGCTGCCCCGGTGGGTGGAGTGGGTCGCGCAGGTGTTCCCGGTGTACTGGCTGGGCCTGGGCATGCGCTCGGCCCTGCTGCCGGACGCGGCGGCCGCCGTGGAGATCGGCGGCTCCTGGCGCCCCTTGGAGACCGCGGCGGTGCTGGGCGCCTGGGCCGTGGCGGGCCTGCTCGTGGCCCCGCCGGTGCTGCGCCGCATGACCCGCCGCGAGTCGGGCTCCCGGGTCGCCGAACGCCGCGAGCAGACCCTCCAGCGCGTGGGCTAGCCGCGCGCGGCGAGGATCTCGGCCAGTTGCCGGCGCACCCTCCGCGAGGTGCCCGGCGTGGTCGCGAGCGGCTGGAGCTCGGCGGGTTCGAGCTCGGCCCGCCCGGCCAGCGCGAGGACGGCCGAGTACGGCCGGACGACCCGGTGCGTCAGCAGCCCCGCCACGCGCTCCAGGACGCGCAGCAGGACCTCGCGGTCGGCCCGGGGGTGGCCCGCGACGACGTGCAGCAGGTGGTTGGTGTCCCACACGCTGAACTCGCTGTCCAGGATACGCAGCAGGGTGCCGGGAGCGGTCCGCGGCTGCTCGGCCACCGCGAGGCGCACGAACGGGTACGGGCTGTCCGCGAGCGCGTCCAGGCCCGCCGGGTCGAGCCGCGGGTCCGAGGCGGCCTGCCGGTAGTGCACCGGCGACCGGTTCACGGCGGGCAGCAGCGACTCGAGATCCACGCCGGTCACGGTAGCTGGGTCGCCATACAGCCGTCGCCGAGGTAGACCCTCAGCTACGGTCGATCCGCACCCGCCTCCGCGAACACCACTGACGCGTCCACCGGACCGGCGTCGGTGAAGTAGAGCTCGAAAGCAGCGTGGTCGACGAACCGGCGCAGCGGCGGAGGCAGCTCGGCGAACGCCAGCGTCAGAGCAGACGTCGGCCGCGGCAGGCTCCCGACGTCCTTCGGGGTCTCGAACACATCTACGGCCCGCACGATGCATGCGGTTTCCCGAATCACCAGCTGGCAGACGTCGCCCACTCCCAGGCCAACCGGGGGCTCGACTCGCCACGGCGACTGCACCCATTCGAGACGGGAGGGATCGGTCGGCACCGCAACGGTGCCGTCCCAGCCGAACCTGGAATGCGGATCCGGGGTGCCCCAGGGCCACTCGACGGCAACGAGGTCACCGTAGAAGTCAACCACCCGGACCTCACAAGGGTCGCTCCTGATCAGCAACCGCTGCCCGACCCGGAACCTCATCGAACCCTCACAACAAGCCGCGGCGGGTCGCAAAATCAGCCCAGGCATGTGCCCTCATGGCCAGGTTCGCGCTGAGTTGGCAAACGTCTCCGGATCGCTGTGCACAGGCACCACACAGAGCAGGTGGCCGCCCGGCGAGCGCAGCGTGAAGGCATCCTTCCAGCGGGTTACCAGCTCCGCGCCCAGCGCCGTCAGGCGGGCAACCTCCGCCGCCAGGTCGTCGGTCTCGATGTCGACGTGGTAGCGCGGCGCGTCATCGACCGCCTGGACGACGGTGAACAGGCCGGGTGCGGCGTCGATCAGGACCGTGAACTGCTCCTCGCCCGGTGCGGGATAGGCCTGGGCGCCCAGCGCGGCGGACCAGAAGTCCACTGCCGCGTCGACCTGCGCGGCAGGCGTGTCGATGAGGATCCCGACCAGCCGACTGCGATGCATGGCGGAAAGGCTATCAGCGATGCCCGATCGTGTACGCCCCGTCGCGATCGGCGGCCTCGATGGCTCCACAGTAGACGGAGACGTCGTGCAACCGCGGCGGCGCCACGGAACGAGGTTCGGCGGCGCTCCGCTCTCACCAGATGCCGAGGTGGGCGGTACCGTCTGTCTCCGTGTGGGTCGAGATCCATCTCTTCCAGGGCCGGATGTACGTGACCGGGACCTGGGCCTTCTCCGGCGGCGTCCGGGTCGAGGACGGCGTGACCGCGCGGCGGCTCGGGGAGCTCGTCGCCGAGCAGCTGCACCGGCCGGCCGAGGACGGCGCGTGGCAGGGGTTCTGCGAGACCGTCGCCGGCGTGACGGTGCGGCAGTTCCGGCCCGAGAAGCGCGTGCGGGCGTTCACCACCGGCGGCGCATGGCAGGTGGACGCCAAGCCGCAGGACCCTGAGGCGCCGGCGCACCCGGTCGCGGACGGTGATCCGGCGGCCCTGGGTTCGGCGGTACTGCGTGAGCTCGCCGCCCTCGACCCCCGGTGGCCCGTCGTGCGCCGCGTCCTGGTGACGACGATGGCGACGGGCGAGCTGTACGTCATGTCCAGTGCCGGCGGGCACACCGCGGGGCCGGACACGCTGCTGGACACCGTGCGGCGCGCGCTCGCCGAGGCCGACGACGCGGTGCTCGGCGCTCCCGCCGGGATCGACGGGCGCCTGCTGCACGGTGGCGCGGAGGTGATCGTCGACGAGCTGTCCGACGGCACGGTCCGGCTGACCGGGCACGGGATCGCGAACAGCCGGCCCACGCCGTACGAGACGCGGACCGGGCTCGACGGGGTGCTGGAGCTGATCCATTCCCTGCCGGCCCAGCACCTGCCGCCGGGCACCCCGACCGGCGCGGGTTTCGGCTTCAAGTGCATGTGGCTGGCGGTTCGCGGCCGTGGTACCGCTGAGGTCGCCGCCGCCATCGGACGCTCCGGTGGCCGGCCGGTCGGCTGGGACGAGGGCGTCGGCGGCGCGTACAAGCGGCGGGTGTTCGTGTCGCCGCCCACCGCCGGGTGGGTCTTCGTGGTCGGCGCGCTGCTGCCGTTCGACGGGCTCGCGGTGGCGGGGCTGAGCGAGCGGCTCGGCGCCGAGGTCCAGTTCTTCGGCACGCATCGGGTGTCGGAGTACCACGAGTGGGCCCTGGCCAGGGGCGGCCGGCTGGTCCGCCGGCTGCGGTGCGACGGCTCCAGCGGCGCGTTCGAGCAGCAGGGCGCGCCGACCCCGGTGGAGGTCGAGCTGGGCGTCGCGGACGACGCGCACATCAGCGAGATGACCGTGATGCGGGTGGCCGCAGCCTGGAGCCTCGACCCGAACACGCTGCCCCTGGTCGAGTCGAGCCCCGAGCCGGGCCTGCTGTTCAGCGGAAGCTAGATCCTTGGGTTTGAGAATCTGGACAGGAGAGTCAGGTTTTCAGGCTGGGGTTTGGAGGCGGGCTCGAGTGATGTAGTTCTGGACGTGCTGGTCGATGGTGTTCAGGGCGTGGCGGAGTTCGGGTAGGGCTTGGGGCTGGTCGGCGGCTGTGAGTGGTCGCAGGAGACGGTCGTGGAGTTTGGTGTAGAAGATCGCGAGGCGTTGCCCGTCAGGGGTCAGGACGTAGGTGTGGGTGTGCTCGACGCGGGTGATGAGGCCGTTGAGCCGTAGGCGGCGTAGGTCGTAGGTCATCTGGCCGGTGGTGTAGGTGGTGCCGAGCAGCCGGGCGGTCAAGGCACGGAGGCGCTTGTTGGTGAGGCCGGTGACGGCGAAGAGGTGCAGGCAGAGGGCGCCGGTCAGGGCCATGACCCGGGGGTCGCCGAAGCGTAGGGCTGGGGCCCTCCTGCCGTCCTCGGTGAGGGTGGGCTGCGCGATCCGCTCAAGGGCTGGGCTCGCAAGGACGCAACCCTGACCGACCCGGATAGTGTCCAGCAGTCGGTGGTTGACGTCACGGGTCTTGGTGATGATCTCGTCGAGGTGTTCGAGGCGGCGTAGCACACCGAGGTCGTAGGTGTCGTTGATGACGGTCTCGATGCGTAGCGCGCGGCGGTCTTTGAGGTAGTACTTGATCCGGGAGTGGCGGTAGAAGGCGTTGACGCCCATATTGTCGTTGTCGCGGTCGAGGGCGGTGCGAAACACGCCGTGGGTGGTGGAGCGGATCTGCCGGTCGAAGATGATTTCCATGTTGTCGGGGCGGCCGATGTCGAGGTTGTCCGCGGTGAGGGCTTCGAAGAAGGCCCGGGCGTGGCGGGGCGCGGTGAACACGATGGTCTTGGCGACCTCGACCAGGCGCATGGCGATGTCCCACCAGTAGCCGGGGGCCCGGTCGGTCGGGGTGAACGGCAGCGGCAGCCGGGCCCACCACGGTTCGGTGAACACGGCGATGGTGCCGGGACCGAACCGGTCGCAGATCGCCTGCAGCGCGGCGGGGTCATCGCACGCGGCGAAGCCGTTGGACAGTTCCCGAAAGCCGATTCCGGCCTGGGCCGCTTGACGTTTGGCCCACTCGTGCCCGTTGGTCCAGATCTTGCCGGGGTAAGGGAAGTAGGCGCAGACCTTGATGAACACCGGGCCGAAGTCGGTATCCCACAGGTAGAAGTAGTAGCAGGTCACCCGACGCTCGGTGCGCTGGTAGGTGAACCACACCGCCCCGGTGCCGGTCTCTGACTTGGTGCCGGTGAACACCCGTTGGAACTCCTGGGCCACGCCGACGGCGACGACCTGGGACCGGCCGGCGGCGGCGGCCTTACGGATCAGCGGCATCACCTGGTCGATCTTGCGTTCCGGCCATGGGGTGTCGGCGAGCACCCCCGGACGGCGCTGATCCTTCTTGCCCGTAAAGGTGATGACCGGGATGTTGTTGGACCGGGCGAAGGACTCCACGGCCCGGCGGAACGTCTGCCCCGGCGTTCCAGCAGCGCCGGCGACGGGATGGGCCTGGCCCTCATGTCCGGTGAGGAAGCCGACCACCTGCCCGCCCACCACCAGGCCCGGCACCGTCAACGACAGATAGATCCGGTCCAGACGATCGATCTCCAGCAGCTTCCGCCCGTCGAGCATGTCATTGACCGTCACCGGATTCACTCTCGACAGACGCGCCGCCATCGGTCCTCCCCACCTGGCCCCATAGCAGTGAGGATGAACCCGCAGCAGCGGCCTGACCAGCCCAGCCACCCACCTCGGCGGTCCGAGGCGGAGCCTCACTGGTGCTGTGACCACTAACGTTCACCGGGTTGTTGGTGGCCGGTTTTGTCGTACCCGTGTGGTGTGATGCGGGTATGCCTCGCCGTAGGGACCGGGACGCGTCGCGGGTGGTGTATCGCACGGCCCGGGTTGGGTTGCGGTTGTCGCGGGCGCAGCGGGAGCGCTGTTACGGGTTGCTGCGTTCGGCGGGGGATGTGTGGGCGTGTGTGCTGGAGGTCAACGCGTGGCGTCACCAGCGCCGCGATGCGCCGCTGGTGTCGTATCAGGCATTGTGCCGGGAGCTCGCGGCGTCGGGTCCGGGCACGTTCGGTGAGCTGGACACGACCGGCGCTCGGTCAGTGCTTCGCCGATTCTCTGATGCCTGGTTCGCGGCGGCGAAACGCCGCCGGGCCGGCGACGTGACGGCACGGTCTCCCCGGCGCCGGCGTGGGTTGGTGCCGGTTCGCTGGTATCACGGCACGTTCGGCCTTTCCGGACGGCGGTTGCGTATGCCGACCGCGGCCGGGTGCCCGTCGTTGTGGTTGCGCCTGGACCGCGAGGTGCCCTACCCGGACGGACAGATCCGGTCGGTGACCCTGCTCGCCGACGCCGGCCGGTTGTGGGTCGAGGTCACCGCCGAGGTGGCCGTCGCCGCCTACCCGCCCGATGCGGCACCAGATCCGGACCGCGTGGCGGGTGTTGATCTGGGCGTCATCCACCCTTATGCGGTGGCCGGGCCGGGCGGGCGGGGGCTGTTGGTGTCCGGCCGGGCGGTCCGGGCCGAGCACCGCCTGCATCTGGCCGACACGAAGGCCCGCCGCCGGGCGGTGGCCGCCCGGGCGCCGAAACCCGGCCAGCGGGGGTCGCGGCGGTGGCGGCAGTACCGCCGCCGGACCCGCCTCGTCGAGGCCCGGCACCGGCGGCGGGTGCGGCAGGCGCAGCACGAGGCGGCGAAGACCGTCATCGCCTGGGCGGTGCAGCATCGCGTCGGCACCCTGACCGTCGGTGACCCCCGCGGCGTCTTGGGGCTTGATGCGGGTCGGCGGCACAACCTGCGGTTGCGGCAGTGGCAGGTCGGCCGGGCCATCGCCGTGCTGCGGGACAAGGCCGAACTCGCCGGTGTCACCGTCCGCCTGGTCGACGAACGCGGCACCTCCTCGACCTGCCCCGCCTGCCGGCATCGGGTGCGGAAACCGGCCGGACGGACCATGACCTGCACCACCTGCAAGCTCTCCGGGCACCGTGACCTGTTCGCGGCCGCCACCATCGCCACCCGAACCCCGGGCGGCGGATCCACCGCGGCGGCACCAGTGGTGCCGACCGTGGTCACGCACCGTCGAGCGGGACGGCATCTTCCTGGTGCCGGACCGTCCCGGCGTGACCCCCGCCGCCACCCGGTGGCGGCAGGAGGGTCGGTTGGCCGGCTGAGGCCCGCCACGCCACCACCCGAAACGGTGATGGCGGGGAGTCGCTCGACCGCACCACGCGGCGAGGAACCACAACACGAACACCAAACCGGTGAACGTAAATGGTCACAGCACTAGCGGAAGTCGCGCAGGATCATCTCGACCAGGTCGTCGACGTCGACCATGGGCTCGCCGGTCATGCCGAGCCGGTGCAGCAGGGTGCCGACGACGACGTCGACGAAGAACAGCACCCGCTGCTCGGACTCGCCCAGCACCTCCTGTAGCGCGATGCGGTACGGATCCTGGAGCTGTTTCGACAGGATCTGCCGCAGCTCGGGGTCGTTGACGGCGTCGGTGAACACGCCCGCGAAGGCCGCGCCGATCCCCGGCTCGCCGATCTTCGCCGCGATCCAGCGGATCGCCGCCGTGATGATCTCCGCCCGGTCGGTGCCCTCCAGCGGCGCCGGGCCGAACGCGTCCACCAGGCAGGCCGTGATGAGCGCGCCCTTCGACGGCCAGCGGCGGTAGATCGTCGTCTTGGCGATGCCGGCCGCGGCGGCGATCCGGTCGACGGTCGCCCGGGTGTACCCGAGCTCGTGGACCGTCCGCAGCGTGGCCGCGAACACCGTGTCGTCGATCCCGGAGCGCGGGCGGCCGGGCGGTCTGGTGGACATGTGCTCACGATACCGCTACCTTTAGTATCGATACTAAAGGTAGCGGAATTTGAGGGGGAACTGTGAAGCCACCGCTGGGGATCCGGATGCTGCACGCGGTCCGCAAGCAGCCCGACTGGACGGCCATGCCGGCCGAGGCCCTCGACGCCTTCCGCGACGCGGAGAACCGGCGCCGCTCCTCGAAGCTGGTGCGGGTCATCTCCGGCTTCCCGGACCGCGGCGCGGCGATCGCCTGGGAGCGGGTCGTGCTCCCCGACCGGACGTTGCCGGTCCGGGTGTACCGCCCGCCGGCCCACGGCACCCACCCGCTCGTCGTCCACGTGCACGGCGGCGGGTTCGTGGGCACGGCACCGCAGAGCGACTGGATCAACAGCCACCTCGCCGCCCGGCTGCCCGCGGTCGTGGTGTCGGTCGAGCACCGCCTGATCAGCCGGGACACCCCGCTGTCGGCCGCGGTCGCCGACGGCTGGGACGTGCTGCGGCACATCCTGGACGCCCCGGCACGGTGGGGCGTCGACCCGGCCCGGGCCGCGCTGTTCGGGGAGAGCGCAGGCGGGGTGGTCGCCGCCCTGTCCGCGCTGCGGGCCCGCGACGCCGGCCTGGCGCTGCGGGCGCAGGTCCTGGTGAACCCGGTCGCGGACCTCACCTCCAGCGCGTTCGACTACCCGTCGATGCGCGAGCACGCCGACAGCCCGACCCTCACGGTGACGCAGATGGCGCTGTTCCTCCGTCTGGCCGTCCCGGACGGCACCGACGCCAAGGCACTGTCACCGCTCTTCGCCGCCGACCTGAGCGGCCTGCCCCCGGCCCTCGTGGTGGTCCCGGACCTGGACCCGGTGGCCGACCACGGACGTGCCTACGCCGAGGCCCTCCGCACCGCCGGCACCCCGGTCCGCCTGACCGAGCACGAGGGCGCGCCCCACGCCTTCGTCAGCATGCCGGGCGTCGTCCCCCAGGCGAAGGCGGCCCGCACGGAGATCGCCGGCTTCCTGCGGACCCATCTGTGACCGCCGGCCCCGCTACTGCTTCGAGGAGCGCAGCGGGACGTCAGCGCGGACGGGCGGCTCCAGCACCTCGGCCAGCTCGGCGTGATTCGCCTGCCGGGCCAGGTCGACCGGCCGCTGACCGGCGGCGGTGCGCAGCCCGCGCCAAGCCCCGAGCTCGACGAGCCGCTCCACGAAGCCGTGTCACGCCCGCTGCGCCATGCGGGCATTCTGTCAGCCGGCGGGCGCTCCCCGCGCCTTGCCGGCCACGCGGGGGCGCGCGACGCCGTCGACGGCGACGCAGATGCCGAACACTCGCGCCGGGGTCGTCCAGCCGTTGACCCGGCCCCGGTTGTTGCTGATCTGGATGCGGCCGGCGGCGACGGCCGACACCAGGTGGAGGTACGTCGTCCCGGCCACCCGGGCCAGCACGATGTCACCGACCTCGACCCGCGCCGGGTCGACCGGCGCGACCGTCACGAGCTGGCGGCTGCGGATCAGCGGCACCATCGACGATCCCGTGGGGCGGAACTCGACGGTCGCTCCCCCGGCGACCCGCGCGGCCATCAGTTCCAGCATCCCCATCCGCCCAGCCTGCGCCGGGCCGACGGGTTGCGCGAGCGATTATCGTGGCCGCATGTCTGCCTACGGACCGGCCCTGTTCGTCACCCGCAAGGACGGCGCCGCCATGCCCGAGGACGAACAACGGGCGGTCCTGGCCCTGGCCCGGGCGGCCGCCGAGCGCCTCCGGCTGCGCGACGAGGAGCGCGAGCCGGCCGTCCCGGACGTCTACGACTACGACGGTTACGAGCCCCGTGCGCTCGGGATTCTGCTGTACTCCGGGTACGCCTACGGCGAGATGCCGGAGGAGATCCAGCGGGATCAGGAGGAGACCTGGTCCGGCGAGTGCGCCCGCGTCGGCGCCGAGATCGAACGCCAGTCCCCCGGCCGCTACACGTTCACGGGTTACGGCGTCGAGGACTGACGGCGGATCCGCTCGATCGTCGCCTCGACGGCGGCCGGGTCGGTCATACCCAGGTCGGCCCGGCGGCGCAGTTTGTAGACGACGATGTCGGCCAGCGGCGCGTCGCGCCACTTCCGCCAGCGGGTCGTGAACCACATCGACTTGCGGGCCAGCAGCTTGATCTCGGCCGCCTCGGCCGCCTCCGCCGGGACGGCGGTGCCCGTCGCGGCGGCCAGGGTCTGGCGCTCTCGGTGGCGGTCGGAGCGGTTCGGGGTGCGCTTGTTGCGGCGGATGTTCTTGCGGGAGCTCTTGTCGTTCTCCCCGTAGTCGTTGCGGCGGTCCTTCGAGTAGCTCAGCGCCTTCTTCTCCTGCGGGTCGCGGCGGGCCATCCATCCACGGTACGGGCCGAGGTCAGGTAGGCGACAGGGCGGAACGGGCGCGGGTTCGCGAGACGTCCGAGGTGGCATGTTGCGCAGATGCTTCGCGGTTGTCGCACTCGCCCTGCTGGCCGGCGGCTGCCAGGGGCCGGTGGTCCGGCCCGATCCGGTCCCGGTCAGCTCGCCGACAATCGCGCCGGTCGGCGAGCCGGTCGCGTTCCACCTCCGGCTCGACACCGGGCAGCGGCTCATCATGCGCTCGGCGGGGTCCGGTGCCTGCCCGGGCCTCGACGCGCGGGTCGATCTCGGCGCCAGGCGGGCCGTCCGCCTGGCCGCCTACGCGACCACGTGCTCCACCGACGACAACGGCCGGATCGGCAACGGCAGCCACGGGGTGTACCGCACCGCCACGGACGTCCCGGCCGACCGCCGCGCCACGGCCACCACGGTCCAGACGGCGCTCGGTGCCGGGATCGCGTTTTCCCAGCAGTACTACGAATGCACCAACTCCTGCAGTCACTACACGGAGCCGGTGGC
Source organism: Dactylosporangium sp. AC04546 (assembly GCF_022095675.1). Lineage (GTDB taxonomy): Bacteria > Actinomycetota > Actinomycetes > Mycobacteriales > Micromonosporaceae > Dactylosporangium. The sequence continues at coordinate 11,962 of NZ_JAHYSG010000054.1, read as the reverse complement.
CGTCATCACGCTCGACCACCCGGCCGACCCGGCGTTCCCGACATTGACCATCATCTCAGAGAAGCGCACGATCGACCTCGATCAGATGACGGCGGTGCTGCGCGAGCAGTTGGCCGCATGAGACCCGGCCGCTGCCGCTCAGTCGAGCCGCCGCTTGGGCGTTTCCCAGCGCATGACGAGCTCGATGCGGCCGGTCGCGGTGGGCTTGACACGCCAGATGGCCTTGGGCTGCTTGGTGTTCGACATGATGGTTCCTCTCTCGGTCGGTTCCGTTGCAATCATCATGCCGTTCACCTCCAGTTCACCGCGTTCACCTTGACGACACCTTAACGGTGACCGCGCCCACAGCAGGGCGCCGACGCCACCGCCTCGCGCCGGCCCCGGTTGTGCGACAGGCCTTACGCTGTGGCCCGTGAAGGCCCGCGTCATTATCGCCACCGCGATCGGTGTCGTCGCCTCGGTTGCGGCGGGAGTTGGCACCTACGGCCTGGTGAACCTCGGCGACTGCGAGGCGACCGGTAGCTGCCGGATCTCCTTCGGCGTCGTCATGGTCGCCCTCATCGGCGGCGCGGCGGTGGCCGCCATCGCCATCGCGGCCGGTGGCGGGCTGCGCCTCGCCGGTGTGCTCGTCATCGCGCTCGCGGGTGGCGCCATCGCGGCCGCGGTGTCGGGCAACCGGCTCGGCTGGCTTCTCGGGGGCATCTTCCTGCTCGTCGGGTCCGGCATCCTGGCGGCGGCCGTGCACACCCGGCGGGTGACGCGGCAGGCCGCCGCCAGGATGCGGGCCGCCTTCGCAGGAACGCAGCAGACGCTCACGGGTCCCGGCCGGCCCGCGACGGGCACCGTGCTGTCGGTGAGCGACACCGGCACCACCGTGAACGACGACCCCTTGGCGATGCTGCGGCTGCGGGTCGAGCCGGCCGACGGGTCGGCGGCGTTCGAGGCGGTGGCGACGAGGCTGGTGTCGCGGCTGGCGGCGCCACGGCCGGGCGACCGGTTCGTCGTCGAGTACGATCCGGCGGACCCGACCCGGCTGGCCGTCCGTGAAGCGCTGCCGGCCGAGCCGAAGCGCCCCTGATCTGGTCACTGTTCCCGGTTCAGGGGCAGCGTCACGGACAGCTCGGTGCCGCGGCCGGGCGGGCTCTTGACGTCGATGGTGCCGCCGAGAGACTTGACCCGGTCCTCGAGACCGACCAGGCCTGAACCTGCGCCGGGATCGGCGCCCCCGACGCCGTCGTCGCGGATCTCCAAGGCGAGCGCGTCGGCTGAGCGCCCGACACGGACGGTCACCTCCGATGCCCTGGCGTGCTTGGCCACGTTGGTGAGCGCTTCCGACACGATGTAGTAGGCGGCCACCTCGACGCTCTTGGGCAGGCGGCCATCGATGCGGATGTCGCCTTCGACGGGCACCACGGAACGACGGATGAGCCCCTTGAGCGCGGGCTGGAGGCCGCCCTCGGACAGGACCGCCGGATGAATGCCCCGCGAGAGTTCGCGAAGGTCATCGGCCAGGCCCTTCAGGGCGTTGCGCATCTCCGACAGGTCGTCCTTCAGCTTGGGCAGTCCCGGCGGGGTCTCCGACTCGGCGTTCGCCATGGCGAGGGACAGTGAGATGAGCCGCTGCTGTGCCCCGTCGTGGAGGTCGCGCTCCAGCTGCCGCCGCGTCTCGTCGGCCGCGGCGATGATGCGTGCGCGGGACGCGGCCAGCTCGGCCCGGCTCTCGGTGTTGGCGATGCTGGTGGCCAGCAGTTCGGTGAACTCGCAGATCCGGTTCTCGAAGTCGGCCGGGAACGCGCCGGGATGCCTCGACCCGGCGATCGCGACGCCCCACAGCCGCTGGTCGACGATGATCGGCGCGCCGAGTGCCGAGCGAATGGCCGCCTGTTGCACGGCGACCCCGATGGAGCTGTCGGCCTGGCTGTAGTCGGCCATCCGTGCCGGGCGCTGCGACTGGAACACCATCGTCGAGATGTCGTGGCCGCCGAGCGAATAGTTGACCGGTGCCTGCAACGCGCCCGGATGACGCTCCCAGGTGGCGAGCATGGTCGCGCTGGCGTCCACCTCGTACCGCGCGACGACCGCAATGTCGGCGTCGAGGACTCCGCCGACTGCGGCGGCCACGGCGGCGAACACCTCGGCGGGCGTGGCGTTCTGCGCGACGAGTGTCGCCACCCGCCGCAGCGCTGCCTGCTGGTCGGCGAGCACGCCGCGGCGCGCCTCGGAGGCCAGCTCACGTCGCTGGGCGACGGTGACGAGGTGGCCGATGGCGGTCGCCAGCACGAGAAACACGGCGGCCTCCGACACGTCGTCGACGCTCGGGCTCCCGACGGGATGTGTCGGTTGCAGGTAGTACCAGTCGAAGGCGAGGAAGCCCGCGAGCGCCACCGGGACACCGAACGCGGCGCCGGCCCGATATGTGAGCGCCGCGACGCCGAGAATGCCGAGTGCGACGACGACCGGCATCGTGAGATACGGCACGGCGTAGATGACCGCGCCCGCGACGATCGGGAAGGTGACTGCGGCAGCCACCAGGGCAAGCGCCGATCTGACACCTGCCCGGACAGCACCTCGGAATGCGGAACCAGTCACAGACGCCACGCCCTGGTCACCGAGCCGTTCCCGCGCACGGCTTTCCCCCACCATTGTCCTCGCCCCGCCACGCTTCCGCAGGGCTCAAGCGGTCAGTGTGAGGCGGGGCGCAGGCCCCTCGGTCATGACGGCTTTCGGGATGGTGACGGCCTGCCGTCGGCAAGGGTCAGGCCGGCCGCTACCGCCTCGGGCAGAAGATCGGGCGGCAGGTGGGGCGCGAGGCCGTTGAGGGCGACCGCCTGCCAGTAGCCGCTGCCGATGGCCTTCGCCGCGGACAACGCCTCGGCCAGCAGCGCCGGTGGCAGGTGCCCGGCCAGGCCGGCGATCGCCTGCGCCCGCCAGCGGTCGGCGACGGTGCCGTCGGTGGCCACCGCCAGGGCCTGAGCGAGCCGGTCGGGCGACAGGTGGGCGGCGAGCCCGGCGAGCATCCGGCAGCGCCTTGCCCCGTCGGCGGTCACGGCCGCGACGGCCAGACCCTGCCGGACGGCGACGTCGCGGTCGGTGCCGGTCAGGTACCGGACGAGGCCCAACCGGGACTCCGCCCGCAGCTCGGGGTCGGTCACAGCCTCCGTGGCCGCGTGCGCCGCGCGGACGGCGATGGCGCGCGCGGGCCCGGTGAGCCACGGGATGAGCGCGGTCAGCCGCTCCGCCCGGACTCGGCTGTCGCTGACGCTCACCGCGGCGTCGAGTGCCTGCCGCGCCGCGGTCGCGTACGCGGGATCGCGCAGGTGCGCGAGCAGGCCGATGAGCGCCTCGGCGCGGGCGGCGTGGTCGGTGACGGCCGCGGCCGCGGCGTGCGCCCGGTCGGCCGCGTCAGTGCGGTCGTCGCCGAACCACAGCGGGATGCGGTTCGTGAGGGCCGCCGCCCGCGGCGCGCCGGCGGCGATCGCGGCGACGGCCTCGTCGAGCAGCGGGCCGTCGGGAAGGTACGGCACCAGTGCCGTGAGCGCCGCAGACGGGTCCGTGAGCGACTTCGCGGCGGCGAGCGCCGTGCCCAACAGGGCCGGCGGCAGCACCGGGGCGAGCACGCCGAGCGCCCGCGCCCGGTCGGGTTCGTCCGGCTCGGCGGCGATCACGCGCAGCATGGCACCGAGGAGGTCGGCGGGCAGCCGCAGCGCGAGGGCGGCGAGGGCGCCGGCCCGAAACCGGTCGCCCGAGACCGGCCCGGCCGCGGCGAGCGCGGCCGGCAGCAGCGCGGCCGGGAGGTGCGGGGCGAGGCCGGCCAGCAACCTTGCCGACGCGGGCGAGTCCCGTGGCATCGCCGCGGCCGCGGAGAGCGCCTCGCCGAGCAGGTCGGCCGGCAGGTACGGCGCCACGGCGACGGCCGCCTCGGCGAACCAGCCCGGGTCCGCGATGCGCTTCGCGGCGGCCCAGGCGTCGCCCGGCGCCAGCGGCGCGAGGTACGCGATCACGGCGTGCCGGTCGAGGTCGTCGGCCAGGAGCGGCAGGTGCGACAGGGCCACCTCTACCGTCCACGCGCCGGTCGAGTGCAGCAGCTCCACCAGGCTCGCCGACGCGCCGTCGAGCGACCGGTTCCCGGCCGCCGCACGGATGCCGCCCATCGAGGTCATGCCTGAGCTTCCCGCCCGGCCGCCGCGGTCTCAAGCGTTCCGAACGGATCCGTACAGATCCGAACGCTCCGGCGGGGTGTCCGGGCGCCCGCCGGATGGCACCGTCATCAGGAGTGCAGCGGTGACCGTGCGGGGGGCGGTCACCGCCGCGAATGATGGCCGGCGGTCGACGTCCACTAGGCTCAATGCCAAGCGGCGTCGAGCGGCGGAGGCGGTTTTGGCGAACGAGGGCGGACCCGAGCCCGCGACCGCGACCGGCCCGGCGTCGTTCGTCGCGGTCCTGCGTGAGCTGCGGGCCTGGTCGGGCCGCACCTACCGGGAGTTGGCGGCCCGCGCCGACGCCGTCGGTGACGCCCTGCCCGCCAGCACCATCGCCTCGACGCTCAGCCGGTCGAGCCTGCCGCGACGCGACTTCGTCCTGGCGTTCACCCGGGCGTGCGGCCTCGACGAGGCGGCGGCCGGCCGCTGGGCCGCGGTGCGGGACGCGCTCGCCGCGCAGGCGGTCGCGGAGCCGGCGGCGCCGGCCGAACCGAGCGCGGCGCCCGCCATGCTGCCACCGGACATCGCGGACTTCACCGGGCGCGCGGCGCTCGTCGCGCGCCTGTGCGAGACGCTCACCGGCGACCGGCCGGCCACCGCGCCGGTCATCGTCGCGCTGGCCGGCATGGGCGGCATCGGCAAGACGGCGCTCGCCGTGCACGTCGCCCACCGCGTCGCCGAGGCGTACCCGGACGGCCAGCTCTACGTGAACCTCCGCGGGGTGGAGGCGGCGCCGCTGGAGCCGGTCGACGTGGTGGCCCGGTTCCTGCGGGCGCTGGGCGTGGACAGCCGGGCGATGCCGGACGACCCGGAGGAGCGCACGGCACTGCTGCGCACCCGGCTGGCCGGCCGGCGGTTCCTGCTGGTGCTGGACAACGCGCTGTCGGAGGAGCAGGTCCGGCCGCTGCTGCCCGGCGCCGCCACGTGCGCGGTCGTCATCACCAGCCGGGTCCGGTTGAAGGGCATCGAGGGCGCCCGGTTCACCGACCTCGACGTGTACTCCGACGAGGAGGCGGCCGGGCTGCTCGCCCGGATGGCCGGAGCGGACCGCCTCGCGAGCCGGCCGGCCGAGGCGGCGGAGCTCGTCGCGCTGTGCGCCGGGCTGCCGCTGGCGGTCCGCATCGCCGGCGCGCGGCTGGCGGCCCGGCCCACCTGGCCGGTCGGCCGGCTCGTCGCGCTGCTGCGGGGCGCGTCGCGCCCGCTCGACGCGCTCGACACCGGCGATCTTGCGGTGCGGGCCTCGCTCGCGCTGAGCTACCGGTGGCTGAACGGGACCTCGCAGCGGCTGTTCCGCCTGCTCGGCCTGTTCGACGCGCCGGACTTCCCGGTGTGGCTGCCGGCGGTCGTCCTGGACTGCTCGCTGGAGGAGGCGGCCGAGCTGGCCGAGGCGCTCGTCGACGCGCAGCTGCTCACGGACGCCGGCACGGACGCCGCCGGGCAGTACCGCTACCGCTTCCACGACCTGGTCCGCCTCTACGCCCGCGAGCGCGCGAGGGCCGAGGAGCCGGACGACGACATGGCGCGGGTGCTGGGGCGCGGGCTGGGCGGCTGGCTCGTGCTCGCCGAGCACATGGCCCGCCGCATCCCCGGCCCGTGCTTCGCCGAGATCCGGGGCCCCGCGCCGCGGCCGGCGACCGCCTGGGCCGAGGGGCACGTGCACCCGATGGAGCCGGTCGACTGGTTCGACGCCGAGCGCGAGGCGCTGCTGTCCGCGGTGTACCAGGCGTGCCGGCTCGGCCTCGACGCGCTGGCCTTCGACCTGGCCGGCTGCCTGGAGAAGTACTTCGACCTGCGCGGCATGTACCGCGACTGGACCAGCACGAACACCGCCGTGCTGGCCGCCTGCCGGCGCGCCGGCAACCGGCTCGGCGAGGCGGTCATGCTGCGCGGCCTGATCGACGTGATGACCTGGGCCGAGGACCGCACCGACGGCACGGTCATGGCGCGGCTGCGCACCGACGCGTTCCGGCTGCTGGAGATGTTCGAGGAGCTGGGCGACGAGCGGGGCGTGTCGGATGCCGCCGTCATGTGCGCCTGGGCGCTGGCCGCCGCGGCCGACCACGACTCGGCGATCGCCATGGGTGAGCGCGCCCTGCGCAGTGCCGAGCGGTCGGGTCACGTCGGCGGGCTGGTGCGGGCCAACCTGGTCCTGGCGGTGGCGAAGTTCGAGCGGGCCTCGTACGACGCCGCGGTCGGGCACGCCGACGCCGCGCTCGACCACGCGCGGGCGCTGGGCAACGCCCGGGCCGAGGCGACCGTCCTGCAGTACCTGGGCATCGGCCATCGCGAGCTCGGCAACCTCGAGCTCGCCCAGCGGATGCTGGGCGAGTCGCTGGCCATCTCCCGGCGGTACCGCGACAACTACACCGAGACGCTCACCCTCGTCGCGCTGGCCCGGGTCTACCAGCTGCGCGGCGACCCGCTCGCCCACGAGACGGCCGAGCTGGCGTCGGCACTGAGCCGCGAGTACAACATGACCCACCACCTCGCCGACAGCCTGGGGCTGCTCGGCGAGCTGGAGCTGGCCGCCGGCCGGCCCCGGCACGCGATCGAGCACCTACAGCAGTCGGTGGCCCTGTGGCGCACCCGCGGCTGGCACTCGTACCAGGCGTCCGCCCTGAGCAGCCTGGGCCAGGCGTTCGCGAGCGTCGACCCGGCCGCGGCGCGGGCCGCCTTCGAGGAGGCGCGGACGCTGTTCCGCCGGGTCGGCAACGACGAGCGGGCCGCCGAGCTGACCCGGATCATCGAGCACCGCTGAGGCCGGGGATTGTCGCGGCGGTAGCGGGTAGCTACGACCGTGCCCCGGTCCGGGGGCGACAACCACACGCCGCAGGAGGTGGCTATGACTGCCGCGACGCTGGTGTCGGCGAAACGGAAGTTTCACGTCGAGGGTGACAGCTACGTCGCCGCGGTACGCGGGGCGGAGGTCCTCGACACACCGCTGCTGAACAAGGGGGCGGCGTTCACCCGGCAGGAGCGGCGGGACCTCGGGGTGGAGGGCCTGCTGCCGGCGGCCGTGCAGTCGCTGGAGGACCAGGTCCGGCGGGCCTACGAACAGTACGCCGATCAGCCGTCCGACCTGCACAAGAACGTCTTCCTGGCGATGCTGCAGGACAACAACGAGGTGCTGTACTTCCGCCTGCTGGCCGAGCACCTGCGCGAGATGCTGCCGGTCGTCTACGACCCGACCGTGGGCGCGGCCATCAAGCGGTACAGCCACGAGTACCGCCGCCCGCGAGGGGTGTACCTGTCGATCGACGAGCCGGAACGGATCGAGTCCGCGTTCGCCGACCTCGGGCTGGGCGCCGGCGACGTGGACCTGATCGTCGCCTCCGACGCCGAGGAGATCCTGGGCATCGGCGACTGGGGCGTCGGCGGCATCGACATCGCCGTGGGCAAGCTCGCCGTGTACACCGCCGCCGCCGGCATCGACCCGGCGCGGGTCATCCCGGTCTCGCTCGACGTGGGCACGAACAACGCCGAACTGCTCGAGGACCCCGACTACCTCGGCAACCGCCACGAGCGCATCCGCGGGCAGCGCTACGACGCGTTCATCGACGCCTACGTGAACGCCGCGACCAAGCTGTTCCCGGGCGCGCTGCTGCACTGGGAGGACTTCGGCCCGAGCAACGGCCGGCGGATCCTGGAGCGGTACCGCGACCGCATCTGCACGTTCAACGACGACATGCAGGGCACGGGCGCCATCGTGCTCGCGGCCGCGCTCAGCGCGCTGCGGGTGGCCGGCACCCGGATGCGCGACCAGCGGGTCGTGGTCTTCGGCGCCGGTACCGCCGGGATCGGCATCGCCGACCAGCTCCGCGACGCGATGGTCCGCGACGGCCTCGACCGCGACGCGGCCACCCGGCAGATCTGGTGCGTCGACCGGCAGGGGCTGCTCACCGACGACATGACCGACCTGCGCGACTTCCAGGTCGCCTACGCCCGGCCGGCGAGCGAGGTCAAGGGCCGGATCGGGCTCGCGGAGACCGTCGCGAAGGTCAAGCCGACGATGCTCATCGGCACCTCGACCGCGCGCGGCGCGTTCACCGAGGCGATCGTGCGGGAGATGGCCCGGCACGTCGACCGGCCGATCATCTTCCCGCTGTCCAACCCGACCGAGCGCATCGAGGCGATGCCCAGCGACCTGATCCCGTGGACCGGTGGCCGGGCCCTGGTCGCGACCGGGATCCCGGTGGCGCCGGTCACCCACACCGGCATCACGTACGCGATCGGCCAGGCCAACAACGCCCTGCTGTACCCCGGGCTCGGCCTCGGCACGATCACCGCCCGCGCGTCGCGGATCAGCGACCGCATGTTCCAGGCCGCCGCCGACGCCGTCGCGCAGATGGTCGACGTGAGCACGCCCGGCGCCTCCGTCCTGCCGCACGTGGAGGACCTGCGCCAGGTGTCGGCGACGGTCGCCACGGCGGTCGCCGACGAGGCCGCCGCCGAGGGCCTCGCCCGCACGAAGCTGACCGACACCGCCCGGCAGGTCCGCGAAGCGATGTGGCAGCCGCGGTACCGCGAGATCAAGGCTGGGTGAGGCAAGTGACCCAGCAGGCGAAACCTCACCAGAGCGACCTGCCGATCGGCATCGACGCCACCGGCACGCGCACCGAGACCGACTCCCTCGGCGCGGTCGAGGTGCCGGCGAACCGCTACTGGGGCGCGCAGACCCAGCGGTCGCTCGAGCACTTCGACATCGGCGACGACCGGATGCCCAAGGCCGTCTACCACGCCTACGGCTACGTGAAGAAGGCCGCCGCGGTGGTCAACTTCCGGGCCGGCCGGCTGCCGGAGTGGAAGGCGCAGCTCATCACGCGGGTGGCCGACGAGGTCATCGCGGGCCGGCTGGACAGCGAGTTCCCGCTGTACGTGTGGCAGACCGGCTCCGGCACCCAGTCGAACATGAACGTCAACGAGGTGATCGCCAACCGGGCGATCCAGCTTACGGGCGGCGAGCTCGGCAGCAAGGCGCCGATCCATCCCAACGACGACGTCAACATGGGCCAGTCGTCCAACGACACGTTCCCCACGGCGATGCACATCGCCGCCGTGACAGCGATCGACGAGCAGCTCGTGCCGGCGCTGGGCCGCCTGCACGACGCGATCGCCGCCAAGAGCCGGGAGTGGTCCGACGTCGTCAAGATCGGCCGCACGCACCTGGAGGACGCCACCCCGCTGACCGTCGGCCAGGAGTGGTCGGGCTACGCGGCCCAGCTGCACGACGCCACCGACCACCTCACCACCACCCGGGCCGGTCTGTACCGGCTGGCGATGGGCGGCACCGCGGTCGGCACCGGGCTGAACGCCCCGCCCGGCTTCGGCGACGACGCCGCCCGGGCGATCGCGTCGATGACCGGGTGGCCGTTCGTCACCGCGCCGAACAAGTTCGCGGCGCAGGGCTCCCTCGACGCGCTCGTACGCACCTCGGCCGCCCTGCGCGGCGTCGCCGTGACGCTGTTCAAGTTCGCCAACGACCTGCGCTGGCTCGGCTCCGGGCCACGCACCGGCCTGCACGAGCTCGACCTGCCGGCCAACGAGCCGGGTTCGTCGATCATGCCGGGGAAGGTCAACCCGACCCAGGCCGAGGCCATGCTCATGGTCTGCGTCCAGGTCATCGGCTCCGACACCGCGGTCGCGGTGGCCGGCGGCGAGGGCAACTTCGAGCTCAACGCGTTCCGGCCGATCATCATCAGCAACGTGCTGCACTCGGTCCGCATCCTCGCCGACATGACCGACCACCTGCGCCGGTTCCTCGTCGAGGGCGCCCGGCTCAACGAGGAGCGCCTGCGCCAGAACGTCGACCACTCGGTCATGCTGGTCACCGCGCTCTCGCCGGTCATCGGCTACGACAAGGCGTCGGAGATCGCCCACTTCGCGGTCGACCACAACCTCACCCTCAAGGACGCGGCCCTGCAGCGCGGCGTCAGCGAGGACCTGTTCGACCGGGTCGTGGTGCCCTCCGAGATGACCCAACCGGGCACCGCCGACCTGGCCGCCAGCCGATAGTGCCTACACGAACCGCCACAGATGATCGGTCGTGCCGTTGTCGTCCCACAGCACGATCTGGGCGCCGGCCGCGGCGGACCGGTCGGTGACGCCGAGCACTCGGCCACCGTTGGCGCACTGGATGCGGAAGCAGCCGCTCCGCCCGTAGCGCAGCCGCCAGCGGTGGTCGGCCGTGCCGGTGTCGGACCACTGCACCACCCGGGCGCCGTTGGCGTCGGCCGCGTTCTCGACGCCGAGGACCTTGCCGCTGTTGCCGTTGCGGAAGCGCAGGTACCCGTCGGTGTCGACGATCGCGGTCCAGTAGTGGTCGGGCGTGCCGGTACTGCCCCACTGCACGACGAGGGCGCCGTCGGCGGTGGACATGCCGGTGACGCCGAGGACGAGCCCGCTGTTGAGGTTCTGGATGCGACGGGCGCCGTCGGGGACGAACCGCCAGAGGTTGTCCGCGGTGCCGTCGTCGGGCGCCTGGACGGCCTGCGCGCCCTGCGCCGTGGAGCCGTCGCGGATCGCGAGCACCTTGCCGCTGTTGCCGTTGACGAGGCGGTGGCCGCCCGTGCCGGCATCCTTGATCACCCAGCGGTGGTCGGCGGTGCCGTTGTCGGACCACTGCAGGACCCGGGCGTTGTCGGCGGTGGACGCGCCCTCGACCCCGAGGACCCGCCCGCTGTTGAGGTTGCGCAGCCGCACCGCGATGCCGTCGACGATGAACTCCCAATTGTGGTCGGGCGTCCCGGTGTCACCCCACTGCAGTGCGAGCCCACCGTCCGCAGTGGACATATCCTGTACCCCGAGCACGAGCGAGCTGGCCTGGTTCACCAGCCGGAACGTGGGTGTGCTGACGACGGCTCCCTCACCGGGCGCCGTCCAGTAGACGGCGTAGTTGTGCCCGTGCGCGTCGTGGAACGGCCCGAGCTCGATCGGCGCGCCGTTCGCGGTCGCGCTGAACCGCAGCGCCGTCGTGCTGGTGCGGCTGATCGAGGCGACGGTCAGCAGGGGCGGCGCGGTGAGCGCGGTGTCGCCGTAGTTGCCGGACAGCACAACGGGCCCGTAGGTGATCGCCGAGAGGTTGGGGTTGTCGTTCGCGGCCCGCATGACGATGCGCATGGGCAGCGTAACGGTGACGGTGTCCCCGTCCGCCCAGGTCCGGGTCAGGCTGGCGTAGGTGCCGGGGGTGGCGTTCTGGGTGGTGCTGTTGACGGTGATGGTGGGGCTGGTGGTCCAGGCGGGGATGCGGATTCGCATGGTCCAGGTGCCGCTGCCCTGGACGGTCAACGTGGTGGTGTCGCTGGCCGGGTAGGTGGTGGTCTGGGTGATGGTGACGCTTTGCTGGGTCCAGGTGAGGACGGATGGGACGAACAGGTTGACGGTGAGGGTGGTGGCGTTGTGGAAGTAGATGGAGTCCATGAGTTTGGTGTTGGTTTCGACGCCGGTGCCCTGGCAGCACCAGAAGCTGTCGTAGTCGGTGCTCCAGGTGCCGCCGCCCCAGGCGGGGCCGACGCCGCGGCGGCCGCCGGGGCGTAGTGGGGTGAAGTAGGTGACGTGGCCGTGGGTGTCGGCCGGGTTCTGCGCGCCGATGAGGTGGTTGAGCAACGCACGTTCGTAGTAGTCGAAGTACGCGGTGTTGTCCGGCGTGAGGAGCCACAGTTCGCGGGTGAGTTTGAGCATGTTGTAGGTGTTGCACTGCTCGCAGGTGTCGTTGGTGAGGTAGCCGGCGATGGCGTTGGGGGCGCGGAAGTGTTCGGCCTGGCTGT